>NC_015186.1:2295000-2942500 GCF_000202835.1 Acidiphilium multivorum AIU301
GGGTCAGATTGCCGGAGCGCTGCGCCATCTCCGCCTCGCCCCGCGCCTGGTCGAGCTGCTCCTTCAGCTTTTGCGTGGCATTCAGTCGGTCCTTTTCGGCCTTCCACGCCGCCGTCATCGCATCGGATTTCTCCTCGAGTTCGGCGATTTCACCCTCCAGCCGCTCCAGCCGTTCCTTCGAGGCGGGATCCTGCTCCTTGCGCAGCGCTTCCCGTTCGATCTTGAGCTGCATCAGCCGCCGATCGAGTTCATCGAGCGCCTCGGGCTTGGAATCCACCTGCATCCGCAGGCGCGAGGCGGCCTCGTCGACAAGGTCGATCGCCTTGTCCGGCAGGAACCGGTCGGTAATGTAGCGGTTGGACAGGGTCGCCGCCGCCACCAGCGCCGAATCCGAAATCCGCACGCCGTGATGAAGTTCGTATTTCTCCTTGATCCCGCGCAGGATCGAGATCGTGTCCTCGACACTCGGCTCATCCACGAAGACCGGCTGGAAGCGCCGCGCCAGCGCCGCATCCTTCTCGATGTACTTCCGATACTCGTCGAGCGTCGTCGCCCCCACGCAGTGCAGCGCGCCGCGCGCCAGTTCGGGCTTGATCAGGTTCGAGGCATCCATCGCGCCATCCGCCCGCCCCGCGCCGACCAGCGTGTGCATCTCGTCGATGAACAGGATGACCTCGCCGTTCGAGCCTTCTATCTCCTTCAGCACGGCTTTCAGCCGTTCCTCGAACTCGCCGCGATATTTCGCGCCGGCCACCATCGCGCCGAGATCGAGCGCGAGCAGCCGCTTGCCCTTCAGCGCCTCCGGCACGTCGCCATTGACGATGCGGAGCGCCAGCCCCTCGACGATCGCCGTCTTGCCAACCCCAGGCTCGCCGATGAGCACAGGGTTGTTCTTGGTCCGCCGCGCCAGCACCTGGATCGCCCGGCGGATCTCCTCGTCGCGGCCGATCACCGGATCAAGCTTCTGCGCGCGCGCGGCCTCGGTCACATCCCGCGCATATTTCTTCAGCGCATCGAAGGTCTGCTCCGCGTTCGCGCTCGTCACCGTGCGGCCCTTGCGGATATCGGCCACCGCCTTCTCCAGGGCCTGCGCCGAGGCGCCGGCCGCGGTCAGCGCCCGGCCCGCCGGCGTGCCGCTCGCCGCGAGTGCCACCAGCACGCGGTCCTGCGCGACATATTCATCGCCGGCCTTCTGCGCCATCTGCTGCGCCGCATCGAGCACCCGCACGAGATCGGGCGTGATCTGCGGCTGCCCGGCGCCGGAGCCCTGCACCTTCGGCAGTTTTCCAATCGCGGCATCGGCCGCGAGACGAACCGCGGCCGGATCGCCCCCGGCCGCGCGGATCAGCCCGCTCGCGGCCCCTTCCTCATCGTCGAGAAACGCCTTGAGCAGGTGTTCCGGCGTGATCTGCTGGTGATATTCGCGCACGGCAATCGTCTGCGCGGCCTGCACGAAGCCGCGGGCGCGTTCGGTAAACTTCTCGAAATCCATTGTTCTCGATCCCTTTCATCAGGCGACCCGGCCGGACCATCCCTCGCAAGGCAATGGTCCGACCTTGTCCGCTGGACATGGTTGCTGCATTGATCCTCCTCAAGAGGAACCGCCCCCATGACCATGCTCGTCGACTCACTCTTCCGCTATCCGGTCAAGGGCCTGACCGCCGAACCGCTGAAGGCCGCGGACCTCGAAGCCGGACGCGCCATCGCCTGGGACCGCGCCTTCGCACTCGCGCAGGGGGATTGCGGTTTCGATCCGGCAGCGCCGGCCTGGCGCCCGAAAGCCGAATTCCTCTGCCTCGCCCGCGATCCGGAAGCCGTTCGCCTCGATTGCCGCTTCGACGACGCCGCAGGCCTGCTGACCCTCATCGCGCCGGACGGCGCGGCGATCGACGCATCGCCCCTGACCGAGGCCGGACGCAGCCAGCTTGGGACGTTCATCGCCGCCGCCCTGCCGGGCTCGATGCGCGGCACGCCACGATTCCGGCATGTGTCCGGCCATAGTTTCTCAGACCACCGGAACCAGGTGATCAGCCTGATCGGCCTGGCCAGCCTGCGGGCGCTCGAAGCCGCCGCCGGCGCGCCGCGCCACCCTCTGCGCTTCCGCGCCAATCTCTATTTCGACGGCGCCGAGCCCTGGGCTGAACTCGGCTGGGTCGGCCGCACACTCGCGATCGGGGACGCGCGGCTGCGGGTTACCGCACGGATCGACCGCTGCGCCGCCACGACCGTCAACCCGGAAACCCGGGCGCGCGACGCCAATCCGGTCAAGGACCTGATGACGCATTTCGGTCATGTCGACTGCGGGATTTATGCCGAGGTCCTCGCCCCAGGGCGGATTGCGCCCGGCGATACGATCATTCTGCTGTCATAAGCCTGTTGCGACGGGTGACGCCGGCGGCAAAATCGGCTTAACGTCCCCGAATGCTGACCGACTTACCGAATGTGCTGACGCTCTCGCGCATCGCGGCGATCCCGCTGCTGGTCGTGCTGGTCGCGATCGGCTCCCCGCTCGCCGATCTGCTGGCCGCCCTCCTTTTCGTCATCGCGGGCATCACCGACTGGCTGGACGGCCGCCTCGCCCGCAGCCGCCGCCAGCTATCCGATCTCGGCCGGATGCTCGATCCGATCGCGGACAAGCTGCTGGTGGGCGCAACACTGATGCTTCTCGTCGGTTTTCATCGCGTGACCGCCTTCGGCATCTACCCGGCGATCGTGATCATGCTGCGTGAAATCCTGGTGTCGGGCCTGCGTGAATACCTTGCGGGCATCAAGGTCGGCATGCCGGTGACCCGGCTGGCCAAATGGAAGACGGCCGCGCAGATGGTGGCGCTCGGCATTCTCCTGCTCGGCAATTCCGGCGCCGCGGAACTCGGCATCCCCTGGCTCCCGGCCGGCATCATCGGCGGCGCCCTGCTCTGGATCGCCGCCGGCCTCACCCTCATCACCGGCTGGGATTACCTGACCGCGGGGCTGCGTCACGTGACCCAGCCCGGACCGTCACCCTGACCCGAAGATGACGAAATCATCAGCGACACTCACGGCGCACGGCGCGCCGGTCATCGCCCTCATCGGCTGGTCGGGAAGCGGCAAGACAACCCTGCTCACCGCCCTTCTGCCCCTGCTCGGCGGCGCCGGGCTGCGGGTCTCGACCCTGAAGCACGCCCACCACAAGGTCGACCCCGACCAGCCGGGCAAGGACAGTTTCCGTCATCGCGAAGCCGGAGCACACGAAACGATGCTCGCCACCGCCGAACGCTTCGTGCTGTTTCACGATCACGGCGCCGCCGCCGAACCGGATCTTCCTGCCCTGCTCGCCCGCATGGCACCGGCCGATCTCTATCTCGCGGAAGGCTTCAAGGCGGCCGCGGTCGAAAAGATCGAAGTGCATCGGCCCGAACTCGGCAAGGCGCCGCTTTGGCCGGAGCAGGACGATGTCATCGCCGTCGCCTGCGATGTCCCGCTCCCCGGGTGCGACCGACCTGTTCTCCCCCTCGGCGATCCGCCAGCCGTCGCGCGGTTCCTCCTCCGCCGATGCGGCCGCCTGATCGCTTGAGGTAGACCGGCAAACCGGCGCATAACGAATTCGAACAATTTCGAGGAAGAAAGATGCGGCAATTTGCCAGATCCGCCCCATCCCGCCCGGCCGTACTGCCTTCGCCCTGGCCCCGCCGTGCCGTGGCCGCACTTCTTCCCGGCAGTCTTGTGCTGCTGCTTTCCGGCTGCGCGGGCGTGGGCAACTATTTTAACAGCACCCTCAACCCACTTGGGGATCCGAATGCGCCCGCGGGTGACGCCATCAACATGCAGCGCGCCCGCGGCAACGAGGTCGCGGTACAGCCGCTGCGTCCCCAGCCAGGCGATGTCTGGCCGGGCAAGCTCGCTCCGGTGCCAACACTCGGTGAAATCCAGAAACACATGAACGTGCCCCTCGGGCAGGCTTATCAGAACCTCTACAGCGCCCCCGCCGGCAGTTCCCCGGCGCCGTCCTATTCGGTTCCGCCCGGCGCAAAGGTCCGCCGTCTGCCGCCCGACCGCGCGGAAGGCGCGGAGGCAACGTTCTCCCGCCCCGCCGGCGCGGCCATGCACTCATCCACGCCGCCCGGCAGCGCACAGGCGCCTGTGCCGCGCGCCCCGGCAATACCGACAGCGCCGGCAAGGCCCGCCAAGCCGATTACCTCCGGAGATTCGCTGCCTGTGGGCCAGACGGTGATGGGACCGCACGGCCCGCTCGGCATCGTGACGTCTCCCAGCAACGGCCGTTACCAGACGATCGCCCCGATCGGCGGCCGGGGGGGCGGCATCCTGATTCCCAACGGGAACGGCACCGCGACGCTGATCCAGTCGAATGGCCAGGTGGTAACGGTCCCGACCCGATGACTCAACGCCTCTGTGGTCCCATATCCTTATAATGAAGATCCTCTATTTCGCCTGGTTGCGCGAACGTATCGGCCTCTCCGAGGAAGACGTCGATATTCCGCCCGAAGTGACGACAATCAGTGCCCTGACCGATTTCCTGTCGGCGCGCAGCCCTGCCCATACCCGTGCGTTCGCAGACCGCCGCGCGATCAAGACCGCCCTCGATCAGCGCTTCGTTCCGCCCGACACATTGCTGGAAGGTGCCCGAGAGATCGCCTTCTTTCCGCCTTTCACCGGTGGATGACGGACCGGAGCATGCCTCGCATCGTCGTCACGACTGAGGACATCGACGTCGGCGCCGAACTCGCCGCGCTTGAAGCGGGGGCCGGCGCGGTTGCGAGTTTCGTCGGCGTCGTCCGAGGCGAGGCCGACGGCCGCCGGCTGACCTCCCTGATTCTCGAGCATTACCCGGCAATGACCGAGGCGTCACTGGCCGAGATTGCCAAGACGGCCGCGAACCGCTGGCAGCTCACCGGTTGCACGATCATCCACCGGGTCGGCGAACTGACACCCGGCGACCGTATCGTTCTTGCCGCCGCCGCCAGCGCCCATCGGGCTGACGCCCTCGCGGCAACCGCCTTCCTGATCGACTGGCTGAAGACCGACGCGCCGTTCTGGAAGCGCGAGAACTTTGCCGATGGAGCATCGCACTGGGTTTCGGCACGCGACGAGGATCAGGAAGCGCGCAACCGCTGGTAGTCCGGCGCACGCCAATCCATTGCCTCGATTTAATCTTCAATACCCTCCCACGCGCTCGAACCTCGCTGCTCCCCCTGCCGAACACCCCGGCCATCCGCGGATAAAGGCGGGGTTTTCACCGCATTTGTGCGCCCTGGTGCCGGAAAAGTTTCCAAAAACTCAATTTCAATCCCATTTTTCGTAATCGAAATTATTATTCAATCGATTATCATCTCCTTAAAATTATTTTATTGACGCCCTCCCCTTCCGGTTGTATTGAATTTTTCAGTTAACTGGGGGTTGTAATGAAACTTCTCATTTTTGGAAACCCGCTCGATAATCGAGATGTTCTGACTACATTCTTTAAGTCCAAGCTCGTCGTTGTAGACGAAACGACGGATATTGAAGAAGCGCTCGATCTGACGCGATTTTATGAATACGACGCGGTCGTTCTGCGTGTAACGGATACCCGCCCGGCGGAGATCGAACTCATCCGCAGGTTGCGCCTCGCTGGACTGCGCTGCCCGATCATGGCCGTCGCGCATTTGCTGAGCGAAGCAACGCGCCTGCGCATTCTCGAGGCAGGTGTTGACGATCTGATCGTAAGCGCAATCTCACACGAGGAAATTTTCCTCAGGGTGCAGAATCAGGTTCGTCGCAGCCGCGGCTTCCAGAGTTCGTCGCTGGCTGTCGGCAATGTTGAAATCAACATGAACGCGAAGAAAATTTTCGTATCTCAAACCGAGATCGGATTAACAAAAAAAGAATATCAGATCGTGGAGATCCTTGCCCTAAGGAAAGGATGCGTTCTGAGCAAGGAAGCGATCCTTGATCATCTCTATGGAGGGCTCGACGAGCCCAACCCAAAAATCATCGACGTGTTCATCTGCAAAATCCGCAAGAAACTGCTGGCCGCCGGGGCCGACGACCTGATCCAGACGAACTGGGGCCGGGGCTACATGATTGTCGACCGTCGAGAGTCCGAACTCCGTCCGACCAGAACTGCCCCCGCACAAAACATCATGCCGGCGCCTCGCGAGCGAAGCGCCGCCGGATGACCGCAACAGGGGCGGGATACGGCCGTTCCCCGGTTACTCCGCGGGTTCGGCCGGTTCCTGGGTTCCCTGGATCTCCGCCATCTTGTGTTCGACGTGCCGTGAGAACACAAACTCCGCCGGCCGCTGATGATCAAGCGGGATATCTGCCGCCATGGCGCCTTCGGTACGGATCCCCGTCACCGCAAGCTTGGCCAATTTCCAGGGGCGCTTGACCGAGTCAACCACCGCAGTCGCCTCGAAGCCCGAGTGGACCATGCAGTCGGCGCATTTTTCATAATTGCCGACACCATATTTGTCCCAATCGGTTGTCTCCATCAGCTCCTTGTACGTCTTTGCGTAGCCTTCCCCGATCAGGTAGCAAGGCCGCTGCCAACCAAACACGTTGCGCGTCGGGTTGCCCCAGGGCGTGCACTTGTAGGTCTGATTGCCGGCCAGAAAGTCGAGAAAGAGGGGAGACTGATTGAATTTCCAGCGAATTCCGCGCGCCTTCCGCTCCTTTCCATGGCGGAAGATCGCCCGGAAAAGTTCTTTCGTCCGCTGACGGTTAAGGAAATGTTCCTGATCCGGGGCACGCTCATAGGCATAACCCGGGGACGTCATGACCCCATCGACGCCGATTTCGTTCACGGTATCGAGGAACGCGGCGACCCGCTCGGGATTGGCTCCGTCGAACAATGTGCAGTTGATCGAAACACGGAATCCCTTTGCCTTGGCCAGCTTGATCGCGGCAACGGCACGTTCGTAGACGCCTTCCTGACTGACCGCCTGGTCATGCATCTCGCGATCGCCGTCGAGATGAATGTCCCAGCAGAAATTCGGGTGCGGCTTGTACTGGTCGATCTTCTTCTCGAGCAGCAGCGCATTCGTGCAGAGATAGATGAACTTGTCCCGCGCCAGGATCTTCTCGACGATCTCGGGCATTTCCCGGTGCAGCAGCGGCTCGCCGCCAGCAATCGCCACAACCGGAGCGCCACACTCATCCACGGCTTCCAGCGCGTCGGCAACCGACAGGCGCTGATTCAGAATCGGTGCGGGATAATCGATCTTGCCGCAACCGGCGCAAGCCAGGTTACAGCGGAACAGCGGCTCCAGCATCAGCACCAGCGGATACCGCCGATTGCCGGTCAAATGCTGTTTCAGCACGTAGGCTCCAACCTTGATCGCCTGCTTCAGCGGCACGCCCATTGGTAACTCCTGATATTTCCCAACCTGCCGATGCGCCGTTCAGGCATCGCTCACTTCGGTGGGCAGTTTGAACCTGACATCTTCCGGCGTGCCGGCAAGGGTATCGATTTCGATGGCGCCGAACTTCCGCAGGCCGTCGATCACCCCTTTGACCAGCACTTCCGGCGCCGACGCGCCCGCCGTAACCCCGACGGCGCGGATGCCCTTGAACCAGGACGGATCGAGATGGCTGGCATCGTCGATCAGATAGGACGGACGCCCCAATTCGGCGCCGATCTCGCACAAACGATTGGAATTCGATGAATTTCGGCTGCCGACGACCAGGATAACGTCGACCTGTTCGGCCAGATGCCGCACGGCTTCCTGCCGGTTTTGGGTCGCATAGCAGATATCGCGCACGTCGGGACCGACGATCCCGGGAAAGCGCTCGACCAGCGCCGCAATGATTCCGCGCGTGTCGTCAACCGAAAGCGTCGTCTGTGTGATATAGGCAAGCTTGTCCGGGTCGCTCACCTGCAGTGACGCCACATCCTCGACGGTCTGCACAAGATAGACCCGACCGTCGATCTGGCCGATCGTCCCCTCGACTTCCGCGTGCCCGGCATGGCCGATCAGCACGATCTCCCGCCCCTGACCAGCGTAGCGCCGCCCTTCGGAATGGACCTTGGCAACCAGCGGGCAGGTGGCATCGGTCACCGGCAGGGCGCGGTTCGCGGCGCTCTGCTGCACTTTCCGCGCGACGCCATGCGCAGAAAACACCGTAATCGCCCCATCCGGCACTTCCGAAATCTCGTCGACGAACACCGCGCCGCGGGATCTCAAATCCTCCACCACATGGCGGTTATGCACGATTTCATGGCGCACATAGATCGGCGGACCGAATTTCGCCAATGCCCGTTCAACGATCTCGATCGCCCGCTCGACGCCGGCGCAGAACCCGCGCGGCTGCGCCAGCACGACTTTCATGACCGTCTGGTCCACGGCCGGATCTGCGCATTCGGTCATGGTATGAGGCAGATCCATGGTCTGTCGCCTTTCGAATCGGGAATTCGCGATTGTGGGAAATCCACTCCGGCAGTACGCCGTTTCTCTGAAATAAGTCATCCCAAGGCGGCTTCGCAAGGGCGCCTGTTCCGAGCCCCCTCTTGGAGACCGCCTGTGTTGCAGTTATGCATCGTGCGAGATCAAACAGCCACCCCATCCCCGCACCCGTTTCATTCCAGACCGGTTGATCTTATCTCTTCAACCATGCCCTATCGCTCCCCACGATGAATGTATAAATCCTCCGGGTACCGGCACGGCCCGGAGTGCCGCAGGGTCGCAATGACGGAGATTGAAGGAATCAGCATGATGGCTTACCGCGCCAGCGAAAGACCGGTTACCTGCGCACGGGGTGTCGTCTGATGCCGCCGCAGACTCCCCTGCTGGATCGTGTCCGCGTTCCGAGCGACCTGCGCAATTTCTCCGCCGACCAGCTCCGCCAGCTCGCCGGGGAATTGCGCGCCGAAACGATCGACACCGTTTCCGTGACCGGCGGGCACCTGGGCGCGTCGCTCGGCGTCGTCGAGCTGACGGTGGCCCTGCACGCGGTGTTCGAGACCCCGCGGGATCGCCTGATCTGGGATGTCGGCCATCAGACCTATCCGCACAAGATCCTCACCGGCCGGCGCGATCGCATCCGTACACTGCGCCAGCCCGGCGGGCTGTCCGGCTTCACGCGCCGTTCCGAAAGCGAATACGATCCGTTCGGGGCCGCCCATTCCTCGACGTCGATTTCGGCCGGCCTGGGCATGGCCGTGGCCCGCGACCTGAAGGATGAATCCCCTAAGCGTCACGTCATCGCCGTGATCGGCGACGGGGCGATGTCCGCCGGCATGGCCTATGAGGCGATGAACAACGCGGGCGCCAGCAAGTCCCGCATGATCGTCATCCTCAACGACAACGACATGTCGATCGCGCCGCCGGTCGGCGCGATGAGCGCCTACCTCTCGCGGCTGATCTCCTCGCGCAGCTTCCTCTCGATCCGCGATTTCGCCGCCCGGATGGCGAAACGTTTCCCCCGCACGCTCGAACGCACGGCCAAGCGCGCCGAGGAATACGCCCGCGGAATCCTTACCGGCGGCACGCTGTTCGAGGAGCTGGGCTTTTATTATGTGGGCCCGATCGACGGCCATAATCTCGACCATCTTCTTCCGGTCCTGCGCAATCTGCGCGACATCGATGGCGACGAGCCGATCCTGCTCCATGTCGTCACCCAGAAGGGCAAGGGCTACGCACCGGCCGAGGCGTCGGCCGACAAGTATCACGGCGTCTCGAAGTTCAACGTCGTCACCGGCGAGCAGACCAAGGCGCCGCCGGGACCGCCCTCTTATACAAAGGTGTTCGCCCAGGCGCTGATCGCCGAGGCGGAACATAATCCGAACGTCGTCGCGGTCACCGCGGCGATGCCGAGCGGCACCGGCCTCGACGCCTTCGGCAAGCGCTTCCCGGACCGCTGCTTCGATGTCGGCATCGCCGAACAGCACGCCGTGACCTTCGCCGCCGGCATGGCGACCGAGGGCATGGCGCCGTTCTGCGCGATCTATTCCACCTTTCTCCAGCGCGCCTACGACCAGGTCGTGCATGACGTGGCGATCCAGTCCCTGCCCGTGCGCTTCGCCATGGACCGCGCCGGCCTCGTCGGCGCGGACGGTGCCACCCATGCCGGCGCCTACGACCTCGCCTATCTCGGCTGCCTCCCCGGAATGGTGATCATGGCACCGTCCGATGAGGCGGAACTGATGAACTGCGTTGCCACCGCGGCCGCGATCGACGACCGCCCGTCCGCGTTCCGCTATCCGCGCGGCGAGGGCACCGGCGTCCAGCTCCCTGCGCGCGGAACGCCATGGGAAATCGGCAAGGGACGAATCGTGCGCGAAGGCAGCAAGGTGGCCGTCCTGGCGCTCGGCCCACGCCTGGCCGAAGCGCTGAAGGCAGCGGACGAACTCGCGGCGCGCGGCTTCCCCGCAACCGTCGCCGATGCCCGCTTCATGAAGCCGCTCGATACCGCGCTGGTGGACCAGCTTGCCCGTCATCACGAAGTCCTGATCACGATCGAGGATGGTTCGAGCGGCGGCTTCGGCGCGGCTGTCGGCCACCATCTCGCCTGGTCGGGCGCGTTCGACTCAGGGCTGCGATTCCGCCCGATGACGCTTCCGGACCGCTTCATCGACCACAACTCACCCGCCGGCCAGCTGATCGATGCCGGACTTACCGCGAAGGATATCGTGGCGCACGCGCTCGGCGCGCTCGGTCGCGGAGCCGTGCCCGAAAATTCGCACGGTTCGGTCGCAATTCCGGCACGTTGATCGCCATATCTGCCCTTATGAAACGTCGAATGCTCCTGGCGGCGCCACTTGCCGTGGCCCTGCCCTTCGCGCTTCCGGCGGCACGCGCTGCCGCTGCCCCGGAAACGCAGCCGGTCAACGCTCTGGACGACGCGCTGATCGCGACAATGAAGGCTGGCAGCGCCGGCAAGACCTTCTCCGCGCGCTACGCCATGCTCAAGCCGGTGATCGAAAAGAGTTTCGACCTTCGACTGATCCTGCAGAACTCGGCGGGACTGCTCTGGTCGCAAATTCCGGCCGCCCAGAAAACCGAGCTTGAGAAACTGTTCCGCCAGTATACGGTTGCAACCTATGTGAGCAACTTCAACGCCTACGCCGGCCAGCACTTCACGACCAATCCCGACATCCGGCGGACAGGCAATGCCCGCGTCGTGTCGACCACGTTCGAGGGAAACGGGGGAAAGAAGGTCGAACTGGCCTACGTGATGCGGCAGTCCGGCGGTGTGTGGAAAATCACCGACGTTCTCTTCGACGGGACAATCAGCAAGGTCGCCACGCAGCGCTCCGACTTCAGCGGCCTGATCGAGCCTGGCAACGCGTCGCGGCTGATCGATGCGCTGAAGGCGAAGGTCGCTTCGCTGTCCGGCGGGGCGATCAAGGACTGACATGACCGCAATCCTGCCGGCCCTCGCCGACGCGCTCTGCGCGGTCGGCCTCGTCCAGCAGGCCATCGGCTCCACCCTCGTGCGCGTCGCCCGGCATCCGGAAGCTTCAATGCCGGGCGACGCACCGGGCATCACCGTTCTCAAGCCGCTGCACGGCACCGAACCGCTGCTCGACATTGCGCTCGAATCCTTCTTCCTGCTGGACTATCCGCGGTTTCAGCTCGTATTCGGCGCGGCCGATCCCGATGACCCCGCCCTCGCCCTGGTAGCCCGTTTGCAGGCACGCTACAGGCAGGTCGACGTCGCGACGGTCGCCGGGCCGCACCGGGCGGGCCGCAACCGGAAGGTCGCCAACCTGATCGCAATGCGGTCCGCCGCCCGGTACGACCTTCTCGTGATCTCGGATGCCGACATGCATGTCGCGCCGGATTTCCTGAACGGCATCGCCCGCTCCCTCTCGCGGCCAGAGGCGGGCCTCGCCACGACCTTCTATACCGGTCTGCCCGCGAACGGCGCGCTCGCCGCCCGGCTGGGCGCGATGCAGATCAATCACGGCTTCCTTCCCGGCGCCGCCATCGCCCGCGCGCTCGGCCGGCAGGACTGCCTTGGCGCGACAATGGCTCTCCGCGGCGCCGATCTCGACCGGATCGGCGGGTTCGAGGCGCTGCTCGACCATCTCGCCGACGACAACGTCCTCGGCCAGCGCATCCGCGCCACCGGCAAGCAGGTCGTTCTCGCGCCGGCGCTTCCGGCCACCTCGGTGCCCGAGACGACGTTCGCCGCCCTCATGCGGCACGAACTGCGCTGGGCCCGCACAATTCGCGCGCTGGTGCCGTTCAGCTATGCCGGAATGATCACGCAGTTCCCGCTCTTCTGGGCCCTGGCGGCACTGCTGCTGTCCGGCGGCGCGACCTGGACATGGATCGGCCTGGCCCTCGCCGCCGGCCTGCGCTACATGATCGCGCAGCAGCTCGAACGCCGCCTTGGATTTTCCGGGCGCGGCCGTGGTTCACCCGCCCTGGCGAGCACGCCGGCGCCCTGGCTTTTCCTCTTGCGCGATATGGTTTCGGCGGCCATTTTCGTGATGAGTTTCTGGAGCGATACCGTCGAGTGGCGTGGCAATGTGCTGGAGGCCGATTCGGGCCGCAGCGACAGCGGGCGACAGGCAGAAGCCGCCCCGCGGCATATGAATTAGGACCGATGCGATGATGAAGACCCTGTTCCTGCAACCGCCCTCCTTCGACGGGTTCGACGGCGGCGCCGGCTCCCGCTACCAGGCGCGCCGCGAGATCCGGTCCTTCTGGTTCCCGACCTGGCTCGCCCAGCCGGCGGCGCTGATCCCCGGCTCCAAACTGATCGACGCGCCTCCCGCCGGCCTCACGATGAAGGATGTGATGCCGCACGCCCGCACCGCCGAGCTCGTCATCATCCACACCTCCACCCCGTCCTTCGCCAACGACGTCAAGGTCGCGGCCCAGATCAGGGCGGAGAACCCCGGCGTGAAGATCGGCTTCATCGGCGCGAAGGTGGCGGTCCAGGCCGGCGAAAGCCTCGAGCGCGCCGCCCCTGTCGACTTCGTCGCCCGCAACGAGTTCGACTTCACGATCAAGGAAATCGCCGAGGGCAAGCCCTTCGCCGAGGTCGACGGCATTTCCTGGCGCAACGGGGCCGGCGAGATCGTCCACAACCAGGACCGCCCCACCCTCGAGGACATGGACAGCCTTCCCTTCGTCGCCGACGTCTACAAGCGCGACCTGAAGATCGAGGACTATTTCATCGGCTATCTGATGCACCCCTACGTGTCGCTGTATACCGGCCGGGGCTGCAAGTCGCGCTGCACCTTCTGCCTCTGGCCGCAGACGGTCGGCGGCCACCGCTACCGCACCCGCTCGGTCGAGCACGTGATCGCCGAGGTGAAGCAGATCCAGCGCGATTTCCCGCAGATGCGCGAGCTCTTCTTCGACGACGACACCTTCACCGACAACCTTCCCCGCGCCGAGGCGATCGCGCGCGAACTCGGCAAGCTCGGCGTCACCTGGTCCTGCAATGCCAAGGCGAACGTTCCCCGCGACACGCTCAAGGTGCTGCGCGACAATGGTCTTCGTCTGCTGCTCGTCGGCTATGAAAGCGGCAACCAGCAGATCCTGCACAACATCAAGAAGGGCATGCGGATCGAGGTCGCGAAGAAATTCACGAAGGACTGCCACGATCTCGGCATCAAGATCCACGGCACCTTCATTCTCGGCCTGCCCGGCGAAACGCAGGACACCATCCGCGAGACGATCGATTTCGCGAAGGAGATCAACCCGCATACCATCCAGGTCTCCCTCGCCGCGCCGTACCCGGGCACCTTCCTCTACAACCAGGCCGTCGAAAACGGCTGGCTCGACGCCGCGCATGCCGAACTGATCGACGATCACGGGATCCAGATCGCGCCGCTCCACTACCCGCATCTGACGCACACCGAAATCTTCGACAGCGTGGAAACCTTCTACCGGCAGTTCTATTTCCGCGTGCCGAAGATCGCCTCGATCGTCGGCGAGATGGTGCGCAGCCCGCAAATGATGAAGCGCCGCCTGCGCGAGGGCGTGGAGTTCTTCCAGTTCCTGCGCGAGCGCCACGCCGCCTGATCGTCCAGAGCATCCGCAGCCATGCGAAGCGACGCCGAGGTCATCTTCTCGGCGGATGATTTCGGCCTGACCGGCAGCGTCAATGAGGCGGTGGAACGCGCCCATCTTGAGGGCGCGCTGACCCAGGCGAGTCTCATGGTGGCAGCCCCCGCCGCGGCCGACGCGGTTGCCCGCGCGCGGCGCCTGCCCAGCCTGAATGTCGGGCTGCATCTGGTGCTGGTCGAGGGGGATTCCGTGCTCGGCCACACCGCCTTGCCCACGATCACCGGCGCGGATGGCCGGTTCGGGGCCGATCAGATCGCCCGCGGCTTCCGCTACTTTTTCTCCCCCGCCGCGCGGCGGGAACTGGCGGCTGAAATCCGTGCGCAGTTCGAGGCCTTCGCGGCGACCGGCCTCACGCTGCACCACGCGGATAGCCACAAGCACATGCACATGCATCCCACCGTGGCGTCGCTGATGATCCGCATCGGCCGCGAATTCGGCCTCCGGCGTATCCGGGTTCCGGCCGAACCCCCCGCGGTCCTGAGGGCGAGCGGCGACCGGCCGGGTTTTCCGGCCCATGCCCTTTATGCCTGGTCGCGTGTTATCCGCGCACAGGCGAGCCGCGCCGGGCTATCGAGTCCCGACCATATCCTCGGCATCCGACGTTCCGGCCACATGACACCCGAACGGGTGAACGCCTATCTCGAAGTCCTGCCCTCCGGCTCAACGGAAATCTATTTCCACCCCGCGACCCGGCGGTGCCGGGATCTCGAAAGGCTGATGCCGGACTACGAGCATGTCGCTGAATTCGAGGCGCTATGTGCGATCAGGGACCGGGCCTGATCCCCGTTAGAAATTTGTATTGAACGCGCAATTTGAAACAACACCAAACTACAACCTTGAGACGAATTGTTTGTTAGAAAAACTGCTTCCTGTTGGGAATGCGTTAATTTTTCGCCGATAGATCTGAGGGCACCAGCACAGCAGACCAAGGAGCGGCTCGTGTCATCCTCAACATCAACGGAAAATGTCTCAGTCATAGCAAGTCTTGGTGCGACACCAGACACGTTTGCAGTAGACACATCGATTCAGGCCATTGTTCAGCAACAGCTGGACAACAATATCACCAACCTCATCAATCTGAATTCGCCCTATACCGGTGTAACAGTAACACCGATATCCTTGAATTCCGACGGCACTACGAACTCCTCCCCTCCTCCTGAGCCCACCAATACGTCGTTCTACGAGGATACTTACATCACCGGTTCGGTCACCGGCAGCGGCGGGTCGATCAGCTTGCCTAACGCCATGACCAATGGCGTTCCGACCAATAACGGTATCCGCGGAATCATAGCGACCTTCAGCGGTAACGAGACCATTACCGGCGGCGCCGGCAAGAACGCGCTGATCGTCACGGGCTCGACCACGAACCTGACATGGGATCCGATGGGCGGCGCCGGCACCGACACGATCTATGCAGGCGGCGGAAACAACAACTTCACGCTTGACGGTTACTGGTACGACGTTCAGGTCGCGAGCGGCGACAACACGATCACGGCGGCCGCCAACGCCGCCGGCGGCGCGAGTTACAATCGCATCACGACCGAGGGTGGCCACAACGTCATCAACCTCGACGCGGGCACCAATACCGTCATGTCCGCCGGTAGCGACGTGATTAACGTCAACGATTCCGGCAACCTGATTTCTGTATCCGGCGCGTCGAAGATCACCTTTGGCGCGAACGCGACCGGCAACACGCTTTACGCGACCGGGGCGGCAACAATCGTCGGCAATTCCGGCGGCAATACGATCTCGATCAGCGGCAGTCAGGGGGCGGCAATCAGCACCTCGGGCGCCGGTTCCCTCGGCTCGGTCGCCGGCAACACGACGATCTATTCGTCGACCGACGACGAAAGCGTCCAGTTCACCGCCGGCACAAACCGGTTCAGGAACAATGGCGGCTTTGACACCATCGTCGCTACCGGGCAGTCCGTCGTTCGCGCAGGCAATCCAACGGGATCGACCGGCAAGATCGACTTCATCAATCAGAGCACCAACGCGGTGACGGTTCTTGGCGGCGCAGGCGCCGTGACGGCTTTCGGCGGCGTCGGCGGCGGCATCATTACCGGCGGCGCGGAAGGCAACAACTCCCTGATCGGCGGCTCCGGGTCGGCCACTCTGGTCGGCGGCGGGAACGGCGATTTCATTGAGGCCGGAGGCGGGAATGCGACACCGAGCGGAGCTTGGAATGCGCTTTTTGCCGGTGTCGGCAATGAAACGCTCACCGCCACATCGGTAACGGGCAGCAACCTGTTTGCGGCCGGCAGCGGCAATGACATCATTTCGTCAGAAGGCACGGGAACCCAGTACTTCTTCACCGGGTCCGGCAACGCCACGATCACGGGATCGTCCCTGGCCGGCTCGGACAATATCTATTTTGCCAGGTCGGGCGGTACCAGCAGCCAGGACATCATCAACAATTTCTCGACGCAGAGAGATATCATGGTGATGATCAACGGCCAGACGATTTCTTCCGTCACTGCAACTTCAAATGCATCGCCTCAAACCGGCGCTGTCCTGACATTGTCGGACAACACGAGGATCACCATGGTCGGTATCAACCCGAACCAGTTGCAGCAATTCGTCGGCGGATCGTTCGTGTAAAGGCCAAACCTGCCAGGGCGCGTCTTGTCAACGGAATCGAGGCGCGCTCTCGCAGCACGGTTGCATTTTGAATTTTAGCTGAACCCGTCTGCGTGCGTCGCCACCATGACCAGGTGATAACGCAGGCGGGCTTTATCCGGCGCCTCATGGCCGAACCAGCACCATCGTGACGATCACGACCATCAGGACGATCGGGACAACCGCGCTCCGCCTCAGGATTGTCACCTCCGGCCGGGCATCGTCGCGCAGCCGCCGGCGCCAGGCGGAGAGAATGCCATGGTACCAGGAGAGCAGCAGCACGGCGGCCAATTTCACCAGCCACCACAGTGCGCTCCAGGATATCGTGCCGGGCGTCAACGCAAGCAGGATGCCGAACCCCCAGGCCGCGTACATCGCGGGATTGACCAGGCGCTTGAAGATCTGGCGCTCGAGGGCCGCGAACGCCATCGCCGCCGGGCTCGCCGGCTCCAGCCCATGATGGCGCAGATAGATCATGGGCAGCACGATCATTCCCGCCATCCACAAGATCACCGCGATCACGTGCAGCGCCAGCAACTCGCGCAGGAAGGGCAACAGCGCCGGCACCGTCATGGCGTGCCCGGCTCCCTCGAGAGCGATGCGGCCTTGCCAGGCCTGTCCTTCCACGCGTCGGCGTCCTCGGGCGGAGTTCCCTTGCGGGTGATGTTCGGCCAAAGGGCCGCCAATTCACGGTTCTGATCGATCCATGCGTCCGCCTTCGCGTCGGAATCCGGCACGATCGCCTCGGCCGGGCATTCGGGTTCGCAGACCCCGCAATCGATGCATTCGTCCGGATGGATCACCAGCATGTTCTCGCCGGCATAGAAGCAGTCAACCGGACAGACCTCGACGCAATCCATGTATTTGCACTTGATGCAGCTTTCGGTGACGACATAGGCCATGACGCGACTTTCGGTAAACAGGGCTGCAGTCAACGGGAGCAGATCCAGGCGGGCGGCAGCATCGGCCCGGCCGTCAGTGATTGGCTCCTGATGCCGGATTGCCCTCCCCGGCTTCCTCCTCGGCCTCGAAGCGCGGGAAGAGGACGTTGTTCTCCAGATGGACATGCATCATCAGATCGTCATGAAACTTGCCGAGGCCGAGATACAGCGCCCGCCAGGTGGAACAGGCGCCCTGCGGCGCGACCCGGCCACCGGTGATCGCCTCGATCCCCGCGAGAACCGCGCCGTGATCCTCGTGCTCGGCGCGCATGACCTGGATTGCGGCTCGCGCCATCTCGCCGCCCCCCTGGGCGAGCAGCGGAAACAGCACGACCTCCTCGCGCTGCTGATGCAGGCGCAGTTCGGCGATCATGCGCGACAATGTTTCCGCAAGGCCATCCGGCACGGCAGGGTGCTTGCGGTGCGTCGCCTCGACCTTGGCGGCAAGGTCGCGCAGGTTCGGCAGCTCGGCGAGGTGGACCGCGTGGTAGCGCGTCTTGATGTGGTCGATCAGCGCCGGCGTCGGCGCGTCCCGCCAGTCATCGAGCGGTTCGGCGGCGGCGCTCATCAGGGCGGCGAGAACGGGCGACGGCGCGATCCCCTGCCCTGCCAGCGCCTCGGCCAGCGTGCGCTTGCCCTGGCAACAGAAATCGATGCCGAAGGTCTGAAACACCGAAGCGGCACCCGCTCGGCTGGCGGCGATCTGGCCGACAGGCGCGTTCAACAGACCGGCATCGGCCGGCGTTTCAATCTGCCCGGACATGGGTTGTCTCCTGATTGGCATGAGGGAAGAGCGGCAGTTCGCCGCGATGCACGGCAATGCCGTGTTCAAGGCTGCGGGCAATCCGCCCCGCGAGCAGGACGAAACGATCGGCCGCGTCCGGCGGGCAGTGTTCCCGCGCGGTTTCCGCCCACAGTTCCATCCATCTTCCGAAATGCGCGGCCTCGATGGGCAGCGGCGCGTGCGCCTGCATCGGCGTGCCGCTGTAGCGGCCGCTCATCAGCGCGACAGAGGACCAGAACGCGCACATGCGGCCGAGATGACGATCCCAGTCATGCACCTTCGCCTCGAAGACGGGGCCGATGAGCGGGTCGCGCCTCGCCGCCCCATAGAAGGCATGCACCTGCCGTTCGATCATCGCTTCGTCGATTCCGCTGTCCTGCATGGCTACTCCGTCAGCCGGCTATATACGCATTTCATATGCGTAAAATGCTCCGCCCAAATACGCATTGTCAATACCTGATAAGCGGACTAATATATGTTTGTGACGCTGACCAACTATACGGATTACGGGCTGCGCGCCCTCATGCTGCTCGCGATCGAGCCTGACCGGGTTCAATCGACGTCCGCACTTGCCACCCGCCTCGACGTATCACGCCATCATCTCGCGAAAATCCTGATGGATCTCGTGGCCGGCGGCTACCTCCTCAGTTCCCGCGGGCCCACCGGCGGCGTCCGCCTCGCGAAGCCGCCCGGGCAGATCCGCATCGGAGACGTGGTCCGCTATCTCGAACGCGATCAGGCCATGGTCGAATGCTTCCGCGCCGATGGCGGGCAGTGCAATCTGCTGCCGGCCTGTCGGCTGCGGCAGACGCTCAACCGGGCGAAAGACGCCTTCATCGAGACGCTCAACGGAAAATCCCTGGCCGACATGTCGCCGGTGCCGGCCAACCGCTAATTCGGCGGGCCCGCAACCGGCGAGCATTGTCGCCGTTCCGGCAGGCCCCGCCACGCTCATGGCGCACGCCCACGATGATCAGGAACCGGCCGGCCTCGGCAAGGATCGTCCGCGCGCCGATCTATCCCGCTTTCCGTGCCTTGCCGCCGCGGCGGGGCGGCGCGTGAGCTTTGATCCGGGACGGGGATTTCCTGAACCGGCCTTCCTTCCTGCCGCGACCGAAATCCTCCGCTGCCGTGCCGGGTTGGTGGCCCGCCGGTTCGATCCGCATCTCGGAATTGGTGCCGGCACCGATGGCGGCGGCAAAGGCGTCGGCCACATCGGCGCCGATTTCAAACCGCGTCTCGTGATCGAAGATGCGGATCGCCCCGATATCGCGCTTGGTGACGCCGCCGACCCGGCAGATCGCCGGCAGCAGCCATTTCGGATCGGCCTTCTTGCGGCGACCGACATCGCACCGGAACCATACCATGGCCCGCCCGTCCTCTGCGCCCGCGGCGCGACGGGCCGCCGGACGGGGGAGGACTTCAGGCTGCGGCGCGATCTCCTCCGGCGCCGGCAGGCGGGCGCGATACAGGCGGATCAGCGCCGTTGCGACAACATCGGCCGACCGGTTCGCAAGCAGTTCACGCGCCAGGGCGATCTCCTCATCGAGCGGCGCCTCGGTCAGCACCGGATCGGTCAGCAGCCGCGCATGGTCGCGGGCGCGGATGGCCTCGGCTGTCGGAGGGGCCTCCCAGATCGCCCTGATATTCGCCGACGCAAGCAGAACCTCCGCCCGGCGCCGGCTTCTGTCGGGCACCATCAGCAGGCAGAGGCCCTTGCGTCCGGCGCGTCCGGTCCGGCCGCTGCGATGGAGCAGGGTCGCCTTGTTGGCCGGCAGGTCGGCGTGGATGACAAGGTCGAGATTGGGCAGGTCGAGTCCCCGCGCGGCGACGTCGGTGGCGATGCAGACGCGGGCACGCCCGTCGCGCAGGGATTGCAGCGCGGCATTGCGTTCCGACTGGCTGAGCTCGCCGGACAGGGCGACGGCGGCGAAGCCGCGTTCCTGAAGCCGCCCGTAAAGCTGGCGCACGGACTCGCGGGTCGAGCAGAACACCAGGCAGCCGGCGCCCTCATGAAACCGCAGCAGGTTCACCAGCCCGTGCTCGACCTCGTGGGCGGCGATCCGGATCGCCCGATATTCGATATCGGCGTGCGGCTGGTTGCGCGCGACGGTGTCGATCCGCAACGCGTCGCGCTGGTATTGCCGCGCCAGCGCGGCGATCTCGCGCGCGATGGTGGCCGAGAACAGCAGCGTGCGGCGGTCCGCGGGAGACGCGCCGAGGATGAATTCGAGTTCGTCGCGAAAGCCGAGATCGAGCATCTCGTCGGCCTCGTCGAGCACGACGACTCTGAGCCGGCCGAGATCGAGATGCCGGCGCTCGATATGGTCCTGCAGGCGGCCCGGTGTGCCGACCACGATATGGCAACCGCCGGCGAGGGCGCGCTGTTCGCGCCGCGGGTCCATGCCGCCGACGCAGGAGACCACGCTCGCGCCGGTATGCTCGTAAAGCCAGGCGAGTTCGGCATGAACCTGGATGGCAAGCTCGCGGGTCGGCGCGATGATGAGCGCGAGCGGCGCGCCGGCCGGCGGCAGCACGTCCTCGTCCAGGATCGTGGCGGCGAAGGCCAGCCCGTAGGCGACCGTCTTGCCCGAGCCGGTCTGGGCCGAGACCAGGAGGTCGCGTCCTTCGGCCTCGGGTTCCAGCACGGCGCTCTGCACGGCGGTCGGGTCGGCATAACCGCGCGCCGCGAGCGCATGCTGGAGCGCGGGAGTCTCAACATAAAATGGCATGGGGCTCATTACCGCACCCGGCGGAAACGACCAACATGGCTGGCGCATACCGGCGCCGTCCCCCCACCGGGGCTGGGCCGGAACGCCCCTCGCCCGCCGGCGGATGACCGGTCGGCGGCCCTGATGCCGGCGATCGTCACCCGATGGCGAGAGGGGCGGCGGTCAGGCTGCGCACCTGTTCCGGCGTGACCCCTGGTGCCGCGTCGCGCAGCACGAACCCCGCCGGCGTGATGTCGATGACGGCAAGATCGGTATAGACGCGGGTGATCGAGCCCAGCGCGGTCAGCGGATAGGTGCAGCGCTCCACCAGCCGCGGCTCGCCCTCCCTCGTGCAGTGCTCCATCAGCACCCAGACCCGCGCCGCCCCGGCGCCGAGATCCATCGCCCCGCCCACCGCCGGCGCCACCCCTTTGCGCCCGACTGACCAGTTGGCGAGATCGCCGTTCGCCGCCACCTGATACCCGCCGAGCACGCACAGATCGAGGTGCCGCCCGCGGATGATCGCGAAACTGTCCGCCTGCCCGACGATCGACGCCCCCGGACGCAGCGTCACCGGCTGCTTGCCCGCGTTGATCAGGAACGGGTCCTCCGCCCCCGCGTCCGGCGCCGGCCCCATCCCCAGGATGCCGTTCTCGGAATGGAAGATCACCTCCCGCTCCGCCGGCACATGGTTCGCCACCTGCGTCGGCAGCCCGATGCCGAGATTGACCACCCAGCCCTCGGGAATGTCCGCCGCCACCCGCGCGGCCATCTCCGCGCGCGACCAGCCCCGCCGCATCACCGTCCCCTCCATCACGCCGCCTCCCCTTCCATCGGCTCCGTCACCAGCACCACCCGGTCGACGAACACGCCGGGCGTCACGATCCGGTCCGGATCCAGCGCGCCGAGCTCGACCCGCCGGTGCACGCTCGCCACCGTCACCTTCGCCGCCCCCGCCATGATCTGGTTGAAGTTGCGCCCCGCCCGCCGGAACGTCAGGTTCCCCCACCGGTCCGCCGCCCAGGCCTCGATCAGCGCGAAATCCGCCTCGATCGCGTATTCCAGCACGCAGTCCCGCCCGTTGATCCGCCGCGTCTCCTTCCCCGCCGCGAGCTCCGTCCCCGCCGAGGTCGGCGTGAAGAAGGCCGGAATCCCGGCATTCGCGGCGCGGATCCGCTCCGCCAGCGTGCCCTGCGGCACCAGTTCCAGCTCGATCTTCCCCGCCTCGTACAGCTCGTCGAACGCCGTCCGCCGGCTCGCCCGCGGATAGGAGCAGATCACCCTGGCAATCGCCCCGCGCTCGATCAGCTTCGGCATCCCGCCGAAATCCCCGCCCGCGTTGTTGGCGATCAGCGTCAGCCCCCGCAGGTTGCGCGCCGCCAGCGCGTCGACCAGCGCGTTCGGCTGCCCCACCGCGCCGAACCCGCCCACCATGATCGCGGCGCCATCGCCGATCCCCTCCAGCGCCGCCTCGACCGAGGCCACGAACTTGTCGATCATCGCCTCACACCCGCTCGATCAGCACCGCGATGCCCTGGCCGACACCGATGCACATCGTCGCGATCGCCAGCCTGCCGCCCCGCGCCTCCAGCGCCCGCAGTGCCGTGCCCGCCAGCCGCGCCCCCGACGCGCCCAGCGGATGCCCCAGCGCGATCGCCCCGCCATGCGGGTTGACCCGCGGGTCGTCATCCGCAAGCCCGAGATCCCGCGTCACCGCCAGCGCCTGCGCCGCGAAGGCCTCGTTCAGCTCGATCACGTCCACCGCGTCCAGCGAAACCCCGGTCCGCGCCAGCAGCTTCCTCACCGCCGGCGCCGGCCCCATGCCCATGATCCGCGGCGGCACACCCGCCGTCGCCATGCCGACCACGCGCCCGCGCGGCGTCAGCCCATGCGCCTGCGCCGCCGCCGCCGAGGCGAGGATCAGCGCCGCCGCCCCGTCATTCACCCCCGACGCATTGCCCGCCGTCACCGTGCCGGGCTCGCGGAACGGCGTGCTCAGCCTGGCCAGCCCCTCCAGCGTCGTCTCCGGCCGCGGATGCTCGTCGGTGTCGACCACCGTGTCACCCTTGCGGCCGCGAATGGTCACCGGGGTGATCTCGCCGGCGAAGAAGCCGGCCTCGGCCGCCACCTGGCACTTGCGCTGGCTCGCCAGCGCGAACCCGTCCTGGTCCGCCCGCGAGATGTTGAAATCGGCGGCGACGTTCTCCGCCGTCTCCGGCATCGCGTCGACCCCGTATTGCGCCTTCATCAGCGGGTTGACGAAGCGCCAGCCGATCGTCGTGTCATACACCGCGTTCGACCGGTCGAACGCCGCCCCGGCCTTCGGCATCACGAAGGGCGCGCGGGTCATGCTCTCCACCCCGCCGGCGATCGCCACCCCCGCCTCGCCCAGCCGGATCGCCCGCGCCGCACTCCCCACCGCATCCAGCCCGGAGCCGCACAGCCGGTTGACCGTCGCCCCCGGCACGCTCTCCGGCAGCCCCGCCAGCAGCAGCGCCATCCGCGCCACGTTCCGGTTGTCCTCGCCCGCCTGGTTCGCACAGCCGAACAGCACCTCGTCCACCGCCGCCGGATCGAGCCCCGCCGCCCGCGCCATCACCCCGCGGATCGCCACCGCCGCCAGATCGTCCGCGCGAACCGCCGAAAGTGTCCCGCCATAACGCCCAAACGGCGTCCGCACATACTCGCAAATAAAGGCCTCGGTCATGGATGCGCTGCTTCCCTTGTTCAAAAGTCCAGAAATACCGTCTCGCCCTCGCCCTGCAGCACGATGTCGCGCCGCCAGACGCCGGGCGAGGTCTCATCCGCCACCAGCGTGTCGCGCCGCGCCGCCGGCACCAGGCTCAGCACCGGGTCGGTCGCGTTCAGCGCATCCCCGGCGAAATAGATCCGCGTGAAAAGCGGCCGCAGCAGGCCGCGCGCATGCAGCGCCAGGCCGCAATGCGGCGCCTGCTGCGCGTTCGCCCCGCGCGGCCCGGGCAGCGGGCCCGGCATCACGGTGGCGAAGCGGAACCGGCCCTCCGCATCCGCCGCCACCCGGCCATAGCCGGGAAACACCGCATCCCGCGCGGGCGAGGCCTGGAACAGCTCCACGGCCGCGTCGGCCACCGCCGCCCCCGCGCCATCGGTGATCCTTCCCTCGATCACGATCCGCGCGCCGGCGGCGCCGAACCGCGTCAGATCCCACCAGTCCGGCTGGTCGATCAGGTGCCAGAACGGCCCGATCGTCTGCTGCGCCGACATCTCCATCCCTCACCCCTCCATCGGCGTGGCGGCGCGGCCGCGCAGCACGATGTCGAACCGATAGCCGAGCGCCCGCCCCGGCTCGGTGACGCCGATATCGAACGCCGCCACCAGCCGCGCCCGCGCCGCCGCGTCCGGCACCGCGTGGAAGATCGGGTCGAGTTCAAGCAACGGGTCGCCGGGGAAATACATCTGCGTGATCAGACGCGCGGCGAACCCGGCGCCGAACAGCGAGAAATGGATGTGATTCGGCCGCCACGCATTGGCGTGGTTCCCCCAGGGATAGGCGCCCGGCTTGACCGTAACGAAGCGGTAGCGCCCCTCGTCATCGGTGAATACGCGCCCGGCGCCGCGGAAATGCGGGTCGAGCGGCGCGTCATGCGTATCGCCCTTGTGGTTGTAGCGCCCCGCGGCATTCGCCTGCCAGATCTCGACCATGCTGCGCGGCACCGGCCGCCCGGCCTCGTCCAGCACCCGCCCGGTGACGATGATCCGCTCGCCCATCGCCTCGTGCCCGTCATTCACGGCGAGATTGTCGGTCGGCGCGAAGCGCGATGGCTCGAAGACCGGCCCGGTCGTCTCGGTCAGCGTCTGCGGAATCGCCACCGGCATCTCGCGCGGCGCGCGCAGCGCCGTGCTGCGATAATCCGGCGCCGAGAGCGGCGGCTGCGCGCTGCGCGACGGCGCAATCCCGTCGGCTTCGGTCTCGTTCATGGCACCCCCTCCGGCGCGGCGAAGGGCAGGCCGACATAATTCTCGGCCAGCGCGGTCTGCCCCGCCTCCGACTGCGTATAATACTCCAGCTCGGCGTGCTGCATCCGCCGGTCGAACCCGGTATGCGTGTCGAACCGGTGCATCATCGAGGTCATCCACCAGGAGAACCGCTCGACCTTCCACACCCGGTCCAGCGCCGCCGCGCCATAGCCGGCGAGCGCGCCCGCCTCGCCCCGCGCCCAGCGGACGATGGCGCCGGCCAGCAGCGCGGCATCGGCGATCGCGGCGTTCAGTCCTTTTGCTCCGGTCGGCGGCACGATATGCGCGGCATCGCCGGCGAGGAACAGCCGCCCCGCCTGCATCGGCTCGACGACATAGGAGCGCATCGCCGTGATCCCCTTCTGGATCACCGGCCCGGTGTTCAGGCTGAACCCCGGATGATCGAGCCGGCGCGCCAGCTCGTCCCAGATCCGCTGGTCCGGCCAGTCCTCCAGCCGCTCCTCCATGCCGCACTGGATATAGAGCCGGCTGACCGTAGCCGACCGCATCGACAGCAGCGCGAACCCGTTCGGATGATTGGCGTAGATCAGCTCGTCCTTCGAGGGCGGCGCTTCCGCGAGAATGCCGAGCCAGCCGAACGGATAGACCCGGTCGTATTCGCGCGCCGCCGCCGCCGGCAGCGCGGCGCGGCCGGCGCCATGAAACCCGTCGCAGGCGGCGACGATATCGCAGTCGAGGCGGTGCTCGGCGCCGTCATGCCGATAGACGATCGCCGGCCGCGCCGTCCCGATCCCCTCGATCGCCGCGCATTCCGCCTCGAAGACGATCGGCAGCCCCGCCGCCACCCGCGCCCCGATCAGGTCGCGCACCACCTCGTGCTGGCTGTAGAGCATCACATGGCGGCCGGTCAGCCGCGCGAAATCGATCCGGTGCAGCGCGCCGTCGAACAGCAGGTTGGTGCCGTCATGGCGAAAGCCGATCGTGTCCATCCGCGCCCCAAGCCCGGTCGCGCGGAGCAGTTCGGCCACGTCGTGTTCAAGGATTCCGGCGCGGATCCGATGCTCGACATGATGGCGGGACTGCCGCTCCAGCACGACGCTGTCGATCCTCGCCCGGGCCAGCAGATGCGCGAGGATCAGCCCCGCCGGCCCCGCGCCGATGATGCCGACCCTCGTCCTCGTTTCCATCGCCATTCACCCTCCCGCCTCGCCGCCGGCTTTCCGGCTCGTCGCGGTGCGCCGCCGTTTGTGCGGCAGACGCACACTGGAAACACCAACGCACAGCCGGTATACCGCGCCGCCGCACCGCCGCAAGCCGTTTTCGTTGCTGCACCGCGGCAATTCCGCGCCGTCCCGCCGCACTCCGCGACGAACTGTTTCACGTTGATTGCAATAGGTTTCCCCTATTGTTCCATTCCATAAAATGGATTTGACCGATCGGAATCGAGTCGCTACCCCGGGCGGACAGGCATCCCAGGCAATCAACGGAGGAAGACTTGTCGACAGAAGCGAAATGCCCCGTCACCGGCGGCGCGACCCGGTCAAGCTCGGCCGGCATCCAGTCCAATGCCGACTGGTGGCCCAACCAGATCAATCTCGGCATGCTGCACCAGCACTCGGCGCTGTCGAACCCGATGGATCCGGATTTCGATTACGCCGCGGAATTCAAGACCCTCGACCTCGATGCGGTGATCGCCGACCTGAAGGCGCTGATGACCGATTCGCAGGACTGGTGGCCGGCCGATTTCGGCCATTACGGCCCGCTCTTCGTCCGCATGGCCTGGCACGCGGCGGGCACCTACCGCATCGGTGACGGCCGCGGCGGCGCCGGCGCCGGCCAGCAGCGCTTCGCTCCGCTGAACAGCTGGCCCGACAACGCCAATCTCGACAAGGCCCGCCGCCTGCTCTGGCCGGTCAAGCAGAAATACGGCCGCAAGATCTCCTGGGCCGATCTCATGGTCCTCGCCGGCAACGTCGCCCTCGAATCGATGGGCTTCAAGACCTTCGGCTTCGGCGCCGGCCGCGTCGACACCTGGGAGCCCGACCAGGGCATCTACTGGGGTCCGGAGACGACCTGGCTCGACGACAAGCGCTACAGCGGCGACCGCGACCTCGAAAACCCGCTCGCCGCCGTGCAGATGGGCCTCATCTACGTCAACCCCGAAGGCCCCAACGGCAAGCCCGATCCGGTGGCCGCGGCGCGCGACATCCGCGAGACCTTCGCCCGCATGGCGATGAACGACGAGGAAACCGTCGCCCTGATCGCCGGCGGCCACACCTTCGGCAAGACCCATGGCGCCGGCGACGCCGCCCTGGTCGGCCCCGAGCCGGAAGCCGCGCCGATCGAGCAGCAGGGACTTGGCTGGATCAGCAGCTACGGCACCGGCAAGGGCAGCGATGCCATCACCGGCGGCCCGGAAGTCACCTGGACGCAGACGCCCACGCAGTGGAGCAACTTCTATTTCGACAACCTGTTCAACTACGAATGGGAGCTGACCAAGAGCCCCGCCGGCGCCTGGCAGTGGGTCGCGAAGGACGCGGGTGACGTCATCCCCGATGCGTTCGACGCCGCGAAGAAGCACCGCCCGACCATGCTCACCACCGACCTGTCGATGCGCATGGACCCGGCCTACGAGAAGATCTCGCGCCGCTTCCACCAGAATCCGGACGAGTTCGCCGATGCCTTCGCCCGCGCCTGGTTCAAGCTCACCCATCGCGACATGGGGCGGGTCTCGCGCTATCTCGGCAAGCTGGTTCCGGCCGAGCACCTGATCTGGCAGGACCCGGTTCCCGCGGTGGACCACAAGCTGATCGACGCGGCCGATATCGCGGCGCTGAAGGCGAAGCTTCTCGCCACCGGCATCGCGCCCACCCGCCTCGCGCTCACCGCCTGGGCCTCGGCGGCGACCTTCCGCGGCTCGGACAAGCGCGGCGGCGCCAACGGCGCGCGCATCCGCCTCGCCCCGCAGAAGGACTGGGCGGCGAACGAGCCGGCCGAACTCGCCAAGGTGCTCGCCGCGCTCGAAAAGGTGCAGGCCGAGTTCAACGCGGCGGCGACCGGCGGCAAGAAGGTCTCGCTGGCCGACCTGATCGTGCTCGGCGGCTGTGCGGCGATCGAGGCGGCGGCGAAGGCGGCCGGCCATGACGTCACCGTGCCCTTCACCCCCGGCCGCACCGACGCGACCGAGGCGCAGACCGACGTGGCCTCCTTCGCTGTGCTGGAGCCGAAGGCCGACGGCTTCCGCAACTATCTCGGCAAGGGCGATCCGCGCGCGCCGGAGGAACAGCTGATCGACCGCGCCCAGCTGATGACGCTGACGGCCCCGGAAATGACCGCGCTGATCGGCGGCATGCGCGCCCTCGGCGCCAATGTCGGCGGGGCGAAGCACGGCGTCTTCACCACCCGCCCCGGCGCGTTGACGAACGACTTCTTCGTCAACCTGCTCGACATGAACATGAGCTGGCACCCCGCCGCCGAGCCCGGCGTCTACGAGCTGCGCGACCGCAAGAGCGGGGCGGTGAAGTGGACGGCAACGCGGGTGGATCTCGTGTTCGGCTCGAACTCCCAGCTCCGCGCGCTCGCCGAGGTCTACGGCACGCAGGACGGCGAGGCCGCCTTCGTGAAGGACTTCGTCGCCGCCTGGACCAAGGTCATGGAGCTCGACCGCTTCGACCTCGCCTGACCGCCTGCCCCGACCGGCCGGATGCCCGCATCCGGCCGGCGGCTTTCAGCTCAGCGCAGCCGCCGCCGCAGATTGTCGACATAGACGGCGCCGACCACCACGATGCCGAGAATCACCTGCTCGACATAGGGTGAAATCCCCGCCAGCTGCGTGCCGTTCTTCAGGATCGTCATCAGCAGCGCGCCGAGGATGCTGCCGAGGATCGTCCCCACCCCGCCGAACAGCGACCCGCCGCCGATCACCACCGCGGCGATCGCATAGAGTTCGTAATTCGCCCCCGAGGTCGGCTGCGCCGCCGCCGTGTAGGCAAGATAGATCACGCCGGCGAGCGACGAGACGATCCCGCCGAACACATAGACCAGCAGCAGATGCCGCGGCACGTTGATGCCCACCCGGCGCGCCGCCTCGGCATTGCTGCCGATCGCCAGCGTGTAGCGGCCGAACCGCGTCTTGTTCAGCAGATAGGCAGAGAACAGCGCGAGCAGCACCGCGATCCACGCCATGTTGGGAAAGCCCAGCACGGTGCCTTGCGAAATCTCCTGGAACCCGTTCGGCAGGCCGAACACCGGCGTGCCGTTGGTGGTCAGCAGCGCCGCGCCGAGTGCGACCGCGAGCATGCCCAGCGTCGCGATGAAGGGCGGCACGCCAAGCACGACCACCGACAGTCCGATGATCGCGCCGATCACCGCCCCCAGCGCCAGCGTCAGCACGATCGCCACCCCGGACGACATGTGCGCATCGACGATCGCGATCGCGCAGATCATCGACGACAGCGCGACCACCGAGCCCTGCGAGATGTCGATCCCGGCGGTCGCGATGATGAAGGTCTGCCCCGTCGCCAGGATCGCGATCACCGCGACCTGCTGGGCGATGTGGAACCAGTTTCCCCCGCTCAGGAAGCGGGGGTTCAGCACGCCGAACGCGACGACCAGCACCACGATGCTGATCAGCGCGAAGGCGATCTGGCGGACGAAGCGCCACAGCATGCGCCCGCGCGGAATGGTCTCGACGTCGAGCGCGGCTGTTCGTGCCTGCTGGTCCATCGTCCGCCAGTCTCCCTCAGCCCGCGGGGTTATACTTGGGCGCGTACTGGCGGATCGCCGCCGTCGCCTGGCTGGAGCCGAGATTCTTCGGCGTCAGCAGGAAATACGGCGTGTTGATCCGCTTCGGCAGCGTCTTGCCGTCGAGCTTGTCGAGCAGCGCGACCACCGCGTAATAGCCCATGTCGTAGGGCGATTGCAGGATCGAGGCCTGGATGATCCCCGCCTTGACCAGCGCGATCTCGCCAAGATCGGCATCGAACCCGACGACCTTCACCTTGGCGTGCGCGCGCTGCACCGCCTCGGCCGGGCCGAGCGCCGCGCGGTCGTTCGCGCCGAAGATCACCTTGAGATGCGGGTATTGCGTAAGCATCGTGGTCGCGATCCGCAGCCCGGCGCTGACGTCGTTGTTGGAATACTGGATCGGCCCCATCTTCTTGATGTGCGGATAGGACTTCATCCCGAGCATGAAGCCTTTCGGCCGGGCGATTCCGGTCGAGGCGGTGTGGTTGAAGTCGACGATCGCATACTGTCCCTTGCCGCCCATCAGGTGGTCGGCCGTATATTTCGCGAGCGCCGCCGCGGCCCCGACATTCGAGGTGGCGAGGAAGCAGTCCGAGATGTTGGGCGACAGGCCGGAATCGACCGTCACCACCGGAATGTGATGCGCGAGTGCCGACTTCACCGGCTTGAGCAGCGCCTGCGGATTCTGCGCAGCGAGGATGATGCCGTCAGTGCCTCCTGTCACCGCGTTATTGACCATGCCGATCTGCCCGGCGAGGTCGGTGCCGCTGGCCGGCGCCTCGAAGGCGACCGAAACGCCGAACTTCTTCGCCGCCGCGTCCGCCCCCTCGCGCACCGCGAGCCAGTAGGGCGAGGCGTTGGATTTCGTGATGAGCGTGAAATGATAATGCTTCGCCGGCTTGGCCGGCACCGGCAGCGAATGAACGGTGGGCGCGGCCGCCATGGCCGGCGCCGCCGCCATGCCGCCGAGCAGCGCGACCGCCGCGGCACCGAGCAATGTCTTGCGTAGTTTCATGGATGTTCCCTTTCGGCTTCGTTGGTTTCGGCATCCGCATAGCCGGTCATGTAGCGGATCAGTTCGGTCTGCGACGTCTCGGCCGAGCGCGCGTCGAACACCTTGCGCCCGCGATACATCACCATCACCCGATCGCAGACCTTGAGGATCTCGACGAGGTTGTGGCCGATGAACAGCACGCCGATCCCCTCGCCGGCGAGCTGCCGCGCCATCTTCAGCACGTTCTCGGTTTCCATCACGGCGAGGGCCGCCGTCGGCTCGTCCATGATGACGACCTTCGCCCGCCAGTAGAGCGCGCGCGCGATCGCCACCGCCTGGCGCTGCCCGCCGGAAAGGTCGAGCACCCGCGTCATCGGATCGGGAATGTGGCTTTCGATCCGCGCCAGCAGGGCGGCGATCTCGCCATGGATCTTCCGCTCGTCGAGCATCGGCACGAGGCCCATGAAGCGCCGCATCGGCTCGCGGCCGAGAAAGATGTTGGCGCCCACATCGAGATGATCGGCAAGCGCGAGGTCCTGGTAGATCGTCTCGATCCCCGCATTGCGCGCATCGCGCGGCGAGCGGAACGACATCTCCGCGCCGCCGAGCCGGATCGAGCCGGAATCGGCCCGGTGCACGCCGGAAATCACCTTCATCAGGGTGGACTTGCCGGCCCCGTTGTCGCCGACCACGCCAAGCACCTCGCCGGGGGCCACTTCGAGCGACACGTCGCGCAGCACCTCGACCGCGCCGAACCGCTTGTCGACGCCGCGCACCTCAAGGGCGGGCACGCTCATGCCGAGATCTCCGTTCCGACCGGCGCGCCCGTTCCGGGGTCGTTCGCTCGCATCGTTGTTCCTCCCCTTCGCCGAAGGCGTCCGCCATCGGCCATTGGGGTGCAGAATATCGATATGCAGCAATGCTGACAAGCGGGCCGCCGCAGCCGGCGCCTCACCATCGCGGCATCGCGCGCCGGCTTGCGCGGCCCGCGGCCGGTTGATAGCGTCCGCGCCGGCGATGCCGATTTCGTTTCTATACAACAACGATATCTGGCACGACCCGCAGGGAAGGGAGCAGCAATGGAGCTTGGGCTCAAGGGAAAGATCGTCATCGTCACAGGCGGTGCCTCGGGAATCGGCGCCGCGGTGGTGGACACGCTGGCCGGCGCCGGTGCCGTGCCGGTGGTGCTCGACCGCGCCGCAGCACCCGGCGAGCATCACCGCCTCGACCTGACCGATGCCGCCGCCTGCGCCGGGGCCATCGCCGCCATCGCCGCGCGCCACGGCCGGATCGACGGGCTGGTGAACAATGCCGGCGTGAACGATCGCGCCGGGCTTGGCGGCACGCTCGATGCAGCACTCGAAGCCTTCCGCGCCTCGCTCGAACGCAATCTCGTGCAGTGCTTCACCCTGATGCATCTCTGCCTGCCGCATCTGCGCCAGTCGCGCGGCGCGGTGGTGAACATCGCCTCCAAGGTCGCCCTCACCGGCCAGGGCGGCACCAGCGGCTATGCCGCGGCCAAGGGCGGCCTGCTCGGCCTCACCCGCGAATGGGCCGCCGAACTCGCCGCCGATGGCATACGGGTCAACGCCGTCCTCCCCGCCGAGGTGGCCACGCCGATGTATGACCAGTGGCTGTCCGCCCAGCCCGACCCCGAGGCCCGCCGCGCCGCCATCACCCGCACCATCCCGCTCGGCGCGCGCATGACCACGCCGGCGGAAATCGCGGCGAGCGTCGTCTTCCTGCTCTCCGCCGCCGCCTCGCACGTCACCGGCCAGCATCACGTCGTCGATGGCGGCTATGTCCATCTCGACCGCGCGCTGACCGCCTGATGCGCATCGACTCCCACCTCCATCTCTGGTCGCCCGCCCGCGGCGACTATGGCTGGCTGACGCCGGACCTGCCGATCTGCCGCGAGATCACGCTCGACGAGGCCCGCCGCACCGCGACAGGGATCGACGCCGTCATCCTCGTCCAGGCTGCGCCCACCGAGGCGGAGACGCGCTTCCTGCTCGACATCGCCGCCCACGCCGGCGGCTTCGTCCGCGCAGTCGTCGGCTGGACCGATCTCGCAGCGGACGATGCGCCCGCCCGCATCGCCGCCCTCGCGGGCGAACCACGCCTCGCCGGCCTGCGCCCGATGCTGCAGGACATCGCCGATCCCGACTGGATCCTGCGCCCGGAGATCGAACCCGCCCTCGCCGCGATGGAACGCGCCGGGCTGGTGCTCGACCTGCTGGTCCGCCCCGCGCACCTGCCGCGCTGCGTCGAACTCGCGCACCGGCATCCCGGCCTCACCATGGTGCTCGACCACGCCGCCAAGCCGTCGATCGCGCAATGCGGCCACGCCGCCTGGGCGGAGGCGCTGCACCACCTCGCCGCCGACACGGCGATCGCCTGCAAGCTCTCCGGCCTCATCACCGAAGCGGCGCCGGGTGCCGGTTTCGACGCGCTCGCCCCCTATGTCCGCACGGTGTTCGACGCCTTCGGCGCGGACCGGATTCTCTGGGGCAGCGACTGGCCGGTGCTCACCCTCGCCGCCTCCTACGATGCCTGGCGCGGCGCGGCGGAAGCCCTCACCGGGATGATGGCGCCTGATGCGGTGGATGCGGTGTTCGGCGGCAACGCCGCGCGCATCTACCGGGGCTAGAGCATCATCCGATCAGATGGAGTCATCTGATCGGATAAAGATGCTCGATTTATCAGCATGATAGAGCACTACATCCGATCCAAAAGGATCGGAAAGTGCTCTAAGCGCGGCTCACGCCTCGTCGGCGATCAGCGCGCCGCGCGTCAGCACCGCCCGCGCCGCCACCGCCTGCGCCGCCGCCACCGCGGCCGCGGGCGCCATGCCCTGCAACCGGCAGGCGAGGAAGGTGCCGTTGAACGCATCGCCCGCGCCGGTCGAATCCACCGGCGTCACCACCTCGCGCGGCACCACCTCGAAGCTCTCCGCACCGCAGCGCCCCAGCGTCGCCGCCGTGCCGTTCTTGACGACGACATCCCGCACCCCCGCCGCCGCGAGCCGCGCGACCGTCGCCGCCGGCGCCGCGTCGCCGAACAGGGCCGCCTCGTCCTCGAAGGTCGGCAGCGCGATATCCACGAGCGGCAGCACGCGCCGTACGGTCTCCCGCGCCTCGTCGGCGTCGCGCCACAGCGCCGGGCGGTAATTGGTATCGAAGGCGATCTCGGCCCCCGCCGCCCGCGCCGCGCCGAGGGCGTCCAGCAGCGCCGCCCGCCCCGCCGGCGGCAGGATCGCCAGCGTGATGCCCGAGACCAGCACGAGCCGCGCGCCCGCCAGCGCCCGTGCGAGGAATGCCGGATCGTCGGCCAGATGCGTCGCCGCCGACTGCCGCCGCCAATAGGCGAAGGACCGCTCGCCCGCCTCCACCCGGATCACGTACAGCCCGACCGACGCGCCCTCGACCCGCCGCACGAAGGCGGCATCGATCCCGGCCGCCTCGATCCGCGCGCGCATCGCGTCCGACATCCAGTCGGTCCCGATCGCGGTCACGTAGCGCACCGGCACCGCGCCGCGCAGCCCCACCCGCGCCGCCCAGGCGGCGTTGAACGTATCGCCCGCGAAACCGAGCGCGTAGCCGCCCGCTTCGTTCGGCGCGAACTCCGCGAGGCATTCCCCGATGGCGGCGAACATCACGCCGCCGGCGCCAGGGCTTCGAGCGCGCGGATCACGCCACGCAGCTCCGCCAGCCCGCGCAGCCGGCCGATATAGGAATAGCCGGGATTGACGCGCCTGGCGGCATCGGCCGCGAGCAGATGCCCGTGGTCCGGCCGCAGCGGGATCGACGCCCGCCGCCCCGCCGCCGCCGCCTCGCGTTCCTCGCGCAGCAGCAGGGCGAGCAGGGCCACCATGTCGGTCCGCCCGCCGAGATGCGGCGCCTCGACGAAGGACCCGTCCGGCTCCACCGTCACGTTGCGCAGATGCGCGAAATGGATGCGGCTGCGGAACGTCTCGGCGATCGCCAGCACGTCGTTATCCGCGCGCGACCCGAGCGACCCGGCGCAGAGCGTCAGCCCGTTCGCCCGCGAGGGCACCGCCTCGAAGAGCGTCGCCAGATCCTCCAGCGTCGAGACCACGCGCGGCAGGCCGAACAGCTTCACCGGCGGATCGTCGGGATGGATCGCGAGCCGCACGCCGAGTTCCTCGGCCACCGGCACCACCTCGCGCAGGAAATCGACCAGATTGGCGCGCACCGCCGCGTCGTCCAGCCCGTCGAACCGGGCGATCTCGGCGGCGATGGTCTCCCGCGTCTGCGCCGCCGCCCCGCCCGGCAGGCCGGCGATGATGGTCCGCTCCAGCCGCGCCAGCGCCGCCGCGTCGCACGCCGCCATCCGCGCCTCCGCCTGCGCGACCAGCGGCGCCGGATAGCACGACGCCGCCCCGGCGCGGCGCAGCACGAAGACGTCGTAGCCGATGAAATCCACCATGTCGAAGCGCAGCGCCTTCGCCCCGTCCGGCATCTCGTGGGCAAGTTCGGTGCGCGTCCAGTCGATCACCGGCATGAAATTGTAGCAGATCACGCCGACCCCCGCCCGCGCCACCGCGGCGAGCGAGTCCTTCCACACCGCGACGAGACGCGGCCAGTCATGGTCGCGGCACTTGATACCGGTCGGCACCGGGATCGACTCGCACACGCTCCAGCGCAGCCCGGCGGCCTCGATCGCGTCGCGCCGCGCCTGCGCCGCGGCGACAGGCCAGGGCTCGCCGGGCGGAATGTCGTGCAGCGCCGTCACCACGCCGGTCGCCCCCGCCTGCCGCACATGCTCGAGCGGGATCGGATCTTCCGGCCCGAACCAGCGCCAGGTTTCTTCCATCGCCCTGCCCTTTCCCCTTGTCAGTCCGGCGCGCGGCAGAGCGCGTCGAGCCGTGCCGCCAGCCCCTGCCGCGCCATCGCGCCGCATTCCTCGGCGATCATGCCCCGAAGCGGCGGCGCGCGCCACTCGTCAGCGGCAAAAACCTCGCGCCGGGCGAGCCCGTCGAGCGGGTCGCCGCCCGCCGCCGCGCCGCGCAGCCAGGCGGCGATGACCGCGATCAGCACCGGCGAGGCCCGCCCCGCGCGCCAGCGCTCGAGGCAGGGCAGCAGGATTCGCTGCGGCAGTTTCTGCGCCGATCCCAGGGCGATCTGCGCCAGTTCGTGCCGCAGCGCCGTGTTGCCGAACCGCGCCCGCAGCCGCGCGCAATAGGCGGCGGCGTCGGTCTCCGCCGGCAGCGTCGCCGCCATCTCCGCCCAGAACCGCGCCAGCACCGGCGAGAGCCGTTCATGCGCCACCGCCTCCGCCACCGTGGCGCAGCCGAGCGCCGGCCCGATCGTGGCGAGCATCGTGTGCGCGCCGTTCAGCAGCCGCAGCTTGCGGCGCTCATGCGGCGCGACGTCGGTCACGAACCGCGCCCCCGCGCGCTCCCAGCCGGGCCGCCCGGTCGGGAACCGGTCCTCGATCACCCATTCCGCGAAAGGCTCGCCGACCACCGGTGCGGCATCGGCGCAGCCGAGACGGGCGGCGATCCGCGCCCGGTCCTCCGCCGTCGTCGCCGGCACGATCCGGTCCACCATGCTCGACGGGCAGGCCACTTCCGCCGCCACGAAATCGCCGAACCCGCGATCGCGCCGCGCCGCCATCCGCGTCACCGCCGCGTGCAGCACACGTCCATTGCCGGCGAGATTGTCGCAGGAGAGCAGCGTGAACGGCGCGATCCCCGCCCGCCGCCGCCGCCACAGCGAGGCGGCGAGCAACCCCGGCACGCTGCGCGGCGCGGCATCCGGCGCGGCGAGATCGTGGGCGACATCCGCATCGCCCTCGTCGAGCTCCCCGCGCGCGACATCGCAACCATAGCCGCGCTCGGTGATGGTGAGCGTGACGATACGGATCGCCGGATCGTCCAGCGCCGCCAGCACCGCGCGCGGCGCGTCGGCGCCGGCGAGAATGCCCCGCAGCGCGCCCACCACCCGCAACGCCTCCCGCCCGCCCTCGCGCAGCGCCAGCGTGTAGAGGAAGTCCTGCGGCGCCAGCGCGTCCCGCGTGCCCGCGCTGCGCAGCGAGGCGCCGAGAATCCCCCACGCCGTCTCGCCCGCCGCAAGGCAATCCTCGGTGAAGGCCGCCTGGTGCGCCCGGTGGAACGCGCCGGGGCCGAGATGCAGGATGCCGGTCCGCACCGCATCGCGGTCATAGCCCGGGCGGGCGATGTCCGCCGGCAGCGACGCGAGCCGTGCCGGAAATAACGGCTCGTCAGTCAAACTGCAATCCGCCATTCATGTCGATCACCTCGCCGGTGATCGAGGCCGCCAGCGGCGAGGCCAGGAACATCACCGCATGCGCCACTTCCTCCGGCCGGCAGAACCGGCCGACGGGGATCTGCGCAAGCTGTTCGGCGCGCTGCGCCTCGGTCAGCATTTCCGACACCATCGGCGACATCACATAGGCCGGCGCGATGGCGTTGACGGTGATCCCCTCGGCGGCCACCTCGCGGGCGACCGAAAAGGTCAGCCCCACCAGCCCCGCCTTCGACACCGTATAGGCCGTGCCCGCCGTCAGCCCGCCGCATTTCGCCGCGTAGGAGGCGATATTCACGATCCGCCCCCAGCCCTTCCGCCGCATCGCCGGCAGCAGGGCGCGGGTGAGCAGGAAGGCGCCGTCGAGATTCACCGCCTGCACGCGCCGCCATTCGGCGAGATCGGTCGCGTCGATCTTGCGGTTCGAGAGAATGCCGGCATTGTTGACGAGAATGTCGGCGCCGCCCTCATCGTTCACGACGGCAGCCGCCGCGGCGATGGCGTCCGGATCGCCGAGATCGGCCACGACCACCCGGGCCGCAGCGCCGAGTTCGGCGCCGGTCGCGGCCAGCTTCCCGGCGGCGATGTCCACCAGCACGAGCACCGCCCCCTCGGCCGCGAGCGCGCGGGCCACCGCCGCGCCGATCGCGCCGCCGGCGCCGGTGACGACCGCAACCCGCCCCTCCAGCGCCCGTTTCATGTTCCCCTCGCGCGCCGGCAGACCGTCCATGTATCGCCCCTCCCAAAATACCGGTATATTGGTAAATCACGACTGTCAAACATGTCGCGCCCCCGGTATGATCGGCGCAAAATGCCTTGCGTCCATGCCGGTCAGATCCTTCCGGGCGCACCACGTCAGGGAGATTCATGCCGCGCCCCCGCAAGCAGCCCGCCGAAACCGGAAACCCCACGGCGGAAGATCCGTTCCTCGCCTCGCTCGGCGCGCTCCGGCTCGACCCCACGATCGGCAAGACCGCGCAGATCTACACGATCATCCGCAACGGCATCGTCCAGCTCAAGCTGCCGCCCGGGGCGGCGATCAACGAGCGCGAAATCTGCGCCCGGCTCGGCATCTCGCGCACGCCGCTGCGCGAGGCGATCCTGCAGCTCGCGGCGGAAAACCTCGTCACCGTGGTGCCGAGTTCGGGCACCAGCGTCGCCCCCATCCATATCCAGGACGCGTTCGACGGCCAGATGGTGCGCGACGCTCTGGAGATGCGCGTGGTGCGGCTCGCCGCATCGCGGATGAACCTCGCCTTCGAGCGCGCGCTCGCCGCCAACATGGCCGCCCAGCGCAAGGCTTCCGCCGCCCGCGATTTCGACGAGTTCTATCTGCTGGACGAGGATTTCCACCGCCTCATCAGCGAATGCGGCGCCTCGCCCACGGTCTGGCGCATCATCAACGGCGCCAAGGCGCAGCTCGACCGCATTCGCCGCCTCGGCTTCCCGCGCCCGCACCACGCCGAAACCGTGCTCGCCGAGCACCAGGCGATCTTCGACGGGCTGATGCGGCGCGATTCCGAGCGCGCCGCCGCCGCGATGCAGACGCATCTCGACCGGGTGTTCGAAACCGTGCGCCTGCTGATCGCCGAGCGGCGCGACTATTTCTCGCCCGATGCCGGCGAGGTGGCGCAGCGCGCGGGACGGCCGGCCGGCGCTTGACCGGCTTGCCGTTTATCGGAAAAATACATACCGGTATATTTCATTCAACGACCCGGGGCGGACCACCGCCCCGCGCCAGGGCGAGAAACGGAACCAGACCCATGAACGCTCCCACCACCGTGCGCCTGAACGACGCCGACAATGTCCTCGTGGCGATCGAGCCGATCGCATCCGGCACCGGCGTCGCCGAGGGCCTGGTGACCTCGGCGCGAATCCCCCGCGGGCACAAGATCGCTTCCGCCCCGATCGAGGCCGGCGCGCCGGTGCGCAAGTTCGGCCAGATCATCGGCTTCGCGAAGGAGGCCATCGCCCCCGGCGCCTGGGTGCACGAACACAATGTCGAGGTTCACGAATTCGCGCGCGACTACACGCTCGGCGAGGTGAAGCCGGTCGAACCCGCCGCCGCGCCGGCAACGTTCATGGGGTTCCGCCGCGCCAACGGCCAGGTCGGCACGCGCAACTACATCGCCATCCTGAGCTCGGTGAACTGTGCCGCGACCGTCGCCCGCCAGATCGCGCTGCGGGCGGAGCGGAGCGGGCTGCTCGACGGGTTTCCGAATGTCGACGGCATCGTTCCGCTCACCCACGGCACCGGCTGCGGCATGGCGGCCGATGGCGAGGGCTACGAGCTCCTCGAACGCACGCTCTGGGGCGCGGCCTGCAACCCGAACGTCGCCGGCGTGCTGTTCATCGGCCTCGGCTGCGAGGTGCTGCAGATCGCGCGGATGACCGCCCGCTACGGGCTGAAGGACGATCCCCGCTTCCACTGGATGACGATCCAGGACTCCGGCGGCACGCCCGCGACGATCGAGGCCGGGCTTGCCGCGCTGCGCGAGATCCTGCCCCGCGCCGACGCCGCGCGGCGCGAGCCCCTGCCCGCCTCGCATCTCATCCTCGCCCTGCAATGCGGCGGGTCGGACGCCTATTCCGGCCTCACCGCCAACCCCGCACTCGGCGAGGCGGCGGATATCCTGGTGCGCCACGGCGGCACCGCGATCCTGTCGGAGACGCCGGAAATCTATGGCGCCGAGCATCTTCTCGTCCATCGCGCCGCGAGCCGCCGCGTCGCCGACGACCTGCTGGCGCGGATCGACTGGTGGCGCGACTATCTCGCCCGCACCGGCGGGCAGATGAATAACAACCCCTCACCCGGCAACAAGGCCGGCGGGCTGACCACCATTCTCGAGAAATCCCTCGGCGCCGTCGCCAAGGGCGGCACCACGCCGCTCACCGCCGTCTACCGCTATGCCGAGCCGGTCACCGAGCGCGGCTTCGTCTTCATGGACACGCCGGGCTACGACCCGGTCTCGGTCACCGGCCAGGTTGCCGGCGGCGCCAACATCCTCTGCTTCACCACCGGCCGCGGCTCGGCCTTCGGCTGCAAGCCGGTGCCCTCGATCAAGCTCGCCACCAACAGCGATCTCTACCGCCGCATGGAAACCGACATGGACATCGATTGCGGCGACATCCTCTCCGGCACGACGATCGCGCAAAAGGGCGAGGAAATCTTCCGCCACCTGCTCGACGTCGCCTCCGGCGCGCGCACGAAATCCGAACGGCTCGGCTATGGCGACAACGAATTCGTGCCCTGGCAGGTCGGCGCGGTCATGTGACCGCCAAGTGAGGCTTCATGTGACCGCCAGGCGAAGTTTCGTGTGATCGCCTGGCGAAATCTCATGTGGCCGCGGCGCCGGCGTCAGTGGGCGCCAGCACCCAGCATCGCCGCGCGGAACCCCTCGTCCGCGCGCAGCGCCTCGCTCGTGTCCGCCCGCACGATCCGCCCGGTCTCCAGCAGATAGGCGCGATGCGCGACCTTCAGGCTGAGATTGACGTTCTGTTCGACGAGCAGCACCGTCATCCCCTCGGCGTTGATCCGTGCGATCGTCGCGAACACCTGCTTGACGATGACCGGTGCGAGGCCCAGCGAGGGCTCGTCCAGCATCAGCAGGCGCGGCTTCGCCATCAGCCCGCGCCCGATCGCCAGCATCTGCTGCTGCCCGCCGCTGAGCGACCAGCCCATCTGCGCATAAAGCCGCTTCAGATCGGGGAAGATTTCGAGAATCCCCTCGATGTCCCGCTCGGTTTCGGCGCGCGACACCCTCCGGTTCGACGTGCCCATGATCAGGTTCTCGCGCACCGTGAGGCCCGGAAACACGTGCCGCCCTTCCGGCACATGCGCGATGCCGCGGCGGACGATCGCCTCCGGCGCCATCCGGTCGATCCGCTCGCCCTCGAAGCGGATTTCGCCGCGCGTCGGGTGCAGCAGGCCGGAAATCGTCTTGAGCGTGGTCGACTTGCCCGCACCGTTCACGCCGAGCAGGGCGACGACCTCGCCCGCCCGCACCTCGATGCTGATGTCGTGCAGGGCCGTCACCTGCCCGTAGCGCGACTGGATGTTGCTGACCTCAAGCATATTCGACATCGTCACCCAGATACGCCTTCATCACGGCAGGATCCGACAGCACCTGCTTCACCGAACCCTCGCTGATCTTCTGGCCGAAATCCATCACATAGGCCCGCGTCGCAACACTGGAGACGAAGCTCATGTCGTGCTCGATCAGCAGCATCGTCATCCCCCGCGCATGGATCCGGTAGAGGATCTGCGACAGCACCTCGGTTTCCTCGTGGTTCATCCCCGCCGCTGGCTCGTCGAGCAGCAGGAGTTCGGGGCCGGAGACGATCGCCCGCGCGATCTCGACGATGCGCTGCTGCCCGTACGGCAGGTTCTTCGCCTTCACGCCGAGCCGGGCGAAACCGAGGAAATGCAGCGTTTCCCTCGCCTTTTCCATCGCCTCGCGTTCCTCGCGATAGCCGCGCGGCCGCGAGAGCAACGCGCCCGCAAGCCCGACCGTGCCGCGCCGGTAATAACCGACCGCCACATTTTCCAACGCGGTGAGTTCGGGGAACAGGCGGATGTTCTGGAAGGTGCGGGAAATGCCGAGCCGGTTGATCCGCGCCGGGCCGAGATTGGTGATCTCCTTCCCGTCATAGACGATCGATCCCGCCGTCGCCGTATAGATCCCGCTCAGCACGTTCAGCACCGTCGTCTTGCCCGATCCGTTCGGCCCGATCAGCACCGCGACATCGCCGCGATTGACCGTGAGCGACACGCCGTTGACCGCCTTGATGCCGCCGAAATGCTTGGCCAGATCTCGAATTTCCAGAAGCGGCCGGTCCGAGGCCACCGGCCGCTCGGGCACGGCGCCGGCCTCGAGATGCGCCACCTCTTCCTCGTCAGAGCGCCGCCGGCCCGCCACCAGCGTCGCCACCGCGCCGACGCCGCGGAGCAGCAACCCGTACAGCCCTTCCGGCATGAACAGCACGACGACGACGACCAGCACGCCATAGACCGCGATGTAATAGGCATGCAGGAAGCGCAGCACTTCCGGCAGGAAGGTGATCAGCCCCGCACCCAGCGTGGTGCCGACGATCGAGGCCTGCCCGCCCACCAGCGCCATCGCGAAGAACGAGACCGACTGATAGAAATTGAAGACGTTCGGGCTGATATAGAGCGAGCCGGAAGCGTAGAGAATCCCGCCCATCGCGGCGAGCGCCGCGGAGACGGCGAAGGCGAGAACCTTGGTCCGGAACAGGCTGATCCCGTTTGCCGAAGCGGCGATCTCGTCCTCGCGCAGGGCGAACAGCGCCCCGCCCAGCCGCGAATGGCGCAGGCGGAACACGACATAGCTCGCCAGCACCAGCACCGCGACGGAGATGAAATAGAACCCGTGATCGCTGTTGATCGCGTAGCCGAACAGGCTCGGCCGGGGGATGTTGGAAATCCCGTCGGCGCCGTCGGTCACCGCGTTCCAGTTGTTCAGCACGAGTTCGGTGATGATCTGAAAGCCGATCGTCACCAGCGCGAGATAGTGGCTGGCGAGCCTGAGCGAGATCGCGCCGAGGAACAGGCCGAACCCGGTCGTCACCGCCACCGCCGCCAGCGCCGCGCTCCAGTAGCCGATGTGGTGGTTCACCGCGAGGATCGAGAACGTATAGGCGCCGATCCCGAAAAACGCAGCCTGCGCCAGCGAGATCTGCCCCGAATAGCCGAGCAGAACGGTCAGCCCCAGGGCCGCGACGGCGTAGGACAGCGAGAGGATCAGCAGCGTGAGATAATACGAGCCCAGCCGCCCGCCCGGCAGCAGGAAGGGAATCAGCACGAGCAGCGCGATGAAGGGCAGGAACTTGGCGATCGACCTGGTCATGTTGTCGTTTCCCTGAAGCCGCCGGCGCGCCGGTCAGACCTTCTGCGAGACTTTTTCACCGAACAGCCCGTATGGCCGGAAGATCAGGAACAGGATCAGCACGATGAACGGAAACGCATCGCGATACGACCCCGAAATATAGGTCGCGCCGTAGGTTTCGATCAGCCCGATGCCGAGCCCGCCGACGATGGCGCCCTTCATGCTGCCGAACCCGCCGACGATCGCCGCGGCGAACGCCTTCAGCGCGATGGTCGAGCCCATCGTCGCCGTCACCGTGTAGACGGGTGCGATCAGCAAACCCGCCAGCCCGCCCAGCGCGGTGCTGATGGCGAATGTCAGCGCCGCCATCCAGGCCACGCGGATTCCCATCAGCCGCGCGGTGTCCGGGTCCTGCGCCGTCGCCTGCAACTGCTTGCCGAGCTTGGTCCGTTCGAGGAACCAGTTCAGCAGCGCCACCATGGCGGCGGTGACGACGATGATGACGATATATTGCGGATAGACGTGCACGCCGAGCAACGCGACCGACTGCGCCTTGAAGATCGGCGGCAGCTGGTACGGGATCGGCCCATAGATCAGCAGGAACGCCTGTTCGAGAAAGACCGAGGCGCCGACAGTGGCGATCATCACCGGCAGGAAGTTGCGCGGCCGGTTGCGCACCGGCTGGAAGATCAGCAACTGGAACAGCGCGCCGACCACGCCGGTTCCCGCCACCGCGAGCAGAAGCGCGAGCCACCAGGGCAGATGCAGCACGACGACGAGGCTGACCATGAAATAGGCGCCGATCATCGCGAAATCGCCCTGGGCGAAATTCACCACGTTGACCGAGGTGTAGATCAGCACGAAGCCGAGCGCGATCAGCGCATAGATGCTGCCGACCGCAAGCCCCGCGATGGTCAGCTGGATGAATTCGGAGAACACGCAGACGATATCCCGGGCAGCTGGTTTTTCATTCCGTCACGATAACGGCGAACGCCGTCCGGGCCACGACCCTGCCCGGACGGCGCCCGGCCTTCAGCCGACGTATTTGATCGGGATGACCTTCTGGTGCTGCATCTTCACCACCCAGTAGCCGTGCAGCCCGTCGCCGTTCGCGTCGAAATTGTAGGTGCCCTCGACGCCGTGATAGCCCTTCACCGCGCGAATGCCCTTCTGGATCGCCGCCGGCGCGGTGCCGTCCTTCGCGATCACCCGGCTCAGGACGTTCATCGCGTCATACACCCAGCCGCCGAACACGTCGGGCTGGCTGTGATATTTCGCGACATAGAGCTTGGTGAACGCCTTCGCCGCGTCATTGCCGTCCGCCACGAAATCGGAAACGCCGTAGGTGCCGTCGACCGCCGACCCGGCAAGCTGGATGCACACCGCCGTCGCGATCGAGGTGGACCCGATGATCTTCACCTTGAGGTCGAGCTGGCGCAGCTGCTTGAGCATCTGCGCCTCGTCCTCCGAATTCGTCATGTAGGTGGCCAGCGTATCCGCGCCGGAGTTCTTGATCTTTTCAAGGAACGAGGTGTAGTCGCGCGTCGCGGTCGTGTAGCCCTGGTCGCTGACCACTTTCGCGCCGTCCTTCACGAGCGCCGCCTTGAGCAGCTGATTGCCGGCCGAGCCGAAGGCGTCGGTGTCGTAAAGAATGGCAACCTTCTTGCTGCCCATCGTCTTTACCGCATACTGGGCCATCGTCGCCGAGGCATAGGTATCGTTCGGGCGGAAGCGGAACACCCACTGGTTGCCCACATGCGTCAGCTTCGGATCGGTGCCGCCGATCATGGTCGGAATCTTGTAGCGCGCGACATAAGGCAGCGTCGCCTGCACGATGGTGCTGCGGATCGAGCCGATGATCGCGACGATATTCTGGTTCGCCGCAAGTTTCTGATAGGCCGAGACGCCGGCCTGGTTCTGCCCGCGATCGTCCTCGACGATCAGCTTGATCTTCTTGCCGTTGATGCCGCCATGGGCGTTGATCTCGTCAACGGCGAGCTTCGCGCCATCGACCTTGTGCTGCCCGCTGAGCGCCGCCGGTCCGGTCATGTCCGCGATCATGCCGATCTCGATCGTGCCCGAGGCCGCGTGCGCGACACCCAGCCCGCACGACAGCGCAATCATGCCGGCGCCAAAAAGGAGTTTTCTGACCATTGGATTTGTTTCCCCTAGTGTTTGTGAATTTTCCGGACCGATCCGGGCCTGAAGCCACTTCCGTCGCGGTCGTGGCCCGCCGTGTCACGCCGGCGCCGGGCGAACCCGTGGGCCGTGCGGGAACGAGACCAGAACAGAAGCCACTCAGCCTGCCGCCTGCAAGGGCAATCGGGCACAAGAGCGCGCATCCGTCGGTCTCCCCATGCAGATTTTCAATAACCGGTATATAGGATTTCGGGGGGTGTCAACACGCCGTTCGTATCATCCGGCGACTCAGCGGCGGGCGGCCTCGTCGAGCCAGGCGTGCCAGTCCGGCGTATCGTCGATGAAGACCGGCGGCGGGGTGGCGCCGAGATGCCGCAGCAGCGACTCCCGCGTGCGCTCGACCGGCACCGGCAGCGGCTCCATCGGGTTGATCACGACCGCGGCAATCGCGATCCCGCGCGCGCGCAGCGCCTCGACGGCGCAGAGCGTGTGGCTGATCGTGCCGAGATAGCCGCCGGCGACCAGCACGACCTCGATGCCGAGGGCGGCGATCCAGTCGCGCACGGTGTGCGTTTCATCCAGCGGCACCATCGCGCCGCCGACGCCCTCGACCAGCATGGGGCCGGCCGCGCCGACGATCTCGGCCTGGCAGAAGGCGACGAGGTCGTCGAACGGAATGCGCCGCCCGCTGCGCGCCGCCGCCATGTCCGGCGAGATCGGGTCGGGAAACCGCCAGGGGCAGATGGTGGCGACCGCCTCGTCGTTCACCATCGAACTGCCCATCGCCCGCAGCAGGATACCGGCATCGCTCGACGCGGAGAGCGCGGGCTGGTAGCCGCTGGCGACCGGCTTGAGCGCCCGCGCGGGAACGTCGCCGGCCCGCCAGTGGCGGATCATGCCGGCGGCGACATGCGTCTTGCCGATCTCGGTGCCGGATGCGGTGATGAAGAAATGGCTCATGCGGTCACCAGGATTCTGTCGTGGACGAGTTGGGCCAGACGGTCGATGTCATCTGGGGCGTGGCAGGCGGTGAAGGCGAAGCGGAGCCGCGCCGTGCCCTCGGGCACCGTGGGCGGGCGGATGGCGGCGACCAGAAAGCCCGCCGCCTCCAGCACGGCCTGCGCCGCGAGGGCGCGCTCGGCGGTGCCGAGCAGGAGCGGCACGATCGGGCTTTCGGCCGGTGGCAGGCCCAGGGCGGCGCAGAAGCGGCGGGCATGGGCGAGCGGGGCGGCGCACATTGCGGGGTCGGTCGCGATCAGGTCGAGGGCCGCGATCGAGGCGCCGACCACCGCCGGCGGCAGGCCGGTGGTGTAGACGAAGCTGCGGGCACGGTTGCGGATCAGCTCGCACACCACGTGCGAGGCGCAGAGATAGCCGCCATAGCTGCCCACCGCCTTGGACAGCGTGCCCATCTGCAACGGCACGTCATGGCCGTGGGCCGAGCCGCGCCCTTCGTTGATGACGCCGATGCCGTGCGCGTCGTCCGTCATCAGCCAGGCGTCATGCGCCTTGGCCAAGGCGAGCATCTCGCCGACGGGCGCGAGGTCGCCATCCATGGAGAAGACGCCGTCGGTCACCACCATCGCGTGGCGGGCGGCTTGGCGATGGGCGGCGAGGAGTTCGGCGAGATGCGCGAGGTCGTTGTGGCGGAAGACGTGGAGCGCGGCGCCGGACAGGCGGGCGCCGGCCCAGATGCAGGCATGGGCGAGTTCGTCGACGAAGATCGCATCCTCCCGCGCCATCAGCGCCGGGATGATGCCGGTATTGGCGAGGAAGCCCGAGCCGAACACCACGGCGTCTTCCGTCTGTTTCAGCGCGGCGAGGCGCGCCTCGAGCGCGCAATAGAGCGGATGGTCGCCGGTGACGAGGCGGGAGGCGCCGGCGCCGGCGCCGTGGCGGCGGGCGGCGTCGATCGCGGCGTCGATCACCGCCGGGTGGGTGGAGAGGTTGAGATAGTCGTTGCAGGAGAACGAGATCAGCCGCTGCCCGTCGCGCTCCAGCACCGCGCCGGCGGCGCGGGCGGTCGGGCGCAGGCGGCGGCGGAGGGCGCCGGCCTCGAGGCGGGCGAGCTTGTCGGTCGCGAACTGGTCGAGCGTGGTCATCCTGTCTCAATCTGCCGCAAAAGCTTCACGAACGCGGATGCAGCGTTTATCACCGGTTCGACCCCTTGGGGCAAATCGGAGCTTGCCATGTCCATCGCACTCGATTCTTCCACCGCCACCGCCGCTGCCGCGCCGTCCCCGACGCGGGCGCGCATCGCCGCCCTGCTGGCGCTGCCGCTGCCCGAGCTGATCTTCCAGGCGCAGACGGTGCACCGGCAGCATTTCGACCCGACCCAGGTGCAGATTTCCACCCTGCTCTCGATCAAGACCGGCGGCTGCCCGGAGGATTGCGGCTATTGCCCGCAAAGCGCGGAATTCGACGTGGGGGTGAAGGCCTCGAAGCTGATGGACATCGCCCCGGTGCTGGAAGCGGCGCGGCGGGCGAAGGAGGCCGGGGCGCAGCGCTTCTGCATGGGGGCGGCCTGGCGCTCGCCCAAGGATCACGATCTCGACCGGGTGGCGGCGATGGTCGAGGGGGTGAAGGCGCTGGGGATGGAAACCTGCGTCACCCTCGGGATGCTGCGGCCGGACCAGGCGGCGCGGCTGAAATCGGCCGGGCTCGACTATTACAACCACAATCTCGACACCTCGCCGGAATTCTACGGCAGCATCATCACCACCCGCACCTACCAGGACCGGCTGGATACGCTGGCGGCGGTGCGGGATGCGGGGATCAATATCTGCTGCGGCGGGATCATCGGGATGGGCGAGGATCTCGACGACCGGGCCGGGCTGCTGGCGACGCTCGCCGATCTCGACCCGCCGCCGGAGAGCGTGCCGATCAACGCGCTGGTCGCGGTGAAGGGCACGAAGCTTGGCGAGAGCGCGCCGATCGACCCGATCGATTTCGTCCGCACCATCGCGGCGGCGCGGATTTCCATGCCGAGATCCTGGGTGCGGCTGTCGGCCGGGCGGGAGGCGCTGAGCGACGAGGCGCAGGCGCTGTGCTTCCTCGCCGGGGCGAACTCGATTTTCTATGGCGACACGCTGCTGACCACGGCGAACCCCGCGGTCGCGCGGGACAATGCGCTGTTCGACAGGCTCGGGATGACGAAGCTTTCGTGAGCGACTGGCTGGAGCGCGGCTGGCGGCATGTCTGGCTGCCCTATGCGCAGATGCAGACCGCGCCGCTGCCGCTGCCGGCGGTGCGGACGGAGGGCGCAAGAATCCATCTCGCCGACGGGCGGGTGCTGATCGACGGCGTCGCCTCCTGGTGGACGGCGTGCCATGGCTACAATCATCCGCATATCCGTGAGGCTGTCGCGGCCCAGCTCGATTCGATGCCGCATGTGATGTTCGGCGGGCTGGCGCACGAGCCGGCCTATCGGCTGGCGACGCGGCTGGCCGGGATGATGCCGGACGGGCTGGAGCGGGTGTTCTTCACCGATTCCGGCTCGGTCGCGGTGGAGGTGGCGATGAAGGTCGCGGTGCAGGCGCGGCTCAATCGCGGCGAGCGCGGGCGGCACAAATTCCTTGCCTTCCGCGACGGGTATCATGGCGACACGCTGGCGACGATGGCGGTGTGCGACCCCGAGGAAGGGATGCACGCGCTGTTCGCCGGGCTGTTGCAGGAGCATGTGATCGCCCCCCTGCCCCGGGATGCGGAGTCGGAGCAGGTTTTCATGGCGCTGCTGGAGCGGCACGCCGGGGAGCTCGCGGGGATCATCGTCGAGCCGCTGGTGCAGGGGGCGGGCGGCATGGTGTTTCACGACGACGCCGTGCTGCGGCGGCTGCGGGCGGCGGCGGACCAATACGGGCTGACGCTGATCTTCGACGAGATCTTCACCGGGTTCGGGCGGACGGGAACGATGTTCGCCTTCGAGCAGGCGGGCGTCGTGCCGGATATCGTCACGTTGTCGAAGGCGCTGACGGGCGGCACCTCGCCGCTGGCGGCGACGGTGGTGCATCGCGACCTGTACGAGGCGTTTCTCGGCGAGGACCCGATGAAGGCGCTGATGCACGGGCCGACCTTCATGGCCAATCCGCTGGGCTGCGCCGCGGCGAATGCCTCGCTCGACCTGTTCGAGACCGAGGACCGGCTGGGGCAGGCCAGGCAAATCGAGGCCTGGCTGCGCGAGGGGCTGGAACCGTGCCGGGGGCTGCCCGGCGTGGTCGATGTGCGGGTGAAGGGGGCGATCGGCGTGGTGCAGCTGGGGCGGATCAAGAATCCGGTGGGGTTGCGGGAGCGGTTCGTCGCGCGCGGGGCGTGGATCCGGCCGTTCCGCGACATCGTCTATCTCACCCCGGCGCTGACCATCGCGCAGGATGAACTGGCGCGCCTGACCGGGGCGATCAGGGACGTTCTGGCAGAAGGCTGAATGTAAGCGCCGCCCCGGCGTTATCCGGACGGGCGGAGGGCGACGGCAAGCGGGGCAGATGGCGCGGCCCGATCCGGCGCCGGCGCGGAAGAGTGGTTGCAGAGCCGCTGCGAGGGCGTTCCGCTGGCGGGTTCGGGGCGGCGGAGCAAAATTGGTTGCGGGGCCAGCGCGGCCGGCAGCGGAATCCTGAGCAGGTGGCAGAGCGGGCGGACGGCGCGGCCGAAGCGCGGGTCGGCGGCGAGGATCGCCGCCATTTCGGGCTGGTTCAGCAGATGCGCGAGCTGGGAGGCATAGCCGCGGATTTCGAATCCGCCGGCGGCGGCGAGGCCGCGGCGGCGCGGCAGGGCGGACGGCGCGCGCGGACGCGGCGCCGATCGGCGGGGCGCCTGCCGGCGCGGCGGGTGCAGCGTGCCGGCCTCCAGCCGGGCGGCGAGGTCGGCGATGCGGCCGACGAGGCGGGCGATGCGGAGCGCGATCGCCGCGGCGAGGTCGCGATCCGGCCCGAAGGCGCCGCGCCGCCCGGCCCGGGCGATGGCGCCGTACAGCGCATCGACGATCCGCAGGAAGGTGACGATGACGCCGCGTGTCTCCATGCGCGCAGGAGACCATGACGGGCGGGGGGTGGGCAAGAATTCCGTTAGGAAATCTTTACGCGGTCCGGGAGGATCGGAACATGAACTGGTGTTCCGCTCCCGAACGCCGATGGCGTTCGGGAGCGGAAAACTAGACGGTGGCGCCGAACAGGTGGCCGATCAGCGTGGTGGCGGCCATGGCGAGCGCCCCCCAGAAGGCGACGCGCAGGGCGGGTTTGAGCATCGGCGCGCCGCCGGCGCGGCCGCCGACGGCGCCGAGCACGGCGAGGAAGACGAGGGCGCCGAGGCCGATTCCGGCGGAGAGCACGGGCTTCGGCAGGGTGGCGGCGAGGATGAGCGGGGCGGCGGCGCCGACGGCGAAGGTGGCGGCGGAGGCCATGGCGGCCTGGATCGGGTTGGCGGCGGTGAATTCGGTGAGGCCGAGCTCGTCGCGGGCATGGGCGCCGAGCGCGTCATGCGCCATGAGCTGGGTGGCGACGGCGCCGGCGAGAGCGGGGTCGAGGCCACGGGCGACGTAGATCGCGGCGAGTTCGGCGTGCTCGGAGGCCGGGCTTTCGGCGAGTTCGGCGCGTTCCTTGGCCAGGGCGGCGGTTTCGGTATCGGCCTGGGAGCTGACCGAGACGTATTCGCCGGCGGCCATCGCCATCGCTCCGGCGACGAGGCCGGCGACGCCGGCGACCAGCGCATCGTGCCGGACGCCGCTCGCGGAGATCACGCCGAGGATGAGGCTGGCGGTGGAGATGATGCCGTCATTGGCGCCGAGCACGGCGGCGCGGAGCCAGCCGGTGCGGCCGAGAAGGTGAAATTCAGGATGGGGAAGATGCATTTTTGCTCCGTCGCCGCAGCGGCCATGATGTGCGCCGTATCATAGGCCGGCGGGCGGGCGGGCCAAGCTGGCCATGCGGGGCGGGGCGTCGGCGGCGAACGGCTTGGCGCGGTCGCCGGCCGGGATGCGGGCCGGGGAGGAAGAAAACCCCCGGCGGTTGCCGGGGGCGGGTGGGTCAGGCGCGGCGCTTGCGGCGGGCGGCGAGGCCGAGGACGGCCAGGGCGGTGCCGAGCAGGGCCAGCGAGCCGGGCTCGGGGACCGGGGTTGACGGCTTGCCGTCGATATAGAGGGCGCCGCTATTGGCCGTGGCGCCGTAGGCCGTGCCGGACTGGCAGTCGCTGAGCGGGGTGCTGGCGAGGAAGGCGACGGCGTAGGAGTATTCCGGCAGGGCGGCGGTGAGGGTGAAGAGCGGCCCGTTGGTCGCCTGCGCCTGCGACTGGAGGGTCTGGCTGCCGAGATCGGCGACGTAGACGTCGTATCCGCCGGAGACGCTTTTGAAGGCGCCGATCGGGTTGTTCGGGTGGGCCGGCGTGTAGCCGAGATAGGAGGCGAGATCGCGGCGCGTCCAGGCGAAGGGTTTGGCGAGCGTCGTCGTGATGGAGGACGGCGTTCCCTTGGCGGCCTGCGTGATGCCGATCGTGGGGGCGGCGGAGGGCGGCGTCGTCTCCGGCGTCAGGAAGGCGAGGATGAGGTCGCCGGAGGTCGGGCCGCCGGAGGCCCAGAAGCCGAATTCCGGCGGGTTGGTCGTGGTGGGGGTGTTGATCCCGTTATCGGTGCAGGCGGGCGTGGAGCCGGCGCAGAAGCTGTGGAGCGTGCTGGTTTTGCTGCCCTGCTGCCCCCGTTGCTGCCCCCACGGAGTCCCCTGGCCCCAGTTCCAGCCATTTCCGTTGTGGGCCTGGGCGGTGCCGCCGGACGCGAGGAGCGCGAGGGCGGCGGCGCCGGCGAGCAGGGCGGTGGCGAGCGGTCTGGCGGGCCGGGACCGGGTCGAACTGGACATCATGGAATGCCGTCTCCTTGAGGCTGAAATCGTCACGTCGAATGGCGCGGCCGGTCGGGTCCTGCCGGGAGGGCGAGGCCGTCACGCTGAATAAAAAATTAGACGCAAATTTCGTGCCTGAAAATATTCCGTAAACAATTCAGCATGTTATGAAATCGAGGCGAATGAGATGTAAAATTTTCCGACAGTCGTTGCCGTTTCATCATGGATGTTTTGCACGTTTAGATTGTATTTTGATGACATTCCGCCCTCCGGCGCCGAACGCGGGCGATGCCACGATCAGTCGGCGCGGGTGGGGTGGATGCCGAGGCGGCGGAGCAGACGCTCGGTGTGGCGGGTCCAGGGGCGCGGGGCGCGGAGGCGGTCGCCGATCAGGGGGAGCATGCGGTTCAGCGTGTCGTCGCGCAGGAGGGCGTGGTGGGCGATGGCGGCGAGGGCGTGCAGGCCGGCGAGGATGACCAGCGCGTCGGCGATGGTGCCGTGGATCGAGCCGGCGGCGCGCAGGAACGCGTGGAGCGGGGCGGGCATCGGCACGTCGAGCCGCCAGGCGAAGAGGCGTGAGCCGTGGCCGAGCGCGCGGGAGATGCCGGTGGCGACCGTCAGGGCGAGCAGGAGATAGAGCAGGACATGCGCGAGGCGGCCGATGGCTTCGAGCACGCCGGGCAGCCGGGGCGGCTTGTGGCCGAGGGTGAGGCGCCAGGCGAGGCGGAGGAGCAGGATCGCGGCGATGGCGAAGCCGGTCGCGATATGGACGGAGAGGACGAGGGCGCGAGCGTCGCCTTTCGGCAGGAAGCCGCGCCCCTCGGCAAGGGCCCAGTTCAGGCCGACCAGGATGGCGGTGAGCCAGTGGAAGGCGAGGCTGGCGCGGTCGTAGACGTGGCGGGGGGATGCGGTCATGCCGCGGGGTGTAGCGGAGCGGGGCCGCGCGTCAACGCAATCCGTGGTGAGGGCGTCGACGGCGGCCCGGGCCGGACAGGCTCAGAGGGCGGCTTCGGCGAAAATGCGCGTGGCGTCGCCGTGCCAGGCGCCGTGGTAGCGGCCGAGCCAGTGCTCGGCCTGGGTGGGCGCGCCATGGGCGATGGCTTCGAGGGGGGCGAGGTAGATGCGCTCGTCCTCGCCGGCCGCGTTGGTCCGCGCGCGGGATTTCAGCCCGTCCGCGGCGATGGCGAGGACGTCGCGCGCGAGGTCGCGCAGGGTGCCGGTGGGCAGCGCGATGTCGAGCCCGTGGCGGGGCACCTCATCGCGCAGGTGGACGATCTGCTCCCAGGAGAGATCGCGGATCAGGGCGGAGGCGGCGTCGAGCGCCGCATCGTCGTAGAACAGGCCGGTCCAGAGGGCGGGCTGGGCGAGGAGCATGGCGGGATTGCCGGAATCGGCGCCGCGGGTCTCGATGAAGCGCTTGAGGCGGACATCGGGGAAGGTGGTGGTGGTGTGGTCGGCGAAGTCGCCGATCGTGGCGGGCTCGGCGGCGAGGCCCTCGAGCCGGCCGGCGATGAAGTCGCGGAAGGACTTGCCGGAGACGTCGATGTACTGCCCGTCGCGGTAGACGAAATACATCGGGATATCGAGCATGTAGTCGGCGTAGCGCTCGAAGCCGAAACCGTCCTCGAAGACCATGCGGGGGATGCCGGCGCGGGCGTTGTCGGTATCGAGCCAGGCATCGGCGCGGTTGGAGAGCAGGCCGTTCGGCCTGCCCTCGACGAAGGGGCCGTTGGCGAACAGGGCGGTGGCGAGCGGCTGCAGGGCGAGGCCGACGCGCATCTTCCGCACCATGTCGGCCTCGGAGGAGAAGTCGAGATTGGCCTGGACGGTGCAGGTGCGCAGCATCATGTCGAGCCCGCGGGTGCCGACCTTCTGCATGTAGGCGCGCATGATGGCGTAGCGGCCCTTGGGCATCCAGTCGAAATCGGCGCGGCGGGCCGTCGGGTGGAAGCCGAGCGGGGCGAAGCCGAGGCCGAGCGCCTCGCCGATGCGGTGGACGCGGGCGATATGGGCGTCGATCTCCCGCTTCGTCTCGTGGATCGAGGCGAGCGGGGCGCCGGAGAGCTCGAACTGGCCGCCGGGTTCGAGGGAGATCGAGAACCCCCCGCCCTTCAGGCCGATCGGGTTGCCGGAATCGAGGATCGGCTCGATGCCCTCGGCGGCGGCGACGGAGTCGAGCACGGCGCGGATGCCGTCCGGCGCGTAGGGCGGCGGCGCGAAACTGTCGCGCCGGAAGCCGAAGCTTTCGTGTTCGGTGCCGATGCGGAAATCGGCCGGCGGCTTGCAGCCGGCGGCAAACCAGTCGGCGAGTTGGCGCGCGGCGGGCTGCGCGGGATCGATCGGGGTGGCGTCGGCCTCTCCGGGGTTGGACAAAGCGGGCTCCTGAAATCAGCTGGGCGCGGACCCCGCGAGCAGACGCGCGAGCCCGGCGATGGCGGCGGTTTCGGCGCGCAGGATGCGCGGTCCGAGGGTTACCGGCGACACAAACGCATGGCGGGCCATGGCGTCAAGCTCCTCCGGCGCAAGGCCGCCCTCGGGGCCGACCAGAAGGGCGTGGGGTTGAAGCGGATCGGCCGGCGACAGGGGCGGGGCGGCGTGGCGCTCGGCGGCGACGAAGAGGCGGCGGGACGGCGGGAAGGAGGCGAGGAAGGCCGCGAGCGGGGCCGGCTCGGCGATGTCGGGGATGGTCAGGCGCTCGGACTGTTCGGCGGCCTCGGTGGCGATGGCGGCGAGGCGGTCGGCGCGCAGGCGGGCGGGCTGGGTGCGGGCGGTGAGCACGGGCACGAGGCGGGAGACGCCGAGCTCGGTGGCCTTCTCGACGACGAGTTCGGTCATGTCGCGCCGGAGCGGGGCGAAGCAGAGCCAGCAATCGGGTTCGGGTTCGGGCGCGCGGGTGCGCGCGCCGAGGACGAGGGTGGCGGCGCGGCGGTCGAGCGCGCCGATCGTCGCGGCGAATTCGCCGGAACCGGCGTTGAAGACCAGCAGCCGATCGCCGGCGCGGCGGCGCATCACGGCGCCGAGGTAGTGCGCCTGGGCCGCGGATGTGGCAAGGGTCGCGCCGGGCGACAAGGGTGATGGAAGGTGCAGACGGATGAGCGAGGCCATGGCTGACCCTGTAGCAGGCGGGACAGGTTTTACCGATATCCGGGCCGGGGGATGGGTGGCGCGGCTGCCGGCGCGGCTCAGGCCGTTCGCGCTGCTGGCGCGGCTGGACCGGCCGATCGGCGTGTGGCTGCTGTTCCTGCCGGGGCTGTGGAGCATCCTGCTGGCGCGGGCGGGGGTGTGGACGACGCTCGGCCTGATCGCGCTGTTCGCCGTGGGCGCGGTGGTGATGCGGGCGGCGGGATGCGTGGTGAACGACCTGTGGGACCGCGAGCTGGACCGGCAGGTGGCGCGGACGGCGGGGCGGCCGCTGGCCTCGGGCGCGGTGTCGGTCCCGGCGGCGGTGGCCTTCCTGCTCCTGCTGCTGCTGGCGGGGCTGGTGATTCTGCTGATGCTGGGGCGGACGGCGCAGATCCTCGGCGTTGCCTCGCTGGTGCTGGTGGCGTTCTACCCGGCGGCGAAGCGGGTGACCTGGTGGCCGCAGGTGATGCTCGGCTTCACCTTCGGCTGGGGCGCGCCGCTCGGCTATGCCGCCGCGCACGGGGCGCTGGGCTGGCCGGTGCTGCCGCTCTATGCCGGGACGATCCTGTGGATCCTCGGTTATGACACGATCTACGCGCACCAGGACCGCGAGGACGACGCGCTGGCGGGCATCAAGTCCTCGGCACTCCGGCTCGGCGGGCGGACGCGGCTGTTCGTCGCGCTGTGGTATGCGGGGATGCTGGCGCTCATCGCCGCGGCGATGGCGGTGGCCGGGATCGGGCGGGACGGGCTGATCGCGCTCGCGCTGCCGGGCGCGCTGCTGGCCTGGCAGGTCGTGCGGCTCGATATCGACGATCCGGCGCGCTGCCTCGCGCTGTTCAAGCTGAACCGGTGGGTCGGGCTGCTGGTGGGGCTGGCGATCCTGATCGGGCGATGAGGGACGCGGCCGCGTTCATCCGCGCGAGCACGGCGTGGACGGCGCCGGCGCTGGTGCCGGAGATCGGGCTGCATCTCGCCACCGAGATCACGCCGATCTGGCAGGCGACCGAGGAATTCCTCGCCGAGAGCGGCATCGCCCCGCCCTACTGGGCGTTTGCCTGGCCGGGCTCGATCGCGCTGGCGCGGCATGTGCTCGACAACCCGGAGACCGTGCGCGGCCGGCGGGTGATGGATTTCGCCGCCGGGTCGGGCCTGGCCGCGATCGCCGCGGCGAAGGCGGGGGCGGCGCGGGTGACGGCGGTGGAGATCGACCCGGTGGCGGGGGCGGCGATCGGGCTCAACGCGGCGGCGAACGGGGTCGCGGTCGAGATCGTGATCGGCGACGCGACTGGCACCGCGCCGGCGCAGGACCTCATTCTCTGCGGGGATGTCTGCTATGAGAAACCGATGACCGCGCATATCTGGCCGTGGCTGCAACGCTGCGCTGCGACGGCGGAGGTGTGGATCGCCGATCCGGGCCGCGCCTATGTGCCGCGCGCGGGGCTGGCGGAATTCGCGCGCCGCACGGTTCCGACCCTGCACGAACTCGAAAGCCGGAGCGCGCGGGAGACCGTGCTGTATCGGATCGCGGGCGCTTGACAGTGAATTGACCCTCGCCACCTCGGGGACTAAGCAGGTGCAGCATTTCAATTTCGTCATGAGACGACCGGCAGAAAGGTGGTGACGAGCATGCAGGATGTGCGCGAAGCGCTCATGCAGGGGCGCAACTCGACAGGCGGGACGGTCCGCCGGCCCTTGTCACCCCATCTGCAAGTCTATCGCCCCCAGATCACCTCGACCCTGTCGATCCTGCACCGGATCACCGGCGTCGCGCTGTCGGCCGGGGCGGTGCTGCTTTCGCTCTGGCTGGCGGCGGCGGCGACCTCGTCGGGCGCGTTCTCGGTGGCGCAGGCGATCGTCGGCTCGATTCTCGGGATGATCGTGCTGTTCGGCTTCACCTTCGCCCTGTTCTACCACTTCTGCAACGGCATCCGGCACCTGCTGTGGGATGCCGGGGTCGGCTTCGAGCTGCCGAGCGTGCATCGCTCCGGCGTGGCGGTGGTGGTGGCGGCCGGCGGGCTGACCGTGCTGGTCTGGCTGGTCGGGCTGGTGCTGCTGTGAGCGCGGCGGGGGGAGACAAGTCGATGAGGATCATGCGTTCGGCACTCGGCCGCGCCCGCGGCATGGGGGCCGCGAAATCGGGCGTGCATCACTGGTGGGCGCAGCGGCTGACCGCGCTGGCGCTGCTGCCGCTCGCGCTCTACGCCGTGCTGTCGGTGCTGCTGCTGGAGGGCGCGAGCCAGGCCGAGATGCTGCGCTACATGGCCGAGCCGTGGAACGGGGTGCTGTTCCTCGCCCTCGTGATCGCGCTGTTCTATCACCTGCAGCTGGGTTTGCAGGTGGTGATCGAGGACTACATCCGCTCCGAGGGCAAGCGGCTCGCGGTCATGCTCGCGATGCGGGCGACGGCCGGGTTCTTCGGGCTGCTGGCCATCATCTCGGTCCTGAAACTGTCCTTCTGATCCGCCGCCTGGGGAAATCACCGTCATGAACGCAATGTCGAAGCCGTCGCTCGGCGCCTACACGATCATCGACCATACCTATGACGTCATCGTCGTCGGCGCCGGCGGGTCCGGCCTGCGGGCGACGCTCGGCATGGGCCAGGCCGGGCTGAAGACCGCCTGCATCAGCAAGGTGTTCCCGACCCGCAGCCATACCGTGGCCGCACAGGGCGGCATCGGCGCCGCACTCGGCAACATGGAGCCGGACGACTGGCGCTGGCACATGTATGACACCGTCAAGGGCTCGGACTGGCTCGGTGATCAGGACGCCATCGAATACATGTGCCGCGAGGCGATTCCGGCGATTCACGAGCTGGAGCATTTCGGCGTGCCGTTCAGCCGCACCGAGGACGGCAAGATCTACCAGCGGCCGTTCGGCGGGCACATGAAGGATTTCGGCCAGGCGCCGGTGCGCCGCGCCTGCGCCGCCGCCGACCGCACCGGCCACGCCATCCTGCACACGCTGTACCAGCAGAGCCTGAAGGCGGATGTGGAGTTCTTCGTCGAGTATTTCGCGACCGACCTCATCATGGACGACGAGGGCGCGTGCCGCGGGGTGATGGCCTGGTGCCTGGAGGACGGGACGATCCACCGCTTCCGCGCGCAGCTGGTGGTGCTGGCGACCGGCGGCTATGGCCGCGCCTATCTCTCCTGCACCTCGGCGCATACCTGCACCGGCGATGGCGGCGGCATGGCGCTGCGCGCCGGGCTGCCGATGCAGGACATGGAGTTCGTGCAGTTCCACCCGACGGGCATTTTCCCGGCCGGCTGCCTGATCACCGAGGGCGCGCGCGGCGAGGGCGGATACCTGACCAACGCCGAGGGCGAGCGCTTCATGGAGCGCTATGCGCCGACGGCGAAGGACCTCGCCTCGCGCGACGTGGTCTCGCGCTCGATGACGATCGAGATCATGGAAGGGCGCGGCTGCGGGCCGAACAAGGACCATATCCTGCTGCACCTCGAAGGGCTGAAGCCGGAGCAGCTGCATGAGCGGCTGCCGGGGATTTCGGAGACGGCGCGGGTGTTCGCGGGCGTGGACGTGACCAAGGCGCCGATCCCGGTGCTGCCGACCGTGCATTACAACATGGGCGGCATTCCGACGAATTATCGCGCCGAGGTGCTGCGGCCGACCAGGGACAATCCGGACGCGATCGTGCCGGGGCTGATGGCGGTGGGCGAGGCGGCGTGCGTTTCGGTGCACGGCGCGAACCGGCTCGGCACCAACTCGCTGCTCGACCTCGTGGTGTTCGGCCGGGCGGCGGCGCACCAGGCGGCGAAGGTGGTCACGCCGGGCGCGAGCCAGCCCGCCCTGCCCGCCCGCGCCGGCGAGGCCTCGCTCGACCGGCTGGACGCGACGCGCCACGCCAAGGGCGGCACCACCGTCGCCGCACTCCGCGACCAGATGCAGCGGACGATGCAGAACCACGCCGCGGTGTTCCGCAACTCCAAGACGCTGAAGGAAGGTGTCGCGAAGATGTCCGGCCTGTGGCAGGGGCTGAAGGACATCTCGGTGTCCGATCGCGGGCTGATCTGGAATTCCGACCTGATGGAGGCGCTCGAGCTGCACAACCTGATGGGCAACGCGATCACCACCATGGCCTCGGCCGAGGCGCGGCACGAGAGCCGCGGGGCGCACGCGCATGACGACTTCCCCGAGCGCGACGACGCCGAGTGGATGAAGCATTCGCTCGCCCATTGCACGGATGAAGGCGAGGTGGCGCTCGACTACCGCCCGGTGCGGATGCAGACGCTGACCAACGACGTTTCGGTGTTCCCGCCGAAGAAGCGCGTCTACTGAGAAAGGGTTTCGAACCATGGCCGAACTGACCCTCCCGAAGAACAGCCGCGTGACCCAGGGCAAGACCTACAAGGCCGAGCCGGGGGCGACCCGGGTGAAGAGCTTCAAGGTGTATCGCTGGAACCCCGACGAGGACGCCAATCCTCGCGCCGACACCTATGAGATCGACCTCGACAAGTGCGGGCCGATGGTGCTGGACGCGCTGATCAAGATCAAGAACGAGATCGACCCCACCCTCACCTTCCGCCGCTCCTGCCGCGAGGGGATCTGCGGCTCCTGCGCGATGAACATCGACGGGACCAACACGCTCGCCTGCCTCAAGCCGATCGAGGAGGTGAAGGAGGCGGTGAACATCAACCCGCTGCCGCACATGCCGGTGGTCAAGGACCTCGTGCCGGATCTCAACCAGGCCTATGCGCAGTATCGCTCGATCGAGCCGTGGCTGCAGGCCGAGACGCCGCCGCCGCCGGATGGCGAGCGCAAGCAGAGCGTGGAGGAACGCGCGGAGCTGGACGGGCTGTGGGAGTGCATCCTGTGCTTCTGCTGCACGACCTCCTGCCCGTCCTACTGGTGGAACGGCGACCGCTATCTCGGCCCGGCCGTTCTGATGGCGGCGTATCGGTGGATCGCGGATTCGCGCGACGAGGCGACCGGCAAGCGGCTCGACGCGCTGGAAGATCCGTTCAAGCTCTATCGCTGCCACACGATCATGAACTGCACGCAGACCTGCCCGAAGGGGCTGAACCCGGCGAAGGCGATCGGCAAGATCAAGCAGATGATGGTCGAACGCCAGGGGTAATCTCCGGCGGGCGTTCGGATGCGGGAAGGGCCGGCGGGTTGCGCCGGCCCTTTTTTCATGGCCGGGCGGTCAGCTTCGTTTGCGTTTCGGTGGCTGGTAGTTGATCGAATTCGGGTCGTGGATGGCGGCGATTTCCCATTCCGAGGGCAGCGAATCGGGGTCGAGCCAGCGGCTGCGGCGGAAATCGCGCCGCATCAGCAGGAAGAACGGCGCGGTCAGCAGGAAAATGACCAGGCCGATGACGGCGCCGAAGGCGCGGGCGAACGGATAGACCGCCAGTTCGGCGATGAAGATGACCGCGAGCACGGCATAGGCCGCGACCACGAGGCGGGCGAAGACGTGCCACAGGCGGATCATCACCAGCTTGCCGGAATTGAGCGCCCAGGCCATGAGTACGCCGGCGGCGATCAGCGGAAAGAACATGATCTTGCCGTAGTGGAAATAGGTGGCGGGGGAGGCGTTGCACCAGACCGTCCAGGCATCCAGGGCGGCGATCGCGATGGCGAGGAACCCGGGGATCGGGACGCCGGCCCATCTGGCGTTCGCCGGGATCCCGAAGGGGCGGTTGCCGGGGCGTTCGGTGGTCGGCACGGAGGCATGACGGTGCTTCCCGGTCATCCGCGCGGCAGGCGGATGACGAAGCGGGCGCCGATGACCGCGCCCTCGGGGTCGCGGCGGTTCTCGGCGGTGATGCGGCCCTGATGGGCCTCGACGATCTGCCGGGAGATCGACAGGCCGAGGCCGGAATGGTTGCCGAAGCCCTCGCTCTGCGGGCGCTCGGAGTAGAAGCGGTCGAACACGTGGTCGAGCTTGGCGTCGGGGATGCCGGGGCCCTCGTCCTCGACGGCGAGTTCGACGATGCTGCCGGTGACGCGGCCGCGCAGCCAGATCTTGCCGCGCTGCGGGCTGAAGGAGATCGCGTTGCCGATCAGGTTGCGCAGGACCTGGACCAGCCTTCCCTCGGCGCCGCGGACGACGAGGCCGGTCTTCGGCGCGTCGAGCACCATCACCGGCGCGTCGCCCTCGCGGGTGGACTGGTGGATCTCGGCGAGGGCGGCGAGGATGGGGGCGAGGTCGACCGGCTCCAGCGCGGTGCGCGACATTTCGGAATCGAGGCGCGAGGAATCGCTGATGTCGGAGATCAGCCGGTCGAGCCGGCGGACGTCCTGCGAGATGATGTCGAACAGGCGGGCGGCGCGGGCGGGATCGTCCGTCCGGCGGACGGTCTCGACGGCGGAGCGGATCGAGGAGAGCGGGTTCTTGATCTCGTGCGCGACATCGGCGGCGAAGCGCTCGATCGCGTCCATCCGCGCCCAGAGGGCGTGGGCGGATTCCTCGAGGGCGCGGGCGAGGACGCCGATCTCGTCGTCGCGGGCGGCGATCGGCGGGGGCACCGGCTCGGTCATCGCGCCGCGGCCCTCGCGCAGGCGGCCGGCCGAGGCGGCGAGGCGGAGCAGCGGCGTCGCGATGGTGCGGGCGAGATAGACCGAAAGCAGCACGGTGAGCACCAGGGCGAGCACGAACAGGCCGAGGATCGATACCCGCACGGCGAAGACCGCGCGGTCGACCTCGGTCGCCTCGCGGGTGAGGAGCACGGCGCCGACCGTGTTCTTGGCGCGGACGATGGGTTCGGAGACGGTGATCAGCAGCCGGCCATCGGCGGCGCGGCGGATGAAGGGCGGCGCCGCGTGCGAGGGCTTGGCGCCGGTGAGCTTCAGCACCTCGCGCACGCTGGGCTGCCAGCCGAGGCCGGAGCCGCCCTTGCCGTCCTGCCCGGAGGTGACCTCGGAACTCGGCAGGAAGGCGACGAACTGGTCGTAGAGGAAGCTGACGGCGCGGGCGAAGTCGCCGCGCGGCTGCACCGGCGGCAGCGGCTCGGTCACGATCGCCCCGCCCGGCCCCTGGCGGATGCGCGAATTGGCGATCACCCGTCCATCCGCCCCGTAGACCAGGGCCTGGGCGTTCGGCGTCGGCTCGGTCAGGCGGTAGAGCAGCGGGCGGGCGAGGTCCGGCTTCAGCGAGGGCTGGTCCGACGCGTTGGACTGCACCGCCGATTCGGCGAGCGCGCCGGCATAGATCCGCGCCTGCTCGCGCAGCGCGGTGACCTCGGCGGTGAGCAGGCCGTGCTGGTACTGGTCGAGATAGAGCAGCGCCGCGACGATGAGGGCGAGCGGCAGGGCGTTGACCAGCAGGATGCGCCGCAGCAGCGGCGAGACCCGCCGCCAGCCGCGCCCGCCGGCGGGAAAGGAGGCCGCCGCGGTCATGCTTCCTTGTAGCGGTAGCCGATGCCGTAGAGCGTCTCGATCTGGTCGAACTCGTCATCGACGGCGCGGAACTTGCGGCGCAGGCGCTTGATGTGGCTGTCGATCGTGCGGTCGTCGACATAGACGTTCTCGCCATAGGCGGCGTCGATCAGCTGGTCGCGCGACTTGACCATGCCGGGGCGGGCGGCGAGCGCCTTGACCAGCAGGAACTCGGTGACGGTGAGCTGGATGTCCTGCCCCTTCCAGAGGCACTGGTGCTTGGTTTCGTCGAGCGTGAGGTCGCCGCGGCCGATGACGCCGGTGGGGGCGGCGCCGGACCCCTCGGCGCGGCTGGCCTCGTTGCGGCGCAGCAGGGCGCGGATGCGCTCGAGCAGCAGGCGCTGGCTGAAGGGCTTGGTGATGTAGTCGTCGGCGCCGAGGCGCAGGCCCATCAGCTCGTCGAGCTCGTCGTCCTTGCTGGTGAGGAAGATGACCGGCATGGCCGAGCGGGCGCGCAGGCGCTGGAGCAGCTCCATCCCGTCCATCCGCGGCATCTTGATGTCGAGCACCGCGAGGTCGGCCGGGCGGGTCATCAGCCCCTGGAGGGCGGATTCGCCGTCGGTATAGGTGCGGACGGCGAAGCCCTCCTGCTCGAGGGTCATCTGCACCGATTCGAGGATGTGGCGGTCGTCGTCGACCAGGGCGATCGTCTGTTTCATGGGTTTTGCCTTGCAGCCGTCTTTCGTCGCAGTATCCGGATCTGACGTGACGGGAATATGGCGCCGATGCAAGAGCCCAGGGACATCCAGAACGACATCCACCGCGAGGCGCGGCTGCTGCTGCGGGCGGCGCGGGTGGGCAGCCTCGCGGTGATCGAGGACGAGTATCCGGCGATCGCCCTCGTCACCCCGGCGGTGACGCCGGAGGGCGACGTGGTGGTGCTGCTCTCGCAGCTTTCGGCACATACCAGGGCGCTGGACCGCGATCCGCGCTGCGCGCTGATGGTCAGCGGGCCGCCGGCGGAGGCGAATCCGCAGACCAGCCCGCGCCTGTCGCTGGTGTGCGACGCGGCGCGCTCGGACGCGCCGGAGGACCGCGAGCGCTACCTCGCCATCCACCCCTATGCGCGCGGCTACGCGGGGTTCACGGATTTCGGGATCTACCGGCTGAGCCCGGTGGGCGCGCGGTTCGTCGGCGGATTCGCGCGGGCGGCGACGCTCGATGTCGAGCGGCTGGCGCCAAGGACGGCGGCGTTGCAGGACCAGGCGGCGTGCCGCGCGGCGATGGCGGCGGCGAATGACGGGCTCGGCGCGCGCCTCGACGAGGTGGCGGCGCGGCACGGCGGCAGCGGCAGCGGCTGGCGGATGGTGGCGCTCGACCCCGACGGGTTCGATCTCGGGCGCGAGGACATCGTGCTGCGCGTCGCCTTCGGGCGGATGTTGCGGGTTTATGAAGATGCGCTCACGAATTTGGCAGACGGCGCGACGCATGGTTGAGTTTCGCTGAGCGCGGTCGAATTTTCGCTTTTCGGGTTTGGAAAAACCCGTAAGGGACGGCATATAGCGAAAATCGAACATGAAGTCGAAGCCAAGAAAGACCAGAGCCGTGACGCCAAACCCGACGAATCCCGACTCCGAGGCCGCCCGACAGGCGGCCATCCTGGCCCCGGCGGGCATTGCCCGCGCCGCCGCCCTGCACGCGAACCTGACCGCCCCCGCCCTCGTCACCCACGCGCTGCGCCGCGGCGAAGGCCGGCTTTCCGCCGATGGCGCGCTGATGGTGCAGACCGGCGTGCATACCGGCCGCTCGGTCGCCGACAAGTTCGTGGTGGACGAGCCGCAGACCAGCGCCGATGTCTGGTGGGGGAGCGTGAACCAGAAGCTCTCCGCCGCGCATTACGCGACGCTGCGCGGCCGGGTGCAGGCCTTCCTGCAGGGGCGCGAGCTGTTCACCCAGGACCTGTTCGCGGGCGCCGATCCGAAAAACCGCATCCGGGTGCGCCTCGTCACCACCAACGCCTGGCAGGCGCTGTTCGCGCGGAACATGTTCATCCGCCCGGCCGCGGCGGAGCTGGACGGGTTCGAACCGGATTTCGTGATCCTGCACGCGCCGGAATTCGAGGCCGACCCGGCGGTGGACGGGGTGCGCTCCTCGACCGCGATCGCGCTGTCCTTCGCGGAGCGGCGGATCGTCATCGCCGGGACGCAATATGCCGGCGAGATCAAGAAATCGATCTTCACGGTGATGAACTGGCTGCTGCCCGAACGCGGCGTGCTGCCGATGCATTGCAGCGCCAATATCGGCCGGGACGACGACGTCGCCCTGTTCTTCGGCCTGTCGGGCACCGGCAAGACCACCCTCTCCTCCGACCCGGCGCGCCGGCTGATCGGCGATGACGAGCATGGCTGGGGGCCGGATGGCGTGTTCAACTTCGAGGGCGGCTGCTACGCCAAGGTGATCGACCTCTCGGCCGAGGCGGAGCCGGAGATCTTCGCCGCGAGCCACCGCTTCGGCACCGTGCTGGAGAACGTGGTGGCGGACGCGCAGGGGGTGGTGGACCTCGCCGACCGCAGCCTGACCGAGAACACCCGCTCGTGCTACCCGATCGAGTTCATCCCCAATGTCGAGCCGACCGGGCGGGGCGGGATGCCGCGCAACGTGGTGATGCTGACGGCGGATGCGTTCGGGGTGCTGCCGCCGATCGCGAAGCTGACGCCGGCGCAGGCGATGTATCACTTCCTCTCCGGCTACACGGCGAAGGTGGCGGGCACCGAGAAGGGGCTGGGCCGCGAGCCGCAGGCGACCTTCTCGACCTGTTTCGGCGCGCCGTTCCTGCCGCGGCCGCCGCGGGTCTATGGCGAGCTGCTGGCGAAGCTGATCGCCGAGCATGGCGTCTCGTGCTGGCTGGTGAACACGGGCTGGACCGGCGGGGCGTTCGGGACCGGGCGGCGGATGTCGATCCGGCATACGCGCGCGCTGCTGAACGCGGCACTTTCGGGCGCGCTGGAGGGCACGAGCTTCCATCCGGACCGGGCGTTCGGGCTGATGATTCCCGATGCGGTCGAGGGCGTGCCGTCGGCGGTGCTGGACCCGCGCGAGGCCTGGGCCGACAAGGCCGCCTATGACCGGCAGGCGGCGGAGCTGGTGGCGCGGTTCGAGGAGAACTTCAAGCGCTTCGCCGAGACGGTGGACGACGAGATCCGCAACGCGGCGATCCGCCCGGCGGCCTGACGCCGCCGCCCGCCGACACCGACGAAAACGCCGCCCCGGGGAGCCTCGGGGCGGCGTTTGTTCGTTTTTTTTATCTGTCGCTTCGGCGCCCCGCGCGGGGCGCCGCGCGGATCAGTTGTTGTGCTGGGCCTGGGCCGGCGCGGCCGGGGCGGCGTGGCCGGTCTTGAACTGGGTGCCGTAGGCGTTGTTGATCTTCTGCACGAGCTGGTCGTGGGTGTTGCCGAAGGTGGCGGCGTTCGCGGCGACCGGGGCGATGGCGCCGAGGGCGGCGATGAGGGCGATGGCGCGGGTCAGCTTGTTCATGGGAGTCTTCCTTTATGCTTTCGTGTTCAGGCTTGTCATCCCGGAGCGGCGCTCCGTCTGACCGTCCATATGGCACATTTGCTGCGGTGCAATAACGGGTTGGGTACACCTATCACCTATACGGCAGCGGCATGAAACCGGCGGCGGGGCGGCCGGCCCCGTCCGTCTCCGTATGGGTGACGGCGCGGCGTTTTTGGCCTTATTCTGCGCGCCATGACGATCGACGAGCAGCTTCTCGCCTGGGCGCCGGAATTTTCCGCCTGGCGCCGCGATTTCCACGCGCATCCCGAACTCGGCTACCAGGAGCGCCGCACCGCGGCGCTGGTGGCGGAGCGGCTGGCGGCGTTCGGCCTGGAGGTGACGACCGGGGTGGGCGGCACCGGGGTGGTCGGCACGCTGCGGGCGGGGTCGGGGAACCGGGCCATCGCGCTGCGCGCCGACATGGACGCGCTGCCGATCGAGGAGGCGGGCGACGCGCCCTGGCGCTCGACCACGCCGGGGACGATGCATGCCTGCGGGCATGACGGGCACACCACGATGCTGCTCGCCGCGGCGCGCTACCTCGCGGCGACGCGGCGGTTTTCCGGGACGATCCATTTCATCTTCCAGCCCGCCGAGGAGGGCGGCGCCGGGGCGCGGGCGATGCTGGAGGACGGGCTGCTGGAGCGGTTCCCGTTCGATTCGGTGTTCGGCGCGCATAACGACCCGCTGCTGCCGGCGGGGGTGGTCTCGGCCTCGCCGGGGACGGTGAACGCGGCGTCGGACACGCTGCGGATCCGGCTGACCGGCAAGGGCGGGCACGCGGCGCGGCCGCACCAGGCGATCGACCCGATCGTCGCCGGGGCGCAGATCGTGGTCGGGTTGCAGAGCCTGGTGGCGCGGCGGGTGGCGCCGCTCGATTCGGCGGTGGTCTCGGTCTGCACCTTCCACGCCGGCAGCGCCAACAACGTGATTCCCGAGGTGGCGACCCTGTCGGGCACGGTGCGCACGCTGATGCCGCACGTGCAGGACCAGATGGCGCGCGACATTCCGGGCCTGGTGGCCGAACTCGCCGCCGCCGCGGGGGTGGCGGCGGAGGTCGGCTACGAGCGGGGCTATCCGCCGGTGGTCAACGATGCCGGCGCCGCCGCGTCCTTCGCCGAGGCGGCGCGGGGGGTGGTGGGCGCGGCGCAGGTGCGGACCACCATGCCGGCCTCGATGGGCGGGGAGGATTTCGCCTTCTACGCGCTGGAACGGCCGGGCTGCTTCTTCCGCATCGGCCAGGCGGACGGCGAGCGCGGCTCGGTGCCGCTGCATCATCCGCGCTACGACTTCAACGACGCGATCATCCCGCTCGGGGCGGCGCTGTTCGCCGCGATCGCCGCGCGGGAACTGCCGGCTTGAACCTGCTCGGGCCCGGGCTGAACGCCTTCCTGCTCGGGTTTCCGGCGCTGCTGTCGATCGTCAATCCGCTGGCCGGGGCGATCATCTTCAACGAGATCACCGGCAATGCGAGCCGGCCGGTGCGGGCGACGCTGGCGCGCAAGGTGGGGATGAACAGCGCCGCGGTGATGCTCGTCTCGCTCTGGGCGGGCAGCTATATCCTGAGCTTCTTCGGCATCACGCTGAACGCGCTGCGGCTGGCCGGCGGCGCGGTGGTGGCGAGCCGGGCGTTCCAGATGCTGAACGCGCCGGAGGTGACCGAGGCGCGCAAGCAGGCGCAGGCGGCGAGTTCGCTGCCGGCGCCGGACCAGGACCCGGACGAGATCGCCTCGATGGCGTTCTTTCCGCTCACCCTGCCCTTCACCACCGGGCCGGGGACCATCGCCGTCGCGGTGACGCTGGGGACGGAACGGGGCGCCTTCGGCACGCCGCTCGGCGCGTTCTACGCCGGCATGTCGCTCGCGGCGGTGGCGATCGCGGCGATCACCTGGGTGAGCTATGCGGCGGCCGACCGGCTGGACGTGATCCTCGGCGCGACCGGGCGGCGGGTGCTGTCGCGGCTGGCGGCGTTCATCCTGCTCGGGATCGGCGTGCAGATCATGCTGTCCGGCGCCATTCCGGTGCTGCACCAGGCGCTGGCCGGGTGAGCGCCTGAGCGGGCGCCGGCGCGCAAGGGGGGCGGGCCGGGAACGGCCCCTGCGAAAAACGCAGAACTGCGGCAGTGGCACTTACTCGTAACGCACCTTATCATCTCGGCTGCTATGTCCCAGTTGCCCGCCGAACCCGACCTGCTGCTGCTGCTGCACGATGTGGCGCGGCTGCTGCGGCTTGAAATCGACCGCCGCGCGAGGCTGCACGGCATGAACCGCGCGCAATGGGCGATGCTGATCAAGCTCGCCCGGCATCCGGGCCTGTCGCAGAAGGATCTCGCCGAGTTGCTGGAGGTGGAGCCGATGAGCGTCGCGCGGCTGACCGACCGGCTGGCGGCGCGCAACCTGGTGGAGCGGCGGGCCGACCCGCGCGACCGGCGGATCTGGCGGCTGCACCTGACCGAGGCGGCGCGGCCGCTGCTCGCCGAGATCGAGGCCCAGCGCGGCGCGGTCGCGGCGCTGATCGGCAGCGGGCTCGCGCCGGAGACGATGGATACGCTGGTCGGGGAGCTGCTGCGGATCAAGACGACGCTGCTCGGCGCCGGGCGCTGCGGCGGCGCGGCACATGACGAAACGGGAGCGTGCGCGGCGGCGCCGGGCGGGATGGCCGCCGCTTCCGGCGACGATACCACGGCACAAGCCGAACAGGAGATGGTCTGATGTCCCAAACGAGTACCGCAACCGGCCCCGTGGCCCGCGAAGCCGAGATGCGCCAGGAGGCGACGAGGGGACGCAGCCGCTCCGGGCGGATGCTGCGCCCGTTGCTGATGATCGGCGGCGTGCTGGTGATCCTCGGCGCGATCCTGGTCTACTGGCTGCTGAGCGGCGGCACGGTGAACGTGACCGATACCTATGTGCGGGCGGCGCGGGTCGCGCTGTCGACCGACGTGTCGGGCCTCGTCGAGACGGTCGATGTCCATGACAACCAGCAGGTGAAGAAGGGGCAGGTGCTGTTCACCCTCGACCCGTCGCGCTTCAGGGTGGCGATCGCCCAGGCGAAGGCGAACCTCGCCGAGGTGGGCCAGGAGATCGAGGCGACGCGGGCCGGCTATCGCGCCGAGATCGCGAAGATCCGCACCCAGCAGTCGGTGGTGGACAACGACAGGCTGAACTTCGCGCGCTACGCGGCGCTGGTGCACACCGGCGGCGTGACGCGCACCGCCTATGACGATGCGAAATACAAGCTCCAGGGCGACGAGGCGACGCTCGCCTCGATGACGGCGCAGGCGGGCGTCGATCTCGCGAAACTGTCGGGCAACCCGAAGATCAAGATCGGGGATACGCCGCAATACAAGGCGGCGAAGGCGGCGCTGGCCACCGCCGAGCTGAACTACCGCCACTCGATCGTGCGCGCGCCCTTCGCCGGGGTGGTGACGGAGACCGACAAGCTGGAGCCGGGCATGTTCCTGCCGGCCGGCACCTCGGCCTTCGCGCTGGTCTCGACCAGCGATGTGTGGATCCGCTCGCAGCCGAAGGAGACCTCGCTGACCTGGGTGAAGCCGGGCGACAAGGTGAAGGTGCATGTCGACGCCTATCCGGGGCAGACCTGGCAGGGCGTGGTCGCCAGCATCTCGCCGGCCAGCGGGTCGAGCTTCTCGATCCTGCCGGCGGAGAATTCCTCGGGCAACTGGGTGAAGGTGGTGCAGCGCATTCCGCTGCGGGTGAACATCACCGGCGGGCCGAAGGACCTCGTGCTGCGCAACGGCATGACCGCCGAGATCACCATCACCACCGGGCACCAGAACCGGCTTTCGGACCTGTTCTGAGCCGGGATGCGGCGGGAGCGCTGAACCATGGCCGGGCCGGCTTCGCACGAGGAGGAAATGCAGCTCAGCGGGCTGCCGCGGGCGATCGTCACGGTCGGCTGCATGATCGGCACGCTGATGCAGGCGCTGGACGCGACCATCGCCAACGTCTCGCTGCCCTACATGCAGGGCTCGCTCTCGGCCTCGTATGACGAGATCACCTGGGTCCTGACCTCCTACGTCATCGCCGCCGCGATCATGACCGCGCCGGTCGGCTGGCTGGCCGCGCAGTATGGGCGGAAGAACATCTTCCTGATCTCGCTGGTGGGCTTCACCGTCAGCTCGATGATGTGCGGCGTCGCCACCTCGCTCGGCGAGATGGTGATGGACCGGCTGCTGCAGGGCGTGTTCGGCGCCGCGCTGGTGCCGCTCAGCCAGTCCACCATGCTGGACATCTACCCGGTCGAGAAGCGCGGCTCGGCGATGGCGATCTGGGGCGTCGGCGTCATGATCGGGCCGATCCTGGGGCCGACGCTGGGCGGCTATCTCACCTATTTCTACAACTGGCGCTACGTGTTCTTCGTCAACGTGCCGTTCGGCATCGCCGCGGTGCTGGCCCTCGGCGCGTTCATGCCGAAGCGGGCGCGGCGGCCGGCGAGCGGGCAGTTCGACTGGATCGGCTTCGCCGTGCTGTCGCTCTTCCTCGGCTCGCTGCAGATCATGCTCGACCGCGGGCAGGAGAAGGACTGGTTCGGCTCGCCGGAGATCGTCACCTTCGCGGTGCTGGCGGTGATCGGGCTCTATCTGTTCATCGTCCACATGATGACGGCGAAGAACCCGTTCATCCCGCGCGGGGTGTTCGCCGACCGCAACCTCAATGCCGGGCTGATCACCATGTTCGCGGTGGGCTCGGTGCTGCTCTCGTCGGCGACGCTGATGCCGCCCTTCCTCGAGAAGCTCGGCAACTACCCGGTGGAGACGGCGGGGCTGGTGATGGCGCCGCGCGGCATCGGCACGATGGGGGCGATGATGCTGGCGGGGCGGCTGTCGAACCGGATCGACCCGCGCGCGCTGATGGCGGCGGGCTTCGCGCTGCTCGTCGTCTCGTTCTGGATGATGATGCAGTGGCTGCCCTCCTCGCCGCAGTCTTACATGATCGAGACGCTGATCGTGCAGGGAATGGGGCTCGGCTTCGTGTTCACCCCGCTGCAGGTCGTCGCCTTCTACACGCTGCCGCAGGCGCTGCGCACCCAGGGCACCTCGCTGCTCAGCCTGATGCGCAATATCGGCATGGCGGTGGGCATTTCCGTCACCGAGGCGGTGCAGGTGCAGATGGCGCAGGTGAACCACGCCACGCTCGCCGACCACGTGACGCCGTTCAGCCGCAACCTGCAGGTGGGCGGCGCGGTCTCGCGCCTGCTCGACCCGATGACCCATGCCGGGGCGGCGCTGCTGAACGCGACACTCGACCAGCAGGCGCAGATCATCTCCTTCATCGACGCGTTCAAGTTCATGATGGTCATCAGCATCCCGACCATGCTGTGCCTGCTGCTGATGCGCCGCCCGCCGCAGGCCGCCATGGCCGCGAAGGCGGAGAAGCCGGAAATGGCGGTCATGGAGTGATTTTGCGCCTCCACCCGCCCGCGCGGCGGGGGAGGCGCGAAATCACTTGGTGCCGAAGAGACGGTCGCCGGCGTCGCCGAGGCCGGGGCGGATATAGGCGTGCTCGTCGAGCTGCCGGTCGATCGCCGCGGTGTAGACCGGCACGTCCGGATGGGCGGCGTGCAGGGCGGCGATGCCTTCCGGGGCGGCGATGAGGCAGACGAACTTGATCGCCCCCGCCCCTGCCCGCTTCAGCCTGGTGACCGCCGCCGCCGCCGAATGGCCGGTGGCGAGCATCGGGTCGACCACCACGGTCAGGCGCTGGTCCATGTCGTCCGGGACCTTGAAGTAGTATTCGATCGGCTCGTGCGAGAGCGGGTCGCGGTAGAGGCCGACATGGCCGATGCGGGCCGAGGGTACGAGATCGACCATGCCGTCGAGAATGCCGTTGCCGGCGCGCAGGATCGAGATGAAACAGAGTTTCTTGCCGGAGACCTGGCGGGCCGTCATCGGCTCCAGCGGGGTTTCGATATGGACCGGCTCGGTCGGCAGGTCGCGCAGCACCTCGTAGCCCATCAGCAGGCTGATCTCGCGGACGAGGCGGCGGAAATCGCCCGTCGGCGTCGCCGCGGCGCGCAGCAGGGTGAGCTTGTGCGCGACCAGCGGGTGATCGACCACCATGACGTTGTCCGGCATTGCCTGCATCCCGATCTCCTGTCGCCCCGAGGTTCAGCGCCGGCGCGCGGCCGCCCGGGGTTTCGCGGCCGCCGCCTTCCTTACGGCGGCGGGCTTCGCCGGGGAAGCTTTCGCGCCGGTCGGCCTTGCCGCGGCGGCCTTCACGGCGCGCGCGGGTTTGGCGCCGGGGCGCGGCGACGGCGCCTCGGGCACGATGTCGCGGCCGGCGACGCGGGCCATCTCGGCGCGGAAATCGCGCAGGTATTGCGCGAGATCGAGATTCGCGACCGCATAGGCGCGGGCGGTTTCGCCGAGGCGGGCGGCGAGGTCGCGCTCCTCCAGCATACGGAGCACGGCGTCGGCCACCGAATCGGGGTCGAGATTCGCGGCGACCAGGCCGGTTTCGCCATCGGCGATGAATTCGGTGACGGTCGGCGTGTCGCCGCCGACGATCGGCGCGCCGACCGCCATCGCCTCGCGCAGGCTCCAGGAGGCGACGAAGGGGTAGGACAGGTAGACATGCGCGTCCGACCGGCGGAGCAGGGCGATATGGTCCTCGTATTCGACGCGGCCGAGGAAATGCACGCGCGAAAGGTCGATCCGGCCGGCGAGTTCCTGCATCATCACGCCGCGCCAGTTGCCCTGCGGCGGCGGCGCGCCGTAGCTGATCTCGTCGCCGCCGACGAGGGAGACCACCACGTCGCTGCGGGCGGCGAGGATGCGCGGCAGGGCGCGCATGAAGGTGTGGAAGCCGCGATAGGGTTCGAGGTTGCGGGCGACATAGGTGATGAGCTTCTGCCGCGGCGCGACGCTGAGCGGGCCGACCTTCAGGGTGCGGCGGCGCAAGGCGGGATCGGGGCGGCAGATGCCGAGATCGACCCCCTCGCGGACGATGGAGAGCCGGCCGTGCATCCACGCGGGATAGGTGCTGCGCTGCCATTCGGTCGGCGTCTGGCCGTGCTGGCCGAGGGCGAAGGCGAGGTGGTTCACCCCGTTCTTCGCCCGCACCGCGCCGAAGCGCTCGGGCGGCATCGGGAATTCGGGATCGTAGTTCACGTCCGTCCCGTCGATCCGGTAGTAGAACTCGAAATAGCCGAGGATCGGCACGCCGGGAAACACGTCGCACAGGTTGAGCATCTCGCCCCAGCCGTGATGGCCGACGATGATGTCCGGCCGGAAGCCGAGGGCGCGGATCTGCATCGCCCCGGCATAGCCGGCCTCGGCGCGGCGCATCGCCATGTCGTATTCGCGGGCGGCGGGGTGGACGCCGTCCGGCACGCGGGGTGGCGCCGCGTAGGTGACCTTGCGCACGCCGGGAATGGCGTTGCGGTTCGGCTCGGTCATGAACACGATCTCGTGCCCGCCCTCGGCCAGCAGGTCGCGCACGATGTGCAGGTACTGGCCCGGAAAGTTCTGGTGGACGAAGAGGAACTTCACGGCGCGCCCCGGCTCAGCGGCGGCCGCGGGGGGCGGGTTTCGCCGCCGCGCGCGGCAGCAGGGTGACGCGCATCGACTCCAGCGCGGCCAGGCTCTCGGACTCGCAGGTTTCGTCGTTGCCGACCGGGCGGGTCTTCGAACCGTCGATGAAGGTTGCCTCGCAGCGCAGGTCGAACCGCTTCGCCGCCTCGCCCTGCAGGCGGACGCGGAAGCCGAGCAGCGGCAGCGCCATGCCGCGGCTGCCGCAATAGTGCCCGGCCTCGACCCAGGGGGAGAGCCAGCCGCGGCCGAGCACCGCCTGGTAGGTGAGGTCGGCCGGGTCGATGCCCTCGGGGGCGGCGATGGCGATGCCCTCGATCCAGTGGCCGGACCCGGCTTCGCCCAGCCAGTCGCCGAAGCGGGCGCCGACATCGCCGCGGGTCTGGATATGGGCGAGCAGGTCCATCCGCACCGGGGCGGCGGGGGCGGCGGCGACCGGGACGGCGGCCGGCGGCGGGACCGGCGGGGCGGCGGGCGCGCCGGTGGCGGCGGCGAGGCGGAGCACCTGCAGGCGGGGCGCCGAATCGGCCTGGCCGGGAAGCTGATAGACCGTCACCATCACCCGGGCGGGGCCGCGGGCGACGCGGACCAGCGCGGCATCGCCCAGGCCGGAGAGCCAGCCATCCGGGCGGAAGGCGAGGATCTCGACGCTGTCGGGCGCGAGCGGCGGCGGCGAGACGCGCACGCCGGGCAGGCCGCCGCGCTGCGCCGCCACGGGATTCGCCTCGTTGACGATGCAGAACAGGCCGGCATCGAGCGTCATCATGTGGGCGGAGACCTTCAGCTCCTCGACGCCGGCGGCCTTCGCGGCGGCCTGCGCCGGGGCGGCGGCCGGCGGCGGCGCGACAGGGCGGGCCGCGGCGGGACGGGACGCGGCGCGGGTCGGGGTCTTGCGGGCGGGGGCCGGGGTCTTGGCCATGGGGCGTGTCTCCATTGTCAGGCGGGGGAAAGGGATGCGGCCGTCAGGGCCGGAGGACGGGCGGCGGGCGCGGGCGGTTGCCAGGCGAGCAGGATGTCGTTGATGCGGGCCGGCGGCAGGCCGAGGGGCAGGACGTCACCCCGCCGGGTCGCGCGGATGCGGGCGGCCGGGGCGCCGATGTCGAAACCGAGGACGTAGAGCCCGGCGCGCCAGAGCTCGCCGAGGGCGAAGCACCAGGTTTCCGGCCAGATCGAGGGCAGGAAGCCGAGGGCGGCGCCGGCGCCGCGCAGCAGGGCCTGGGCCTCGCCCTCCTCGTAGGCGCCGGTGACGCGGACGCGGCCGGTGGCGATCAGCGCGGCATCGTCCTCGCTGGTGCCGGCGAGGACGAAGGAGAGCGGCAGGGCGCGGGCGGCGGCATCGCGCGCGCAGGCGAGCAGGACGTCGAACCCCTTGGCGGGGCCGATGCCGCCGGCGAGCGCGATCCGGCGGGGCGCGCCGGGCGCGGGCGGGCGGGGCGGCGGCAGGTCGCCATCGTCCTCCCAGGGGGTGACGGCGACGGCGAGGCCGGGGAAATGGCGGCGCAGGCGGGCGGCGGCGTCGGCCGAGGGGGCGGTGACGCGGCGGGCGGCGGCGAAGGCGGCGGCGGAGCGGGCGCGCAGGGCGGCGGGCGCGATCGGGTCGGCCAAGGCGCTGCCGGCGGCGGCGAGGCAGGTTTCGCAGCCGTCGATGCCGGGTTCGCCGCAATAGCGCCGGGCCGGGCCGATCAGGTTCACCCGCTTGCAGAAATGGGCGTAGTCGTGGACCACGTGATCCGCCGGGACGCCGAGCCGGGCCGGCAGGGTGTGGATCGCCGGGTCGTGGCCGAGCGTGTGGTGGAACTCGACATGGCGCACCCGCTCGCGCCGGAGCAGGGCGACGAGGGCGCGCATCCCGGTGCGGGGATCGAACACGAGGTTGGGGAACGGTTCGGCGCCGCCATCGGCGAGGCGGGCGGGGCCGGTGCCGGCGATCGAGCCGTCCGCGCGGATCAGGTCGGGGCTGAGCAGGATCGGCCGCAGCCCGGCTTCCCGCAGCGCCGCCATCCGCGCCGCGACGACGCGGGCGATGCCGCCGCCGTGGTCATGCGCGACGAGGGCGACCGCGCCGTGGCGGACGCGGCCGGCGGCGAAGCGGGCAAGGTCGAGCCGGCGGCGGGCGTCGCGCAGCGGATCGGCCTCGTGATGGGCGGCGATGAGGGCGGCGTAGCCGGGATGCCGGCGTTCGAGGACGGCGAGGTTGCGGGCGCAGAGCGCGGCGGTGGTGGCGCCGAAGGAGGCGCCGCCGCGATGGGCGACGAAGATGCCGGGCGCGCCGGCATGGCGCCAGCCGGCCAGGGCGGCGCGGCGGCACCAGTCGTTCTCCTCGCCGTAGCCCTGGGCGAAGAGCGCGGCGTCGAACCCGCCGATGGCGTCGAGCGCGTCGTGCCGGATCGCCATGCAGAAGCCGATCGCGGTCGGGACGTCGACCAGGGCGGCGCCGTTGACGCGGCGGGCCAGCGCGTCGAGCCGGGTGGTGGCGGCGAGGTCCGGCGCGGGGTTGCCGCCCTGGCGGGCCGGGTAGCTCATGATCGTCGCCTCGTTCGAGAGCGGGGTGACGCTGGCGATGTCGGGCGCGCGGTAGAGGGCGGCGTGCAGCCGGGCGGGGGCGCGCGGCGGCAGCAGGATGTCGGCGTTGAGCAGCAGGATGTCGCAGCCGGGGACGAGGCGGCGGGCGGCGGCGATGCCGGCGTTGGCGGCGGCGGGGAAGCCGCGGTTGCGGCGGTGGCGGCGGAGCGCGATACGCCCGGCCGCGGCCGCTTCATCGAGCAGGCGGACGAGGGCGGGCTCGGGCGAGGCATCGTCCACCACCACCAGCGGGCAGCGCGGGGCGGCGCGGCGGAAGGAGGCGATGGCATCCGCCGTCGCCGCCGCGTCGCGATAGGCGGGCATGACGGCGCAGAGCGGGGCGCGCGGCGGCAGGACGGGGCGGCGGCGGCGGATGCGGGCCGGCTTCAGCGCGGCGAGGGCGGCGGGGTCGATCGGCGTGCCGGCGAGGGCGGCGCCGGACGCGGTTTCGAGGATGAAGGGCGGGACGAGACCGGCGAGGCGCGCCGGGCCGATGCGGAAGCCGTGGCGCTCGACGAAGGGCCGCTGGTCGGACGGGCCGAGGCGGCGGCGCGGGGTGAGGGCGCGGCGGGTGCCGGCGCGGTCGACCAGGGTGAGGCGCGGCACCCGCCAAGGGGCGGCGGGATGGGCGACCCAGCCCTCGATCCCCTGCCCCGCCGGCATGGCGATGCCGTCGTGATGGCGGATCGCGGCGAGGTCGGGCGCGCCGAGCAGATTCGCGCCGTGCGGACCGTCGCCGACGCGCCGGCCCTCGGCGATGCCGCGCCAGCCGGCGAACCCGGCGGCGCGGGCGATGGCGGTGGCGAGGGTTTCGAACCGGCCGCCATCGTCGAGCGCCGGCGGAACCTCGTGGCGGGCGAGGAGTTCGGCGAGAGCGGCGGCGGCCTCGTCATGCGCGCCGGCGGCATGGCGCAGGCGGGCGAGCGCGATCCAGGCCCCGGCATGGTCGAAGCGGGTGGCGATGTCGGCGAGGGCGGCGGCGGCCTCGGGATCGCCGGTCGCGGCGCGCAGGAGGGCGCGCTCGTAACGCGGGCGGCCGTCATCCGGCGCGAGGCGGCAGACGCGGTCGAGCCAGAACGCCGCCTCCGCCGGATCGCCGGCGGCGATGGCGAGGCGGGCGCGGCGCCAGGCGTCCACCGCTTCGTCGTTGCGGCGGTCGCGCACGCGCGCGAAGGCGGCGTCAGTCCCCGGCGGCACGGCTGGCGGCGGGTTCCGGCCCGGCGGCAAGGTCGACAAGGTCGGACCGCGCCTCCTCGACGCCCTGGGCGAGGGCGCGGCGGAGCCAGGTTTCGGCCTCCGCCGGCTCCGGCGGGCCGGCCAGCCCCTTGCGCAGCCAGCGGCCGAGCATGAGCTGGGCGAGCGGGTGGTTCGCCTCGGCGGCGCGGCGATACCAGTGCAGCGCCGCCGCGCGGTCGACCGGAATGTCGTGCCCGCCGCCATGCAGGGCGCCGAGGGCAAACATGGCGCCGGGATGGCCGGTTTCGGCGACGCGGAGGAAGAGATCGCGCGCGCCCGCATGGTCGCGCGCGGTGCCGCGGCCATGCAGCTTCATCTCGGCCTGGAGCGCCAGGGCGTCGGTCATGCCGGTGTCGGCGGCGCGGCTGATCCAGCCATAGGCGGCCTCGGGATCGGCGGGAACGCCCCTGCCCTCCAGCAGCATGCGGCCATACCAGTACTGCGCGTTGACGATGTTTTCGGCGGCGCGGCGCAGCCACATCGCCCCCTTCGCCTCGTCGCGCGCGACGCCGATGCCCTCGGTGAGGCAGACGGCGTAGTTGAAGGCGCCGATCGCGTCGCCGGAGCCCGCCGCGCGCTCGAACCATTCGTGGATCGGCAGGCCATCGACCGAGGCGCTGCGGACCTGGCGGTGGAGGATGAGGTTGGCGAGGTTGGCCTGGGCGGCGGCATCGCCCCCGCTGGCGGCGCGGGCGAGCCAGCGCGCCGCCTCGTCGGCATCGCGCACGACGCCGGCGCCGGTGAGGTAGAGCATGCCGAGGGCGCGGGCGGCGGTGCGGTGGCCGGCCTCGGCCGCGGCGCGGAACCAGATCGCCGCCTCGGCATAGTTCGGCGGCAGGTCGCCGCCGCGGGCGTAGAGATCGCCGACCAGGGCGGCGGCCTCGGGATCGCCGGCGACGGCGGCGCGGCGGAGCCAGGATTCGCCCTCGACCGGGTCCGGCGCGCAGCCGCTGCCGGCGAGCAGCATGGCGCCGAGCTTCGCCTGGGCGTTGCGGATGCCGTGGATCGCCGCCTTGCGGTAGTGCATCAGGGCGCGCGACGGGTCGGGCAGGACGCCGACCGCCTGCTCGTGGATGACGCCGAGCAGGAAATGCGCGGTGGGCAGGCCGGCCTCGGCGGCGCGCTCGATCGGGGCCATCGCCTCGATCGTCTTTTCCGCCGTGTCGGCGCGGGACATCAGCAGCATGCCGAGGCCGAGATGGCCCTGCGGCCAGTCCTGCGCGGCGGACCTGCGGTACCAGTCGAGCGCGGCATCGCGGTCGAGAATGCCCTCGGGGCCGTTGGCGAGGATGAAGCCGAGCAGGGACTGGCCGTCCGCCGAGCCGGAGTCCGCCGCCTTGCGGGCCCAGGCCAGGGCCGCCGGATAGTCGGCGCCGGGGGCGTCATCGGCGGCCCAGTGATCGTCCGGGAACAGGCCGGGGCCGGACGCGGCGGCGCGCAGCCCCTGCAGGTGCAGGCTGGCGAGGCGGCACTGGCTCGGCACGTGGCCGGCCTCGGCCGCGGCGCGGAACCAGCGCGCGGCCTCGGCCGGGTTGCGCGGGAACAGGGTGCCGGCGAGATAGGCGTGCGCCACCTCGTTCTGCGCCTCGACGAGTCCGGCGGCGGCGGCGACGCTGTAGAGCCGCGCCGCCCGCGCCCGCGCGCCGGCGGCGGCGAGGCGCCGCGCCCGGCGGAGGGCCCTGGGCGGCGAAAGCGCCGCCAGATGGTCCAGCAGTCGCATCGGCGCGGGATGCCCCCCTCAGGGCTCGCGCATGCTGTCGGTCGCGACCGGCAGCAGCTTGGTCATGAAATAGGAGAGGATGGTGCGCCGGCCGGTCTTGATGTCGGCGGTGAGCGGCATGCCGGGGGTGAGGCGGAAGCTGGGCGGCACGCCGTGCAGCATCAGCCTGTCGATCGAGATGCGGGCCTTGTAGTAGAGGCCGCGCGGCCGGTTGGGCAGCGGCGAGGCGCCCTCCGCCGGCGGCTGGTCGGAGCTGAAACTGTCGGCGCTGACCGAACGGAGCGTGCCGCGGGCGGTGCCGTAGCGCAGGTAATCGAAGGTGGCGAATTTCACCGTGACCGGATCGCCGACATGGACATGGCCGGATTCGGCGCCGCTGATATCGGCCTCGACCTCGAGCGGGGCGTCCAGCGGCACCAGGGTGATGAACTTGGCCCCCGACCGCAGCACCGAGCCGACCGAGACATGGGCGACGGTGAGCACGATGGCGTCGCGCGGCGCGCGCATCACCACGAGCTGGCTCTGCAGCCGCGCCTTGGCGAGGTCCTGCTCGGTGGCGATCAGCTTGCTGTCGGTCTCGGCGAGTTTCTCCCCGACATCGGCGATCCATTTCTTTTCATAGGCGTCGCGCTCGGCCTGCTGGGCGGCGAGGTCGCGCTCGCCGGCGGCGGCGGTGGCCAGCGCGCTGGAGAGCGAACTGGACACGGTCAGCCGGTCGTTCCGGGCAAGCAGGGAGTTGAGCTTGCTGCCGACCTGCATGCGCTGGAGCTGGTCGCGCATGTGCTCGACATCCTTCGCCACGCCGACCTGCTTGCGGTAGAACCCCGCCTCGCTGTCGCTCTTGGCGATGATCATGCGCAGCTCGGCGATCTTCTGGTCGTAATTCTCGATCGTGTAGATGCGCTCGGCCTTGCGGCTCTGGAAGATCGCGGCCTGGAGACGCTGCGCCGCGTTGGGATGCGCCGGCGCGTAGGTGGTGCCGCCCGCCTCGGCGGCGAGACGGTCGCGCCGGGCGGCGAGCTGGATCACCTCGGCGCTCAGCGCGCGCAGATTGGCGCTGGCGAAGGTGGGGTTCAGCTTCGCCAGGATCTCGCCCTTGTGGACGATCTCGCCCTCGTGGACGTCGATCGCCTGGACGATCGAGGTGTCGAAGGGCTGGAGCAGGACGTTCGGGGCGGTGGAGACCAGCCGGCCCGGCGCCGAGACCACCTTGGGGATGCGCACGACGGCCGCGACGGCGATCAGCGTCGCCACCAGGGCGGTGACGAGCAGCATGGTGTAGCGCGAGACGATCGACACCGGCGTCGCGATCACCGCCGCCGTCGGCGACTGGAATTCCAGCAGCGGCAGCGGCAGGTCCGACAGCGAGGCGGGATCGGCCAGGGCGAGGCTGCCGCCGGAGGGCGGCAGCCGGTCAGTCGCCTTGCGCGAGGGTCGGGGTCGGCGCATGGCGGCCTCCTTCGGGATTCATGTGGCGGTTCTGCTGGAGCCAGAGATGGCGGTAGATCGGGCAACGCTCGACGAGATCGGCGTGCCGGCCGATATCGACGACACGGCCGGCATCCATGACCAGGATCATGTCGCAGTCGACCAGCGAGGCGAGACGGTGGGAGACGATCACCATCGTCCGGCCGCGGGCGATGCGCAGCAGGTTGGCGTTGATCAGCGCCTCGCTTTCGGGGTCGAGCGCGCTCGTCGCCTCGTCGAGGATGAGCAGGCGGGGATCGGCGATCAGGGCGCGGGCGATGGCGAGGCGCTGCTTCTGGCCGCCCGAGAGGTTGGGCGAGCCCTCCTCGACGAAGGTTTCGTAGCCCTGGGGCAGGCGCTCGATGAATTCCTCCGCGCCGGCGAGGCGGGCGGCGCGGATCGCATCCTCGAAGGTGAGGCCGGGACGGCCGGCGATGATGTTGTCGCGCACCGAGCCGCGGAAGAGGAAATTGTCCTGCAGGACGACGCCGAAGCTCTTGCGCAGATGACGGAGATTGATCTCGCGCAGTTCGGTGTTGTCGATCTTCACGGCGCCGAGATAGTCGCGGTTGATGCCCTGGAGCAGGCGCGTGATGGTCGACTTGCCCGAGCCGGAACGGCCGACGATGCCGAGCATGGTGCCCTCGGGGATCGAGAAGCTGACCTTGTTCAGCGCCGGCGTCTTGCCGCCCTCGTAGGTGAAGGTGACCTCCTCGAAGGCGACGGCGCCGCGGAAGGCGGGGCGCAGGCCGGTGTTCATCGCGCGGCGCTCGGTCGGCCGGTTCAGCACCTCGCCGACGATGCCGACGGCGGCGCGGGCCTCCTGCGCGTCCTGCACGAGGCGGGCGAAGGAGATCAGCGGGCCGGCGACGCGGCCGCCGAGCAGCATGAAGCCGACCAGCGAGCCGGCGGCGAGCGGGTTCTGCGAGGTGAGCGCGACATAGCCGCCGAGCAGCAGCACGCCGATCGTCGCGTAGCGCTCGAGCGGCAGCGACAGCACCTGCGGCCAGGCGGAGAGCCGGCCCATCTCGAGATTGAGCTGGCTGGTGAGCGCCACCCGGCCGTCCCAGTCATCGGAGCGGACCTTCTCGAGCGCCAGCGCCTTGACCGTGCGCACGCCGTAGAGGCTTTCGACCAGCACCGCGCCCTTCCGGCTCTCGGCCTCGATGATGCGGCCGGTCAGCCGGGCGAGCGCGGGCAGGAAGGCGGTGATGATGACGGCGATGGTGGCCGAGGCGATCAGCACCGTCCAGGCGAGGAAGGCGTTGAGGTAGAACAGGATCGGCAGGACCAGGGCGATCATGAAGATGTTGATGAAGGTGGTCAGCAGCCGGCCGGTGATGAAGTCGCGCACGCGGTAGATCTGGCCGACCTTGTAGCCGATCTGGCCGGCCTGGTTGCGCTCGAAGAACTCGATCGGGATCGTCATCAGCCGGTCGAAGATCATCAGGTTCAGCCGGGCGTCGAGCCTGGTGGAGAGCATCACCAGCATCATCTGCCGGCCCCAGGTGAGCACCGCCTCCCAGAGGATGGCGATGACGAAGACGATCGAGATCAGCGCCAGCGTGTTCATCGCGTGGTACTCGATCACCGAGTTGAGCACGACCATGACCAGCAGCGCCGGGATCACCTGCAGCACGGTGAGCGTGACCGAGCTGATCGCGATGTCGCGCAGGATGCGCTTCTCGCGCCAGACCATGCGGAAGAGGAGCGCGAAGTTGAAGACCGGCTCGGCATCGTCCTCGCCGCGCTCGCCGCGGACGAGGAGCACCGTGCCGTCCCACAGCTGGCCGAGCTGCAGCTCGTCGACCGGGACGGGCGCGGTGCCCTGCGGGGCGCGGGGGTCGCGCAGGAACACGACGGCGCGCTCGCGGTCGGCGGCGACCATGATCGCCGCGCCGCCATCCTTCAGCAGCAGGATGACCGGCGCCGTCGTCTCGATCTTGAGGAGCTGGCGGAAATTGACGCGGATCGCGCGGGCCCAGAGCCCGGCATCGCGCGTCCATTCGACGAGACCGGCGGAGGATGGCGGCGCGCCGCCGCCCTCCTTGCGCAGGAGTTCAGGATCGAGGTCGATTCCGTGGAACCGGGCCGCGGCCCTGACCGCCAGCACGCGCACGTGAAGCTCCCTGCCGCCATCCGGCGCGGCATCCACCGGCTCGATTGTCTCGCTCATCAGACAAGATCTTTCCCCGTTGCGATAGATCTTTCGTCCGGGGCGCGCCTGCCGGTCTGCCACGCCGTGAACCGGCGCCGCGGGGTGCCAAAACCGCACCCGGTTACGAAATCAAATATCAAATCAAACATTCAACACTCCGTTAGCACATGTGCGGACGCTTTTTCCATAGATTTGAACCCGCCGCGAAACGGGTCTTGCGTTTCGGCCCCGGCGGTGCTGGATCAGGCAGCGATCTGCCAAGGAGCACGCGACCATGGATATCCGCCCCGCCGCCCCGGAAGACCTGCCCGCCTGCCAGGCGATCTATGCCCATCACGTGCTGGAGGGGACCGGAACGTTCGACGAGGTGCCGCCCTCCCTCGAAGCGCTGACGGCGCGGTTTCGCGAGGTCACCGGCGCGGGACGCGCCTGGGTGGTCGCCGCCGATGCGACGGGCATTCTCGGCTTCGCCTATTTCGACCAGTACCGCGCCCGCTCGGCCTACCGGTTCACCGCCGAGGACAGCGTCTATGTGCGCGAGGACGTGCGCGGCCAGGGGGTGGGCAAGGCGCTGGTCGCGCGGCTGCTCGACGAGGCGCGCGCCGCCGGATTCCGGGAGATGCTCGCCGTGATCGGCGATTCGGAGAATGTCGGCTCGATCGGGGTGCATGCCAGTCTCGGTTTCCAGCGGGTGGGGACGCTCCGCGATGTGGGGTTCAAGTTCGGCCGCTGGATCGACGTGGTGATCATGCAGCGCCATCTCGGCGGCCAGGGTTGAGGACGGTCAGGCGGCGATCTTGAGGGACTCCACGGATTCCTCCAGTTCCTGGAAGGTCGGCATGAACAGGTTGGGCACCATCTTGCGGCCGACCTCGACGCTGACCTGCGGCGCGTTGCCGTGCAGATGCGCGACCAGCACCGCGCGGATCACCTCGAAATAACGGGAATCCTCCTCGACCACGCCGCGCAGCCGCACCGAGAGCGGCCCCACCACGCCATAGGCGAGCAGCACGCCGAGGAAGGTGCCGGTCAGCGCCTCGCCGATCATTTCGCCGAGCACGGCGGGCGGCTGGCTGATATGCGCCATCGTCTTGATCACGCCGAGCACCGCGGCGACGATGCCGAGCGCGGGCAGGCCGTCCGCCATCGTCTGCAGCGTGTGGGCGCCGTGCAGCTCCTCGGCCAGGGTCTTGCGCAGTTCGCGGGCCATCACGTCCTCGATCTGGTGCGGATCGTCGGCGTTCATGCCGACCATCCGCAGATAGTCGCAGATGATCGCGGTGGCTTCCTCGTTCTTGAGGATGGCCGGGAAGTGCTTGAAGACCGGGCTTTCCTCCGGACGCTCGATATGCGGCTCCAGCGCCATGGCGCCGCGCGTCGCGGCGAGGCGGACAAGGTAGAACAGCAGGCACAGCAGGTCAGTGTAGTCGGCCTTCTTGAAGGCGCCGCCGCGCAGCACCTTCTTGAAGCCGGCCAGCGTGTGCTTGATGTCGTGCATCGAGTTGCCGGCCACGAAGGTGCCGACCGCGGCGCCGCCGATCGTGATGAGTTCGAAGGGCATCGATTTCAGCAGCGGACCGATCGCCCCGCCCGTCACGATAAAGACGCCGAACACGCAGACGAGCAGGAATGCAACGCCTCCCAAAGTGAGCATATTTCACCGAAATCTCAGAACATTGCATCTCCGTTCGGGTCATGGCGCCTTGGCACCATCTGTTTTGACCCCTTCCGGCAGTGCCGGACGCACCACCAGTATTCCCACCCGCCGATTGGCTGCCGCCAGCGGATTGGATGGGATGAGCAGCTTGCGGTCGGCATAGCCGCTCACGCGCGCGATCAGCCGCTTCGGAAAGCCGGCCTTGACCAGGACCGCGCGCGTCGCGTTCGCGCGCTCGACGGACAGGTCCCAGTTGTCCTTGGGACCGGCGACATAGGGCCGGGCATCGGTGTAGCCGGCGATGCGGATCCGGTCGCCCAGCCGGGACAGGATCGGCGCGATCTTGGTGAGCAGTTCCAGCGTCATCGGGTTCGGCCGGGCCGAGCCGAGCGCGAACATCGGCCGCTTGTGCGCGTCCATGATCTGGATGCGCAGGCCCCGCGGCGTGACGTGGACGCTGACCTGTTTCGAGAGCGACGCCAGATCCGGGTCCTGCGCCATCATCTGCCGGATCTCGGAGCCCGCCGTCCTGAAGCGGGCTTCGCCGAGATTGCCGGGGGCGAGGCCGCCGATGGCGCCGCCGGTGCCGGCGGCGGCCTTCTCGCCGGACGGCGCGGACCGCGCCCCGGCGGCGGGCGAAGCGGGCTTCTGCAACTCGGGCGCGGGCTTCGGCGCCGCGTTCGACGCGGTGGCGCCGGAGGCACGCGGCTTGTGGCCGGCGCCGGGCGAGGTGTTCACCATGTCGTTTCCGGTGGGATGATCCGGGCGGATCTGCTGGCCCTGCGGCGTGTGCGGCACCTCGTAGGAGACCGGGTTGTGGCCGACGGTGACGCGCACCGCCCCGCGATCCGACGAGAGGGCGCCCTTGTCGAACGGGGTGCTGCCGCCGAACGGCTTGCCCTCGCCGGAGGCGGCGCGGTTGAGCACGTTGGCCTGGCTGAAATAGTCGGCGAGGCCGACGCGCTGCGCCTCGGTCGTCGCGTTGATCAGCCACATCAGCAGGAAGAAGGCCATCATCGCGGTCACGAAGTCGGCATAGGCGACCTTCCAGGCGCCGCCGTGATGGCCGCCCTCGACGATCTCCTCGCGGCGGATGATCAGGTTGACCGCCTGATCGCCCCCCTTGCCGCCCTTCTTCTTGCGCTGCGCCATGAACCCCTTGCCACCTTTCGGGGCGGAGTATCGGGGGTGGGGGTTAAAAAAGGCTGAATCGGAGACCGTCAGCAGGTGACTTCGAGGGCGCGGGCCAGCGTTCCGGGATCGGCATTGCCGCCGGAGAGAACGACTCCCACCGCCAGGCCGTCGAGCGGCAGCGCCTCGGCCAGCACCGCCGCCAGCGCCACCGCGCCGCCGGGCTCGACCGCGAGCTTGAGATGGCGCAGCGCGAAGCCCATCGCGGCGAGCACCTGCGACTCGCCGACGGCGACGGCGCCGGCGAGGCGGGGCGCGTTGAGCGCGAAGGTGAGTTCGCCGGGCGTCATCGCCATCAGCGCGTCGCAGAGCGCGGAGCCCGCGCCGTCGTTGGCGAGGCGGGTGCCGGCGGCCAGCGAGCGGCCGGTATCGTCCCAGCCCTCGGGCTCGACGGCGATCAGCCGGGTCGCGGGCGAGGCGTGTTCGAGGGCGAGGGCGCAGCCGGCGGTCAGGCCGCCGCCGCCGGTGCAGACGAAGACGAGATCGAGTTCGGCGCCCGCCGCCCGCGCATCCTCCACCAGTTCGAGGGCGAGGGTGCCCTGCCCGGCGATCACGTCCGGATGGTCGTAGGGGGGGATCAGGGCGGCGCCGGTGCGGGCGGCGATGGCGGCGCCGATCGCCTCGCGGTCCTCGGTGCGGCGGTCGTACTGCACGATGTCGGCCCCCCAGGCGGCGGTCGAGTCGCGCTTGATGGCGGGGGCGTCGCGCGGCATCACGATGGTGGCGGGAATCCCGAGGGCGGCGGCGGCGCAGGCCACCGCCTGGCCGTGATTGCCCGAGGAATAGGCGACGACGCCGGCCGCGCGCGCCGCGGGGGCGAGCCGCAGGATCGCGTTGGTCGCGCCGCGCAGCTTGAAGCTGCCGGTGCGCTGCAGCGGCTCGGCCTTGATGAAGACCTCCGCGCCGGTCCGCTCGTCGAGCGCGGGAGAGCGCAGCGCCGGGGTGCGGACGATGTGCGGGGCGATGAGGGCGCGGGCGGCGAGAACATCCTCGGCGGTGGGCAGGCGGGTCATTGCTTGGGCCTCATGAGTGCGGCGGGGGCGGCGGCGAGCCGGGCGGCGGACAGGACGTAGGATTCGATCGCGACGCCGGCGCGGCGGCGGGCGGCGTGGCCGGCGGGGACGGCGGCTGCGACCTGGCCTGCCGCGAAGCCGGCGAGCCAGGATGGTTCGACCAGCAGGACCGGCGTGCCGGGCGGGGCCGGCGGGGCGGCGAAGAACCGCCAGCGCGGACCGAGTCCGACCACGGCGAAGCGGGGCGGCAGGTCGTGCGCGAGTTCGGACAGGGTGCTGTAGTCGGTGCTGGCGATCACGGTGAGGTGGCGCGAGGCGGCGGCGCGGGCGACATCGCGCGCCAGCGCCCGCCAGCCGGCGAGGCGGATCGCGGTCGGGTCGCGGTGCGGGGGCAGCGGGAACGGGGCGGCGGCGGCCTGGAGCCAGACGATCGCGGCGAGCAGGAAGCCGAGCGCCGCGGCGGCCCGCAGCCAGGCGCGGGCGATGCGCGGGGCGATGGCGCCGGCGGCGAGGGCGGCGCCGGGGTAGAGGATGGCGGGCCAGTTCGCCTGCACGGGGCCGGAGAGCGTGTGCTCGACAAAGACGGCGGCGGGCACCAGCACGGCGAGCAGGACCAGGCGGGCGGGGGCGGAACGGTCGCGCCGCAGCGACCAGACGCCCCAGGCCATCAGGCCGAGGACGATCGGGGTGGCGAGGCCGGCCTGCCCGCCGATCAGCCCGAGCAGGTGGCCGGGCGTCCCGGCCAGGTCGAGATGCGCGGAGCGGCCGCCCTGCTTGGCGAAGCTCGCCCAGCCATGCGCCGCGTTCCACAGGACCACCGGCAGCATCGCCAGCAGGCCGAGCAGCAGCCCGAGCCAGGGCAGCGGTCGGCGCAGCCCCGCCCTGCCCTCGCGCGTGGCGAGCATGAACAGGCCGATGGCGACGAAGAGCAGGGCGGCGGTGTATTTGGCCTCGAAGCCGAGCCCCGCGGCGAGGCCGGCGGCGAGAAACCAGCGGTCGTCGCCGGTGGCGAGCCAGCGCGCCATCGCCCAGAGCGAAGCGGTCCAGAACAGCAGGAGCGGCGTGTCCGGCGTGGTGATGATGGCGCCGGCATTCAGCACCAGGGTGGCGTTGAGCAGGAGCGCGGCGGTGAGGCCGGCGCGGCGGTTGGGAAAGAGATCCTCGCCGGCGCGCCAGAGCAGCAGCGTGCCGATCGCGGCGGAGAGCGGCGAGAGCAGACGGATGCCGAGCGCGCCGTTGCCGGCGATGAACGTGCCGGCCCGGATCCAGAGCGCGATCAGCGGCGCGTCGTCGTAATAGCCGGTGGCGAGGTGCCTCGACCACAGCCAGTAATAGGTCTCGTCCGGCGAGAGCGGGATGAGGGCGGCGAGGACGAGGCGGAGGAGGGTGAGGCCGGCCAGGGCCGCCAGCCAGGCCTGGCGGCTCATCGCCCGGACCGGTCCGGCGCGCTCATCGCACGCATCGGTTCTGCGCGCTCATCGCACGCACGGCTTTTGCGCGCTCATCGCACGCACGACTTTTGCGCGCTCATCGCACGCGCCAGACCAGGGTGGCGGAGACCGCGTAGTTCCAGACCACGCCGATCGCCGAGCCGGCGGCGCTGGCGGCGAGGCCGTTGGCGTCGCCCCGGTGATAGAGCGCGCCGGCGATGCCGATATTGGCGATGGCGCCGAGGCCGCAGACCAGCATGAACAGCACGAGACCCTGCCAGTAGCGCACGCCGCGCAGCTTCATCGTGCGGTAGGTCAGGCGGTTGTTCAGCTCGAAATTGGCGACCATCGCGACGATGGTGCCGAGCGTCTGCGCCGGGCCGAAACCGAGCCCGGCGGCGCGGCTCGCCTGCATTGCCGCGAGGTTCACGAAAATGCCGAACAGGCCGACCAGGGCGAAGGCGATGAAGCGCAGCGGCACCATGCCGCCCAGCGCGCGGTCGACGAACTGGCCGGCGAACTGGACCATCACCAGGATGTCGAGCTTGCTTTCGCCGGCGGCGCGGGGGCGGAAGCGGTAGGGGAGTTCGGCGACCTTCAGCGGGGTCGGCGCGGAGAGCAGCAGGTCGAGCAGGATCTTGAAGCCCTGCCCGTTCAGCCGGTGCGCCAGGTCCTCGAACAGCGACTGGCGGAGGAGGAAGAAGCCGCTCATCGGGTCGGAGATCGCAACACCGGCGAGTTTCCGGGCGAGGCCGATGCCGGCGGCGGAAAGGCGCTGGCGCAGCGGCGAGGCGAGGCCGGCGGCGTCGCCGCCGCCGACGTGGCGGCTGCCCACCGCGATGTCCGCCCCCGCGCGCACGGCGTCGAGCATCGCGGGGAGGATGGTCTCGTCGTGCTGGAGGTCGCCGTCGATCACCGCGACGAAGGGGGCGGAACTGGACAGCGCCCCCTCGATGACGGCCGAGGACAGGCCGCGGCGGCCGACGCGGCGGAGGCAGCGGACGCGGGTGTCGGTCCGCGCCAGGGCGCGGGCGGCGTCGGCCGTGCCGTCGGGGCTGTCGTCGTCGACGAAGATCACCTCCCAGTCGATGCCGGCGAGGGCGGCATCGAGGGCGGCGACCATGGGGGCGACGTTCGGCTCCTCGCGATAGCAGGGAACGACGACGCTGAGGACCGGGCTGCGGCAGGCCGTCACGCGGGCAGGCTCAGCCGCCGAGCGCCTCCAGCACCGCCTCGGCCCGGCTGACCTCGAAGCCGCCCGGCTGCTCGATGGCGAGGTGCGTCACCAGCCCGTCCTGCGCGACCAGGGCATAGCGCTGGCTGCGGACGCCGAGGCCGCGGGCGATGAGGTCGAGCTCGAGGCCGAGGGCGCGGGTGAAGGCGCCGGAGCCGTCGGCGAGGAAGGTGATCTTGCCGCCGGCCTTCTGGCTCTCGGCCCAGGCGGTCATCACGAACACGTCGTTCACCGCGATGCAGGCGATCTCGTCGACACCCTTCGCCTTCAGCGCGTCGTAATGCTCGAGGAAGCCGGGAACGTGCTTCGCGCTGCAGGTCGGGGTGAAGGCGCCGGGAACGGCGAAGAGCACCACCGTCTTGCCGGCGAACAGCTCGCCGGTGTCGATCTCCTGCGGTCCCTCGGCGCCGGGGGTCATCAGCTTCATGGCCGGGAGCCTGTCGCCCACCTTGATCATCGCGTCTCTCCTGATTGGATGGCCTGTTCGAGCAGACTGGTAGCCGAAGCCGGGCCGCGCGTGAAGGCGGGCGGTTCAGGCGTAGCGTTCCTCGGCCCAGGGATCGGCGTTGTTGTTGTAGCCGCGGGTTTCCCAGAAGCCCTTGCGGTCGGCCGTCGCGAAGGTGATGCGGCGGACCCATTTGGCGGATTTCCAGAGATAGTAGCGCGGCACCAGCACCCGCACCGGGCCGCCGTGCTGACGGGTCAGCGGCTTTCCCTCCCAGCTGTGCACCAGGTAGCAGTCCTCGGCGGCGAACTGGTCGAGGCGGAGATTGGTCGTGTAGTCGTCATAGGATTCGAAGAGGACGTGGGTCGCCTCCGGGTGCGGCCGCACCAGGTCGAGGATGGTGCGGATCGACACGCCGCGCCAGTGATTGTCGTAGCGCGACCAGGTGGTGACGCAGTGCATGTCCGACACGCTGTCCTGCTGCGGCAGGGCCATGAACCCGTCCCAGTCGAGGGTGACGGGATTGGCGACGGCGCCGTCGATCGCGAGGCGGAAGGCGGCTTTCGGCACCTCGGGCTGGACGCCGAGATCGAGCACCGGCCAGTCGGTGACGAGGCGCTGGCCGGGCGGGAGGCGCTGCGCCGGCGGCGCGGTGGCGCCGGTCAGGCCCCGCCCCTCGCGCGACCAGTCCTGCTTGCGGCCGATCAGCTTGTCGCGGATCTGGCCGATCAGGCTGATTTCCGGTCCGTCGTTTCCCTGCTTGTCCGCTTCGTCCATCGCCGTTCTCCTTCCGGGCCGGACGATGATATGGGGTGAAGGGGCGCGCGGTCCAGCGCGCGGCGGGGGTCAGCGGTTCTTGAGGATGCGGGCCTTGTCGCGTTCCCAGTCGCGCTTGGCGATGGCCTGGCGCTTGTCGTGCTGCTTGCGGCCCTCGGCGATGCCGAGCGTGACCTTGGCGAGGCCGCGCGGGTTGAAATGCACGTCGAGCGGGACGACGGTCGAGCCCTGGCGGGCGATGGCGCCGAGGAGCTGGTCGATCTGCTTGCGCTTGAGCAGCAGCTTGCGCGGGCCCTTGGTGTCGAAGCGGGAGAGCACGCCGCCCTGGTATTCGGGGATGTACATGTTGAAGAGATACATCTCGCCGTCGCGCTCGCCGGCGAAGGCCTCGGAGAGCGTGGCGCGGCCCATGCGCAGCGACTTCACCTCGGCGCCGCGCAGCACGATGCCCGCCTCGACCGTGTCCTTGATCGTGTAGTTGAACCGGGCCTTGCGGTTCTGCGCCGCGATCCCGTGGGAGATCAGCCCGGATTTCCGGGGCTCGGCCATCAGGCGAGCAGCCCGAGCCCGGTCATCGCGGCGCGCATCTGCGCCTTCGTCGCCTCGGCGAGCGGGGCGAGCGGCAGGCGGCAGAATTCCGAGCCGAATCCGAGCAGGGAGGCGGCGTATTTCGCCGGGGCGGGATTGCTCTCGGCGAACATCGCATCGTGCAGGGGCAGCAGGCGGGACTGGATCGCCATCGCGGTCTTCAGGTCGCCGGCGCGCCAGGCCGCCTGCATCTCGGCGCAGAGGCGCGGGGCGATGTTGGCGGTCACCGAGATGCAGCCGACGCCGCCGGCGGCGAGGAAGGCGAGCGCGGTGTGATCCTCGCCCGAGAGCTGGCAGAACGACGCGCCGCAGGCGGCGGTGGTGTGCAGCGGGCGGGTGAGGTTCGCCGTCGCGTCCTTCACGCCGACGATGTTGGGGTGCTGGGCGAGGCGGGCCATCGTCGCCACGCTCATGTCGATCACCGAGCGGGGCGGGATGTTGTAGATGATGAGCGGAATACCGATCGCGTCGGCGACCGCGGTGAAGTGGCGGAGCAGGCCGTCCTGCGTCGGCTTGTTGTAGTAGGGGGTGACGACGAGAACGCCGTCGGCGCCGACGGATTCGGCGTGCTTCGCGAGGCCGATGGCCTCGCGCGTGGCGTTCGAGCCGGCGCCGGCGATCACCGGGACGCGTTTCCTCGCCACCTCGACGGTGATCTCGACCACACGCTTGTGCTCGTCATGGCTGAGCGTGGGGGATTCGCCGGTGGTGCCGACCGGGACGAGGCCGTTGGTGCCCTCGGCGATCTGCCATTCGATGAAACGTTCGAGCGCCGCCTCGTCGATGCGACCGTCTTCGTGCATCGGGGTGACCAGCGCGACCAGTGAGCCGTGAAACATTGTGTTCTCCGTGAGTGCGCGTAACCTATTCGCAGCATTCGGCGGCGGCAAGGTATGGGAGCGCGGGAGCAGTCCTGCTATTGGTTCGCGCATGGTCCGGATGTTGCTGCTGCTGACGTCCCTGCTCGCTCTCGGCGCCGCCCCCGCGCCGCTGGGCGCGGTCGCGATCGCCGCCCCGCTGCAGCCCGCCCCCGCCCTCGCCCGGATCATGAACGACATCCGCGCCAATCACTGGACCGAGGCGGAAACGCTGGCCGCCGCCCAGCCGGACCGGCTGGTGGCGCGGCTGGTGACCTATTACCGGGTGCTCGACCCCGGGGCGGCGAGCGAGACCGAGATCGCCACGTTCATGGCCAGATATCCCGACTGGCCGGAGCAGGGAATCCTGGCGCGGCGGTGGAATGAGGCGCTGGCCGCCGACCCGGACGACGCCACGGTGCGGCGCGAATGCCGCACCCGGCTGCCCGAGACCGCCGCCGCCAATGCGCGCTGCGCCGCCGCCCTCGACCAGGTGGCGCCGCGCGAGGCGGCGCGCTTCGCCCGGCGCGCCTGGATCGACGGGTTCGACAGCCCGGCCGGCGCGGCGACGTTCGAGGCGAAATACGCCGCGCTGCTGACGCCGGAGACCAACTGGGCGCGGTTCTCGCGCCTCGCCATCGCCGGGAAGCTCGACGTGGCGACGATGCTGCTCGACCAGTTGCCGGCGGGCGAGGCCGCGACCGCGCGCGCCTTCATCGCCCTCGCGCATGGCGGCAGGCAGGCGCAGGCGGCGGTCGCGGCGCTGACCACGGCGCAGCGGGCGACGCCGTTCCTGTTCTTCGCGGAACTCGCCGCGGCACAGGATCAGGCCGCGCGGCTCGCGCTGTGGCAGGCGCTGGGGGCGGAGGCGGAGAAGCAGGCGACGGGGCTGGCGCGCGCGCTGCTCTGGCGGCGGCGGGAGAGTTTCGCGCGCGACCTGCTCGCCGCCGGCGATGCGAAGGACGCCTATGCGCTGGTCGCCGCCGCGCGGCCGCCGGGCGAGGACGCGCGGGCCAGCCGCGACTTCCTCGCCGGGTTCATCGCCCTGCGGATGCTGCACGAGCCGGCCACGGCGCGGCCCTGGTTCGTTCGGCTGCGCGGGCTTTCGACCGCGGTGATCACCCGCGCCCGCGCCTTCTACTGGCTGGCGCAGACCGAGAGCGGCCAGGCGGCGCGGGCCGACCTGCTGCGCGCCGCCGCCTGGCCGGACACGTTCTACGGCCAGTTGGCCGCCCTTCAGGCGGGGGAAACGCCGGCGCAGCTGGCGGCGCGGATCCGCGCCCTCGGCCCGCCGCGGCTGACGACGGGGCAGGCCACCGCCTTCGCCGAGCGCGAACTGCCGCAGGCCGCCGTGCTGCTGGCCGAGATGGGCGCGCCGCGCCGGGCGCGGGCCTTCCTGCTGCGGATGGCCGAACTCAGCCCGAGCCTTGCCGACCGCTATCTCGACGCGCGGCTGGCCGACGGGATCGGCCAGGTTTCGGCCTCGGTGATGGTGGCGCGGATGGCCGGGACGGCGGGGGACATGCTGGTGCATCTCGGCTGGCCGATCCCGCCGGGGCTGCTGCCGGCGCCGGGGCAGCCGCGCCTCGAACCCGCCGCGGCCACGGTTCCGCCGCCGCCGGCGCCGCCGCCGCGCAGCGTGATCCTGTCGCTGATCCGCCAGGAGAGCAGTTTCGATCCGCGCGCGACCAGCCCCTCGGGCGCGGAGGGGCTGATGCAGCTGATGCCGGGGACGGCGCGGGAGGTGGCGCGGCAGTCCGGACTCGCGCTGCCGCCGGGCGCGCTGGTCGATGACCCGGCGCGGAACGTCGCCCTCGGCTCGGCGTATTTCGCCCGTCTGCTGCAGCGCTTCGGCGATTGCCTGCCGCTCGCGATCGCGGCCTATAACGGCGGGCCGCGCAACGTCGAGAAATGGATCGCCGCCAATGGCGACCCGCGCATGCCGAAGGCGCAGGGCGGCGTCGATCTCGTGACGTGGATCGAGGAGATCCCGTTCGGGGAGACGCGCAACTATGTGGAACGGGTGACGGAGGGGATCGTGATCTATCGCGCGCTGGAAGGGAAGCCGGCGACCGATCCGGTGGTGCGGTGGACCGCGTCGCGGTGAGCGCATCGGACGTGCTGGGAAGGGCGGTGGCCTCGGGCCTCGGCATCGGCTTCGTGCCCCGCGCGCCGGGCACCGCGGGCGCGCTGCTCGGGCTGCTCGCCGGCGGCATACTTTATACTTACGGCACCGTCGCGCTCGCCGCCGGGATCGTGATCGCCAGCGCGGCGGGGATGATCGCGATTCCGCGGACCGGCATGGCGGGGCGCGACCCCGGCTGGATCGTGATCGACGAGGTCGCGGGGCAGATGATCGCCCTGCTCGGCCTGCCCTGGCTGACCGGCTCGGGCGTGCTGCTCGCCTTCCTGCTGTTCCGCGTCTTCGACATCCGCAAGCCCTGGCCGATCAGCCTGGCCGATGCGCGGCACGACGCGCTGGGGATCATGGCGGATGACTGGATCGCCGGCGCATTCGCCGCGATCGTGCTGGCGGCGCTGCGCCTCGTCTGGCCGGGGACGGGGCTGTGAACCCGAGGGCGGCAGCCGTGATCGGGCGGGCGCGGGAGGCGGGGCGGACGATCGCGACGGCGGAGAGCTGCACCGGCGGGATGATCGCCGCGGCCCTGACCGACATCGCCGGCGCGTCCGCCGTGTTCGGCCACGGCTTCGTCAGCTACGCGAACGACGCGAAGGAGGCGATGCTCGGCGTCGAGCCCGGGCTGATCGCGCGGGAGGGCGCGGTGAGCGAGACGGTGGCGCGGGCGATGGCCGAGGGCGCGCGGGCGCGGGCGGGGGCCGATCTCGCGGTGGCGGTGACGGGGATCGCCGGGCCGGAGGGGGGATCGGCGGAGAAGCCGGTCGGCACGGTCTGGTTCGGCCTCGCCCGGAAGGACGGCGCGACGCTGGCCGAGCGGCGCGTCTTCCCCGGCGACCGGGACGCGGTGCGGCGGGCGACGGTGGACCACGCGCTCGACCTGCTGGCCGCGGCGCTGGGATAGGGCATCGTCCGGTCGGACAAGGATGCTCTGGTGATCCTGTCGACCGGGTAGAGCGCTACGTCCGGTCCGGGAGGATCGGAACGCGCTCCGGATTGTTTCGATTTACTCGGGATTAACCGGAGTTCCGGATAGTGCGGCGAGATGCCGCCGCCTGGCGACGGCCTGGGCGGAGTTGGAACCGGGATGCTGAATACCGAAGCCGCCACGACTGCGCTGCGGCTGGAGCGGGACAGATACGCGCTGCTGGCGTTCTGCTGGGGCGACCTGCTTCTCACCCTCGATCCGCGCCTCAGGATCGAGACCGCCTCCGGCGCGAGCGAGGCGCTGACCGGACTGCCCGAGCAGGCCTGGACCGGCCGGAACCTCACCGACCTGATCGCGGCACAGGACCGCGGCCGCATTGCCGCGGTGCTCGAGTCGCTGACGCCGACGCGCCGGGTGCTGGCGGGGACGATCCGCCTCGCCGGGCGGGACGGCGCCGTGGGGGCGCGGGTGAGCGTCGCGGCGCACCGGCTGGATACCGCGCGGGATGCGATCTACGTGTCCATGCGCAAGCTGGCGGAGGACGCGCCGGACGAGCCGGAAGAGATCGAGGAGGTGCCGCGCCTCGCCGAACGCCTCGCCGCCGCCGGCGCGCAGGGGGCGGAAATGACGCTGTTCGCGATTCCGGGGATCGCGCAGGAGGGCGGCCAGCCGCTCGGCGAGACGCTCGGCGACCTGCTGCGCGCCCATTCGCTCGGCGGCGACACGGCGATGCGGCTGGATTCGGGGCATTATTCGGTGCTGCACGAGGCGGGACGGACCTTCGGCGCGGTGATCCACCAGATCGAGGCGATGATCCATGCCGCCGATCCGACGGCGCCGCCGCCGCGGATCGAGTCGATGACGCTGCCGATGCAGGCGGAGGGGATGAGCGAGGGCGACCTCGCCCGCGGGCTGGTCTATGCGATGCACCGGTTCGGCGAGGGCAGCGAACTGTCGCTGCACGAGGCGGGGCAGCGGCTGCGCGAGCGGCTGAGCGACGCGATGGGCAGCGTGACGCGGCTGCGCCGCGCGATCGATGATGGGGTGTTCGGCATCGCCTTCCAGCCGATCGTCGATATCCGCAGCGGCGCGATCCATCACTTCGAGGCGCTGACCCGGTTCGACGAGGCGGGCACCGGCTCGCCCTTCGAGACCATCCTGCTGGCCGAGGAAACCGGGCTGATCGAGGATTTCGACCTCGCGATGGCGCGCAAGGCGGTGTCCTGGCTCGGAAGGCTGCCACTGAACGACGAGCATGTCTGCATCGCGGTCAACATTTCCGGCCGGTCGATCAACAGCGCCGCCTATGCCGAGGGGCTGCACCGGCTGCTGGAGGAGAATATCTGGCTGCGCCGCCGGCTGTCGTTCGAGATCACGGAGAGTGCGCAGATCGCCGATCTCGACGCGGCGAACGGCTTCATCCAGGGGCTGCGGCGGCGCGGCTTCGGCGTGACGCTCGACGATTTCGGCGCCGGCGCCGCGTCGTTCCGCTATCTCTCGGTGCTGGAGGTCGACGCGGTGAAGTTCGACGGCGCGGCGATCCGCCACGCCCAGCGGGCGCAGAAGGGCCGCGCCTTCCTCAGCGCGCTGACCGAGCTGTGCCGGCGCATGGGGATCTCGACGATCGCCGAGATGATCGAGACGCCGGAGGCGCTGGCCTTCGTGCGGGAGTGCGGCTGCAATTTCGTGCAGGGCTACCTGTTCGGCCAGCCGGCGGCGGATATCGGCCGGTTCGCGCAGCTGCCCAATCGCGGCCTGCTGGTGCCGCCGCGCCGGGACCCGGTGGGCGCGGCCAAGGCAACGGCGCGCCGGGGGCGGCCGTAGAGCAATCTCCGATCCTTCCCGAGAGGCCCTAAAACAGCAGCGTGCCCAGGGCGGCGGCGACGGCGAGCAGCGCCAGCGGGTGCAGGCGGAAGCGGAGCGCCGCCAGCATGACACCGAGCGTGAGCGCCCAGGCCGGCGGCCCGCGATCCGCCGCGCGGACGACGACGGAGGCGGCGGCAAGGATCAGCCCGCCGGAGACCGGCGTGATCGCCGCCTGCAGGAGCAGCCGCCAGCGCGCGGTGCGGAACCGCTCCCACACGCCGGAGACCAGCACCGTCAGCACGCTGGACGGGCCGATCATCCCCAGCGTGGCGACCAGCGCGCCGGCGAGGCCGGCGACGTGCAGGCCGATCAGCGTGACGACCAGCATGTTCGGCCCCGGGCTGGTCTGGGCAAGACCGAACAGGGCGGCGAATTGCGGCGCGGTCATCCAGTGATGGGCGACGACGGCGCGGGCCATCGCCGGCAGGGTGCTGGCGACGCCGCCGATCGCGATCAGGGAGAGGCCGGCGAACAGGCCGAGCAGGACCAGCAGGATCATGCCCTGAACCGCCAGGCCAGCAGCACGGAGAGGGGCGTGGCGATGCCGATCACCACCGGCAGGGCGAGATGCAGCACGCCGAACAGGACGAAGGCGAGGCCGACGATGGCGGCACGGGCGGGGCGGTGCAGCACGGGCCAGGCGATTCGCAGCGCGGCGGCGGCGAACAGGCCGGCGGCGCCGGCGGCGAGGCCGAGCAGGGCGTGATGGACGAGGGGGATGCCGCCGATCCGCTCATAGACCGCACCCAGCGCGATGACGATGACGACCGGCGCCGCGAGCAGGCCGGCGATGGCGACCACCGCCCCCTTCGGGCCGCGCTGGCGGGCGCCGAAGGCGGCGGCGAGGTTGACCACGTTCGGGCCGGGCAGGAACTGGCAGAGGCTGAACAGGTCGGCGAACTCGGCCCCGGTGAGCCAGCCGCGGCGCTCGACCATGATGCGGCGGGCGAAGGGCAGCACGCCGCCGAAACCCGACAGGCCGGCCGCGAAGAAGCCGGCGAAGAGTTCGGCAAGGCCGGGGCGGGGCGACTCGGGGTCCATCGCCGTTACTATGCCCTGGGGGGGATGATCGACAAACCGGCGGCGCTCCGGCAATTTGCGCAGATGAGCGATGACGGGAGCGACGATCGGAACCTGCTGGAGGACGACCTCGCGCTGCGCGCGGGGCCGGCGAAGACCAGCCCGCCCCTGCCGGTGGCGCTGATGATCCTGCTGCTCGGCCTCGCGGCGCCGTTCGTGTTCGTGCACACGGCCAGGCCCAGCCCGTTCCTGACCGCGATGGCGCTGCTGCTGCCGCTGTCGGGCACGATCGCGGTGATCGGCTCGGTCGAGTCGATGCGGCGGCGGCATGGCGACCGGGCGGTGCGGACGCGCGCGGTGATCGGGGCGGACGGCGTCGCGCTGCTGCGCCGGCCGGCGGAGACGGAGCACCATGTCTGGGCGGACATCGCCGCCGCCGAGGTGACGCCGACGACGCTCACGCTTCAGGTGCGCGGCGAGGATGGCAAGCGGCTGCGGCGGGCGATCCGCTACGCGGGATTGGAAACACCGGTTGAGATGCTGCGCGGACGGATCGCGCAAGGGTTGAAAAACGGCGCGGCTGTCACAAAGGGCGATCGGTTGTCATAAAAGCTTAACCGACAGCCGGTCGCCTTGTCACACAGGATCATCTAGAGGGCGCGTCAGGACGCAGCGATGCGTTCAACCCACCTGCTGCCCATCGCAACCGACAGGGAGATCCATCGTGCGATCAGACAACAAACTTCGGCGCTCCGTCCTTCTGCGCTCCGGCGCCGCGGCGCTGCTCGTCGCCGGCATCGGCGCCGGCGTCGCCTCTGCCGCGCAGACCGTCACGCTGACCGAGACCGGCTCCACGCTGCTCTACCCGCTGTTCAACATCTGGGTGCCGCATTTCGAGAAGGCGCATCCGGGCATCCGCGTGACGACCCAGGGCACCGGCTCGGGCACCGGCATCGCGCAGGCGATCAAGGGTCTCGTGCAGATCGGCGCGTCCGACGCCTACATGTCGAACGGCCAGCTGAAGCAGAACCCCGGCATCCTGAACATCCCGCTGGCGATCTCGGCGCAGTCGATCAACTACAACATCCCCGGCCTGAACGGTCACCACCTGGTGTTCTCCGGCCCGGTGCTCGCCGACATCTATTCCGGCAAGATCACCAACTGGGATTCGCCGGCGATCGCGAAGCTGAACCCGGGGGTGAAGCTGCCGAACCACAAGATCATCCCGGTGCACCGCACCGACGGTTCGGGTGACACCTTCATCTTCTCGCAGTATCTGAGCTTCTCGACGCCGGAGTGGAACAGCAAGGTCGGCTACGGCACCAGCATCTCCTGGCCGGCGGTGCAGGGCGGGCTCGGCGCGCAGGGCAACCCCGGCATGGTCGAGGCGCTGAAGGGCAACAAGTTTTCGATCGCCTATGTCGGCGTCAGCTTCACCAAGCAGATCGACGCGGCGAAGCTCGGCACCGCGAAGCTGGTGAACCGCGCGGGCAAGGCGCTGCTGCCGACCGCCTCGACGATCAGCGCCGCCGCCGCCGCGCTGGGCGACAAGACGCCGGCGGACGAGCGCATCAGCCTCGTCTTCGCGCCGGGGGCGAACAGCTACCCGATCATCAACTACGAATATGCGATCGTGAACAAGAAGCAGCCGAACAAGGCCACCGCCGATGCGGTGAAGACGCTGCTGACCTGGGCCTCGAACGAGGGCAACTCGGAGCAGTATCTGAAGCAGGTGCATTTCAAGGCGCTGCCGAAGAAGATCCGCGAACTCTCGGCGAAGCAGATCGCCCAGATCGGCAGCTGATCCGGGCGGCCGCAGGCCGGAACAAGCCTACCCTGCCCTTCCGGCTTCGCCGGGAGGGCAGTTTCGTGTAAAGGCACCCGCATGTCGAAGGTGAAACCGTTCAGGCTGGCCATGGCGGCGGTCGCCCTGGTGATTCCGCTCGCCCTTGCCGCCATCGTCTTCTTCCTCGCGCGCTATTCGTGGCAGGCGATCGGGTTCAACGGGCTGCGCTTCCTGTGGACGATCAACTGGAATCTCGGAAATCTCTACGGCAACACGGTGATGCGCCATGGCTACGAGGTGCCGCCGGGAGCGAATTACGGGATTCTCGCCTTCATCGTCGGCACGCTGTTCTCCTCCTTCCTCGCGATCCTGTTCGCCGTGCCGGTGAGCGTCGGCGCCGCGATGTTTCTTTCGGAAAAGGCGCCGGCGCGGATGCGGCCCTGGCTGACCATGCTGGTCGAGCTGGTCGCCGTGGTGCCGAGCGTGGTGTTCGGCCTGTGGGGCATTTTCGTGCTGGTGCCGCTGATCGCGAACTGGATCAGCCCGGCGATCACCGCGACGCTCGGCTTCATCCCCTTCTTCAACATGAGCAACAGCACCGGCAGCGGCTACGGGCTGCTCGCCGCCTCGATCGTGCTGGCGCTGATGATCACGCCGATCATCACCACGACGCTCTACGACGCGCTGAACCAGGTGCCGCGCGAGCTGCGGGAATCGGCCTATGCGCTGGGGGCGACGCATTTCGAGGTGGTCACCAGCACCATGCTGCCGACCGCGCGCGTCACGCTGATCGGCGGCATCGTGCTGGCGCTCGGCCGCGCGCTGGGCGAGACGATGGCGGTGCTGATGGTCTCGGGCGGCGCGCTCAACTACCTGCCGGGGACGATCTTCACCCCGATCAGCACGATGGCCGCCTTCATCCTCTCGCAGCTCGACAGCGCGTTGCAGGACCCGAGCAACATGGCGGTGAAGTCGCTTGCGGAAATCGCGCTGGTGCTGTTCGTCATCACCGTGCTGGTGAACGCCGCGGCGCGGCTGCTGGTCAGGAGGACGATCAATGTCCGCAATGCATGACGCCGCGCCGGCGCGGCTGACCACGCTGGAGCGGCGGCGCTACGCGACCAATATCGTCGGGTGGGGGCTGTGCACCCTCGCCTTCCTGCTGATCGCGGTGCCGCTGCTCGACCTCGTGCTGACGGTGACGCTCAAGGGGGCCTCGGCCTTCTCGATCGAACTCTTCACCACCTCGACCAACGGGGTGACCGGCGGGCTGCAGAACGCGATCATCGGCACGCTGGTGCTCTCGCTCGGCTCGCTCCTGATCGCCACGCCGATCGGGATCGGCGCCGGGATCTATCTCTCGGAATACGGCTCGAACCGCCTCGCCGCGACCGTGCGATTCCTGGCCGACACGCTGACCGGCACGCCCTCGATCGTGCTCGGCTATTTCTCCTACATCACGATGGTGATCGGGCTGGGCTGGAAGTTCTCGGCGCTGGCCGGGGCGATCACGCTCGCCATCATGGTCGTGCCCTATCTGGCGCGGATCACCGAGCTGTCGCTGCGGCGGGTGCCGACCAGCATGCGCGAGGCGGCCTACGCGCTGGGCGCGCGGGACCACACCGTGGCCTCGCGCATCGTGCTGGCGGCGGCGGCGCCGGGGGTGATCACCGGCGTGCTGCTCTCGCTCGCCATCTCGGTCGGCGAGACGGCGCCGCTGATCTATACCGCCGGGTGGTCGAACTATCTCTGGACCGGGAAGCTCACCAACGAGCCGATCGGCTACCTGACCTACGTGATCTGGACCTTCATCAACGAACCGAACCCGGAATCGCACGCCCTCGCCTTCGCCGCGGCACTGCTGGTCATGCTCGTCGTGCTGGCGATCAATATCGGCGTGCGGATGGTGATGCGGCGCGATCCGTGATCAGCCCTCCTGCCTGATATCGGCGACCAGGCCGCCAGTCAGGCGGACCAGGCCGTCAGGCGTGACCGGAAAGACGTGACGGGGCGTGCCGGCCGCGGCCCAGACCTCGGCGAAGGCGAAGAGATCGCGGTCGATGACGATGCGCATCGCCGGATCGTGGCCGGCGGGGGACACGCCGCCGGGCGCGAAGCCGGTGGCATCGCGCACGAAATCGGGGCTGGCGGGGGCGAGTTTCGCGCCGAGGACGGCGGCGAGGCGGCTCTTGCCGACGCGGTTCGCCCCGGAGGCGATCGCGAGCACCGGCGCATCGCCGGCGCGGAAGACGATCGACTTGGCGATCGCGGCGACATCGCAGCCGAGGGCGGCGGCGGCATCGGCGGCGGTCGCAGTGCCTGCGGGGAATTCGCGGATCAGGCCATCGGCGAGGCCGGCGGCGCGCAGGGCGGCGCGGACCCGGGCCAGGGCGGCATCGCTCATCGCAGGCGCGCCAGCAGCAGGATCGCCTCCGCGCCGAGGACGAGCCAGGTGATGAGCGCGCCGGGCGCGCGGCAGAGGAATTGCTGCGGCGAATTCTCCGGCGCGATCATGCCGAACGGGTGGATGATGCGCGCGACCAGCAGCGGGAAGAGCAGCGCGTTCATCTCGAGCCGCCCGGCCCCGCTCGCCTCCAGCAGGGCGGCGAGGAGAAGGATCAGCGGGACGTATTCGGCGAAATTGGCATGGGCGCGGATGCGGCGGGCGAGGCGATCGTTGCCGCCATCGCCGTGGATCACCCGGAAGCCGAAGCGGCCGAAGCCGACCCAGAGCGAGAGGACGAGGTAGATCAGGGCGAGCAGGGCGCCATAGCCGGCGGCGACGGTGGGGAAGGTCATTCTTCGGCTCCCGGTCTGGAGCACTTTCCGGTCCTTCCGGATCGGATGTCGTGCTCCATCATGTTGATGCTCTATGACAGATCCAGCGCCTGCGCGGCGGCGCGCACGGCATCGCGCAGGGCGCCCGGGGTGAAGGGCGAGACGAGGCCGGCGGCGGCGACCAGGCCGCCGAAGGGGCGCGAGCCGCCGAGGGCGCAGAGGTTCACATAGGTGTCGAAGGCGGCGCGCTCGTCGCGCTGCGAGGCGACCCAGAACTGCAGCGCGCAGCACTGCGCCAGGGTGTAGTCGATATAGTAGAAGGGCGAGCGGTAGATGTGCATCTGCGCCTGCCAGCGGCCGCCCATCGCCGGATAGGCGAGGTCGCCCCAGTCCCGCCAGGGGAGATAGAGCTGTTCGAGGCGGCGCCAGATGGCGTGCCGATCGGCCGGCGTGAGATCGGGATCGGCGTAGATCTCGTGCTGGAAGTGATCGACGCAGACGCCGTAGGGCAGGAATTCCAGCGCGCCGATCAGGTGCATCCGCCGGTAGCGCGCGGTGGCGGCGCCGAACATCGGCGCGATATGCGGATGGGCGAGGAATTCCAGGCTCATCGAATGGATTTCCGCGGCCTCCATGGTCGGCCAGAAATAGTCGGAGACCGGCTGTTGCCGGCTCATGTAATTCTGGAACGCGTGGCCCATCTCGTGGGTGAACACGTCGACGTCGTGATGCGTGCCGTTGAAGTTGGCGAAGATGAACGGCATGCCGATGCTGGGAAAGCTGGTGCAGAAGCCGCCGCCGGCCTTGGCGGGGCGGTTGTCGAGATCCATGAAGCCGCCCTCGCGCATCGCGCGGTAGAAGGCATCAAGGCGCGGGTCCATCGCCGCGAACATCTCGGTGGCTGCCTGCTCCAGCACCGCCCGGCCGCCGACGGGTTTCGGATTGCCCTCGGGGTCGATCATCGGCTCGTCCCAGGCCATCAGGCGGTCGAGCCCGTTTTCGGCGCGGCGGCGTTCCATCAGCCGGGCGACGAGGGGGACGACGTGGCGGCGGACTTCCTCGCGATAGGTCGCCACCTCGGCGGGGCCGTAGTCGAGCCGGCCCATGCGGCGATAGGCGAGCGCGGTGAAGCTGGCGTCGCCCAGGGTGCGGGCGATGCGGTGGCGGAGCTTCACCAGCCGGTCGTAGAGGTCGTCGAGCGTGGCGCCGTGCTCGGCGAAGAAGGCCCAGCGGGCGGCGGCGGCATCGTGGCGGACCGCGCGGTCGGGGCTTTCGGCATAGGGGCCGAGGCCGGAGAGGTTCAGCGTCTGGCCGTCGAACGCGATGCGGGCACTGGCGAGCAGCGCCGTGTAGTCGGCGGCGAGGCGGGATTCGGTTTCGAGATCGGCGGCGATTTCGGGGCGGAAGGTGGTGACGTCGTTGCGCCACATCGCCAGCGCGTGGGCGCCGAAGCGGGCTTCGAGCGGGGCCGGATCGAGGCCCAGCAGGCGGGCCTTGAACGTCGTCTCGTGATCGGCGACGACGGGGCCGAGCGCATCGGCGAATTCCCGCGCCGCCTTGCGGGCCGGATCGGCGGTGTCCTGCGAGAAGCGCAGATGGACGAGGCTGGACCAGGTGCCGTGGTCCCGGCGCAGGGCTTCCCAGGCGTCGATCGCGGGGCCGACGGCGCCGGCGTCGAGCTCCGCGTGGAGCGCCCGGTAGGCGGCGGCGAGGCCGGACTCGGTCGGGGTTTCGGCGGTGATCTGGTCGAATCGCATCGTCGCTCCGTGTCTGGATGTCGGGATGTGATGTGGGGCGACCGCGGAACGAAAAAAGGCGCGGCTGGCGCCGCGCCCTTCATCCGGACCGGAAATGCGGCGGCGATCAGGCCGCGGCCGCCTCGCCGGCTTCGTCCTCGTCGGACGCAACCTCGGGCTTCGGCCCGCTGTCCTGCCCCTTGGCGGCGGGATCGCGGTCGACCAGTTCGATCACGGCCATGTCGGCCGCGTCGCCATAGCGCATGCCGGCCTTCAGGACGCGGGTGTAGCCGCCCTGGCGTTCCTTGTAGCGGTCGGCCAGCGAGTCGAAGAGCTTGGCGACGATGACGTCGTCGCGCAGCAGCGCATGGGCTTGGCGGCGCGCATGCAGGCCGCCGCGCTTGCCAAGGGTGATCAGCTTCTCGGCAACGGGCCGGAGCTCCTTGGCCTTGGGCAGCGTGGTGGTGATCTGCTCGTGCTTGAGCAGGGCGACCGCCATGTTGCGGAACATGGCCGCGCGGTGGGACGCGGTGACGCCGAGTTTACGTCCTGCAAGGCCGTGACGCATGGGAGTGACTCCGGATCAGTAAAGACGAAAAGCGTTGTGTGGAAAGGCGATCAGAACGGGTTGTCGGAGCGTTTGACCAGCTCCTCGATGTTTTCGGGCGGCCAGTCCTGCACCACCATGCCGAGGCCGAGGCCCATGGCGGAGAGGACTTCCTTGATCTCGTTCAGCGACTTGCGGCCGAAATTCGGCGTGCGGAGCATTTCCTGTTCGGATTTCTGCACGAGGTCGCCGATATAGACGATGTTGTCGTTCTTGAGGCAGTTCGCCGACCGGACCGAGAGCTCCAGCTCGTCGACCTTGCGGAGCAGGTTCGGGTTGAACGGCAGCTCGGGGCGCGGCTCCTCGGCGCGGAGGCGCTGCGGTTCCTCGAAGTTGATGAACATGCCGAGCTGGTCCTGCAGGATGCGGGCGGCGAGGGCCACGGCATCCTCCGGCGTGACGGCGCCGTTGGTCTCGATGTTCAGGATCAGCCGATCATAGTCGGTCACCTGGCCGACGCGGGTCGGCTCGACGCGGTAGGACACGCGGCGGACCGGCGAGTAGATCGAGTCGACCGGGATCAGGCCGATCGGCGCGTCTTCCGGGCGGTTGGCGGCGGCGGGGAGGTAGCCGCGGCCGGACTCGACCGTGAATTCCATGCCGAGCGTCGCGCCATCGTCCAGCGTGCAGATCACCAGCTCGGGGTTCATGACCTCGATGTCGTGTCCGGTCTGGATCATGCCGGCGGTCACCTCGCAGGGGCCGGTGGCGGAGACGGTCATCCGCTTCGGACCGTCGCCATGCATGCGCACGGCGATCTGCTTGATGTTGAGCACGATGTCGGTCACATCCTCGCGCACGCCGGCGATCGAGGAGAATTCGTGCAGCACGCCGTCGATCCGCACCGAGGTCACGGCGGCGCCGTGCAGGGACGACAGCAGGACGCGGCGCAGGGCGTTGCCGAGGGTCAGGCCAAAGCCGCGCTCGAGCGGCTCAGCAATGATCGTCGCGACGCGCGTGTCGTCCGCGCCGGGTTCGATATCCAGTTTTTCCGGCTTGCGCAGCGACTGCCAGTTCCGCTGCAAGGCCAAGTGCGTGTCTCTCAACATCAGTCCCTCCGGTCGGGCGGCGATGCCACCCTCACCCCATCCAAAAACGTGCCGACTCTCCGGCGGCGCGGTGGAGCCGCGCGCTCCGGGCCGGGCCGCCGACGCGGCCCGCGCGGTCAGACGCGACGGCGCTTGCGCGGGCGGCAGCCGTTATGCGGAATCGGGGTCAGGTCGCGGATCGCGGTGATCGAGAAGCCGATCGTCTGCAGGGCGCGCAGCGCGCTCTCGCGTCCGGCCCCGGGGCCGCTCACTTCGATTTCCAGCGTCTCCATGCCATGCTCGCGCGCCTTGCGGCCGGCATCCTCGGCGGCAACCTGGGCGGCGTACGGGGTCGACTTGCGGCTGCCCTTGAAACCCTGGCTGCCGGCCGAGGACCACGAAATCGCGTTGCCCTGGGCGTCGGAGATCGTCACCATCGTGTTGTTGAAGCTCGCGAGCACGTGAGCGACGCCCGAGGAAATGTTCTTGCGTTCCTTGCGGCGGGGACGCGTGGAGGCTGCTTTGGCCATGGATAATCCTGTCTCTGTCTCGATACGCCGGCCCGTGGGCGGGCGGCGCGGTCAGTCGGTAGGGCGCGGCGGAAGGGCTTAGCGGGTCGCCTTCTTCTTGCCGGCGATCGCGACCGCCTTGCCCTTGCGGGTGCGGGCGTTGGTGTGGGTGCGCTGGCCGCGGACCGGCAGGCCCTTGCGATGGCGCAACCCGCGATAGCAGCCGAGATCGACCAGCCGCTTGATGTTCATGGCGACTTCGCGACGCAGGTCACCCTCGACGCGATAGTCCCTGTCGATCAGCTCGCGGATCTTCATGATCTCGTCTTCGGAGAGCTGGTTCACGCGCTTGTCTTCGCCGATCTCGAGGGACTGGCAGATTTCGCGCGCCTTGGCGGGCCCGATGCCGTAGATGTAACGCAGGCTGATCAGCACGCGCTTGTTCGAAGGAATGTTTACGCCGGCAATACGCGCCACGGTCTGCTCCTTAGATCGCCGCCGGATCGCGCCGGCGGCAGGGAAGATCATCCAACGGAAGGCGAAGCTCGGGCCCGGCGGGCCGGCATCGCCTGAACAAAGTGCGGCGCCCCGCCAGGGAGCGCCGCAAGACTGGTTGTCTAAAGCCCGACCCGGTCAGAGTCAATCGACCTTGATCAAATTTGCGTGATCGGGGCCGTTCATGCCGTTGCCGGCGCGGCGACCCCGGCGCGGCGCAGCGCGCCCTCGATCTCGGCCGTCACCTGATCCATCGCGGCCATCCCGTCGACGACGTGAAGGCGGCCCTTCTGCTCGTAATAGGGCAGGATCGGCGCGGTCTGCGCATTGTAGGCGACCAGGCGGTCCTTCACGACCTCGGCCTTGTCGTCCGGCCGGCGGACGAAATCATGGCTGCCGCATTTGTCGCACACGCCGGGGACGCTGGTCGGGTGGAACTTGTCGTGATAGCCGGCGCCGCAATGCGCACAGGTGAAGCGGCCGGAAATGCGCTCGACCAGCACCGCCTCGTCGACCTTGAGCAGGATGACGGCGTCGAGATCGAATTTCTGCTCGGCGAGCATCGTGTCCAGCGCCTGGGCCTGCGGCACCGTGCGCGGAAAACCGTCGAGGATGAAGCCGTTGCGGCAGTCCGGCTGGGACAGGCGGTTGCGCAGCATGCCGATGATGATCTCGTCCGAAACCAGCGCGCCCGACTCCATCACCGCCTTCGCCGCGCGGCCCAGCTCGGTGCCCGCCTTCACCTCGGCCCGCAGCATGTCGCCGGTCGCGATCTGGGCAACACCGTAACGATCCTGCAGGATCTTGGCCTGGGTGCCCTTGCCGGCACCGGGTGGTCCCAAAAGAATGATGTTCATCGACCGCGTGTTCTCCCTCGGCCTTTTCGGATCAGGCCTTCATACTGGTGTGCCAGAAGGTGCGACTGGATCTGCGCTACCGTATCCATCGTAACAGATACCACGATGAGCAGCGAGGTGCCGCCGAAATAATATCCCGCAGCAAGGTCGAACTGGCCGATCAGGAACTGTGGAATGAGACAGACGATCACGAGATAGGCCGCGCCGATCGTGGTGAGGCGGGTCAGCACCGTGTCGAAATATTTGGCTGTATTTGCGCCTGGGCGGATTCCTGGAACAAATCCGCCATATTTCTTGAGATTGTCGGCGGTTTCTTCCGGGTTGAACACGACAGCCGTATAGAAATACGAGAAGAAGATGATCAGGCCGGCATAGAGCAGCATGTAGCCCGGCTGGCCGTTGGAGAGTTCGCGGGCCAGCAACTGCAGCCAGCCGGGGCCGGTGCCGTGGCTGAAGCCGATCACCGTGGCCGGGATCAGCAGCAGGGAGCTGGCGAAGATCGGCGGGATCACGCCGGAGGTGTTCACCTTCATCGGCAGATGCGACGAATCGCCGCCGAACATCCGGTTGCCGACCTGGCGCTTCGGATACTGGATCAGCACCTTGCGCTGGGCACGCTCCATGAACACGACGAAGGCGACCACCGCGAGCGAGAGCACGAAGAAGCCGATGACGAAGCCGGTGGACAGGCCGCCGGAGGCGCCGAGCTGGAGCACGCTGGCGATCGCGCCCGGCAGGGCGGCGACGATGCCCGCGAAGATGATCAGGCTCGAGCCGTTGCCGATGCCGCGCGAGGTGATCTGCTCGCCCACCCACATCAGGAAGACGGAGCCGCCGGTCAGCGTGATCACGGTAGTGACGATGAAGAACAGGCCCGGATCGAGCACCGCGGGGCCGACCGTGGAGGTGATGCTCTCAAGTCCGATCGCGATGCCGTAGGACTGGGCGAGCGCGATCAGCACGGTCAGGTAGCGGGTGTACTGGTTGATCTTCTGCTGCCCGGTCTGGCCTTCCTTCTTCAGCGCCTCAAGCTGGGGCACGGCCGCCTGGAGCAGCTGCATGATGATCGAGGCCGAGATGTAGGGCATGATGTTCAGGGCGAACACGGTCATGCGGCCGAGCGCGCCGCCGCTGAACATGTTGAACATGCCGAGGATGCCGCCGCCGTTCTGGGCGAGCATGTGCTCCATCACCGTCGGGTCGACCCCGGGGATCGGGATATAGGTGCCAAGGCGGAAAACGATCAGCGCGCCGAGGGTGAACCAGATCCGCTTCTTGAGATCGGTCGCCTTCGACAGGGTTTCGAGGTTGAAGCTCGAAGCGAGTTGCTCAGCGGCGGACGCCATGAATATCCCTCATCCAACGGCAGCGTGCCGTATCTCCGGAAACCGGAACGGCGCCGCGGGTCAGTGAAAACTCACGACCTGCAGCGCCGTTCGTCAGGCTCTAGTGTGCCGCAACCTTGGTGGTCACGGCAAGTGGTTCAGGCAGATGCCGGCTCCGCGCGCGCGACCGTTGTGGTCACGCTGCCGCCGGCCTGCTCGATCGCCGCGATCGCGCCGGCGGACGCGCCGGACACCTCGATCTCGACCTTCTGCGAAATCTCGCCGCGGCCGAGCAGACGCACGCCGGCGAGCTTCGAGCCGGCATAGACGCCGGCGGCGCGCAACGTCGCCTCGGTGATCTTCTGGCCGGCGTCGATCTTGCCGGACTCGATCAGCGCCGCGAGGGTGCCGACATTGAGCGGCGCGTAGTCCTTGCGGTTGACGTTGTTGAAGCCGCGCTTCGGCAGACGCCGGTAGATCGGGAGCTGGCCGCCCTCGAACCCGTTCAGCGACACGCCCTCACGCGCCTTCTGGCCCTTGACGCCCTTGCCGGACGTCTTGCCCTTGCCCGAGCCGATGCCGCGGCCGAGCCGCTTCGACTTGGGACGCGCGCCCGGATTGTCGCGCAGTTCGTTCAGTTTCATTACGACAGCTCCTCGACCTTCAGGAGATGCTTGACCTTGCGGATGCGGCCGAGCGTTTCCGGGGTGGCGGCGAGTTCACGGCTCGCGTTCATCCGGTGCAGGCCGAGACCGATCAGGGTCTCCTTCTGGCCCGGCTTGCGGCCGATCGGCGATCCGACCTGGGTGACGCGCACCCGCTTCACCTGCTCAGACATCGGCCGGGGCCTCCTTCTCGCGCTTCGGGCCGAACAGGTCGGCGACCTTCTTGCCGCGACGCGAGGCGACGCTGCGCGGGCTCGCGCACTGCGAAAGCGCCGCGACCGTGGCCTTCACCATGTTGTGCGGGTTGCGGCTGCCGAGCGACTTCGCCACGACGTCGCCGATGCCGAGGGTCTCGAACACCGCGCGCATCGGACCGCCGGCGATGATGCCGGTGCCGGGGGGCGCCGCGCGCAGGACGACATGACCGGCGCCGAAACGGCCCTCGATGTCGTGATGCAGCGTGCGGCCTTCCTTCATCGGGACGCGGATCATGCCGCGCTTCGCGCGCTCGGTCGCCTTGCGGATGGCTTCCGGGACTTCCTTCGCCTTGCCGGCGCCGAAGCCGACCCGGCCCTTCTGGTCGCCCACCACCACGAGGGCGGCGAAGGCGAAGCGACGGCCGCCCTTCACCACTTTCGCGACGCGGTTGATGGTGACGAGCTTGTCGATCAGCTCGTCGCCATCGCGATCCCGCTCGCGCTCGCGGCCCCGGCCTTCTCTCGGTTCGCGTGCCATGCCCTGCTCCTCAGAAATCCAGACCGCTCTCGCGAGCGGCTTCGGCCAGGGCCTTCACCCGGCCATGATACATGTAGGCGCCACGGTCGAAGACGACCTGGGTGACCCCGGCCTCCTTCGCGCGCTCGGCGACGAGCTTGCCCACCGCCGCGGCGGCCGCCTTGTCGGCGCCGGTCTTCAGCGCCGAACGCAACCCGGCATCGAGCGAGGACGCCGCGGCCAGCGTGCGGCCGGCGGCATCGTCGATCACCTGGGCGTAGATGTGCTTGCCCGACCGGAACACCGACAGCCGCGGGCGGCCATGCGCCTTCAGGCGGATCTGGTAGCGGAGGCGCTGGCGGCGCCGCGCCTCGTTTTCGTGTACAGCGCTCATTACTTCTTCTTGCCTTCCTTGCGGCGGATCGCCTCGCCCTCGAACTTCACACCCTTGCCCTTGTAGGGTTCGGGCGGACGGAAGGCGCGGAGCTCGGCGCAGACCTGCCCGACCAGACGCTTGTCGATACCCTCGACCTTGATCGAGGTCGGCTTTTCGCAGGTGATCTTGATGCCCTGCGGCACCGGATAGACCACATCGTGCGAGAAGCCGAGATTCATCACCAGGTTGCTGCCCTGGACCGCGGCGCGGAAACCCGTGCCGTTGATCTCGAGCGTCTTGGCGTAGCCCTGCGAAACGCCCTGGACCATGTTGGCCACATTGGCGCGGGTGGTGCCCCACATCATCCGCGAGGCCGCTTCCTTGTCGCGCGGCGACACCGTCACCTTGCCGTCCTCGACCACCGTCTCGACCCGCTCGGACAGGGGCATCTTCAGCTCGCCCAGCTTGCCCTTCGCGGTCAGGATGCCGTCGACCACGGTGATCGACACACCCTGCGGCAGCGCGACCGGATATTTACCAACTCGTGACATGATGCTGCCTCCTCAGAAGACGCGGCAGAGCACTTCGCCGCCGACATTGGCGGTGCGTGCCTCGACATCGCTCATCACGCCGCGCGGGGTCGACAGGATCGACACGCCGAGCCCGGCATAGACGCGCGGCAGCTCCTTGATCTTGGAATACACGCGGCGGCCCGGACGGGAAACGCGGGTGATTTCCTTGATCACCGGCTCGCCGTCGTTGTACTTGAGCTCGATGCGCAGCTGGGCCACGCCGGGGCGAAGCTCTTCCTTGGAGAAGCCGCGAATGAAGCCTTCGCGCTTCAGCACGTCGAGCACGTTGGCGCGCAGGTTCGACGCAGGCGCGACGCACACCGCGTGGCGGGCGCGCTGCGCGTTGCGGATGCGGGTGAGCATGTCACCCAGGGGATCAGACATCGACATGTATTATCCCCTTACCAGCTCGACTTGACCATGCCCGGAATCTGCCCGGCGCTCGCGAGGTCGCGCAGCGCGACACGGCAGAGCTTGAACTTGCGATAGTTGCCGCGGGCGCGCCCGGTCAGTTCGCAGCGCAGCCGCACGCGGGTCTTCGCGCCGTTGCGCGGGAGTTGCGCGAGCTTCAGCGTCGCGTCGAACCGGTCCTCCACGGGGAGGGAACGGTCGTTCACGATCGCCTTCAGCGCCGCGCGCTTCGCCGCATCACGCGCCGCCATCTTCTCGCGCCGCTTATTCCGATTGACCTGAGAGGTCTTCGCCATCGTCTTCTATCCTCCGGAACCTGCCGGCACTTCCCGGCGGTTTTCCACTAAATCCGTTTACGCGCCTGAAAATCCGCTCAGTTGACGAACGGAATCTCAAACCCTTTGAGCAGTGCCTTCGCCTCGGCATCGGTCGGCGCCGTGGTCACGAACACGATGTCCATGCCGCGCATGTCGTCGACCTTGTCGTACTCGATCTCGGGGAACACGATCTGCTCCTTGAGACCCATGGCGAAATTGCCGCGGCCGTCGAAACCCTTGCCCGAGATGCCGCGGAAGTCGCGCACGCGGGGGAGCGCGATCGTCACCAGCCGGTCAAGGAACTCGTACATCCGCGCGCGGCGCAGCGTCACCTTGCAGCCGATCGGCAGGCCCTTGCGGATCTTGAAGCCGGCGATCGCCTTCTTCGCCACCGTCTTGACCGGCTTCTGGCCGGCGATCAGCGTCAGCTCGGCCACCGCGGCGTCGAGCTTCTTCTGGTCCGCGGCCGCCTCGCCGACGCCCATGTTGATCACGATCTTCTCAAGCTTCGGCACCTGCATCGGGTTCGTGTAGCCGAACTCCTTCTGCAGCGCCTCCCGCACCACGGTCTCGTAGTGCTGCTGAAGCCGGGTCTTGGCAATGGCCTCGCTCATCGCTCTATCCTCAACCATCGATCACGGAGTCGCTCTTGCGGGCGACCCGGACCTTGCGACCGTCCTCGAGAACGCGGAAGCCCACGCGGGTCGGCTTCTTCGTCTCCGGATCGATCAGTGCAATATTCGACAGATGGACCGGCATCTCCTTCTGGATGATGCCGCCCTGCTCGCCCATGCCACGGGCCTTGGTGTGGCGCTTCGCCACCGCCACGCCCGAGACCACGGCCTTGTTCTCGGCCGGCAGCACGCGCAGAACCTCGCCTTCGCGGCCCTTGCTCGCGCCGGCGATCACGACCACCCGGTCGCCCTTACGGATACGCGCGGCCATATTACAGCACCTCCGGCGCCAGGCTGATGATCTTCATGAACTTGCGCGCGCGCAGCTCGCGGGTGACCGGCCCGAAGATACGGGTGCCGATCGGCTCCATCTGCTTGTTGATCAGCACGGCCGCATTGCGGTCGAAGCGGATCACGCTGCCATCGGCGCGGCGCACCGGGTAGGCGGTGCGAACGACGACGGCCTGGTGCACATCGCCCTTCTTCACCTTGCCGCGGGGGATCGCGTCCTTGATCGAGACGACGATGACATCGCCGACCGAGGCGGTGCGGCGCTTAGAGCCGCCCAGCACCTTGATGCACTGCACCCGGCGCGCGCCCGAATTGTCGGCAACGTCGAGATTGGATTCAACGATGATCATCTCACGCTCCCTGGGCTTCGGCGGCGGCGCCGACCGGCTCGCCGTTGCGCGCGGTCACGAGCCAGGCCTTGCGCTTGCTGATCGGCGGGCACTCCTCGATCCGCACCAGATCGCCCATCGCGCAGACATTGCCTTCGTCATGCGCCGCATACTTCTTCGAGCGGCGGATGAATTTCTTGTAAAGCGGATGCATGACGCGACGCTCGACAAGCACCGTGACGGTCTTGTCCATCTTGTCGCTCACGACCCGTCCGGTCAGGACGCGCTTCGGCATAACTCTAAACCCCTCAAGCCTTGGCCGCGGCGCGGGCGCGCTCGGCCTGAATCGTCTTCACACGTGCCACGTCCCGACGCGCCTTGCGGATCTGGCTGGTGTTCTCCTGCTGGCCGGTGGCCCGCTGGAACCGCAGGTTCAGCTGCTCGCGCTTCAGTTCGAGCAGCATGTCGTTCAGTTCGTCCGGCGTCTTGGTCCGGATGTCGGTCGCCTTCGTCATCTCAGGCCTCTCCGATACGGGTGACGATCTTGGTCTTGATCGGCAGCTTCGCGGCGCCGAGCTTCAGTGCCTCGCGCGCGATGCCTTCGGCAACACCGTCGATCTCGAACATGATGCGGCCCGGCTGGACGCGCGCCACCCAGTATTCCGGGGCGCCCTTGCCCGAGCCCATGCGGACTTCGGCCGGCTTGGTGGAGACCGGCAGGTCCGGGAAGATGCGGATCCACACGCGGCCGGCGCGCTTCATCTGGCGCGTGATGGCCCGGCGGGCGGACTCGATCTGCCGCGCGGTGATCCGCTCCGGCTCCAGCGCCTTGAGGCCGAACTGGCCGAAATTGAGCTGCGTGTTCCCCTTGGCGGTGCCGTGGATGCGGCCCTTGTGCGCCTTGCGGAATTTCGTTCGCTTCGGTGACAACATGTTATCTGCTCCGGCTCAGCGCTGCGGCGCCTGTTCGGCGGCGCGGCGGTCCTGCGCCATCGGGTCGTGAGCCATGATCTCGCCCTTGAAGATCCAGACCTTCACGCCGCAGGTGCCATAGGTGGTCTTCGCGGTAGCGACGCCGAAATCGATGTCGGCGCGCAGCGTGTGCAGGGGCACACGACCTTCGCGATACCACTCCATGCGGGCGATCTCGGCGCCGCCGAGACGGCCGCTGCAGTTGATCCGGATGCCCTGGGCGCCGAGGCGCATCGCCGACTGGACGGCGCGCTTCATGGCGCGGCGGAACGCGACGCGGCGTTCGAGCTGCTGGGCGATGTTCTGGGCGACCAGCGCGGCATCGATCTCGGGCTTGCGGATCTCGACGATGTTCAGCGACACGTCGGCCTTCGCCATCGAGGAGAGCTCCTTCTTGAGTACCTCGATGTCCTGGCCCTTCTTGCCGATGACCACGCCGGGACGCGCGGCATAGATCGTCACGCGCGGCTTCTTCGCCGGACGCTCGATCAGCACCTTGGAGACGCCGGCGCCGGACAGGCGGCCGAGCAGATGTTCGCGCAGCTTGAGGTCGTCATGCAGCAGCGACGCATAGTCGGCGCCCGCGAACCAGCGGCTGTCCCAGGTGCGGTTGATGCCGAGCCGCAGCCCGACCGGATTGACTTTGTGACCCATTACGCAGGCACCCCTTCATTCGCCGCCGGGCTGGCACTTGCCGCCGGCTTGGCCGCGGCGCGCCGGGCGCGGCGGTCGGCCTTGGTCTCGATGTCGCGCTCGGCCACGACGATGCGCAGATGGCTGAACCACTTCTCGACCCGCGCCGCGCGGCCACGGCCACGGGCATGGAAGCGGCGCATCACGATCGAGCGGCCGACATCGGCGGTGGTGACGACCAGGCGGTCGACATCCAGCTGATGGTTGTTCTCGGCGTTGGCAATGGCCGACTCCAGCGCCTTCTTCACGTCCTTCGCGATGCGGCGCTTGCTGAACGTGAGGTCGGCCACGGCCTTGCCCGCCGGCTTGTTGCGGATGGATGCCGCGACGACATTGAGCTTGCGCGGGCTGCAGCGCAGGTTGCGCAGAACCGCCTCGGCCTCGGAGTCGGCCAGCGTGCGCGGATGATTCGGTTTGCTCATGTCAGCCTCGCTTCGCCTTCTTGTCGGCCGCGTGGCCATTGAACGTGCGGGTCGGCGAGAACTCGCCGAACTTGTGACCCACCATGTTCTCGGTCACCTGCACCGGCAGGAACTTCCGGCCATTGTAGACGCCGAAGGTAAGCCCGACGAACTGCGGCAGGATGGTCGAGCGGCGCGACCAGATCTTGATGATCTCGTTGCGGCCCGACGCGCGCGAGGCGTCGGCCTTGTTCAGCATGTACCCGTCGACGAACGGGCCCTTCCAGACGGAACGTGTCATCTCGATCAGCCCTTCCCGACCTTGCGACGGCGGATGATAAGGCCGTCAGTCCGCTTGTTCGCACGCGTCTTCGCACCCTTGGTCGGCTTGCCCCACGGCGTGACCGGGTTGCGACCACCAGAGGTGCGCCCCTCGCCACCACCCAGCGGATGGTCGACCGGGTTCATCGCGACGCCGCGGTTGTGAGGACGCCGGCCCAGCCAGCGCTTGCGACCCGCCTTGCCGAGCTGCTGGTTGGAGTGATCGGGGTTCGACACCGCGCCGATCGACGCCATGCACTCGCCGCGGATCAGACGCAGCTCACCGGACATCAGCTTCACCTGGGCATAGCCCTGGTCCTTGCCGACCAGCTGGGCGAAGGTGCCGGCCGAACGGGCCAGCTTGCCGCCGGCGCCGGCCTTCAGCTCGATATTGTGGACGATCGTGCCAACCGGGATCGCCGAGAGCGGCATCGCATTGCCGGGCTTCACGTCGACCTTGACGCCGGCGACGACCTGGTCACCCACCTTTAGGCGCTGCGGCGCCAGGATGTAGGCCAGTTCGCCGTCCTCATACTTCACGAGGGCGAGGAAGGCCGAACGGTTCGGGTCGTATTCGAGGCGCTCGACCGTCGCCGCCACGTCGAACTTGCGGCGCTTGAAGTCGACGACGCGATAGGCGCGCTTGTGTCCGCCGCCACGGAACCGGACCGTGGTGCGGCCATGGTTGTTGCGCCCGCCAGAGCTGGTCAGCCCTTCGGTCAGGCCCTTGACCGGCTTGCCCTTCCAGAGCTCGGACCGGTCCACCAGCACGGTGCCGCGAAGGCTCGCCGTGACCGGTTTAAAATGCTTGAGTGCCATGTTTCAGTCTCGCCTTACGCCAGCCGCGTCGTGAAATCGATCGACTGACCCTCGGCCAGCGTCACGAACGCCTTCTTGAAGTCCGAACGCCGGCCCGGGCGGCCCTTGAAGCGCTTTGTCTTGCCCTTCTGGACGAGCGTGTTCACGCTCAGCACCTTCACGCCGAACAGGGTTTCGACCGCCGCCTTGATGCCGGGCTTGGTCGCATCGAGCGACACCTTGAAGCCGACCTGGTTCTTTTCCGACAGGGCCGTCGCCTTCTCGGTGATCAGCGGCCCGCGGATGATGTCGAACATCGCCTCGCGCGACAGCACCGGCTTCTTCGGCGCCGCCTTCTTTTCAGCGGTCTCGCTCATGCCGCGATCTCCTCGTTGGCGCCGGCCTTGATGCCGTCAAGACGCCGCTTCAGTCCCTCGAGCCCGGCGGCGGTGATCGCCAGCGTGTCGTGCTGGAGGATGTCGTAGACGTTGGCGCCGACGACCGGCAGCACGTCGATCCCGATCAGATTGCGGCTGGCGCGGGCGAAGCCCTCGTCCACCACCGCATCCACCACCAGCGTGCGGCCCCAGCCGAGCTTCTTCAGCTTGACGTTCAGTTCGCTCGTCTTCGAGACGCCGGCGACCGTGTCGAGCACGACCAGCTTGCCCTCGGCCAGCTTCTGCGACAGCGCCGAGATCAGGCCGAGACGGCGGACCTTCTTGTTCAGCGAATAGCCATGATCGCGAACGACCGGGCCGTGCACGGCGCCGCCGGTGCGGAACTGCGGCGCGCGCAGCGAGCCCTGGCGGGCGTTGCCGGTGCCCTTCTGGCGATACGGCTTCTTCGTCGTGCCGCTGACCTCGCCCATGCCCTTCACCTTGTGGGTGCCGGCACGGCGCTTCGCGAGCTGCCAGTGCACCACGCGGGCCATGATGTCGGCGCGCGGCGTGGCGGCGAAATATTCCTCGGGCAGCTCGGCCTTGCCGGCCGAGCCGGCATCGAGGGTTGAAATGTCGATCTGCATGTCGCTCTCCTCAGGCCTTCAGCGCCGCCGGATAGGCAGCATCGGCCGGGCGGGCCGTCTTGACCGCGTCGCGCACCAGGACGTAGCCGTCCTTGGCGCCCGGCACCGCGCCCTTGATCATGATGAGGTTGCGCGCCTCATCGATCGCCGCGACCTCGAGATTGAGGGTCGTGATGCGCTCGCCGCCGAGATGGCCGGCCATCTTCTTGTTCCTGAAGGTCTTGCCCGGATCCTGGCGGTTACCGGTCGACCCCAGCGAACGATGGCTGATCGAGACGCCGTGCGAGGCCTCAAGGCCGCGGAAGTTCCAGCGCTTCATGCCGCCGGCGAAGCCCTTGCCCTTGCTGATGCCGGCGACATCGACCTTCTGGCCGACGGTGAAATGCGCCGCCGAAAGCACCTGGCCGGCTTCCAGCACCGCATCGTCCGCGACGCGGAATTCGACCAGCCGGTTCGCCGGCTCGACCTTCGCCGCGGCGAAATGGCCCTTCATCGGCTTCGTCACGTTCTTCGTCTTGGCATGGCCGAAGCCGAGCTGAACGGCCGCGTAGCCGTCACGTTCCTTGGTGCGGGCGGCAACCACGCGCACATCGTCCATGTGCAGCACGGTCACCGGCACGTGGGTGCCGTCTTCCCTGAACAACCGGGTCATGCCCAGCTTCTTCGCGATAATACCGGTGCGCATCACACTCATCTCTGCTCAGATCTTGATCTCGACATCGACGCCGGCCGCGAGGTCGAGCTTCATCAGCGCGTCCACGGTCTGCGGGGTCGGCTCGACAATGTCGAGCAGACGGCGATGGGTCCGGATTTCGAACTGCTCGCGGCTCTTCTTGTCGACATGCGGCGAGCGGTTCACGGTGAACCGCTCGATATGCGTCGGCAGCGGAATCGGTCCCCGCACCTGGGCGCCCGTGCGCTTCGCCGTGTTCACGATCTCCCTGGTGCTGTTGTCCAGCACCCGGTGATCGTACGCCTTCAGGCGAATGCGAATATTCTGACTGTCCATCGTCGAAACCTGCAATCTTTACACGGAACGCCCGGTCCGCCCATTCGGGCCGCGCGCTAGTCCGAACCAAATCCAGCGGCCGCCACCCGGTTGAGACCGGATGGCGGCCGCCTCGCTAACCAGCCAGGCGGTTACTTCGTGATGCTCGCGACGACGCCCGAACCAACCGTCCGGCCGCCTTCGCGGATCGCGAAGCGGAGACCTTCGTCCATCGCGATGGGCGCGATCAGCTCGACGCTCACCGTCACGTTGTCACCCGGCATCACCATCTCGACACCTTCCGGCAGCGTGACCACGCCGGTCACGTCGGTGGTGCGGAAATAGAACTGCGGGCGATAGTTGGTGAAGAACGGCGTGTGGCGCCCGCCTTCTTCCTTGTTCAGGATGTAGACCGAACCGGAGAAGTTGGTGTGCGGGGTGATCGAGCCCGGCGCGGCGAGAACCTGGCCACGCTCGACGTCTTCACGCTTGGTGCCGCGCAGCAGCGCGCCGATGTTGTCGCCCGCCTCGCCCTGGTCGAGCAGCTTGCGGAACATTTCGACGCCGGTGACGGTCGTCTTCACGGTGGCCTTGAGGCCGACGATCTCGACTTCGTCGCCAACCTTGATGATGCCGCGCTCGACGCGGCCGGTCACCACGGTGCCGCGGCCGGAGATCGAGAACACGTCTTCGACCGGCATCAGGAACGGCTTGTCCTTCGGGCGCTCCGGCTGCGGGATGTAGCTGTCCACCGCTTCCATCAGCTTCAGGATCGCCTCGCGGCCGAGCTCGGCATTGCTGTCCTCGAGCGCGCAGAGAGCGGAACCCTTGATGATGGGGATGTCGTCGCCCGGGAACTCATACTTGCTCAGCAGGTCGCGGACTTCCATCTCGACCAGCTCGACGAGGTCGGGGTCGGCCATGTCCATCTTGTTGAGGAACACGACGAGCGCCGGCACGCCGACCTGACGGGCGAGCAGGATGTGCTCGCGGGTCTGCGGCATCGGGCCATCGGCGGCGGAGACGACCAGGATCGCGCCATCCATCTGCGCCGCGCCGGTGATCATGTTCTTCACGTAGTCGGCGTGGCCAGGGCAGTCGACATGCGCGTAGTGGCGGTTCGCGGTCTCGTACTCGACATGCGCGGTCGCGATCGTGATGCCGCGGGCGCGCTCCTCGGGAGCGGCGTCGATGCTGTCATAGGCGCGGAAGGTCGCACCACCGGATTCGGCCAGCACCTTGGTGATCGCCGCGGTGAGCGAGGTCTTGCCATGATCGACGTGGCCGATCGTGCCGATGTTGCAGTGCGGCTTCGTCCGCTCGAATTTAGCCTTGGCCATGGGTTTCTCCGTAACGTATCTGCTTCAGCGCCGTGCTGGCGTGATGGGGTGGAGTCTGACGGTTGCTTACCAGCGGTAGTGGCTGAACGCCTTGTTCGCCTCAGCCATGCGATGCGTGTCCTCACGCTTCTTCACGGCCGCCCCGCGATTGTTCACCGCATCGAGCAGCTCGTTCGAAAGACGGTCTTCCATCGTGTGCTCGCCGCGCTTGCGGGCGGACTCGATGATCCAGCGGATCGCGAGAGCCTGGCGGCGCTCGGAGCGCACCTCGACCGGAACCTGGTAGGTCGCGCCGCCGACACGGCGGGACCGCACCTCGATGGCCGGCTTCACATTGTCCAGCGCCTCGTGGAACAGGCGGACCGGATCGGCATTCTGCCCGCCGCGCTTCTTGAGGCTGTCCAGGGCACCGTAGACGATGGACTCGGCGACCGACTTCTTGCCGTCGTACATCAGCACGTTCATGAAACGGCTGATCACCACGTCGCCGAACTTCGGGTCGGGCAATACTTCGCGCTTGACGGCGGAATGGCGTCTGCTCACGGAAACTCTCCTTACTTCGGCCGCTTGGCGCCGTAGAGCGAACGACGCTGCCGGCGCTTGGCAATGCCCTGCGTATCCAGCACGCCGCGCAGGATGTGGTAGCGCACGCCCGGAAGGTCCTTCACGCGCCCGCCGCGGATCAGCACGACCGAGTGTTCCTGAAGGTTGTGCCCCTCGCCAGGGATGTAGCTCACGACCTCGTAGCCGTTGGTCAGGCGAACCTTGGCAACCTTGCGGAGCGCCGAGTTCGGCTTCTTCGGGGTCGTCGTGTAGACGCGGGTGCAGACGCCGCGCTTCTGCGGGCAGCCCTGCAGCGCGGGCACCTTGTTGCGCTTGGCCCGAACTTCGCGCCCCTTGGCGATCAACTGGTTGATAGTCGGCATGCTCGATCCTGATCCTTCTTGCCGGTTACGCTCTGCCGGGCGCTCATAACAATGCCGCAGGGCGGAGTAATCCCCGCCTGCGGAAACCCAGACCTGCGACCTAAGCCACCCGTTGGGCCGGGTGGCGGCGCCGCAAGCGTGAGAGTAAATGAACGACGCGGCCGGGCGTTACCGGGCCTCGCTGAGGTCGCCACCCTTAAGAGGAGAGCCGCGGCAAGTCAAGCGTTCTGCCCGTCCTGAATCCGTGCGGGGCATGAAAATCGGCAGAATGACCGGCCGTTCTGGCTGCCATGAGCGGAGGAAAAGCCCGCTCCCGCCGGGCGGGAACGAAAAAACGGCTCCCGGTTGCCCGGGAGCCGTTCCGATCGAAGCCCGGTCGGGCCGGAGATCAGTCCGCCGAGACCTCGTCGCGCGCCGGCAGGGCCGGGCGAGTCGCCGCGAGGGTCGAGCGGTCGCGGCCGGCGGCGATGGAGCGCAGACGGCTCATCACGCTGCCGGTGCCGGCCGGGATCAGGCGGCCGACGATCACGTTCTCCTTGAGGCCGAGCAGCTGGTCGGTCTTGCCGGCCGTCGCCGCCTCGGTGAGGACGCGGGTGGTCTCCTGGAAGGAGGCCGCCGAGATGAAGCTGAGCGTCTGCAGGCTCGCCTTGGTGATGCCCTGCAGCACCGGCAGGCCGCCCGCCGGGCGTTCGCCCGCGCGCAGCCGGCGCTCGTTCTCCTCGTCGAACTCGATCCGGTCGACCAGCTCGCCCACCAGGTAGGTGGTGTCGCCGGGCTCGGTGATCTCGATCTTCTGCAGCATCTGGCGGACGACCACCTCGATGTGCTTGTCGTTGATCTTCACGCCCTGGAGCCGGTAGACGTCCTGGATCTCGTTGATGAGATATTCGGACAGCGCCTCGACGCCGAGCACGCGCAGGATGTCGTGCGGGACGCGCGGGCCGTCGACCAGCGGGTCGCCGCGGTGGACGTAGTCGCCCTCCTGCACCGAGACGTGCTTGCCCTTCGGCACCAGATACTCGGTTTCCTCGCCGGTCTCGTCGTTCTTCACGATGATGCGGCGCTTCGCCTTGTAGTCCTTGCCGAATTCCACGCGGCCGTCGGTTTCCGCGATGATCGCGTGATCCTTCGGACGGCGGGCCTCGAACAGTTCGGCCACGCGCGGCAGACCGCCGGTGATGTCGCGCGTCTTGCTGCCCTCACGCGGGATGCGGGCGAGCACGTCGCCGGCATGCACGCTGGCACCGTTCTCGACCGAGAGGATCGAGTCGGGGCTGAGGAAGTAGCGGGCCTCGGCGCCGTTGGCGAGGCGCAGCACCTCGCCGCGTTCGTCCTTCAGGATCAGGCGCGGACGCAGATCCGCCCCCTTGGCCGACTGCTTGTAGTCCACCACCACCTTGGAGGTCAGGCCGGTCACCTCGTCGACCCGCTCGACCAGGGTCACGCCTTCCAGCAGGTCGGCGTATTCCACGAGGCCGGCGCGCTCGGTGATGATCGGCAGGGTGTAGGGATCCCACTCCGCGAGCTTCTGGCCGCGCGTGACCGTCTGGTCCTCGTCCACCAGCAGGCGGGCGCCGTAGGGAACGCGGAAGCGGGCGCGCTCGCGGCCGGAGGCGTCGTTCAGCGCGATCTCGCAGTTGCGGCTCATGACGATCGGCGCGCCGGCCGAGTTCGACACCACGTTGCGGTTGCGGATGGTCACCGTGCCGTCATGGCTGGCCTCGACGCTCGACTGCTCGGCGCCACGCTGCGCGGCACCGCCGATATGGAAGGTGCGCATGGTCAGCTGGGTGCCGGGCTCGCCGATCGACTGCGCGGCGATGACGCCCACGGCCTCGCCGATATTGACCGGCGTGCCGCGCGCGAGGTCGCGCCCGTAGCACTTGGCGCAGACGCCGACCTTGGCCTCGCAGGTCAGCACCGAGCGGATCTTCACGCTCTCGACCCCGAGCTTCTCGATATGCATCGAGTCGATCTCGCCGATCAGCTCGTTCGCCTTGACGATCACCGAACCGTCGGCCGGGTCGAGCACGTCTTCCGCCGCGGTGCGGCCGAGGATGCGCTCGGAGAGCGAGGAGACCACCTCGCCGCCATCCATCACCGCGCGCATGGTCAGGCCGCGCTCGGTGCCGCAATCGGCGGTGACGATGATGCAGTCCTGCGCCACGTCGACCAGGCGGCGGGTGAGGTAGCCGGAGTTCGCCGTCTTCAGCGCGGTGTCCGCGAGGCCCTTGCGGGCGCCGTGGGTCGAGTTGAAGTATTCGGCGACGGTCAGGCCTTCCTTGAAGTTCGACAGGATCGGCTGCTCGATGATCTCGCCCGACGGCTTGGCCATCAGGCCGCGCATGCCGGCGAGCTGGCGCATCTGGGTCGGCGACCCGCGGGCGCCGGAATGGCTCATCATCCAGACCGAGTTGGTCGGCTTGCCGGGATCCTGGCGCGAGATCTCGCGCATCATCGCCGCCGCGACCTCGTCGTTACAGCGCGACCACGCGTCGATCACCTTGTTGTAGCGCTCGCCGGCGGTGATGAGACCGTCGTGATACTGCGCCTCGTATTCCTTGACCTCGGCCTGGGTCTTTTCCAGCAGGCCGTATTTCTCGGCCGGGATGACCATGTCGTCCTTGCCGAAGGAAATGCCGGCCTTGGCCGCCTGGCGGAAGCCGAGGCCCATCAGCCGGTCGCAGAAGATCACCGACTCCTTCTGGCCGCAATGACGGTAGACGGCGTCGATCACGTCCGACACCTTCTTCTTGGTCAGCAGCTGGTTGACCAGGGCGAACGGCACGTCGTGATGCTTGGGCAGAAGCTGGCCGATCATCATGCGGCCCGGCGTGGTCGGGACCACCTCGGTGGTGCGGCTGCCGTCCGGATGGGTGCGGACGACGCGGGCGCGGATCTTGTCGTGCAGCTTCAGATAGCCGGAATCGAGCGCGTGCTCGATCTCGCCCATCGTGCCGAAGAGCGGCGCTTCCTTGTCCTCGACACCGGTGAAGGCCGGAGTTTCGAGCGAGAGGTAATAGAGGCCGAGCACGATGTCCTGGCTCGGCACGATGATCGGCTTGCCGTTGGCCGGGTTGAGGATGTTGTTCGTGCTCATCATCAGCACGCGGGCCTCGAGCTGCGCCTCGATCGAGAGCGGCACGTGGACCGCCATCTGGTCGCCGTCGAAGTCGGCGTTGAAGGCGGTGCAGACCAGCGGGTGCAGCTGGATCGCCTTGCCCTCGATCAGGATCGGCTCGAAGGCCTGGATGCCGAGACGGTGCAGCGTCGGCGCGCGGTTGAGCAGCACCGGATGCTCGCGGATCACCTCCTCGAGAATGTCCCACACCTCGGGACGTTCCTTCTCGACCATGCGCTTCGCCGCCTTGATCGTGGTGGCGAGGCCGTATTTCTCGAGCTTGGCGTAGATGAAGGGCTTGAACAGCTCCAGCGCCATCTTCTTCGGCAGGCCGCACTGGTGCAGCTTCAGCTCCGGCCCGACGACGATGACCGAACGGCCCGAATAGTCGACGCGCTTGCCGAGCAGGTTCTGGCGGAAGCGGCCCTGCTTGCCCTTCAGCATGTCCGACAGCGACTTGAGGGGGCGCTTGTTGGTGCCGGTGATCGCGCGGCCGCGGCGGCCGTTATCGAACAGCGCGTCGACCGATTCCTGGAGCATGCGCTTCTCGTTGCGCACGATGATGTCCGGCGCGCGCAACTCGATCAGCCGCTTGAGGCGGTTGTTGCGGTTGATGACGCGACGATAGAGATCGTTCAGGTCCGACGTCGCGAAACGGCCGCCATCGAGTGGGACGAGCGGGCGCAGTTCGGGCGGAATGACCGGGACGACATCCATGATCATCCATTCCGGACGGGTGCCGGATTCGATGAAGGCCTCGACCAGCTTCAGGCGCTTGACCAGCTTCTTGCGCTTCGCCTCGGAGGTAGCCTCCTTCAGGTCGGCACGCATGATCGCCCGCTCGGCCTCGAGATCGATGCCGGCGAGGATCGACTTGACCGCCTCGGCGCCGATGCCGGCCTTGAACCCGTCCTCGCCGAACTCGTCCTGCTTCGCGTAGAGATCGTCCTCGGAGAGGAGCTGGTAGCGCTTGAGGTCGGTCGTGTAGGGGTCGAGCACGATGTAGTTCTCGAAATAGAGAACCTTCTCGAGATCCTTCAGCGTCATCTCGACCATCGTCGCGATGCGGCTCGGCAGCGACTTCAGGAACCAGATATGCGCGACCGGCGAGGCGAGCTCGATATGGCCCATGCGCTCGCGGCGCACCTTGGCCAGCGTGACCTCGACGCCGCATTTCTCGCAGATGATGCCGCGGAACTTCATCCGCTTGTACTTGCCGCACAGGCACTCGTAGTCCTTGATCGGCCCGAAGATGCGCGCACAGAACAGGCCGTCGCGCTCGGGCTTGAAGGTGCGGTAGTTGATGGTCTCGGGCTTCTTGATCTCGCCATACGACCAGGAGCGGATCTGCTCCGGCGAGGCGATCTGGATACGGATCTGGTCGAACGTGGCGGCCTGACCGGTCTGGCCGAGAATCTTCATCAAATCGTTCATGCGATAGTCCCTTTCATCAGCGCGGGACGGGGTCGCCGCCCCGCGCCATGACAAATCCGAACGGTCCTGGTCAGTCCACGGACAGGTTGAGATCGACGTTCAGGCCGAGCGACTTCAGTTCCTTGGTGAGAACGTTGAAGCTCTCGGGCACGCCGGCCTCGAAATTGTCCTGCTCGCGCACGATCGCCTCGTAGACCTTGGTGCGGCCGGAGACGTCGTCCGACTTGACGGTGAGCATTTCCTGCAGCGTGTAGGCCGCGCCATAGGCCTCGAGCGCCCAGACCTCCATCTCGCCGAAGCGCTGGCCGCCGAACTGCGCCTTGCCGCCCAGCGGCTGCTGGGTGACCAGGCTGTAGGGGCCGATCGAGCGGGCATGGATCTTGTCGTCCACCATGTGGCCGAGCTTGAGCATGTACATGTAGCCCACCGTCACCTTGCGCTCGAACTGCTCGCCGGTGCGGCCGTCGCAGACGGTCATCTGCCCGGAGACGTCGAGGCCGGCCTTGGCCAGCATGTCCTCGATGTCGGTGATGCGGGCACCGTCGAACACCGGGGTCGCGATCGGCACGCCCTTGCGGATGTTGCCGCACAGCTCGCGCAGCTCGGCATCCGACATCGAGGCGATCTGCTCGTTGTAGATCTCCTCGCCATACACGCTCTTCAGCATCGCGTGCAGGCGCTCGCGCTCGGCGACGTCACGCTGATAGGCCTCGACCGCCTCGCCGATCTGCCGGCCGAGATTGGCGCAGGCCCAGCCGAGATGGGTTTCGAGGATCTGCCCGACATTCATGCGCGAGGGCACGCCCAGCGGGTTGAGCACGACATCGACCGGCGTGCCGTCTTCAAGGAACGGCATGTCCTCGATCGGCACGACCTTGGAGACGACACCCTTGTTGCCATGGCGGCCGGCCATCTTGTCGCCCGGTTGCAGCTTGCGCTTCACCGCGATGAAGACCTTGACCATCTTCATCACGCCGGGCGGCATCTCGTCGCCGCGCTGCAGCTTCTCGACCTTGCTCTCGAAACGCTGCTGCAGCTTGTGGACCGAAGCGTCGAACTCGCGCTTCAGCGTCTCGATCTCGGCCATCACCCGATCGTCCTGGACGGTCAGGTTGCGCCAGGCGCCGCGCGGGATCTCGGCGAGCAGCTCGGTGGTGATCTCGGTGCCCGAGCGCACACCCTTGTAGCCGGAGCCGGCGACCTGGCCGAGCAGCTTCTCGCGCAGGCGGTTCAGGAAGGCGCGCTCCTGAATGGCCCGCTCGTCGTCCCGGTCCTTGGCGAGGCGCTCGATCTCGGCGCGCTCGATCGCCAGGGCGCGCTCGTCCTTGTCGACGCCGCGGCGGTTGAACACCCGCACGTCGACCACCGTGCCGTTCACGCCCGGCGGCAGCTTCAGCGAGGTGTCGCGCACATCCGACGCCTTTTCGCCGAAGATCGCGCGGAGCAGCTTTTCCTCCGGCGTCATCGGGCTCTCGCCCTTCGGCGTGACCTTGCCGACCAGGATGTCGCCGGGGTTCACCTCGGCGCCGATATAGACGATGCCCGCCTCGTCGAGATTGCGGAGCGCCTCCTCGCCGACATTCGGGATGTCGCGCGTGATCTCCTCCTGGCCGAGCTTGGTGTCGCGGGCCATGACCTCGAATTCCTCGATATGGATCGAGGTGAACATGTCCTCGCGCGCGACCCGCTCGGAAATCAGGATGGAGTCCTCGAAGTTGTAGCCGTTCCAGGGCATGAAGGCGCAGAGCACGTTGCGGCCGAGCGCGAGTTCGCCGAGCTCGGTCGACGGGCCATCGGCGATGATGTCGCCGGCGCCGACACGGTCACCCACGCGGACCAGCGGGCGCTGGTTGATGCAGGTGGACTGGTTGGAGCGCATGAACTTGCGCAGGCGGTAGATGTCGACGCCCTGGGTCGTGCCGTCCTCGCCCGTGGCGCGGACGACGATGCGGGCGCCGTCGATCTGGTCGATCACGCCGGCGCGGCGGGCGACGATGGTCGCCCCCGAGTCGCGCGCGACCGGCGCTTCCATGCCGGTGCCGACCAGCGGGGCATCGGACTTGATCAGCGGCACCGCCTGGCGCTGCATGTTCGAGCCCATCAGCGCGCGGTTGGCGTCGTCGTTCTCGAGGAACGGGATCAGCGCCGCGGCGACCGAGACGAGCTGGCGCGGCGAGACGTCGATCGCCGTGACCTCGTCGGGTTTGACCAGGCGGAAATCGCCGTTGCGGCGGACCGAGACGAGGTCTTCGGTCAGCGTGCCGTCGGCGAGCTTCGGCGCATCGGCCTGGGCGACGGTGAGGCGCTCTTCCTCCATCGCCGAGAGATACTTGTATTCGTCGAGCACCTTGCCGTCCTTCACGAGGCGGTAGGGCGTCTCGATGAAGCCGTACTTGTTCACCTTGGCGAAAGTGGCGAGCGAGTTGATCAGGCCGATATTCGGGCCTTCCGGCGTCTCGATCGGGCAGATGCGGCCATAATGCGTCGGGTGCACGTCGCGCACCTCGAAGCCGGCGCGCTCGCGGGTGAGGCCGCCCGGACCGAGGGCCGAGAGGCGGCGCTTGTGCGTCACTTCCGAGAGCGGGTTGGTCTGGTCCATGAACTGGGAGAGCTGCGACGAGCCGAAGAACTCGCGGACCGCGGCGGCCGCCGGCTTCGCGTTGATCAGGTCGTGCGGCATCACCCCGTCGATATCGACCGAGCCCATGCGCTCGCGGATGGCGCGCTCCATGCGCAGCAGGCCGATGCGGTACTGGTTCTCCATCAGCTCGCCGACCGAGCGGACGCGGCGGTTGCCCAGATTGTCGATGTCGTCGACCTGGCCGCGGCCGTCCTTCAGCTCGCACATGATCTGGATGGTGCGCAGGATGTCTTCCTTGCGCAGCACGCGCACCGTGTCCTCGCATTCAAGGCCGAGGCGCATGTTCATCTTCACCCGGCCGACGGCCGAAAGGTCGTAGCGCTCGGCATCGAAGAACAGGCCGCGGAACAGCGCCTCGGCGGTCTCCGAGGTCGGCGGCTCGCCGGGGCGGATGACGCGGTAAATGTCGATCAGCGCGTCCTCGCGGCTGGCATTCTTGTCGGCGGCGAGGGTGTTGCGGATCCAGGGCCCCTTGGCCTGGTCGATCGCGAGGGTCGGGATCTCGTCGAGCCCGGCATCCTCGAAGGTCTTGAGCTTGGCCTCGGAGATCTCCTCGCCGGCATCGGCGAAGATCTCGCCGGTGTTGGGGTCGAACAGATCCTCGGCGACGTAGCGGCCGATCAGGTCGGCGCGGCTGACCAGGACCGTGCGGGTCTTCACGGCGATCTGGCGGGCGACGCGCGCGGTCAGCTTGTCATCGGCCTTGGCAACGACCTCGCCGGTCTCGGCGTCGACCAGGTCCTCGACCAGCTTGGCGCCGCGGAACGTCTCCGGCTCGAAGGGGCGCGCCCAGGCGGTTTCGCCGTCCCTGGTCCGGGTGCGGGTGAAGGGCACCTTGCCGTAGAAATAGGTAAGGATTTCCTCGGCATCCATGCCGCGGATCTCGCCGATCTCCAGCGACTCGCCCTTCGCCTCGCGGGCGGCGCGCAGCGCCTCGGTGGCGCGGCCTTCCAGCGCATAGAGCAGCGTGGTGACCGGCAGCTTCCGCTTGCGGTCGATGCGGACATAGATGAGGTCCTTGGCGTCGAACTCGAAATCGAGCCAGGAGCCGCGATAGGGAATGACGCGGGCGGCGAAGAGATACTTGCCGGAGCTGTGGGTCTTGCCCTTGTCGTGGTCGAAGAACACGCCGGGGCTGCGGTGCATCTGGCTGACGATGACGCGCTCGGTGCCGTTCACGACGAAGGTGCCGTTGTCGGTCATCAGCGGCATGTCGCCCATGTAGACGGGCTGTTCCTTGATGTCGCGGATCGAGCGGGCGCCGGTGTCTTCATCGACGTCCCAGACGATCAGGCGCAGCACCACCTTCAGCGGGGCCGCGTAGGTCATGCCGCGCTGGATGCATTCCTCGACGTCGTATTTCGGCTCCTCGAGCTCGTAATAGACGAATTCGAGACGGCCGCGGCCGGCGAAGTCGTCGATCGGGAAAACCGACTTGAAGACTTCCTGCAGGCCGGAATTGGTGCGGGAGTCGGGCGAGACGTGCATCTGCAGGAACGCATCGTAGCTTGCGCGCTGCACGTCGATCAGATTGGGCATCGGCGTGGTTTCAGGGATACGCCCGAAGCTCTTGCGGATGCGCTTGCGATTGGTGAAGGAAACTTTGTTCAGGCCACCCGAAATCGCATTCATGCTCAGACCCCGATCTATATTCCAGTGACCGCGCCGCGGCCCGGGGCTACCATCAGCCCGGGCGTCGCCGCGTCAGCGGCGGGAAACCCCGCCAGTCATCAACCGCCGCTCCGCCCTCACCCGAGGCACGCAACGGCAAACGGGCGGAGCGCCAGGGGGCGCCCCGCCAGTTTCAGTCCTGTCGCGCCGCCGGCCCGAAGGCCGTGCGGCGCGGGGTAACATCACTCGATGCCGACAGATGCGCCCTGCTCTTCCAGAACCTTCTTGATCTTCTCGGCCTCGTCCTTGTTCACGCCTTCCTTCACGGTCTTCGGCGCGCCCTCGACCAGATCCTTGGCCTCCTTCAGGCCGAGACCGGTGATCGTGCGGATTTCCTTGATCACGTTGATCTTCTTGTCGCCAGAGGACTTGAGGATCACGTTGAATTCGGTCTTCTCCTCGACCGGCGCGGCGGCAGCGCCACCGCCGGCGGGTGCAGCCGCCGCGACCGCGACCGGAGCCGCAGCCGAAACGCCCCACTTCTCCTCGAGCAGCTTGGAAAGCTCCGCCGCTTCGAGAACCGTCAGGCTCGAAAGCTGTTCAACCAGATTTGCCAGATCAGCCATTGTTCAATTCCTTAGAATAGTCGTTCAGTTGGTTCCATGCAAGCCGGGAGTGCCGGCCCGCCTCATGTCGTATCAGGCCGCGTCGGCCTCATCCGCCCTGGCATAGGCCGCAAAGACCCGCGCGAGCTGGCCGGCCGGCGCCTGCAGCACACCCGCCACCTTCGTCGCCGGCGCCTGGATGAGACCCAGGAGCTTGGCGCGGAGCTGATCGAGCGACGGCAGTTCGGCGAGCGCCTTGACGCCGGATGCATCGAGCATCTGCGTCCCCAGCGCGCCGCCGACCAGCACGAACTTCTCGTTGGTCTTGGCGAACTCGACGGCCACCTTCGCCACCGCCACCGGGTCCTGCGACCACGCAAGCGCGGTCGGCCCCTTCAGCATCGGCTTCAGTCCGTCGAATCGGGTCCCTTCCAGAGCGAGGTGAGCCAGACGGTTCTTCGCCACCTTGTACTGCGCGCCCGCTTCCCGCATCTTCACGCGCAGCGCCGTGACATCGGCCACGGTCAGACCGTCATTACGGCTGACCACGACCATCGACGTCTCGGCGAACACCGCGGCGAGTTGGTCCACGAATTCACGCTTCTGTGCGCGATCCACGTCGATCTCCACTCGTCAGGCGGGGTGCGTTTGGACCGCATCCCGCCGGGTTGCCCAAGCGGCCGGGACCATCCCGGCCGCCGTTCGCCTGTCCTCAGATCGGAACCATCGGAACGAAACGCTCCGATCCCCGTCTCCGGTGTGCGGGAGAACTCCCTTCAAGGCTTGCGCCACATACCGTCTTGGACAGGTCCGGAACCGCCGGCGTGAACCGGCCGATCCCGTCATGGCCGGGGCCGAGGCCCCGGCGCATCTCGTCAGGCTGTCAGGCTGCTGACATCCACCCGCACGCCGGGCCCCATCGTCGACGACAGGGCGGCCTTCTGCAGATAGGTGCCCTTCGCACCCGTCGGCTTGGCCTTCTGGATCGCATCGACCAGAGCCTTGGCGTTCTCGATCAGCTTTTCGGCCTCGAAGCTCGCCTTGCCGATACCGGCATGGATGATGCCCGCCTTCTCGGCGCGGAACTCGACCTGGCCGGACTTGGCCGCGGTGATCGCGCCCTTCACGTCCATCGTCACGGTGCCGAGCTTGGGGTTCGGCATCAGGCCGCGCGGGCCGAGGATCTTGCCGAGCCGGCCGACCAGGGCCATCATGTCCGGCGTCGCGATGCAGCGGTCGAATTCGATCGTGCCGTTCTGCACCAGTTCGGCGAGGTCTTCCGCGCCCACCACGTCGGCACCGGCGGCCTTCGCCTCTTCGGCCTTCGGGCCGCGGGCGAACACGCCGACGCGCAGCGTCTTGCCGGTGCCGTTCGGCAGGGAGATCAGGCCACGGACCATCTGGTCGGCGTGACGCGGATCGATGCCGAGATTGAGCGAGAGCTCGACGGTTTCGTCGAACTTCGCGGTGGCATTGGATTTCACCAGCGCCATCGCCTCCACCACCGGGTAGAGCTTCGCGCGATCGACGGCGGACTGGGCCTTCGCGAGCCGCTTGTTCTTTGCCATGATCAGCCCTCCACCACCGAAAGGCCCATCGAGCGGGCCGAACCGACCAGCATGCGCACCGCGCCGTCGACGTCGTTCGCGTTCATGTGCACCATCTTGGTCTGGGCGATCTCGCGCAGCTGGCTCATCGTCACCTTGCCGACGGCGGCGCCCTTGCCGGTCGCGGTCGAACCCTTCTGGATGCCCGCGGCCTTCTTGAGGAAATAGGTGTTCGGCGGCGTCTTGGTGATGAAGCTGAAGGTGCGGTCGGCATAGGCGGTGATCACCACCGGCACCGGCATGCCCACTTCCATCCCCTGCGTGGCCGCGTTGAAATCCTTGCAGAACTGCATGATGTTGAGGCCGCGCTGGCCGAGCGCGGGGCCGACGGGCGGCGACGGATTCGCCTTGCCCGCAGGAATCTGCAGCTTGATATAGCCGACGACTTTCTTCGCCATGAGGCGCACTCCTGATCCGAAGGCGTGCCGCCGGGCGAGCCCGGAACACGCCAATGGACCGCGGTTCCAACGGCCCAGCCACCCGTGGCCGAGCCTCCCGCGTTCCGATTGAGAGGCGCGCTATACAGGGCGGCGGCGCGTCTGTCGAGTCGGGAAGCGCGCCTCGGGCCGGCGTCAACGCCAGCGGGCGCCGGCCCGTGCGGTGCGGTTCAGAACCGGTAGCCGATGCCGGCGCCGACGATCGTCGGGTTGATCGCGGCATGCGCGACGATCGTGCCATGGCCGACGCTCGCCCGCGTGCCGGCGAAGATCTGCTTGACCACGAAGTTCGCATACCAGCGTCCCTGCACGTGCCAGTCGAACCCGGCCTCGATCGCCGGGCCGATGCCCGTGCGGTAGGTTACCGAGTCGAGCCCGAGGGACTTGAGGTCGGAGGCGGTGCTCTGGCCGTAATAGAACAGGACCGACAGGCCGGCACCGACATAGGGGACGAAATCCCCCATGCCGCCGAAATGGTATTGCAGGGTGACGGTGGGCGGCAGCACCCAGACGCTGCCCACCTTCACCGTGCCGAGCGCCGAGCCGGTGACCTCGACATTGTGGCGCGAGGTGCCGGCGATCGCCTCCACCGCGATGTGGGGCGTGAAGAAATAGGAGAGGTCGATCTCGGGAATCGCGGTGTCCGACGCCTTCACATGACCGCCGATGACCGATACGTCGCTCGATGAATTGCGCGGCAGGACGCCATCCGCCCGCAGGCGGACGAGGATGTCGCCGGCGTGAAAGCCGGTCGGGCCAGTCACCTGTGCGGCGGCCGGCAGCGCCGAGGCGAGGAGCAACGCAGCGACGCCGGCAGCCGTCATGCAAGCCTTCATGATGGTCGGATCCTTCTCGAAGTGCCGGCGCACGGCGCGCCGGGCATGGCACCATGTTGCTGCACCGCAACAAGCCGAGCCTTGATCGGGATCAAGGACAAGTTGCGCCATTGGCCGGCACGGGGCTGCATGACGGGGCGGAACGCCCCATATGGGCGGCGGATCAACTGACGGAGAGACGCATGAAGACAAGGAAACTCGGATCACTCACGGTTTCCGCCCTGGGCCTCGGCTGCATGGGCATGTCGGATTTCTATGGCGGACGCGACGAGGCGGAAGCGCGCGCGACGTTGGAGCGCGCGCTGGAACGCGGCATCACCTTCTTCGATTCCGCCGACATGTACGGCTTTGGCGACAATGAGCGCCTGCTGTCGGATTTCGTGAAGGCGAACCGGAGCAGGATCGTGCTCGCGACCAAGTTCGGCAATGAATTCACCGAGGACCGGCAGCGGGTCGGCATCAACGGGCGGCCTGACTATGTGCGCCGCGCCTGCGACGCCTCGCTGAAGCGGCTCGGGATCGACACGATCGATCTCTACTATCAGCATCGCGTCGATCCGAACGTGCCGATCGAGGAGACGGTGGGCGCGATGGCGGACCTCGTGAAGGCCGGCAAGGTGCGGCATCTCGGCCTGTCCGAGGCGGCGCCGGCCACGATCCGCCGGGCGCACAAGGTCCATCCGATCACCGCGCTGCAGACCGAGTATTCGCTCTGGTCGCGCGAGCCGGAGGGCGAGATTCTCGCCACCGTGCGCGAACTCGGAATCGGCTTCGTGCCCTATTCGCCGCTCGGCCGCGGCTTCCTGACCGGGGCGATCGCAAGGCCCGAGGATCTCGCCGCCGATGACTGGCGGCGCCACGCCCCACGCTTCCAGGGCGAGAATTTCGCGAAGAATCTCGAACTGGTCGGGAAGGTGAAGGCGCTTGCGGCGGAGAAGAAGTGCACCGCCGGGCAACTCGCGCTGGCCTGGGTGCTGGCGCAGGGCGAGGACATCGTGCCGATTCCGGGCACCAAGCGGCGGGCCTATCTCGACGAGAATATCGGCGCGCTCGACGTGACGCTGACGCCGGAAGACCTCGCCGCGATCGAGCGGATCATGCCGGCGGATGCGGTGGCGGGAACGCGCTATCCGGAAGCGGGGCTGAAGGCGGTCAATCGCTGATGTTCCGTTCCCTCCCCGGCTGAAACGCGAATGGCGGGCGGCCTTGCGGCGCCCGCCATTTTTTCGGCCGGCGACGGCGGCGCTATTCGCCGAGGACGGCAAAGATCCGCTTGCGGACCTCGATCGGGCCGAGCGCTTCCATCACCGCGTCGATCGGCGGGCTGACGGTGCTGCCGGTCAGCGCCGCGCGGAGCGGCTGGGCAATGGCGCCGAGCTTTTTCTCCTCGCGCTCGGCATAGGCCTTCATCGCCTCGTGCAGCGCCGCCTTCGAGAAATCGGTCTTGTCGAAATCGAGCAGCAGGGCGGCGAGGTCGTCGCGCGCCGCCTCGGTGAGCAGGGCTTCGGCCTTCTCGGTCATCGGCAACGGCGCCTCACGAACGACGAACAGGGCGGATTCCGCCAGTTCGGCCAGGGTGCGGGCGCGGTCCTTCAGCCCCGGCATCAGCATCGCGATGCGGCCCGCCGCCTCGGTGCTCACCGGAAAGCCGTGATCGCGTTCGAGCCGGGCGACGACATCGGCGGCAAGGCGTTCGTCCTCGGCGGCGCGGAGGAAGACGGCGTTGACGTGGAGCAGCTTGGCATAGTCCATCCGGCTCGCGGCGCGGCCGACGCCATCGAGGTCGAACAGCGCGACCTGCTCCTCGCGGGGCAGGATCTCGGCATCGCCATGGCCCCAGCCGAGGCGGAGCAGGTAGTTGCAGAGCGCCTCGGGCAGATAGCCCTCGTCGCGGAACTGCAGGACCGAGACGGCGCCGTGACGCTTCGAGAGTTTCGCACCGTCCGCGCCGTGGATCAGGGGGATATGGGCGAAATTCGGCCGCGCCCAGCCCATCGCGTCGTAGATCTGGGCCTGGCGGAACGTGTTGGTCAGATGGTCGTCGCCGCGGATGACATGGGTGATGCCCATGTCGTGGTCATCCACCACGACGGCGTGCAGATAGGTCGGCGTGCCGTCGGAGCGCAGCAGGATCATGTCGTCCAGCTCGGCGTTCTTCACCCGCACCTCGCCCTGGACGAGATCGTGGATCACGGTCTCGCCCTCGCGCGGGGCGCGCAGGCGGATGACCGGATCGACGCCGGCCGGCGCTTCGGCCGGATCGCGGTCGCGCCAGCGCCCGTCATAGCGGAACGGTTTTTTGCTCCGCTCGGCCTCGGCGCGCATCTCGGCAAGCTCCTCGCGGGAGCAGTAGCAGCGATAGGCCTGGCCGGCGGCGAGCATCTGCTCGGCCACCTCGCGATGGCGGGCATAGCGGGTCGACTGGTAGACCGGCGGTTCGTCGGGCTTCAGGTCGAGCCAGTCGAGCGCGTCGAGGATGACCTTCGTTGCCTCGGGCGTGCTGCGCTCGCGATCGGTATCCTCGACGCGGAGCAGGAACTGGCCGCCGTGATGGCGGGCGAAGAGATAGTTGAACAGGGCGGTGCGGGCGCCGCCGATATGGAGCATGCCGGTGGGCGACGGCGCGAAACGGACGCGGATTGTCATGACCCCGGCGCTATCACGAAACGGCGCGGGGATGAACCCTTACCAGCGGAACCCGCCGATGATGGCGCGCGGATCGAGCCCGGCGGCCGCGCAATCCGCCCGCGCCTCGGCCGGCGTGGCGACGTGGATGCCGGACAGCACGAGCACCGAGGCGATGCCGGCCGCCTTCGCGCCGGCGATGTCGGTGCGCAGCGAATCTCCGAACGCGATGGTCCGGCCAGGTTCGGTGCCGAGCAGGTCGAGGGTCGGGCGATAGACGGCGGGATCGGGCTTGCCCCGCCAGATCACCCGCCCGCCCCAGGCGGCGTAGCGCTGGGCGAGCGTGCCGGCACAGATGATGCGGCGCCCGTCGCGAATCACCTCCAGGTCCGGGTTGGCGCAGACCATCGGCAACCCGGCCCCGAGGGCCTCACGCAGCAACGGATCGAAGGCGGCGGGATCGTCGGGCGGCGCGAGATCGTCCGGGCCGGTGTTGAGCAGGAAATCGGCGGCGCCGGGGCGGTCGGCCTCGGCGAGGCCGAGATCATCGAACAGGTTGCGGTCGCGCGGCGGGCCGAGATGGAACAGACGGTCGCCCAGGGCCGCGAAATCGGGCTCGGTGCGTGAGACCAGCGCAGCGCGGACGGCTTCGCCGCTGGTCATGATGCCGTCGTATAGCTCGGGGCCGATGTCCATCGCGGCCAGGGCGGCGGCGACCGGCGCGGTGCGGCGGGGCGCGTTGGAGAGGAAGACGACGCGCTTGCCGGCCTCGCGCAGGTGGCGCAGGCAGGCGGGAACGCCGGGATAGGGGCGCACGCCGTCATGCACCACGCCCCAGAGATCGACGATGAAGCCGTCGTGATCATGGGCGAGGGTTTCGACGCTCATCGTATCGGCGGTCATGGAGCGATCTCCGCGAGGCGGTCGGCATCGCGGCCGACGAGCTCGGCGAGGGTGGCGGCGCCGTACTGGTCGAGCAGGGCGGACAGGCCGGCGGCGAGGCGGGGCAGCAATGACGGCCCCTGATAGACGAAGGCGGTATAGACCTGCACGAGGCTGGCGCCGGCGCGGAACTTGGCGAGGGCCTGTTCCGGCGTCGCCACGCCGCCGACGCCGATCAGCAGAAGCCGGTCGCCGGCGAGCAGGCGGACGCGGGCGAGCATGCGCGTCGCCCGGTTGAACAGCGGCGCGCCGGACAGGCCGCCGGCCTCGCCGCGCGCCGCGCCGCGCAGGCTCTCGGGCCGGGCGAGCGTGGTGTTGCTGACGATCAGCCCGGCCACCGCGCGGCCGATCGCCATGTCGACCAGCTCGGGCAGCGCCGCCTCGTCGAGATCGGGGGCCAGCTTGACGAAGAGCGGCGGCGCGTTGGGCACGGCGGCGCGGATCGCGTCGAGGATCGCGGCCAGACGGTCGGCGGCCTGCAGGTCGCGCAGGCCAGGCGTGTTCGGCGAAGAGACGTTGATCGCGACGTAGTCGGCATGCGGGGCGACCGCGGCGACCAGGGCGGGGTAGTCGGCCAGCGGATCGGCGCCCTCCTTGTTGATGCCGAGATTGGCGCCGAGCGCCGTGAGCGCGCGGTCAGTCCTGGCAAGGCGGGCGGCGAAACCCTCGATTCCGAGATTGTTGAAGCCCATGCGGTTGATCAGCGCGCCGTCATCCTCGAGGCGGAACAGGCGGGGCTTCGGATTGCCCGGCTGCGGCCGGCGGGTGACGGTGCCGGCCTCGACGAAGCCGAAGCCGAGGCGGGACAGGCCGGCGAGGGCGGCGGCGTTCTTGTCGAACCCGGCGGCGAGGCCGATCGGCAGGGCGATGGTCCGTCCGAAGGCCGGCATGGCGAGGCGCGGATCGGCGGGAACACGCTGCCTTCCGGCGAGGCCGAGGCGCAGCGCCGCAATGGCGGCGTTGTGCGCCGTCTCCGGTTCGAGAAGGCGCAGCGCGGCCGTCGCCAGATCAGCGACGGGCATTACTTCGCGAAGACCACGATCTCGGGTGTTGCGGGCGGCGGTACCGCGTGCAGCGGCGCCGAGGCGCCGAGCGAGACGTGATCGGGCGCGACACCGTCGGCGACGATGGCATCCGCGACCTGGGCCGCGCGCGGCGCGAGGCGCGCCATCGCCATTTCGGCGGCGGCGGGACCGCCCGCCGTCGGGCCGGTGACATAGACGCGGAAGCGCGCCTTGGGATTGATCTTCAACGCGGCATCCACCGCGTATTTCACCGATGGCGACCAGATTTCCGTGGATTCGGGGATGGTGACCAGCGGCAGGCGGCCGTTGAAGCTGGTGAGGGCCGCAACGTCGACCAGCGACGGCGCCCCGGCATAGGGTCCGGGCGTTCTTCGGCCGGGCACGGCACAGCCGGCGAGAATCGCGGGGAGGAGAACAAGGGTGAGGGTCGAGCGGCGCATGATCGGCCTTTACTGAAGCTTGGCCCCGGCGGCAATGGCAGGAGAATTAACGAAAATCCAGATCGCGCGGCACGGCGTCCGGATGGCCGGGCCCGGTGCCGCCGGGGTGCAATACAGCCCGCGCGCGGCACCGGGCAATCCGGCCTTTCCGGTCATGCCGGGCGCGAATCAGCCGCCGGTCGTCTTCTGCGTCTGCTCGCCAAGCCCGGCGATGCCGAGGCGCACGGTCTGGCCGGGCCGCAGGAAGACCGGCTCAGGCTTGATGCCCATGCCGACGCCGGGCGGTGTGCCGGTGGCGATGATGTCACCGGGTTCGAGCCGGATGAAGCGGCTGACATAGGAGACCAGCGTCTTCACGCCGAAGATCATCGTCCGCGTGTTGCCGTTCTGCATCCGCTTGCCGTCGACCTCGCACCAGAGATCGAGAGCCTGCGGATCGGGCACCTCGTCGCGGGTGACGAGGAAGGGGCCGGTCGGGCCGAAGCTCGGGCAGCCCTTGCCCTTGTCCCACGTGCCGCCGCGGCGGATCTGGTATTCGCGTTCGCTGACATCGTTGACCACGCAGTAGCCGGCGACGTGATCGAGCGCCGCGTCCTCGGCGATATGGGAGCCGCCGGTGCCGATGATCACGCCGAGTTCGACCTCCCAGTCCGTCTCCTTCGAGCCGGGCGGGATCACGATATCGTCGTTCGGGCCCGAATACGCGCTGCCGGCCTTGAGGAAGATGATCGGCTCCTCCGGCACCTTGAGCCCGGATTCGGCCGCATGGTCGGCATAGTTGAGGCCGATGCAGATGAAATTGACCGGCCGGGGAACCGGCGCGCCGATCCGCGTGCCGGCGGGCACCAGCGGCAGCGTCGCGGCGTCGAGCGCGGCGAGGCGCGCAAGCCCGGCATCGGAGAGAACGGTGGCGTCGATTTCGGCAATGACGCCGGAGAGGTCGCGCAGCGCGCCGGAGGCATCGACAATTCCCGGACGTTCGGCGCCGCTGGCGCCATGCCTGAACAGTTTCATATATTTAAACTCCCATTATAGTCGAGCACCGCTTTTAGGCCCGGCGGCGGCGCGGGCCAAGGGGCGGCGAAACGACGGTGATGTGTTCAGGATAATCGACAGACTGTCACGAAACGGCACATCAACCGCCAGGCTTGCGCGTGTTCCGATTAAAATAATAAGCTGACGATATTTCCTTTCTGCGAGGACCGTTCCATGAACCAGCCCGCTTCGCGCTCGAACGAGCCGCTGATCCATCACTGGATGCCCTTCACCGCCAACAAGCAGTTCCATGATGCGCCGCGCATCATCGCCCGCGCCGAGGGGGTGCATTACTGGAATACGGCGGGCGAGAAGCTGCTGGACTCGGTCTCCGGCCTCTACACCACGCCGGCCGGACACGGGCGGCGCGAGATCCGCGACGCGGTGGCGCGGCAGCTCGAGGAGCTGGATTACGCGCCGGCCTTCCAGTTCGGCGTGCCCGGCTCGTTCCGGCTGGCCACCGAACTGGCGCAGATGCTGCCCGCCGGGCTGAACCGCGTGTTCTTCGCCGGCTCGGGATCGGAAGCGGTCGAATCCGCGCTCAAGGTCGCGATCCAGTATCACCGCGTGCGCGGCCAGGGGCAGCGGCAGCGGATCATCGGCCGGGCGCGCGGCTATCACGGGGTCAATTTCGGCGGTTGGTCGGTCGGCGGCATGGTGAAGAACCGCGAGGCATTCGGCCTTGGCCTGCCGGGTGTCGCGCATATGCGGCACACGCACATCCCCGAGAACCGCTTCCAGATGGGCCAGGGCGAGCATGGCGGCGTCGATCTCGCCGACGATCTGCAGCGCATGATCGATCTCTATGGCGCCGACACCATCGCCGCCTGCATCGTCGAGCCGATCGCGGGATCGACGGGTGTGCTGGTGCCGCCGAAGGGCTATCTGGAGCGGTTGCGCGAGATCTGCACGAAGCACGGCATCCTGCTGATCTTCGACGAGGTGATCTGCGGCTTCGGCCGCACCGGCGCGCCCTTCGCGGCGGATGCGTTCGGCGTGGTGCCGGACATGCTGACCATGGCCAAGGCGATCACCAACGGCAACATCCCGATGGCCGCCGTCGCCGTGCGGGAGGACGTGCAGCAGGCGATTCTCGATGCCGCCGGGCCGGAGGCGGTGGAGTTCTTCCACGGCTACACCTATTCGGCGCATCCGGTGGCCTGCGCCGCCGCGCTGGCGACGCTGAAGATTTTCCGCGAGGATGACCTGTTCGCGCGCGGCGCGGCGCTGGCGCCGAAATTCCTCGAACGCATCGCGGCACTGCGCGACGTCCCGATCGTCATCGACACCCGCGGTTTCGGCCTGCTCGGCGCGGTCGACCTCGCGCCCGAGGGCGGGCCGGGCAAGCGTGGCTTCGCCGTGCTGCGCCGCGCCTTCGAACAGGGGTTGGTGCTGCGGGTTGCCGGCGATACGGTGATCTTCGCCCCGCTCTTCATCACCACCGACGACCAGCTCGACGAGATGTTCGACAAGCTGCGCAAGGTGCTGGCCACCGTCTGAACCGGCGGCCAGACAGGACACAGAGACAGGATCATAGATGTACAAGGACGTTTTGCTGCATATCGGCGGGGCATGGACGAAATCCGCCTCGGGCCGCACGCTCGACGTGATCAACCCGGCGACCGAGGAGGTGATCGGCACCGCCGCCCATGCGGGGCGCGAGGATCTCGACGCCGCGATCGCAGCGGCGGAGGCTGGCTATGCGACCTGGCGGGCGACGCCGGCATTCCAGCGCGCGGCGCTGCTGCGCAAGGCCGCCGAGCTGATCCGGGCGCGGATTCCCGAGATCGCCACGATCATGACGATGGAACAGGGCAAGCCGCTCGCCGAGGCGAAGGGCGAAACCACGGTCGCCGCCGACGTGATCGACTGGTTCGCCGAAGAGGCGAAGCGCACCTATGGCCGGGTGATCCCGGCGCGGGCGGCGGGCGTCTACCAGCTCGTGGTCAAGGAGCCGGTCGGCATCGTCGCCGCCTTCACGCCGTGGAACTTCCCGATCAACCAGGCGGTGCGCAAGGTCTCGGCCGCGCTGGCCGCCGGCTGCGCGGTGATCCTGAAGGGGCCGGAGGAAACGCCGGGCGCCTGCGCCGAGCTGGTGCGCGCCTTCGCCGATGCCGGGCTGCCGCCGGGCGTGCTCAACCTCGTCTACGGCGTGCCGGCCGAGATTTCCGAATATCTGATCCCGCACCGCGCGGTGCGGAAGATCTCCTTCACCGGCTCGACCGCGGTGGGCAAGCATCTCGCCGCCCTCGCCGGGGCGCACATGAAGCGGGCGACGATGGAACTCGGCGGCCACGCGCCGGCGATCGTCTTCGAGGACGCCGATCTCGACGCGGCGGCGAAGATCCTCGCCGCCAACAAGTTCCGCAATGCCGGCCAGGTCTGCGTCGCGCCGACGCGCTTCCTCGTGCAGGAGAGCGTCTATGACGGGTTCATGGAGCGCTTCCTCGGCGCGGTCCGGAAAATCAAGGTCGGCAACGGGCTCGAGGAGGGCACGACGATGGGGCCGCTCGCCAACGAGCGCCGCATCCCGGCGATCGAGGGCTTCATCGCCGACGCGACGAAGCACGGCGCGAAGGTGGCCGAAGGCGGCGAGCGGATCGGCAACAAGGGATATTTCTTCCAGCCCACCGTGCTGACCGACATTCCGACCACGGCGCGGGTGATGAACGAGGAACCGTTCGGCCCGCTCGCGCTGGTCAACCGTTTCTCGACCTTCGAGGACGCGGTGACCGAGGCCAACCGGCTGGAATACGGCCTCGCCGCCTACGCCTATTCGCGGTCGGCCAGAACGGTCACGGCGCTGGGCGACCGCATCGAATCGGGGATGATCTCGATCAACCATCACGGCATCGCCCTGCCCGAGACGCCGTTCGGCGGCATGAAGGACAGCGGCTATGGCTGGGAAGGCGGCGCCGAGGCGATCGAGGCCTATCTCGCCACCAAGTTCGTGACCCAGGCGTCGTAAGACGCCGAAGCGACCGGGGCGCTCAGCCGAGTTTCGGCGTGAGCGCCTCGGCCTCCATCGCATTGGCGAGTTCGATCAGGCTGGAGCGGCCAAACAGCCGCAGCAGCGAGAATTTCCGCTTCGGGCCAAGAAAGACCGGCTTCGCGCGCGGGCCGCAGCGCCCGGTGATCAGGCCGCGCACATCGCCGAATCCGTCGATCAGACCGCGTGCCTTCGCCGCGCTACCCAGCATGTAGGAGCCGTCGAACACCGTGTCGTCGCCTTTCAGGGCGGCGCCGCGGCGCTCCCGCACCCACGCCTTGAAGGCGTCGTGAATGTCGTCGAGCAGCGCCTGGTTGAATGCGGCGTCCCCCGGCCGTTCGGGCGAGAACGGATCGTTGCGCAGCTTGTTGGCGCCGGCGGTGACGACGCGGCGCTCGATCCCGAAGCGGCGGATCAGGTCATGCAGGCCGAAACCGCCGCCGACCACCCCGATCGAGCCGACGATCGACATCGGATTGGCGAAGATCTCGTCGCCGGCGCAGGCGATCCAGTAGCCGCCCGAGGCGCCGACATCGCCGATCACGGCGAGAACGCGCACGCCCGTCTCCTCGGCCTTGCGGCGGATATGCCGGCCGATCAGGTCGGATTGCACCGGCGAGCCGCCGGGGCTCTCGATCGCGAGGATCAGCAGCTTCGTCCCGCCCTTCGCGAGGTCGAAACCGCGGTCGATGGCCGGAGCAAAGCGTTCGAGATTGACCGCCCCCTCGCGCGGCGAGATCAGCCCGGCAAGCCGGATCACCGGCACGCACGGGCGCGACCACGGCAGGCGGAACGTCATGGCAGCAGCGCCAGGGCGCGCAGGTCGCGCCGCAGCGCCGGCGGCAAGTCCTCGATGCCGGAAGTGCGGCCGCCTTCCGGCAGGTCGGCGGGCGCGTCGTCCGGCGCGAGGTAGCGCCAGCCCTGGAAGGGCTTCATCGGCCGCGCCTCGACCCGGACGAGCGTGGGGTCGAGCACGAGGCCGGTGCAGCGCGTGCCGTCATCCCAGACATCCTCGGTGACGTCGAGCACACGCTGGCGAACCAGCACGGCGCCGGTGATGACCCAGTAGATCGACCCTCCATCGGTCAGCTCCGCCGCGCGCTTGGGAAAGCTGCGGGTCTGGTGGCGCAGCGGCGGATCGGCCACGGCGCGGCGGCGCTGGATCTCGGCCAGGTGGCCGGGATCCTTCACGCCGACCGCGAGCTTGACCAGGTGGATCAAGCGGCCTGCCGCGCCGAGATCGCCTGCCAGACGCGCTCGGGCGTCGCCGGCATGTCGATCTCGCGGATACCGTCGACGGCAAGCGCGTCGATCACCGCGTTGATCAGCGCCGGCGGCGAGCCGACGGCGCCGGCCTCGCCCGCGCCCTTCACGCCGAGCGGGTTCGAGGCGCAGGGCACCGAGACGAACTCCACCTCGATATCCGGCAGGTCGTCGGCGCGGGGCAGCGCATAATCCATCAGGCTGCCGGCGACGAGCTGGCCCGACTCCGGGTCGTAGGCGGTGTTCTCCAGCAGCGCCTGCCCGAGCCCCTGGGCGACGCCACCATGCACCTGGCCGCGCACGATCATCGGATTCACGATGGTGCCGACATCGTCGCACACCAGATAGCGCAGCACCGAGGTGACGCCGGTTTCCGGATCGATCTCGACCTCGGCGATGTGGCAGCCGTTCGGGAAGGTGTGCTTCTCGATCTTGGCGATCTCGGCGGTATCGAGCGCGTTGCCCTGATCGCCGTGCAGGTCCGCCGCCAGGGTGATGACGTCGATCGCCCGGTCGGTGCCGACGATGCGGAACGCGCCGTCCTGGAACACGATGTCGGCCTCCGCGGCCTCCAGATGATCGGCCGCGGCCTTGCGGCCCTTTTCGAGAATGGTCGCGGTGGTCAGCGCGATGGCCTGGCCCTCGGAATAAAGGCTGCGCGCGCCGCCGGTGCCGCCACCCTGCGGAATCGTGTCGGTATCGCCCTGGCGGACACGGATCTTGTCAGGATCGATGCCGAGCCGGTCGTTCACCAGCTGCACATAGGCGGTTTCATGGCCCTGGCCGGTGGACTGGGTGCCGACATAGACATCGACATGCCCATCCCTGGTGAAACGGATCTCGGCGCGCTCCTCCGGCGCGCCGCCGGTCGCCTCGAGGTAATAGGCCATGCCGATGCCGCGCCGCTTGCCGGCGGCAGCCGACTTCGCGCGGCGGGCGGGGAAGCCCTTCCAGTCGATCATGTCGAGCGCATGGTCGAGCACCTTGTGGAAATCGCCCGAATCGTAGGTCTGCGCCATCGCGGTGGTGAAGGGCATGGCGCTCGCCGGCACCATGTTGATGCGGCGCAGCTCGGCGCGGTCGATCCCGAGTTCGCGGGCGGCGGCGTCGATCAGCCGCTCGACGAGATAGTTGCTCTCCGGGCGGCCGGCGCCGCGATAGGCGTCGACCGGCACGGTGTTGGTGAACACGCCGAACACCCGCGCATGGATCGCCTTCATGCCATAGACGCTGGCCAGCACCTTGGTGCCGGCGAGGGTCGGGATGAAGGGGCCGAAATTCGAGAGATAGGCGCCCATGTTCGCCGTGTCCGTCACCCGCATGGCGGTGATCCGGTGATCGGCGTCGAGCGCCAGCTCGCCGATGGTGATGTGGTCGCGCCCATGCGTGTCGGAGAGGAACGCCTCGCTGCGCTCGGAGGTCCATTTCACCGGCCGGCCCAGCTTGCGGGCGGCGTGGCAGACCATGACATGCTCGGGATAGACGAACAGCTTCATGCCGAAGCCGCCGCCGACATCCGGGGTGATGACCCGGAACTTCGCCGGCTCCACCTTGAACACGGCGCCGGCGAGGCAGTCCTTCAGCAGCCAGCCGCCCTGGGTGTTGGTGGTCAGCGTCCAGCGGCCGGACGCCGCGTCGAACTCGGCGCGGGCGGCGCGGGGCTCCAGCGAGTTGACGACGATGCGGTTGTTGACGATGCGCAGCTTCGTCACATGCGCGGCGGCGGCGAACAGCTCGTCCACCTTCGCGGCGTCGCCCACCGCCCAGTCGAAGACGCGGTTGGCCGGCGCGTCGTCATGCACGCGCGGCGCGCTGTCGGACATCGCGCTGGCCAGATCGGTGATCGAGGGCTTCGTGTCGTAGCGGACGTCGACCAGCTCGGCGGCATCGCGCGCGGCCTGCGCGGTTTCAGCGACGATATAGGCCACCGGCTCGCCGACATGGCGCACCGCGCCCTGGGCGAGGGCCGGGCGATCGGCCTGGGCGCGCGGCGTGCCGTCCTGGTTCTTGATCGGCACCATGCAGGGAATCGGCGCGATGCCCTCGGCGGCGAGATCCGCGCCGGTGACGATGGCGACGACGCCCGGCACCGCGCGGGCGGCCTCGGCGTCGATCCCGGTGATCGTCGCGGCGGCGTGCGGCGAACGCAGGACGTGCAGGTGCAGCGCGCCCTCGCCCGGAACGTCGTCGGTATATTGTCCAGCGCCGCGCAGCAGCCGCGAATCCTCGACGCGCTTGACCGGCTGGGCAAGACCGAATTTCACCATGATCGATTCCTCATCTTCCAGTTGCTGACGGCGGCCGCAGCGCGCCTTCCCTGCGCTCAGGATATGGGTCGGTCGGGAAAATACAATAGACCGGCAAGGCAACAGCGGTTTGCCCTCGGCACGAAACAGGCCATATGCAGGCGATAGAATGTGTTTGGGACCGGCCACGGGCCGAAAGGAGCAGACATGCAGATCAACGCCGATCTTCGCCAGCCGGCGCTCGTCGATTCGGCGGCGCTCGACTGGATCGCCTCGCCGATGGCCGGCGTGGAGCGACGGATGCTGGAGCGCGACGGCGGCGAGGTGGCGCGGGCGACCTCGCTGGTGCGCTACGCGCCGGGTTCGGCCTTCAGCCCGCACCGGCATGACGAGGGCGAGGAATTCCTGGTGCTGGACGGCGTGTTCTCGGACGAGACCGGAGATTTTCCGCGCGGGCATTACGTGCGCAATCCGCCCGGGTCGCGGCACACGCCCTCCAGCGCGCCGGGGGCGACGATCCTGGTGAAGCTGCGGCAGATGCCGCCGGAAGAGGCCGCGCCGGTGCGCATCGACACCACCGATCCCGGGCTGTGGCGCGAGCGGGCGCCGGGGTGGTCGGAAGCGCTGCTGTTTTCGGCGCCCTGGGAGCAGGTGGACATGATTCGCCTCGCCGCCGGGATCGAGAGCGCGGAGCAGGCCTATCCGCGCGGCGTCGAGATCTTCGTGGTCGAGGGGTCGATCGCGCGGGACGGCGCGACGCTCGGCGCCGGCACATGGCTGCGGCTGCCCGCCGGCAGCCGGCTCGCGCTGGCCAGCGCCGACGGAGCGCTGCTCTACCGCAAGAGCGGCCATCTGCCGGCGGCCGCCTGACGCCATGCACGACCTGATCGTGGTCGGGGCGGGCCTTGCCGGGCTCGCCCTCGCGGCACGCGCGCAGGAAGCGGGCCAGGATGTCGCGGTGATCGAGGCGCGTTCGCGAATCGGCGGGCGAAGCCTCGTGCATCGCACCGCTTCAGGCTGCTACGATCTCGGCCCGGCCTGGATCTGGCCGGCCATGCAGCCGCGCGTGGCGCGGGCCGCCGCTGCACTCGGCCTCCGGCTCTACCGCCAGGCGGATGAAGGCGGCTTCGTGTTCCAGGACAGCGACGGGACGGCCCAGCGCCTGCCCCACGGCTTCGCGCAGGAGCCGCCGAGCATGCGGGTCGAGGGCGGGATCGCCGCCCTCGCCGAAGGATTCGCCGCCCGCCTCGCCCCCGGCACGATCCGGCTCGGCACCCGGGTCGAGCGGCTGGTCCTGGAGTCGGATGCGGTCGGCGTCGAGACCGGGGCGGCAGCGCTGCGGGCGCGGCGCGTGGCGCTGGCGCTGCCGCCGCGACTGGCGGCGACGATCGGCTTTGCGCCCGCCCTGCCCGCCGCTTCGCTGCGGCAGTTCGAGGCGGTGCCGACCTGGATGGCCGGGCACGCCAAGGCGCTGGCGATCTACGACGCGCCGGTCTGGCGCGCTTCCGGCCTATCCGGCGGGGCCTTCAGCCGGTGCGGGCCGCTGGGCGAGATTCACGATGCCAGCCTGCCCGGTGCCGCGGGCGAGGCGGCGCTGTTCGGCTTCTTCGCCTGGCCGGCCGCGATGCGGGCGGCGCGCCGGGCAAGGCTGGAGGATGCGGTGCGCGCCCAGCTCGCATCGCTGTTCGGCCCGGCGGCCGGATCACCGCGCGCGCTGCTGATCCAGGACTGGTCGACCGACGAGCTGACCGCGACTCCGGCCGACGCCCCGCCGCTGGCCGGGCATCCGGCCTATGCGCCGCTCGCCCTGCCCGCGCCGTGGCGCGACCGCGTCCTGCTTTCGGGATCGGAGAGCGCGCCCGAATTCGGCGGCTATCTCGAGGGCGCGCTGGCCGCCGCCGAGGCAGCCGCCGCCATGAATGCGCAACATGGCGGCGGCCTTCCCGCGGCTGGCGTGGCAGCCGGGCGTTAGGCCCGGCCGCTGCGCATCCGCCGGAGGCGGAGGATGGTGTCGATGGTGATCGCGGCCAGCAGGATCAGCCCCTCGACGATGAAGCGCACCGATGAGGCGGCGCCGAGCAGGTTCATGCCGTTGCTGACACTCGCGATCACCAGTGCGCCGAACAGCGCGCCATAGACGCTGCCGCGCCCGCCGAACAGCGAGGTGCCGCCGATCACCGCCGCGGCGACGGCGTTGAGCATGATGTCGCCATTGCCGACCGAGGCGGAGGCGACGCCGAGGCGCGCCGCATCGAGATAGCCGGCGAGGCCGACAAGGAAGCCGGCGATGATGAAGACGGAGAGCTGAATCCCCTTCACCGAGATGCCGGCGCGGCGCGCCGCCTCGGCATTGCCGCCGACCGCGTAGAGATGCCGGCCGAAGCGGGTGGACTTGGTGACGAAGGCCGAGGCGAACAGCGCGATCAGAAAGATCATGAGCAGGAACGGCACGCCGCGATAGGCGTTCAGCATGAACACCGCGCCGAACAGCATGATGGCGACGCCGACCAGCCGCATCGTCGCGGCGAACCCACCCTCGTGGCCGCTCGCCGTGCGCTTGCGGATGCCGTTCAGCGTGACCGCGGCATAGGCGCCGAACAGCAGCAGGCTCAGCACCCACGACCACAGCGGATCGAGATTGAGCGTGCCGATCGCGGTGGTGAAATTGTCCGCCAGCGGCACCGATCCGCCATGCGGCGTCAGGATCGCGAGCGTCAGGCCCTCGGCGATCATGCCGCCGCCGAGGGTGACGACGAAGCTCGGCACGCCGATCCGCGAGACCACCATGCCCTGGAGGAAACCAAGGCCGGTCGCCAGCGCGATTCCAAGCACGATGCCGACGCCGACCGGCAGGTGAAAGAACACCGTGGCCAGCGAGAACACCGACGCGGCGAGAACCGAGTTCCAGCCGATCGACAGGTCGATCATGCCGAGCAGGATGATGTAGATTTCGGCCAGCGCCAGCGTGCCGGTGACGACGATCTGGGCCGCGAGATTGGAGAGGTTGCGCGGGGTCAGGAAGTTGGCGTTCAGCGTCTCGAACACGATCCAGATGACGATGAGTGCCGCGATCACCGGCAGCATGCCGAGATCGGTCGATTGCGCGACCCCGGTCAGCCAGCGCCTGAACGGGGATTTCTGCTCGGATTTCTGCTCCGGATGCTGCACGCTGCTCATGCCATGGCTCCTGCCGCGCCGGTCCCGGGAATGGCGAGCGTGCCGGTGATGGCGCCGACCACCTGCTCCGGCGTCACGTCGCTCTTGCGGGCTTCCATCACCGTGGCGCCGAGGCGCAGCACGGCGATGTTGTCCGCCACCTGGAAGACGTTCTGCATGTTGTGGGTGATGAGAATGACGCCATAGCCCTGCTCGGCGAGGTCGCGCACCAGGCGGAGCACCTCCGCCGTCTGGGCGACGCCGAGGGCGGCGGTGGGTTCGTCCATGATGACGAGCTTCGAATCCCACAGCACGGCGCGGGCGATGGCGACTGCCTGGCGCTGCCCGCCGGAGAGCGAGGCCACCGGCGTATCGAGCGCGGGCAGGTTGATCCGCAGCGTCTTCAGCACCCGCCGCGCTTCGAGTTCCATGTCGACATCGCGCAGCACATGCGGGCCGAGCGCGGTCGGCGTGCTGACGAGTTCGCGGCCGAGATAGAGATTGGCGCAGATGCCAAGATTGTCGCAGAGGGCGAGATCCTGATACACGGTCTGGATGCCCAGCGCCGTCGCCTCGGACGGGTGGCGGATCGAGACCGGCCTTCCCTCGAGCAGGATTTCTCCCTCGTCGATCGGCGCGACGCCGGCGATCGCCTTGATGGTCGTGGATTTGCCCGCACCGTTGTCGCCAAGCAGGGCGGTCACCTCGCCGCGGCGGACGGTGAAGTTCACGTCGCGCAGGGCGACCACGGCGCCGTAGCGCTTTTGCAGGCCGCGCACCTCAAGCAGGGGTGCTGCGGCGGGTTCAGCCGCGATTGCCGCACTCATCTCTCGTCCTCCCAAGCAAACGGCGGACGCGCGGGGCGTCCGCCGCGCCGTCAATGGTCCCGGATCAGGCGCCGTGGGCCTTGCAGATCTTGCCCTGGGCCGCGGGGCCCACACAGATCGCCTTCCAGGTGGTATAGCCCGACTTGATCACCGAGCCGGCGATATTCGCCTTGGTGACCACGAGCGGCTTCAGCAGGACCGACGGGACGTCGATCATCTTGTTGTTGGTCTTGCCGTTCAGCAGGCCGGCCGGCGGCTTCGTGTCGGTCGCCACCGCCACCGCGAGTTCCGCCGCCGCGGCGGCTTCCTCGGGGACGTATTTGAACACGGTCATCGACTGCAGGCCTTCGAGGATGAAGGTCAGGCCGCCATTGGTCGCATCCTGGCCGGTCACCGGCACCTTGCCGGCGAGGCCGACCGCCTGGAGCGCGCGGATCACGCCGGAGGCGGTGCCGTCATTCGCGGCGAGGACGGCGTTGACCTTGTTGTGCAGCCGGGTCAGCGCCTGCTGGCTTTCCTCGAACGCGTTCTGCGGGCTCCAGTCCGGCGTCATCACCGAGTAGGCGAGGTGCAGCTTGCCGGATTTGAAGAGCGGGCCGAGCACGTTCATCGCGCCCTTGCGGAAGTCGAACGCGTTCGGATCGGTCGGCGCGCCGTTGATCATCATCACGCTGCCGCCGGGCTTGGTGTGCTTGGCGATATACTCGCCCTGCAGCTCGCCGACCTTCGTGTTGTCGAACGAGACGTAGTAATCGGGCTTCGAATCCTGGATCAGACGGTCGTAGGAAATGACCTTGACGTGGTTGCGCGCGGCGTAGTTGACGATCGCGGCACCGGCCTTGCCGTCGACCGGATCGACGACGAGAACGTCCGCACCGTTCGAGATCGCGGATTCGGCCTGGTTGAGCTGGGTGTCGGGGCTCGAATTGGCGTTGCTGACGATCAGCTTGGCGTTCGGATCGGCCGCGTGCGCCATCTTGATGAACCAGGGACGGTCGACCTGCTCATAGCGCGGCGAGGAGTTCTCGGGCAGCAGGAAGGCGATCGTCGTCTTCTTGCTGCTGATCTGGTGCACGGAAGGCTGGGTGACCGACTGGGCGTGCGCGGCCGTCAGGCCGAAGGCGCCAACCGCCAGCGCGGACGCGGCAATAATCGTCGGGAACGCGATTTTCATGGTGTTTCCTCTTCCAAGAAATGATGGATCGAATTCCGGTCCTCCGCCGAACCGCGGAGCTCCAATTAATTTGACCCTTGTAGTAAATCGGTTGCTATCGTGAAGCCCGAACCATTGTCAAGCGGGAAATGCAGACTTGTCGCGGACGCTCGGCCGGCGGGGCCCTATTGCTTGGGTTCGTCGATCTCGCGCAGCGCGCCGGAACGCACGCTTTCCATCGCATTGTCGAGGATCCGCAGGATGGCCTCGTCGGGCAGCGAGGCGCTCAGCAGGTTCAGCGCGCCGCCGAGCAGGGCCGAGGCGATGGCGATGGTCGGGATCTCCTTCTCGACCATATGATGAACCAGCTGGTCGATGATCTGGCCGGCCTCGAGGATCTGCGCCTCGGTTGCTTGTTGGTGCATCTGATCATTCCCTTGCGTCATGAAATCGTTATGGCGGCGGCCGGCCCCTCAGGCCGGAGTCGTCGCGGGGCGGAGGGGAAGCTCGCGGGTGCGCGGGCCGGTGGCGAGGTCCTGTTCGGCCGAGGCCGCCTCGATCTGCTCGGACTGCGCGGCCCACATCGCGGCGTAGATGCCGCCGGCGGCGAGCAGCGAGGCATGGGTGCCGCGCTCGACGATGTTGCCGTCGCGCAGGACGAGGATCTCGTCGGCGTCGATCACCGTGGACAGGCGATGGGCGATCACCAGCGTGGTGCGGTCGCGCGCGACCTGCCGCAGCGCCGCGCCGATATCCTGCTCCGTCGCCGTGTCGAGGGCGCTGGTCGCCTCGTCGAGAATCAGCAGGCGGGGATCCTTGAGGATGGTGCGGGCGATGGCGACGCGCTGCTTCTCGCCGCCCGAGAGCTTGAGGCCGCGCTCGCCCACCGTGGTCGCATAGCCCTGCGGCAGCGACATGATGAAATCGTGGATCTGGGCGAGGCGGGCCGCGCGCTCGACCTCGGCATCCGACGCGCCGGGGCGGCCATAGGCGATGTTGTAGCGGATGCTGTCGTTGAACAGCACGGTGTCCTGCGGCACGACGCCGATCGCGGCGCGCAGGCTCGCCTGTGTCAGGTCGCGCACGTCGATGCCATCGACCAGCACGGCGCCCTCGCTCACGTCGTAGAAGCGGAAGAGCAGCCGCGAAATGGTCGACTTGCCCGACCCCGTCGGCCCGACCAGGGCGATCTTGCGGCCGGGTTCGGCGCGGAAGGAGATGCCGTGCAGGATCTCCCGATCGGGGCTGTAGCCGAAGCGGACATCCACGAACTCGACCGGCACGGGAGCACCCCGCGCCGGCAGGGTTTTCGCATCCGCCCGGTCGGAGATCTCCTGCGGGGTGCGGAGGAGTGAAAACATCTGCTCCATGTCGACCAGGCCCTGCTTCAGCTCGCGATAGACGAAGCCGACGAAGTTGAGCGGCTGGTAGAGCTGGATCAGGTAGGTGTTCACCAGCACGAACTGGCCGACATTCAGCCGCCCGGCGACGACGCCGTTCGCCGCCATCAGCATCAGCACGGCAAGGCCGACGGCGATAATCGCGGCCTGGCCGAGATTGAGCGCGTTGAGCGTGACCTGCGAGCGGACCGCCGCCGTCTCGTAGGCGGCGAGGCTCGCGTCGAAGCGCACGCTTTCATGCGCCTCGTTGCCGAAATACTTCACCGTCTCGAAATTCAGCAGGCTGTCGATCGCCTTGGTCTGGGCGGCGTTGTCGGTCTCGTTCATCTGGCGGCGGAACTTGATGCGCCAGGAGGTGAAGCCGAAGGTGAAGCCGAGATAGCCGCCGACCGCGACCAGCGTGATCGCGGCATAGATCCAGTTGAACATGTGCCAGAGGATGCCGACCGTCAGCAGCAGTTCGATCAGCGTCGGCACCACGTTGAACACGGCAAGGCGCAGCACCGTCTGGATGCCGGTGGTGCCGCGCAGGATGATGCGCGAGAGCCCGCCGGTCTGCCGGTCGAGATGAAAGCGCATCGAGAGGTTGTGCAGATGCTCGAAGGTCTCGCGGCTGATCACCCGCGCCGCGCGCTGCTGCACGGCGGCGAAGAGCGCGTCGCGCAGTTCGCCGAAGCCGGACGAGGCGATGCGCACCAGCGCGTAGGCGACGATCAGCGCCGCCGGCACGGCGAGCGGGCCGGCCTTGGCCGACAGCACGTCCACCGCCCGCGCATAGAGGATCGGGATGATGACGGTCGCGACCTTGGCGAGGACCAGGCACAGGGAGGCGAGCACGACGCGGACGCGCAATCCGGGCTCGCGCTTGGGCCAGAGATAGGGCAGCAGGGAGCGCACGGTGGCGAGACTGCTTTCGCTCTTGGCAATGTCGACGGTTCGGGCCATGTCCGGCAGATGGCATGCAGTTCACGAAATGCAAATGGCCGGCACTGAGGAGCAGGTATCGGCCGCGCTGCTCGAACGTATCGCGCGGTGCCGCACGGCGGTTCTGCCGGGGCGACGGATTCCGCTCCATATCGGCGACGAGCCGGTCGGCTATGTCGGCGCCGCCCTGGCCGCGGACCTTGCGTCCTATGCGCGTCCCCATCCCGGCGGGCTGAGCATTCCGCCGGAAGAGGCCGCGCGGCTGAACGCGGTGGCGACCCCGCTCGGCCCGGCGCACGGCTTCCGCACGCGGGGCGAGTTGTTCGACGTGCGCAGCCGGATCGACGGACCGGTGCTCGCAACGCTCGACCGCGGGGCGCTGCCCGCCTTCGGAGTCATCGGCGTCGGCGTGCATCTGAACGGCTATGTGCGGCGGGCGGATGGGCCCCATCTGTGGATCGGCCGGCGGAGCGCGACGAAGAAGCTCGATCCCGGCAAGCTGGACAACCTGGTCGGCGGCGGCGTCTCTGCCGGAATGGGCGCGTTCGACACGCTGGCGAAGGAAGCTGCCGAAGAGGCGAGCATTCCCGCCGGCACGATCGCCCAAGCGCGGGCGGTGGCGCGGATCGCCTATGACATGGAGCGGCCGGAGGGGCTGCGGCGCGACCTGCTGGTCTGCTACGATCTCGAGCTGGACGAGTCGTTCCGCCCCGAAGCGGCGGATGGCGAGGTGGAATCCTTCAGCCTCGTCCCGGCCCGGGAGATGCTCGGCATCGTCGCCGGGACCGATGAGGTAAAGTTCAACGTCAATCTCGTGATCATCGATTTCCTGCTCCGCCACGGCGTGCTCGCCGATCCGAGCGGCCGGGTGCGGGCGGCGCTCGCCGCCCAGCCGCCGGCGGCGGCGGATTGACGCGCCGCCGGGTGGCAGGGATCAGAAATCGAGGTCGGCGTAGTGCGGCGGCGGCGTGAAGCCGGAGACACGATCGTTCAGCAGCGGGCGGAAGGCCGGGCGGGACTTGATCCGCGCATACCATTCGCGGGCGGCCGGATTCACCGACCAGTCGATATCGCCAATGAAATCGAGGGCCGAGAGATGCGCCGCGGCGGCGAAATCGGCCAGCGAGAGATTGGCGCCAGCAAGATATTTCCGCCGCTCGGCGAGAAAGCCGATATGACCGAGATGGGCGCGTAACGCCGCATAGCCGTCGCGGATGCGCGAGGGGTCGGGGGCGCCGCGCTTGGCCGCCGGCTTCATCACCTTCTCGTAGAGCAGGTTGCGCGACACTTCGGTGGCGAAGCGCTCGTCGAACCAGGCGGTGACGGCGCGGATCTCGGCGCGCTCGGCCAGCGTGCGGCCGATCAGGGAAATGTCCGGGTAAGCCTCGTCGAGATATTCGCAGATGGCGTTGGAATGGGGCACCACCAGCCCGTTCTCCTCGACCAGGGTCGGCACCGTGCCGGCCGGGTTCATCGCGAGGTATTCCGGGCGGCGCTCCCATGTCCGTTCGAGCTTGAGTTCGAAGGGCAGCCGCTTTTCGGCCAGCACGAGCCTGACCTTGCGGGCAAAGGGCGAGAGCGGGAGGTGATGTAGAATGCGCATGAACCGGCGTTATCGCAGGACGGCACCGGCGTGCAAGACGCGGCGGCGCCGTGCACCGCACGCAACCATCCGTAGCATGTCATCACATTTATTCACTTTCGAGAATATCACAATTCCGTTACACTCAAAAGGCTGACGGACACACCCGTTGGGCTCAAGAAACGATATTTGGAGACACGCCATGAAACAATGCTTTTCCAGCGAGGGCGGCGCCACGCGTCGTGCGACCCTGCTGGGCACCGCCTCGATCGCCGGACTTGCGCTTGCCTCGCGCGCCGGCGCGGCGGCGCCGCAGACCGTCACCCTGCCCTTCGCCAATGGCGAGCGGCCCATCGTGCCGGCGGGAACGTTTCCGCAAAAAGGCGAGATGATCCTGCAGCGGACCCGCGCGCCGCTGCTGGAAACGCCGTTCGAGGTGTTCCGGGACAACCTGTTCACACCGAACGACCGCGCCTTCGTGCGCTGGCACATGGCCGACTTCCCGGAAAGCATCGACACGGCGAAATACCGGATCAGGGTTTCGGGCCTCGTCGACAAGCCGGTCGAGATCACCCTCGACGAGCTGATGCACGGCTTTCCGATCCGCAAGATCGCTGCGGTGAACCAGTGCTCGGGCAACAGCCGGGGCTTCATCGAACCGCGGGTGCCCGGCGCGCAATGGGCGCATGGCGCCATGTACAATGCAATGTGGACCGGCGTGCCGCTCAGGCATCTGCTGGCCCGCGCCGGAGTGAAGGCCGGGGCGACGCATGTTGCGTTCCGCAGCCTGGAGCAGGGCGGCGGGCTGTATCCGGCGGATGTCAGATTCGAGAAGGCCATTCCGCTGTCACGCGCCAATGACGGCGAGGTGATGATCGCCTTCCAGATGAACGGCGCGAATCTGCCGCTGCTCAATGGCTACCCGGTCCGCCTCATCGTGCCGGGATGGTATTCGACCTATTGGGTGAAGATGCTCACCGAGATCGAGGTGATGGATCACCCCTCGACCGATTTCTGGATGGCAACCGCCTACAAGATCCCTGACACGCCGACCGGATCGATGACACCCGGTGAGCCGGGGATCAAGATGGTGCCGATCAACGAGATGAAGCCGCGCAGCTTCTTCGGCAGCGTCACCAACGGCGCGCGGCTACCCGCCGGCAGACCCGTCGTGGTTCGCGGCTTTGCCTTCGGCGGCGGCAGCGCCCTGAAGTCCGTTGCCGTGTCGATCGACGGCGGGGCGAGCTGGCGCCCGGCCAGGCTCGGGCAAAACCATGGTGCCTATGGCTTCCGGGACTGGCAAATTCCGGTGCGCTTCCCGAAACCGGGGGCCTATCGGCTGATGGTCCGGGCCACCAACGCGGCAGGGCACGTGCAGCCCGCGAAGGCAGGCTGGAATCCGGGCGGGTTCCTCTACAACGCCATCGAACATGTCGACGTCACGGTCGCCTGAGAAAGGACGGCAAGCCATGAAGATCATCAGCACATATTCCGCGCGCGCCGCTCTTGTTGCGCTCGCGGCGGCGACCGTCTGCGGCACCATTGCACTGGCGGCTGCACCCGGACCGACGCTGGGGCCGCTCTCGGTCAACGTTCCTTCTCCGGGTGGCTATTTCCAGGGCACGGGGGCGGAAATCCTGAACCAGCACTGCGTCACCTGCCACTCGGCGGGATTCGTTGAGCGGCAACCGAAGCTTTCCGCATCGACCTGGACAGTGGAGGTGACGAAGATGAAGAAAGCGTTCGGCGCGCCCTACGCGGAGGCCGACATCCCGAAGATCGTCGACGCGCTGGTGGCCCGGCAGAAGGCGATGAAATAGCCCAACTCAGCCGCCGCGATCGGCCTCGAAGAGGGACTGCAGTTCGGCGACGCTCTGCTCGATGCTGGCGACCACGCGCGACGGGTCGCCGGCAAAGCCGAGGGTTTCGGTGAGCAGCGCCTCGTCCCGCTGCCGGAACGTGAAGATGGTGCGCGCCGCCTCCTCGGCCGGAATGCCGAGTTCGCGCAGCGCGCGTTCGCCGAGTTCGAGGCTCGATGCAAAGGTTTCGCGCACGATGTGCTCGACGCCGCGATCCATCAGCAACTGGGCATGGCGGCGGTTCCGCGCCCGCGCCAGGATGGTCAGGTGCGGCAGGTGGCGGCGCGCGAGGTCGGCCACCCGGAGCGCCGCATCGGGATCGTCGAGTGCGATGACCAGCAGCTTCGCATTGCCCGCGCCGGCGGCGCGCAGGACGGTGAGCCGGGCCGGATCGCCGAAATAGGCCCGCGCGCCGAAGCGGCGGACGAAGGCGACATGGTCGGCGTTCTGGTCGAGGGCGACGAAGGGAATCCGTCGCACCGAGAGCAGCCGGCCGACGATCTGGCCGACCCGACCGAAGCCGCAGATCAGCACCGGGACGACGGCGCCCTCCTCGATCGGGGTGCTCGGCGGCGTCTGCCGGCGGGCGATGCGCGGCATGACCCAGCGCTCGATGCCGGCGAAACCGAGCGGCACCACCAACATCGACAGGGCGACAGTGAGCGTCGCCAGCCCAGACTGGGCCCGGTTCAGCACCCCGGCACCGACGGCGGCGGCGAAGACCACAAAGCTGAACTCGCTGCCTTCCGGCAGCGCCGCGGCAAAGCGCAGCGCGGTGGCTACGTTGCGGCGCTTCGCGAAGGCGACCACGAACCCGACCGCGGTCTTCACCACAAGCAGCGCGGCCACGGAAGCGACGATCAGCAGCGGTTCGCTATGAAACAGCGAGAAATCGACCGACATGCCAACCGAGATGAAGAAGAAGCCGAGCAGCAGGCCCTCGAACGGCTCGATATCGGCCTGGATGGCGTGACGGAACTCCGAATCCGACAGCAGCGCGCCCGCCATGAAGGCGCCGAGCGAGGCCGACAGTCCGGCCCAGTGGGCCAGAGCCGCCGTGCCGACGACGATCAGCAGCGTCATCGCGGTGAACACCTCGGGGGTGCGCGCACCGCCGATCAGGCGGAAGACGCGGTCGGCGAGGACCATGCCGCCGAACAGGATCGCCGCCACCGCCAGCACCGCCCGCCCGACCGCGAGCCAGGGGACATTGTGGGCGAAATGCGCGGCGACATCCGCCGGGGCCGCGCCGGCGGCGAGATGGCTCGCCAGCGTATTGCCGACGAGCAGCGGCACCAGGGCGACCAGGGGGATGAAGGCCATATCCTGGAACAGCAGGACGGCGAAGGCATCGCGGCCGGAGGCGGCGCTGAGCAGGTTGCGCTCGTTCAGCATCGGCAGGACGATGGCGGTGGAGGAGAGCGACAGGCCGAGGCCGACCACCGTCGCCGCCGGCCAGCCGAGTCCGGCGAAATGGGCAAGGACGGCCAGAATGGCGGCGCTCGGGATCATGTGACCGAAACCGAGGCCCAGGATGGTCTTGCGCAGGATCCAGAGCCGGTGCGGGCGAATCTCCAGCCCGATCAGGAACAGCAGCATGGTCACCCCGAGCTCCGACACGCTGCGGATTTCGGAGATGCCGGTGACGAGGCGCAGGCCGGCCGGACCGATGATGAGCCCGGCGAACAGATAGCCCACGATGCTGCCGACCCCGAGGCGACGCGCCAGCGGCACCGTGACGACCGTGGCCGCGAGCAGTGCGACGAGGGTGATGATCATTGGGCCGGTTCCCCGAAACAGGCATGAGCGTGGATTGTGGGCCGCGGATGGTCAGGCAGTACCGGCGCGCGGAAGCGGACCGGCGGAATGACCCTGCCACCGGCCGGCGCGCCCGCCAACCGGCCCGATCGCGACAGGGCGGCCATTCCGTTTCCATCCCATGCCAATCGTGCGACAAACCCTTACGTAAGGCGGCGTGAGAACAGGATGATCGGGATGAACCACGATTTCGACCTTTTCGTCATCGGCGGCGGCTCGGCGGGGGTGCGGCTCGCGCGGATCGCGGCGGGGCATGGCGCGCGCGTCGGCATCGCCGAGGACCGGCACTGGGGCGGCACCTGCGTGAATATCGGCTGCGTGCCAAAGAAGCTGATGGTGATGGCGGCGGAGTACGGGCTTGGCGCCACCGATGCGCGCGGCTTCGGCTGGGACATGCGCGCCGTCGCGCATGACTGGCCCGGTTTCATCGCCGCCAAGGACCGCGAGATCGGCCGGCTGAACGGCGCCTATACGGGACTGCTGGAGCGGGCGGGCGCCACGATCTTCAATGCGCGGGCGCGGTTTCTCGGCCCGCATACGCTGATGGTGGGCGAGCAGCACGTCACCGCCGACCGGATCGCGATCGCGACCGGCGGCCAGCCGCTCCGGCCCGCCATTCCCGGCGCGGACCTCGCGATCGTCTCGGACGACGCCTTCCACCTGCCGGCGCGGCCGGAGCATGTCGTGATGGTTGGCGGCGGCTATATTGCTGTGGAATTCGCCGGAATCCTTGCCGGCCTCGGCTCGAAGGTGGACATCGTCTACCGCCAGCCGCTGCCGCTGCGCGGGTTTGACCCCGACCTGCGGGCGGGGCTGGCGGAGGCGCTGGCGGCGAACGGCATCGGCGTGCATCACGGCGTCGAGCCCGTGCGGATCGAGGCGGCGGGCGCGCGGCGGCGCCTGCATCTGTCGAACGGGCACATGATCGAGGCGGATTGCGTGTTTTTCGCCACCGGAAGGGCACCGAACGTGGCGGGCCTCGGGCTGGACAAGGCCGGCGTGACGGCCAGGCCCGGCGGCGCGATCCCGATCGACGAGGATTATCGCACCAATGTCCCGCACATCTTCGCGCTCGGCGACGTGACCGACCGGCTGAACCTCACCCCGGTCGCCACCGCCGAGGGCCACGCCCTGGCGGACACGCTGTTCGGCAACCGGCCGCGCCGCATCTCCCTCGCCAATGTGGCGAGTGCGGTCTTCTCGATCCCGCCGCTCGCCACCGTCGGCGTGACGGAGGACGCGGCACCCGACGGCGCGAAAGTGTTCGTCGCGCGGTTCACGCCCATGCGTCACACGCTCAGCGGACGCGCGCGGAAAACGATGATGAAGCTGATCGTCGACGCGGAGACCGACCAGGTCATCGGCGCGCATATGCTGGGCGAGGACGCCGCCGAGATCATGCAGGGGCTTGCCGTGGCCATCACTGCCGGGGCGACCAAGGCGGATTTCGACCGCACGATCGGCATCCACCCGACTGCGGCGGAGGAATTCGTAACCCTGCGGACGGAGACACGACGGGTGAACCGCGGCGGCGAATCGGCGAAGCCGCGGGCGGCGGAGTAGCGCGCCCGCCCGGTTTTGGCTTATAGGCCCTTCTCCAAGGAGATCGCCATGAACGACGCTGACACGACGATGCATGATCCGGCGGGCTGGAGCCCGGAATCCTGGCGGGCGAAGCCGATCAAGCAGGTGCCGACCTATCCCGACGCGGCGAAGCTCGCTGCGATGGAGGCCCGCCTGCACGGCTATCCGCCGCTCGTCTTCGCCGGCGAGGCGCGCCGCCTGAAGGCCTCGCTCGCGCTGGCGACGGAAGGCAAGGCGTTCATCCTGCAGGGCGGCGACTGCGCCGAGAGCTTCGGCGACTTCACCGCCAACGTCATCCGCGACACGTTCCGCGTGCTGCTGCAGATGGCGGTGGTGCTGACCTTCGGCGGGTCGGTGCCGGTGGTAAAGCTCGGCCGCATGGCCGGCCAGTTCGCCAAGCCGCGCAGTTCGGACAGCGAGACGATCGACGGCGTCACCCTGCCCTCCTACCGCGGCGACATCATCAACGGGCCGGATTTCACCGCCGAAGCCCGCATTCCCGATCCGGCGCGGATGGAGTTCGGCTATTTCCAGTCGGCCGGCACGCTCAACCTGCTGCGCGCCTTCGCCTCGGGCGGCTATGCCGACCTGCACCAGGTGCATCGTTGGAACCTGGATTTCGTGCGCCGCTCGCCGCTCGCCGAGCGCTACCGCGACCTCGCGGCACGGATCGACGAGACGCTACAGTTCATGGCCGCCTGCGGCATGACCAGCCAGTCGACCCCGCAGATCCACGAGACCGAATTCTACACGAGCCACGAAGCGCTGCTGCTGCCCTACGAGCAGGCGCTGACGCGCGTCGATTCGACGACAGGCGATCATTACGCCTGCTCGGCGCATTTCCTCTGGATCGGCGACCGCACCCGCCAGCTCGACGGCGCGCATGTCGAGTTCATGCGCGGCGTGAAGAACCCCATCGGCATGAAGGTCGGCCCGAGCATGGACGAGGACGACATGCTGCGCCTGATCGAGCGCCTCGATCCGGCGAACGAGGCCGGGCGGCTGACGCTGATCGCGCGGATGGGCGCGGAGCAGATCGCCGCCAAGCTGCCGAAACTGGTGCGGGCGACAAAGCGGGAGGGCCGCAATGTGGCTTGGCTGTGCGACCCGATGCACGGCAACACGATCACCACATCCGGCAAGGTGAAGACCCGCCGGTTCGATGCGATCCTGTCGGAAGTGCGCGGCTTCTTCGACATTCACGAGGCCGAGGGAACCACGCCGAGCGGCGTGCATGTCGAGATGACCGGGCAGGACGTGACCGAGTGCGTCGGCGGCGCGCGGCAGCTTTCCGAGGCCGATCTCGGGGCCCGCTACGAGACGTTCTGCGACCCGCGGCTGAATGCCGAGCAGTCGCTCGAACTCGCCTTCCTGATCGCGGCGGAACTGAAGACCCGTCGCGCGCCCCGCGGCACCGCGATCGCCGCCGAGTAAATGACCCGCGCCGCACGCCGGGCGGTCCCGCGCCCCGATCTCGACGCCGGGATCGCGGCGCGGACCGATGCCTATTTCAACCGGACCAGGGCGATCGTCGCCCGGTTCGGCGATGCGCGGGTCACCTACGCCCTGTTCATGCGCCGCCCCGTTGTCTCCGCGCCGATGCTGATGCTGCGCTGGCTCGACGAGGTGATGGAGGCGCGCGGCGAGCATGTCGAGGTCGAACTCGCCCGGCCCGAGGGATCCTGGGTCGGCGCAGGCGAGCCGATTGCCTACGTGACCGGCAGTTTCGTGGCCCTGGTGGATCTCGAGACGATCCTGCTGCAGAAGCTCGGCCCGGCCTGTGTGGCCGCGCACAATGCCTATCAGATGTGCGCCGCCCTGCCGAAAGCCGCCTTTCTCGCGATGGAATCCCGCCACTGCGCGGGCGCCGAAATGGAAGAGATGATGGCCTATGCGGCGTCGGTCGGTTCGCGGGCGGCGCGGGCCGAGGGCGCGCGCGGCTTCATCGGCAACGCCACTGACGAGACCGCGCATTATTTCGGTGCGCCCCATGGCTATGGGACCATGCCGCATGCGCTGATCGGATATGCCGGCAGCACCGTGCGCGCGGCCGAGATGTTCCACGAGACCTTTCCCGAATCCGACCTCACGGTGCTGACCGATTATTTCGGCCGGGAAGTGACCGATGCGCTTGCCGTCTGCCGGCGGTTTCCCGAGCTGGCCGATGCGGGCCGGCTGTCGATCCGGCTCGACACCCATGGCGGCCGCTTTCTCGAAGGGCTTGACCCGCAGGAGAGCTACGCGGTGATGGAGCGGCACGCGCCCGGCGCGATCCGCCGTTACCGCAGCCATAGCGAATTGCGCTACCTGATCGGCACCGGGGTGTCCGCCGCCGCGATCTGGCGGCTGCGCGAGGTGCTGGACGATGCGGGTTTCGTGCGGGTGAAAATCGTCGCCTCGTCCGGCTTCGGTGTCGAGAAGTGCAGCGTGATGGCGGATGCGCATGTGCCCGTCGACGTCGTCGGGACAGGGAGCTTCATTCCCGAGACATGGAGCGAGACTTACGCAACGGCGGATGTCGTCGCCTATGACGGCGAGCCGCGGGTCAAGCTCGGCCGCGAATTCCTGCTGCGCGAGCGGGCCTGACGCGGCTAGCTCGGACGTCTCTCACTCGTCGTCTGTCGTTTCGTCACCGGGCGCAGCCTGGCTGACCGCGGCGGGAAGGTGCTGCGCGAGAAGTTGAGCCGCCGCCGACGTATCGATCCCGAATTGCGCCGCGATCCTTTCCACCAGCGGGTCACCGAGTGCCTGCCGCACATCTTCGACGCTGACCGGCAGGTTCTCTCCCGCGCCGAGCCAGGAAGCGACATGCGGGCCGAGATCGCTTTGCCGGAGTGTTTGCGTGAGGTCGGACAGACTGATGCCACTGCCCTCCAGCGCCTCCGCCAGGGAGCCGGCCGGCTGCCCCTCGGCAAGGCCGCTGATCAGACCGGAAATTCCGTTGAACAGACCCATTTGAAATCTCCCTAACCAAATACGGCCGGAAACGTTGCACACGTTCCGGCCGCGAATCAAGCAATCCCTGTCGGGATCGTGGTCAGGGACTCAGTATTTGCTGGCGTGCAGATGATGTTCGAGAGCCACCTTCTCGCACACATAGGCACCGCGCTTGGTCTTGCCGAAATACTTCGACTTTTCGCCATGGAAGACCTTGCTGCCCGTCGCGTGCCAAACCACCGTCCCGTGGCAGGCGGCCTTCGCCGCGCCGAGCGTCTTGTAGCCCGGCAGGGCGGCGGCGTGGGCGACATGATGCGTCTTCGCCTTGCTGTCCGGCGCCTTCTTGGTGGCGGCCTGGGCGGTGCCGGCGGCGCTCATGGTGAAGGCGAGCGCGAGCGCGGGAATTGTCGCGCGCAGGATCGTGCCGATGGTCATGGGAGATCTCTCCGATAAGAGGTTGGCTTGTCTTGCGGCCTGGCGATTCGGTCCGCCAGGCCGTGAGAGGGCGGTAACCAGACGTTGAGGCCAAATGATGGCAGGTTCGTAACAATCCGTCATAATCCGGCACGCGGTGACGACGGCACCAAAACCGCCTATCTAGCCGGCATGACCGACACACTCACGCTCGCCATCGCCCAGCTCGACCTTCATGTCGGCGCGATCGACCGCAATCTCGCGGCGATCCGCGCGGCCCGCGCCGAAGCCGCGCGCCGCGGCGCCGACCTGCTGGTCACGCCGGAACTCGGCATCGCCGGCTATCCGCCGGAAGATCTCGTGCTGAAGCCAGCCTTCGTTGCCGCCTGTGAAGCGGCTGCCGCCGAACTTGCCGCCGATACCGCGGATGGCGGGCCGGGCGTCATCGTCGGGCTGCCCTGGAGGGCGGAAGGCGCGCTGCATAATGCGGCTTTCGTGCTTGATGGCGGACGGATCATCGCCCGGCGGGCCAAGCACGAGTTGCCGAATTACGGCGTATTCGACGAAAAGCGGGTCTTCGCGCCCGGCCCGGCCCCCGGCCCGGTGATGTTCCGCGGGTTTCGCCTCGGGGTGATGATCTGCGAGGATTGGTGGCTGCCGGCCGTGTCGGAAACCCTGGCGGAGACCGGCGCGGAACTGCTCATCTCGATCAACGGCTCGCCGTTCGAGGACGGCAAGCTGGGCGTGCGGTTGCAACTCGCGCTCAATCGCGTGGTGGAGACCGGCCTGCCCTTCGTCTTCGCGGCGATGACGGGCGGGCAGGACGAGATCGTTTTCGACGGCGCATCCTTCGCGCTGAATGCCGACCGCTCGCTGGCGCTGCGGATGCCGCATTTCCGTGCGGCAATCGAGACGCTCGTCTGGAAGCGGACAACCACGGGCCTGGTCGCGGAACCGCACGTTCTGCCGCCCGAGCCTGAGCGGCTCGACCTGGTCTACCGGGCAATGGTGATGGGACTGGCCGATTATGTGAACAAGAACGGGTTTCCCGGCGTCATTCTCGGCCTCTCGGGCGGGATCGACAGCGCGCTTTCGGCGGCGGTCGCGGTGGATGCGCTCGGGCCGGCGCGGGTGCGCGCGGTGATGATGCCGAGCCGCTATACCAGCGCGCACAGCCTCGAGGATGCCGCCGCCTGCGCGGATCTGCTCGGCATCCGCTGCGACACGGTGCCGATCGGCGGCGCCACCGAGGCTTTCGCCGCCGTGCTGGAACCGCTCTACGAGGGCCGGACACCGGATATCACCGAGGAGAACATCCAGTCCCGCGCGCGCGGTCTGATCCTGATGGCGCTGTCCAACAAGCTTGGCCACATGGTGCTGACCACCGGCAACAAGTCGGAAATGTCGGTGGGTTACGCGACTCTCTACGGCGACATGTGCGGCGGATATTCGGTGTTGAAGGATGTCTACAAGACGACGGTCTTCGCGCTGTCGCACTGGCGCAACGCCAATCGCCCGGCGGACGCGCTGGGGCCGGCCGGAGCAGTGATGCCCGAACGCGTGATCACCAAACCGCCCTCGGCAGAGCTGCGGGAGAACCAGACCGACCAGGATAGCCTGCCGCCCTACGACGTGCTCGACGCCGTGCTGGAAGGACTGGTTGAGGGCGAGAAATCGATCGAGGAACTGGTCGCGGCCGGGCATGATCGGGCGACCGTGGCACGCGTGTGGAAGCTGCTCGACCGAGCTGAATACAAGCGGCGCCAGGCGCCACCCGGCGTGAAGATTACCGCGCGCGCCTTCGGCCGCGACCGTCGCTATCCGATCACCAACGGATTCACCCGCCTGGTCGGCTGATCAGGATCCGACCCCGGCGGCAATGGCGCCGGCAACCGGGTAGCTCGTCTGCCCGGCGAGGCGCACCAGCAGCGTCTTGGCGCCGGCCGTCAGTGAAGCCGGGATGATGGCATCGCCATTGGTCCAGCGATGCCCGGACTCCAGCGCGTACCAGCCTTCCCCCAGCATTTCGCTCTCGATCGGCACATGAACCATCCGTCCCTCGTTCATTATCAGCAGCTGGACGACATCGAGACCGAGGCGACGGCGATCCTCGGCGTCCGGATGGAGTTCGGCGGGGACGACGACATTCGACATGAGCCGCAGATCGGTCGGCGACGCAGGCAGCTGCACGGCATAGGTCGTCGGATCGAGTGACGAGACGGGCAGGAAACGCCCGTTCGCGAGCACGCGCAGGCCGGGATCGGTCGTTATCTCGGCAGCGGGCAGCCGCGCATCGATGCGCGCCCGGATCGCGGCCAGCATCGGCCCCGATTCGACAAAGGGCGCACAACTGCGGGTTTCGCGCATCGTCTGTGCGAAATCGGGATGAAGGGTCATCGCATCATCGTCGCTTTCGAAGAAGCGGCGATTGCCCGTGTCGAGATAGGACTCGGTGGGCAGTCCTTCCGCGAGCAGGATGTCGTGGGTCTCGAGTTCGATGTGATAATAGGTGAAGTTGCGGCGTTGCTCCTGGACGATCGAGCGGCCGTTCACCAGCGCCTTGGCTGGCACGAGGCAACCATCGAGATAGATCGCATGATCGGGTGAGAGATAGAGTGTGCGCTCGGGCAGACCATCGTCGATTGCGCCGCGCTCGATCCGCACGGGCCAGACTGTTTCGGGCCGGGGATGGCGCTGGCTGTCGATCGTCCGGCGTCCGACCCAGCGCACCGGCCGCATGGCTCCGGATTTGGTGATCAGCCGATCGCCACGGTTCATGGTCTCAACCGGGATGTCGCCATTCAGGCCGAAGATCCTGGTTCCTTCGAGGAAACAAACCGAGGTGGTGACGCCGGCATTCCTGTCACTGGCCGGCTGCGGCGCGAGATCCGCAGACCCGGCGGAAGCGGCCGTCTGGTCCGCAACGCCTCTGGGCGCCAGATCGAAGGGAGACATCGCGGCTTGCGGTGAGGCAGCCTCCGCGGCGAAACGCGTCAGGTCGACAAGGCCGGTCGTGCCGTGCATGTCCGTCTGCTGCAACGGTGCAACCGTGCTGACCTGGTCTTCCGCGTGTTCGTGAAGGTCATTTTGCTCGATATCGAACGACTCGTCCGGATCATCGGACGGATTGGAATCGATGCGCGGCATGGCAATGGGCGTCAGGACCGACAGCAGGAGTTCATCGGCATATTCGACATCGGCGGTTCCGCCGATAGTGCCGCTGATCGTGATCGGATCAACGGATGTGAACTGGAGATCCAGGATACCAAACGTCCTGGCTTCGGGATCGCGATTGCGCACTGCCGCGGACCGTGCCGGTTCCGGAGCCTTTCCGCCCGGCTTCGTCATCCTGCTCATCTTCTTCTCCCACCGGAACGTCGTGCCTGGCCCATAACAGGCATAAAAATCCGGGTAAGTTCAAAATTTGAAAAATTTTCAGTTTTATCTTTTTTTTTATACTTGATAGTATCGTATATGATTTCTGAAATTTGATCAAATTTATTATCGGTTATTTGAAGATGGCAACGCAAAACATTTTCGTTACAAAACTTTCTTTCTTATTTCGATCTCCCGGGTAGCGAGACAAATGCCGCAGGGTGAAAGCATGAAACACAACCGGAGCGACCCGCTCGGCGGATCGCTCCGGTCACAATACGCAGAAACCGGACCCCGGAGCTGAAGGGTCAGACCATCTTCTTGAGCGACGGCGATGCCTTGAATCGCACAGTCTTACCTGCTTTGACCTTGATTTCCTCGCCGGTGCGGGGGTTCACACCCTTGCGCGCCTTGGTCTTGCGGACGGTAAACGTGCCGAAGCTTGGAAGCGTGAACTTCCCGTTCTTTTTCAGTTCCTTGACGATTGCTTCCATCAGGTCCGTCGCGGCGCGGTTGGCGGCCACGCCCGTGATTTCGGCGGAGCCCTGAATGACCTCGGCGATAAACGCTTTCGACATGGTCGAAGCCTCTTTCCTGTCTAAGATCGGCTTTCGGGCCGATGCCGGCGTTTCCGGCAGGTTGGATAAATTGACGAATCGACCAACAACGAATCGATCGGCGGCGAATCTTGTAGCGATTCGCCGTATTATTCAACATACGAAAATGCGTTGACTGCCAATTTGCGCGCTCGTGGCGAAGTTGCGACGACACCGCAGCCCGATTGTTCATCAATCGGCAAGAAAATCCGTTCAATCGAGCGAGATTGGCCAATCCAAGTGGCGAGGGCATCGGGATATCGATGCATTGCCGGTCGCTGATCCTTGATATTCGCCTACGAATTCACAGGCCAGGTCCGCTTGGCATCTTCAGACCCTACTGGATCGGATGGATGGCGATGCTGGCCTGATAGGAACGGCATGTATCCCCTGGCCGGTCAAACCCATTACGCCGGATGATGAGGCCTAGACGAACGCCATCACCACCAAACCGGCTAAAAACGACAGGCTTCCCAACGCAGCAGAGGCAAGACCGAACGTGAGGACGTCGGTAACGACGGAAACCGATGCCAGGACGATCGCGATCTGCAGCAGACCGACGACGATTTCGAGAAGGTGGTAACGCTCAAGCTGATGGTCGCGCGCCTCGGTCTGGCGCAGCGCCTGCGCGCGCAGTTGTGCCTTTCCTTCGCGGCCTTGCGGATCGGAGGCTTCCTTGTCTGCCCTTGCTTCGGCCGCCTGCGCCGCGCGGGCTGTTGCAGGGTCGTTGTCCTGGGTGGCAAACGCCTTGAGCAACTGCGCCTGCGAACGTGCGATATCGGCCTTGATCGCCTTGGCCTGGTAAAAGGACCAAGTGTCGTTCACGGCAATCTGCTTCGAGATATAGTCGTTCTGCGCCGATTTCTCGCCCATCTCGCAAATAGCGAGAGCGGCGGCGAGAATGCCGATCAGCAGCGCCATGCGCCGGGCGTGACGGTTTTCGGGGTGTTCGCGCAAATGCTTGTGGCGTTCGAGACTGTCCGTCGCCGTTTCAATACCGTCCATCACGCCGCCATCGGTGTCAGGGTAAAGCGCCAATCATCGGTCTGGGACATTGGGGGCAGTGGTGCCCAGGGGCGGAATCGAACCACCGACACTGCGATTTTCAGTCGCATGCTCTACCAACTGAGCTACCTGGGCACGGCGCAATCAGCGCGACGCGGGGTTTAGCCGAAGCCGGCGCGCGCATCAAGTCATCACCCTGCAATAACCGGCGATGGCTGCCGCGCGCGCTCAGTTCTTTACGAGGGCCGCCTCCGGCATCTCGATGTCGATCTCGAGCGTGGACACCGTGCCATCGCGGCCCAGCTTGACGTTCACCTTCTCGCGGTCGATCGATACGTGCTTGGCGATCACGGCAAGAATTTCTTCCTGCAGCACCACGGCGAGATCGGATTGGCCGGAGAGCGCGCGTTCATGGGCGAGCAGGAGTTGCAGCCGCTCGCGCGCAACCGGAGCGGTGCTGCGCGAGCGGGTGAAAAAATTGAACAGGTTCATGCGACCTTCCTGCCGAACAGACGGCTCATCAAGGTCTTCTTTTCGACCGGTGCGGTAATTTCGATCGTCTCGCCCATCAGCCGCCGGGCCGAATCGATATAGGCGCGGGCGGGCGCGGATGTTGGACTGTGCAACGTGACGGGACAGCCGACATTCGAGGCGCGCAGCACGTCCTCGCTGTCAGGGATGATGCCGATCAGAGGGATCGCGAGGATTTCCAGGATATCCTCGACCTTCAGCATCTCGCCACGGGCGGCGCGGCCGGCGTCGTAGCGGGTGAGCAGGAGGTGCTTCTCGATCGTTTCGCCCGCCTCGGCCCGCACGGTTTTCGAATCCAGCAGGCCGATGATCCGGTCGGAGTCGCGCACCGAGGACACCTCGGGGTTGGTCACCACCACGGCGACGTCGGCGTGGCGCATCGCGAGCGTGGCGCCACGCTCGATGCCGGCGGGGCTGTCGCAGATGATCCAGTCGAACTTCTCGCGCAGCTCGCCAATCACCCGTTCGACGCCTTCAGGCGTCAGCGCATCCTTGTCGCGGGTCTGCGACGCGGGCAGGAGCGACAGCGTGTCGACCCGCTTGTCGCGGATCAGCGCCTGCGCGAGTTTCGCATCGCCCTGCACGACGTTGACCAGGTCGAACACGACACGACGCTCGGCACCCATGACCAGATCCAGATTGCGCAAGCCGACATCGAAATCGACCACCACGACATTCTGCCCAGCCTGGGCGAGAGCTGCGCCCAGCGAGGCCGAAGAGGTCGTCTTGCCGACGCCGCCCTTGCCCGATGTGACTACGAGAACCTTCGCCATGAATGAATTCCTATCCCAATGCTGCGAGGCGCAGCTCCTTGTCATCCAGCCAGACCTGCACCGCCCGCCCCTGCAGGCCGGTGCCCCAGTGATCCGCCGTGCGGTAGAGACCGTCGATCGCGAGCAGTTCGGCTGCGAGGCGGGAGCAGAAGATCCGCGCCTCGTGACCGTTCGCGAGACCGGCGACGGCACGGCCGCGGAGCGTGCCGTAAACATGGATCGACCCGCCGGCAATAAGTTCGGCGCCCGAGGCAACAGGGCCGATCACCGTGATGTCGCCATCCTCGAAGACGATCGACTGGCCGGAACGGACCGGGCGGTCGATCAGCAGCGACGGGCGGGCCGAAGGAACAAGGGGTGCGGCTGGTGCCTCGACCGCCATGGCGGCTTCGGGTTCCGGAATCTCGATCGCACGGTCGCTACGACCTTCCCGACCCGGCGGAGCGAGATTGACGCCAAACCAGGGCGTTCCGGCCAGCCGCTCCATCTCCACCCCCTCGACGCCGATGATGCGCAGGTCACGCGCCTCGAGCGCCTTGAGAACGGCGGGAAGATCATCGCCGGTCGTCGCAAGAAGGGCGAGATTGACCACAACGGGGCGGCCCTCGAAAAAGCCGACGGAGCGCTGGATCTGCCGGTCGAGCGCATCGAGCCAGGCGCCGAAAGGCGATTCCGGCATGACGACCATGGCCATGAAGGTACGGCCACGGATTCGAATCGCAGGAAGCGGAATGGCTGTTTCAGACACGTGACCGACGTAGCGGGCCGCGGCTTGGCGCGTCAACAAGGGATTTTGGAAAAGTCCAGAAGCCAGCGAAACGATCAAGGACAGGACTGGATTTTTCCGGTTGGCCCGCATGCGCCCGATAGATGGCCCGGCAGGCCGCGACTCGGCGTGGCTGCTCCCCTCTTTTCAGTGCCCGCCGATCAGACCCGATGCCTCGGCCCTCGCACGGCTTTCCGCGATCGATCGTCCAACGCCGATCGCCGCCTCCAGCGCGCGACGCCCGGCTTCGGCGTCGACCAGCACCGGTGCGCCGTCCAGGCACGCGGCATGGAACGCGGCGTGCTCGGCGGCCAGCGCATCATGGTCTTCCCAGCCGGCCTGCTCGATGCCGAATTCCTCGAAACCGGGCATCCGCGGACCTCCGCCCTGCCCTCGCCCGACAAGGCTCAGCCGGCGCGCCGCGAAATCCACCGCGAGATAGCCCGCCTCGGAAAATATTCTCATCCGCCGCTCGGTCTTGAGGGAAATTCGGCTCGCGGTGACGGTGGCGACACAGCCGTTCACAAAGCGCACCCGTGCATTGGCGATATCCTCATGCGCGCTGGCGACTGCCGCGCCGACCGCATCGATGCTTTCGATCGGCTGGGCTACCAGGGCGAGAATGAGGTCAAGATCGTGGATCATCAGGTCGAGGATCACCGATACGTCGGTGCCGCGCGGCTTGAACGGGGCGATTCGCACGGCCTCGATATAAAGAGGCTTGCCCATCCGCGCGGCGACCGCGCCGTGGGCGGCGGAAAACCGCTCGAGATGCCCGACCTGGAGCACGAGGCCGCGCTCACACGCGAGGCGCCCGAGGATTTCCGCTTCTTCCACCGTCGCGGCAATCGGCTTTTCGACGAGAACATGACGCCCGGCCTCGAGCGCGCGCCGGGCCAGGGCGAAATGGGAGTCGGCCGGAGCGGCGACGATCACCGCGTCGGACGTCGCGATCAGTTCGTCGAGCGGGCGGACGACACAACCGGCTTCCGCCGCCACCGCCGCGGCACGGCCCGCATCGGAATCGGACACGCCGACCAGATCGGCCCGCTCGGAAGCGGCCGTCTTCAACGCATGGTAGCGGCCGAAATGGCCGACCCCGATCACACCAACCCCGAGTTTCTGCATCACTTTCCGTTCCCGACCGCAGCGGGCTTGCACCCGCAAGCCGAGGCCGCCATACCACCCATGCCTTGCCGTTGGGAGCCCTTCGCCTGTCATGCTTTATTTCACGCGCCTGAAAACCACCCTGATCGTGCTGTTCTGCGCGATCGGCGTGCTGCTCACGCTGCCGAACCTGATCAAGCGGCCGGTGCCGGGCATTCCCTGGCCACAGATCCATCTCGGCCTCGACTTGCGCGGCGGATCCTACCTGCTGATGCAGATCGACATGAACGCCGTCGTGAAGGAGCAGCTTGCGAACCTGACCGACGAGGTGCGCCACGCCCTGCTCCAGGCCGATATCGGCTATACTGATCTCGGCGGGGACGTTGCAGCGCGGCGGGTCCAGTTCAATCTCGTCAAGCCGGGCGAGGCGCCGAAGGTGCGGCAGATCCTCGCGAAGCTGGTCTCGCCGGTGGCGGCGGCCGGCGGCGCGCCGGATCTGGACGTGAAGGTGTCGGATGCCGGAGCCGCAACGCTGACCCTCTCGCGTCCGGCACTGATCGCCAAGCAGACGCAGGCCATCGCCCAGTCGATCACCATCATCGGCCGCCGCATCGACGGCAGCGGCGTGGTGGACCCGCAGATCGCGCGGCAGGGCGCGGACCAGATCGTCATCCAGTTGCCCGGCGTGTCCGACCCGAACCAGATCAAGAAACTGCTCGGCAAGACCGCCCACATGACCTTCCACATGGTCGCGGAGGACGTCAACCCGGAGACCAAGACACCGCCGCCTGGCGTCGAGATCCTGCCGATGAGCGATGGCAGCGGCCGGAAGCTCGCGATCCGCTCGCGCGTCGCGGTCGACGGCGCGGACCTGACCAACGCCCAGGCCGGGCAGGACCCGCAGAGCGGGCAATGGGTGGTGAACTTCACCTTCAACAGTGTCGGCGCCCGCAAATTCGCCGACATCACGACCCATAACGTCGGCAAGCTGTTCGCCATCGAGCTCGACCGCAAGATCATCGAGGCGCCGGTGATCCGCACGCCGATCGTCGGCGGGCGGGGACAGATATCGGGCAGCTTCACGGCCAAGAGCGCATCCGACCTCGCCCTGTTGCTGCGCGCCGGGGCCCTGCCCGCCCCGCTCAAGGTGGTCGAGCAGCAGAGCGTCGGGCCGGAACTCGGCGCCGACGCGATCCGCGCCGGCATCGTCTCGCTGGCGGTGGGCTTCGTGCTGGTCATCACCTTCATGGCGAGTTTCTATGGCCTGTTCGGCTGGTTCGCGAACATCGCCCTCGTGGTCAATCTGCTGCTGTTGATCGCCGTGCTGTCGCTCATGGGGGCGACGCTGACGCTGCCGGGCATGGCGGGCATCCTGCTGACGCTCGGCATGGCGGTGGACTCGAACGTGCTGATCAACGAGCGCGTGCGCGAGGAGGTCAAGCTCGGCCGCAAGCCGCTCGCGGCGCTGGAGGCCGGCTACAAGCGCGCCTACGGCACCATCATCGACAGTAACGTGACGACGCTGCTGGCCCACATCATGCTGTTCATCTTCGGATCGCCGCCGGTGCGCGGCTTCGCGGTGACCATCTGTGTCGGCATCATCACAACCCTGTTCACGTCGACCGTGCTGGTCCGGCTGATCACGGCGCGCTGGTATGTCGCGCGCCGTCCCGCCGCGCTGCCGGTTCTCTGAGGCCCGCGCCATGAAATTCCTCACCCGCCCCGCCTTCCGCCTGGTGCCGGACGGCACGCGCATCCAGTTCATGAAGGGACGGTTCATCGGCCTCGCGGTCTCGGCCATTCTCTCGACCGCGTCGGTGATCCTGTTCTTTCATCCCGGCCTCAATCTCGGCCTCGATTTCCGGGGCGGCGTCGTCATTCAGGTGGCAACGCCGCAGAAGCCGGACTTCACCAGGCTGCGCGCGGAACTCGCGGCCGTTCACCTCCCCGGTGCCTCGCTGCAGAGCTTCGGCGGCGACAAGGGCGTGCTGATCAGCCTCGAATCCCAGGACAATGCGAAGGATACGCAGAAATCCCTCGCCGCCGCGGAAGGAGTGGTGAAGCAGAACCTGCCCGGTGCGAAGATCCTCTCGACCCAGGCGATCGGCGCCTCGGTCTCGGCGACACTGTTCCAGCAGGGGCTGATCGCGCTCGGGATCAGCTTCCTGATGATCCTGGTCTACATCTGGTTCCGCTTCGAGTGGCAGTTCGCCGTCGGCGCGGTGGCGACGCTGATCCTCGACGTGACCAAGACGATCGGCTTCATGGTCATCACCCGCCTGCCCTTCGACCTGGTGACCATCGCCGCGATCCTGACCGTGATCGGCTATTCGACCAACGACAAGGTGGTTGTGTATGACCGGATGCGGGAAAACCTGCGCAAATACAAGACCATGCCGCTGCGCGAGCTGATCGACCTGTCGATCAACGAAACCCTCAACCGCACGCTCGGCACATCCAGCACGGTGTTCCTCGCCGCCCTGCCGCTTGCCCTGTTCGGCGGCGCCTCGCTCTCCGGCTTCGCCTGGGTGATGCTGTTCGGCATCGTCGTCGGCACCTCGTCGTCGATCTATATCGCGGCGCCGATCCTGCTGCTGCTCGGCGAGCACCGGTTGCGCCGGGGCAACCCGAAAGTCGCCGACGATCCGACCGTCGCGAAGGACACGGCCCGCGCCTCGCGCTGAGAGACTCGCCTTCCGGAGGACTTCAAACCCGAAGGCGCAATGCACAGATCCGGAGTCGCACCGATGAGGAGACCCCGCCATGGCCGATCCGGATCGTGACAGGAAACGCGTGATCGACACCGAGGAACCCGAGCCGGTTCCGCTCGAAATCCCGCCCGAGCATGTCGCCTTCATTATCCTCAAGGCACGCGCCGTCGAGGCCCATTTGCCGCCGGTCGAGCCGGAGGAAGAGCCCGAAGCGGGCACGCCTCCGCCCGAGGAGGAGACCGACATGCTCGACGAGCAGGCCGGCGATGAAAGCGAGACGGAGTTGCGGGAGGCCATCGACCTTCTGTCCGACGAGGCCGCGACCGACCTGCTGGCTCTCTTTCTTGTCGGCCGCGGTGATTTCGGCAGGGAGGAGTGGGCCGACGCCCGCGCCCAGGCGGCGGAGCAGATCAACGGCAACCTTGCTGATGACCTGCTCGGCGAAACCGGCCTCGGCGACATGCTCGAGGAAGGGCTGAACGCGCTCGGCTATGCGCCCGAGGCTCTCGAACCGGACGCCTGAACGCTATTTCACCGCAGCGACGATCGAATCGGCCAGCGCCGCCGCGGTGCAGGCATAGCCCCGATCGTTCATGTGCATGCCATCGGCGGCGAGGAAACCGGAGGGATCGGCGCCGGCGCGCGCCCAGGCGCGCATGAGCACATCGCGCGAGAACAGGCCCACCCGGTAGCGCCGGGCCAGATGAGCAAGGGCGGCGTTGATCCGCGCATTGTCGGGCGAGTGCAACAGGCGGCGCGACCGCTGGTTATCCATCAGCACCACATCGAGATTGGCTGCGCGAAGTCTGCGCAATCCCTGCTCCACCAGAGCGGTGAACCGGTCCGGTGATTCGCCGCGCATCGCCGCATTGGCGCCGACCTGCCAGATGACCAGCACGGGCCGCAGGGCGAGCACATCGCGCTCCATCCGGCGGTCCTCGCGCAGCGCGTCCTCGCCGCTGATGCCGCGATTGATCACGCTGATCTCCGCGTCCGGCAACCGGTCGCCAAGGTCGTCCTGCAACATCGCGGGATAGGAATCGCCGATGTCGTGCGCCATCGCCCCCCAGGTGGATGACGAACCGATCGCCGCGATCACGACCGGCTGGCCCTGGTGGATCGCGGCCCGCAGATGCGGCAGACGCAGATATTGCACCGGCACGGTCGGGCAGGACGGCGCGGCCGCCGCCGTCCCGGCCAATGCGAAAAGCAGCAGGAGACTAGGAAACAGACGGTTTGGCATCTTTCACCCTGTACCAGGCGGCGATCGCGGCGACGCCGAGCAGCGCGGCGAGACCGGCGAGATTGACGACGATCTGCATCGCCCAGCCGTCATCGGTGTCCATCACGATGCGCCCGGCATAGGAGAGCAGGATACTCGCGCAATAGGTTGGCAGGCCGTACTGGCCGATCAGGACGAAGACGCGGGCGAGGCGGCTGCTCAGAAACCGTCCTTCGGCGCGGACATGGCGGGAGGCGAGCCAGGCAAGCGAGAGAATGGAGGCCAGCCGGTACGGATGCAGGCCGGTCTTGTCGATATTGCTCACGAATGGCTTGAGCAGTGGCGGGATGTGCTTCGCGAGGGACGGCTCGATCCATGTGGTCAGCAGGATCGCGAAGCCGATCAGCAGCAGCACGACCGCAACCGCATCGGTCGCGAGAACGGGCAAATCCGGCTTGCCATAGCGCGAGAACAGCATGCCGAGGACGAAGAGCAACTGCCAGGTGAACGGGTTGAAGTACCAGCCGTGGCCACTGTGGGTCGGCAGGTTCCAGCCATAGATCCGTGCGCCGGCATAGAGCGCGAAACTGAGCACGAGCAGTGCGCGCGGAAAGCGCAGCATGAAGAGCAACGGCGCGATGCCGCCCATGATGGCGACATAGAGCGGCAGGACATTCAGATAGGCCGGCTGGTAGAGCAGCGGCACGGCCTCGATGATCGCCGAAAGCGGCTTCGCAACCAGATGATCGATTCCCACCCCGGAAATGTATTGCGGCCGCGCGAACCAGATGGCCGCAAGCGCCACCTGCGCTGCGAACAGCACGAAGAGGAAAATATGCGCGATATAGAGCGTCCAGGCGCGTTTGAGCATGTCGGCCGAGGCGGAAAGTGGCCCCGCGCGATCCATCTTGCGGCCATAGACAAGGGCGGCGGCAAAGCCGGCAAGCAGGATGAAGATTTCCGTCGCGTCGTTCAGTGCGAGGTTGCGCACGGTGAAGCGGGCCAGCGTGTCGTGCGGGATATGGTCGAGAAAGATGCAGAACAGCGCGATGCCGCGGAAGAAATCGACCCTGAGGTCGCGCCCGTCGCGGACGAGTTGCATCATCCGGCAGCGCGGCGGGCGGAAAGCGCGAGGGCGAGTGTGCCCTCGTCGAGGATTTCGATACTGCCGCCGACGGGAACGCCCTGGGCAAGCCGGGTAACGCTCACGCCACAGGTTGCGAGCCGTTCGGTGAGATAATGCGCGGTGGCCTGGCCATCGACGGTGGCCGGCAGGGCGAGAATCACCTCGCGCACCGATCCGTCGAGCCGGGCGACGAGTCGGTCGATGCCGAGATCTTCGGGGCCATGGCCGGCAATGGCCGACAACAGGCCGCCGAGGACATGATAGCGGCCGCGATAGACTGCCGCGCGTTCCAGCGCCCATTGATCGGCCACCGTCTCGACCACGCAGATCAGCGGTTCGCGGGCGGCATCGGCGCAGATCATGCAGGGTTGTTGGGAATCCAGTCCGCCGCAGGTCGGGCAGACGGCGACGCGCTGGCAAGCGGCATCAAGGGCCGCGATCAGCGGCAGCAGGCGCTGCTCGCGCTCGGCCATCAGCCGCAGCACGATGCGCCGCGCCGAACGCGGCCCGAGACCCGGCAGCCGCGCCATCAGCCCGACCAGCCGCTCGATCTCCGGGCCCATCATCGCAGGAATATCCGCCTATGCAGCCTCAGAACGGCAGCTTCATGCCGGGCGGCAGCGAAATCCCGCCCGTCACTTTCTGCATTTCCTCGGCAGCGAGGGTTTCCAGCCGCGACTTGGCGTCGCGATGGGCGGCGACGATCAGGTCCTGAAGCATCTCGGCATCGTTCGGGTCGATCAGCTTGGGATCGATCTCGATCCCCTTCATCTCCCCCTTGCCGGACAGCGTGACCTTCACCAGGCCGGCGCCGGCCTCGCCCCGGATCTCCATGGCTTCGAGACGCGCCTGCATCTCCTGCATGTTCTGCTGCATCTGCTGGGCCTGCTTCATCAGGCCGGCGAGGTTCTTCATCAGTCGATCTCCATGGCATCGGCGATATCGTCGTCGGAAATCGGCGGGACATCGTCGAAGCGGTCATCATCCATCACGGGCGGCTCCGCAAGGGCGGGCGGCGCGTCGACCTCGACGCTCGCGATCTTCGCCCCAGGAAACGTCTCGAAGATGGCCCTGACCAGCGGATGGTCGAGTGCCTCGTTGCGCGCCGTCTCGCGTGCCGTGGTTTCGGCCTCGACCATACTCGGTGCGCCGGCGGCGCGGGACAGGGCGATGGTCCATCGCCGTCCGGTTTCCGCCTCGAGAAACCTGGCGAGGCGGGACGAAAGATCGCGAGGCGCCTCGGGGGTAAGGTTCAGTTCGATCACCGGCGGCGCGAACCGCACCAGCCGGGCATCGTGGCGGAGATGGGCATAGAGCAAGGCGTCCCGCTTCTCGCCGGCCAGGGCAATCACGTCCTCGAACCGGGCAAGGCGCGGGGCCGTTGCCGGGGCGGTCTCGGCCGGCGCGACCGGGGCGCCGTTCACCACCGCCCTTGGGGCCGGGCCGGGCGCGGACGCGGGCGCGGCATTGCCGCGGGCCACCGTCCCCTCGCCAGACAGGCGCCGAACCAGTTCGCCGGGTGGCGGCAGGTCGGACACGTAGCAGAGGCGGATCAGGATCATGTCGGCGGCGGCGCGCCGGTCGGTCGCCTGCTCCACCTCGGCGACGCCCTTGAGCAGCATCTGCCAGAGGCGGCCGAGAAACGGCACCGAAAGCCGCGCGGCCAGCGGCGCGCCACGGGCGCGGTCGAGCTCGGGCAATTCGCTGCCCTCGGCCAGGGCCGGGATCGCCTTCAGGCGCGAGAGCGTATGGGCGAGGCCGAGCAGATCCTGCATCACCAATACCGGATCGGCGCCGGCTTCATGCGCGCGGTCCATCACGCCGAGCGCACCGGCGGGATCGCCGGCGGCGACGGCCTCCAGCAGATCGAAGACCATGCCGCGATCGGCCAGGCCGAGCATGTCGGCCACCAGTTCGGCCGTGACCGGCGCCCCCTCATCGGCCCGGGCGATCGCCTGGTCGAGCAGGGAGAGCCCGTCGCGCACCGACCCGTCGGCGGCGCGCGCGACGGCGTCGAGCGCGCCACCTTCGACCGCGACCGCCTCCTTCTCCGCGATGCGGGCAAAATGCGCGGCCAGCACATCGACCGGCACCCGCTTGAGGTCGAAACGCTGGCAGCGCGAGAGCACGGTGATCGGCACCTTGCGGATTTCCGTGGTGGCGAACACGAATTTCACGTGCGGCGGCGGTTCCTCCAGCGTCTTGAGCAGCGCGTTGAACGCGTTGCGCGAGAGCATGTGGACCTCGTCGACGATGAACACCTTGGTGCGGGCGATCATCGGGCGGAAGCGCGTCGCCTCGATGATCTCGCGCACGTCGTCGACCCCGGTGTTCGAGGCCGCGTCCATCTCCACCACGTCGGGGTGGCGGTCGGCGAGGATCGCCACGCAATTATCGCACACGCCGCAGGGATCGGGCGTGGGACCGCCCTGCCCGTCCGCCCCGGTGCAGTTCAGCGCGCGGGCGAGGATCCGCGCCGTTGTCGTCTTGCCCACACCGCGCACGCCGGTGAGCATGAAGGCGTGGGCGATGCGGTTCATCGCGAAGGCGTTGCGCAGGGTGCGGACCAGCCCGTCCTGGCCGATCAGGTCATCGAAGGTGGTCGGGCGGTATTTGCGGGCGAGGACGCGGTAGGACTCGGCATGGACCGGGGCGGCGGCCTCGGGCAATTCGTCGTCGCCGAACAGCGACGGTCCCGGCGGCGGCGGCTCGGACCTGGGCTGATCGTCCGTCTCGTCGTCGTCGAACAGACCGGCCATGCGCCTCCGATGAGCTGGGCTGGATTGAGAGGTGGGAGACCGGAACCGCGACCCGTGCGGAAACTCGTTGCGGCTGCTGCCTTCCGGCCCTGACCGGGTTGGCGAGGCGCCCGTCCGCGACCGGCCTCCCGCTTTCCATATCTATCCTTTGAAGCCTCTTTGCAAGGCCGGCTTGCCGGCACCGTGGACCGGTGCCACCTTCCCGCCATGCACGATATTTCGCTCCCTTCCGCCCTGCTCTACAGCTCCGCCCGGCTCGACCGCGCCAGCCACCGCCGCACCGATGCCGACTGGCTGGCCGCGGCCCGCGCCGATACGGGCGCCGGCTTCGTCGCCTACTGGCGCGGCAAGCTGCTGATCGCTCCCGAACCGGAACCCCGCGCCGTGCTCGATGCCCCGCCGCGCGAGGACGCGGGGGAAAGCGTCTTTCTCGGGCTGATGAACGGCAGCCCGGTCTTCGCCGTCGATCTTTCGGCACATGACGCGCCACTCGATGCTTTGCACCGTCCGCGCGGCGCGTTTCTCGAACTGCGCGGGCTGACTGCAACGCTGCCGGCCGAGGAGGCCGGGCTGCTCGCCACGGCGCGCGGCCTGCTCTACTGGCAATCCCGCCACAAATTCTGCGGCGTGTGCGGCGGCGCCTGCGCTCCCGAACGCGGCGGCCACACCATGCGCTGCGCGCAATGCGGCACCGAGCATTTCCCGCGCACCGATCCGGCGGTGATCATGCTGGTTGCGAAAGGCGACCGCGTGCTGCTCGGCCAGTCACAGAAATTTCCGCCCGAGCGGAACATGTTCTCGACCCTCGCCGGCTTCGTCGAACCGGGCGAAAGTCTCGAAGATGCGGTGCGCCGCGAAACCCTTGAAGAGGTCGGCGTTCACGTGGGAACGGTTTCCTATACCGGCAGCCAGCCCTGGCCGTTTCCGGCCTCACTGATGCTGGGTTTCCGTGCCGAAGCGGTGAGCGAGGCGATCACGCTCGACGCCGAGGAAATGCGCGCCGCCGCGTGGTTCACCCGCGCGGATCTCGCGAACCGCCGCGAGGCGGGCTTCAACCTGCCGCCACGGGATTCGATCGCGCGCAAGCTGATCGATGACTGGATTGCCGAGGAGCATTGAACCAGACACCGAATTGTCATCAGATAACGTTTGATATCGAACGAATTGCGTCGTATAGCGGGCGCATCACAACCTGACGGAGAGTCGAAATGGCGAAAGTTCTTGTGCTCTACTACAGCACCTGGGGCCATGTTGAGACGATGGCCAAGGCCGTGGCGGAAGGGGCGAAGGCCGCCGGAGCGGAGGTGACGCTGAAGCGCGTGCCGGAGACCATGCCGGAAGACACCGCGAAGGCGATCCACGCAAAGACCGACCAGGACGCGCCGGTCGCAACGCCGGCGGAACTCGCCGACTACGACGCGATCATTTTCGGCACGCCCACGCGCTTCGGCAACATGTGCGGCCAGATGCGCAATTTCCTCGACCAGACCGGCGGCCTCTGGGCCAAGGGCGCGCTGATCGGCAAGGTCGGCTCGGTCTTCGCCTCGACCGGCACCCAGCATGGCGGCCAGGAAACCACCATCACCTCGTTCCATACCACGCTGTTCCATCACGGCATGATCGTGGTCGGCGTTCCGTATTCCAACCCGGAGCTGACCAACATGAACGAGATCACCGGCGGCACGCCGTATGGCGCAACCACACTGGCCGGCGCCGACGGTTCCCGCCAGCCAAGCGCCAACGAACTCGCCATTGCCCGCGCGCAGGGCAAGCATGTCGCCGGGATCGCCGCAAAGCTCGCCGGCTAAACGGACGAACGGGCGGCGCCGCAAGGGCCGCCCTTTGTCCCCGTCTTGTCATATGACTTCACCGGGACAGCGGGGTAGACGGGGGCCGAATTGATCGATGGAGGTCCCGCATGACAATATCCCGCCGCGGTTTTCTGGGCACCGGCGCCGAACTCACGGCCGCCTCCTTGCTTGCCGCCGCGCCGGCCGCGCATGCCGGAACGGTCGATGCATTTCGCTTCCTCTCGATCGGTGACTGGGGCCGCGACGGCGCGCATCACCAGCGCAACGTCGCCCAGGCCATGGCTGATCGGGCCGCCGCCGATTCGCCGCGCTTCATCCTTTCGCTTGGCGACAATTTTTATGAATCCGGTGTGAAATCCGTCAACGATCCGCAGTGGAAAACCAGCTTCGAGGACGTCTACGATCAGGCCTCGCTGCAGCGCCCGTGGAAAGTAATCCTCGGCAACCATGATTATCGCGGCAACGTGCCCGCGCAGATCGAATATTCGAAACGCTCGAAGCGCTGGCAGTTGCCGGCCCGCTACTACACCCACACCGAAACGCTGCCCGGCGGCGGCGAGGCGGAGATCTTCTTCCTCGATACCTCGCCCTTCATCCGGAAATATGTTGGCACAGTCACCGATATTTCCGGGCAGGACCCGCACGCCCAGCGCGCCTGGCTCGATGATGCGCTCGGTCGATCGGCCGCCCGCTGGAAGATCGTGGTGGGGCATCATCCGCTCTACACCGCCCTTGGCGGACCCGGCCACGACCAGCCCGACCTGATCGCGGCACTCGAACCGGTCCTGCGCCGCCATGGCGTGAAGCTCTACATCAACGGCCATGACCACTCGATGCAATATGTCGAGATGGGCGGAGTTTCCTACGTGACCAACGGCGTCGGATCGGAAATCTACGATCCCGGCACGCCGAGCCGCGCGGGATTCTGCCTTGGCGCACATGGCTTCCTGACGACGTCAGTCACACGCGAGGCGATTGCGTTCGCCTTCATCGACATGGACGGCAAGACGCGTTTCGCGAAGTCCATCTCGGCCTGAGGTCGTCGCGCCGCCGGCTCACGCGCGCTCGCGCCACCAGCCGGCGACAATCAGCAGAAGTCCAAGAAGCACGCCCGGAATTGCCGGTGGCAGTTTCACATCACGCTCACCGGTCACGATGCTGGCATGGCGTCGCCGGTACAGCCCCTGCCAGCCTGGCGCCGGGTCATGTGCGAGCCAGACGATCCGCCCGCCGCTGCGGCGCGCGAGCGGCGCGAAAATCCGGCTGCTCGCGGCCAGATCCCGCTGCTCTGCCGGATCCTCGTCCGCGGCGGCGGCATAGGCGGTGCGGCCGCCGCCGGCAACCCGCCACACACCGGGCCCGCCGGCCGACAGGGAGGCCGCAAACCTCCCGGGCGCAGTGCGGTGCAGCGCGATGGTCATGGTCCGGCCGTCCGGCGCCGTCACCGTCACCGAACCTGGGGGGCCATCCGGCCCGATCCGGCGTATGCTCAGCCGCCCCGCCGCAATGGACGCATGCAACTGACGCGCCGCAAGTGACGGATCGCCGAGCAGCCAGTGGACCGTGCGACCAAGCAGCGCCGCCGCCGGCCCGCGCATCGCCGCATCGCCCGCCAGCGCGCCGCGTGCCCAAAGCCAGAATTGATCGGAAAGCAGCATTGCGACCCGCCCCTTGCCCTCATGCGCAAGAACGAGCAGCGGCGCCGCCACGCCCGGCACGCGAAGCAGCGTCACGCCGCGGCGCCGCTGCACCGTTTCGTAGCGATACCAGGGACCGAGTGAATCACGCGCGAAACGGGCGGTCACCGGGTCGCGCAGCCCTTCACGCGTGAGCTGGGGCGTGAAGGCGCCAGTCACCGTGCCGGCACCATAGGGGCGCACCGGGAGGATCGGCCCGAGCGGCGAATCGGCGATCGACCGGTTCCCTTCGAATTCCGGCCCGGCCTCGACCAGCAGCGCGCCGCCGGCGCGGACATGGCGCGCGATATTCGCGAGATAGGGCGGCAGCAACAGATCATCATTCGCGAACTGGTCGAGAATGATCAGGTCGAACTTTCCGATATCCCGGTCGAACAACTGGTCCACCGGAAAGGGAATCAGCGCCATGTCCCGCAGCGGCGCCGGCATCGGCTCGTCGGGCAGGCGGAGGATGGTGAAATTCACCAGCCGCACGGCGGGATCGGATTTCAGCAGCAGCCGCCAGGCCCGCAGCCCCGGATTGGGCCGGCCGGCGATCAGCAGCACCGTCAGCCGCCGCCGCACGCCATCGAGATGGAACACCGCCTGGTCATTGGTGCGGGACACCTCACCCGCCAGCGGCGCCGCCGACACCGCAACGACCGCGCGCCCGGCATGCGAGACGTCGAGCGGCACTGTCTCCGTCTGTCCCACCCGTGCGCTGACCACATGGACCGTGTGCCCATCGACCGAGATGCCGACCGGAACCGCGGTGCCGCGATCCTCGACGCCATGGTCCCGGACGACGAAACGCAGCGTCACCTTGTGGCCGACCAGCCCGTAGCGCGGTGCTGAAATCAGGCTCAGCGCCCGATCCGTCTGGCCCGGCGCGGCGGGGATCAATGCCGAGACAGGCACGCCGTCGGGCAGTCGGCTCGGCGGTGCGTCGGTGGCTTCGCCATCGGTGATGGCGACGATGCCCGCGAGTTCCCCGGGCGGAATTCCGGAGAGCGCCGCCTTCAGCGCGGAGAAAAGCGGCGTTCCATCATGCCCGTCGCCGGCGACGGCAACGGTGCGGAGGGTGACACCTTTCGGCACCGTGGCAGCAAGATGCCGATAGGCGGCAGCGGCAAGCGCCGCGCGCCGCCCGATCGCCATCGAGGGTGAGCGGTCGCGAATGACCACGATCGTGTCCGGCAAGGGCGCGGTCGTGCGCACCTGCCAGCGCGGTCCGGCCAGCACGGCAAGCAGGAAGAGAAGGCCGGCGAGTCGCAGCCAGGCGCCGCGCGCCCGGCGAAGCAGGCCGATGCCGCCGAACGCGAGCGCAATCGCGGCCAGTCCCGCAATCAGAGGCCAAGGCACCAGCGGCGCAAAGACGACGGGTATCGTCATTCGCCGAGTCTTCGGAGAATGGCGGGGATCTGCAACTGATCCGCCTTATAGGTGCCGGTCAGCGCATACATCACCAGATTGACGCCGAACCTGCCGGCCTTGTCGCGCTGGCCGGGGGTTCCGGGCAGAAGAGCCTGCAAGGGATTGCCGGCCTGGTCGAGTGCCCAGGCACCGGCCCAGTCATTCGCGCCGATCACCACCGGGCTCACGCCGTCGGCGTCGCGGCCGCCTGGCGCGGCAATGTAGACCGGCGCTCCGTCGAAACGGCCGGGAAAACTGCGCGTGAGAAAGAAGGTGTGCGCCAGGGTGTCACGGTCGGTCAGCGGTCTGAGGGGCGGCAGGGAGAGACAGGCCGTCGCCCGGCGCAGTGCGGCGCCGGCGCCCGGGTCGAACCCGGCACCCGAACCGGCGCTTCCGGGATTGCCGCCATCGGTGTCGATCACCAGCAGGCCACCGCCGCGCATGAACGCGTCGAGCGCCGCACAGGCAGCCGGATCTGGCGGACGGGTCGCAGACGTCACCATCCAATAGAGCAGCGGATAGAGATTGAGATTGCCCTGCCCCGGCACCACGCCCTGCGGTGTGCCGAGCACGGCGGCGGTCTCCTCGTTGACCTGGGTGGAGAGCGCCGTCAGTCCGGCACGCACGATGGCGTCGGTTGCCGGATCGCCGGTGCGGACATAGGCGAGCGATGCGGTCAGCGCCGCCGCCGGTGGCGCCGCGCGCGCATGCGGCGCCGGGACAAGCATGCAAAGACCGGCCGCGCCGGCCAGAACACGCAGCTGAAGGGCGCCACGGAGCAGCAGCGTCGCCACCATGTCGACGAGCAGCAGGGCCATCGCGGCGGCCAGCAGGTCGGGGCCGAAGCGGCGCGCTCGCGGCAAGGCATCGAGCCCGGTCACCGGCACCAGTGCAGGCCACGAGGCCGCGGCGAGTCCCGGCACATGACCGCCGAGATCGAGCGCCGCCGAACCGCGGGCATTGCCCCACAATCCTGGTGGATGAGCGGGCGAAACCATGATGTTGCCCAGTTTCGCCGCATCCAGCGGCCGCGCGGCTGCGCCGGGCGGCACCAGCCGGCCTTCGCCGTCAAGCACGCGAACCGGCGTGAGTTGACCGGATTTCGGCACACGACCCGCCCCGAGACGGACCAGGCGGCGAATCAGCGCGGGAAAATCGGCAGCAAGCGGCAGATCCGACCAGCCCGGATTGGCGGCCGTCAACACATCGACCAAGGCACCGCGCCCTTCGCGCCTGCCGAGTATGATCGGCGTGCCATCGGCCAGACTGGCCCAGACGGTTGCCGGATCGAGCCGCGCCGGGTCCGCGAGGCTCTGGCGGCGGACGCGCGCATCGCGCGGCAAGGCCATTCCTGCCAGCGGCGAATCCGGCGCGAAGGACGCGATGGCCTCCGGGTGTCCGCCGGCCAGGGCACCCGCCAGGTCGCGAACGCCGGGCAGAAGCGCATCTGGATTCAGCGAATCGGGCCTTGATGCGATGAGCGGCCCGGCAAAGCGGATGACGACCCCGCCCGCCGACATGAAGCGCCGCAGCCACGCGATCTCGCGCGGATGCAGGTTCACATCCGCCAGGATGAGCGCGCCGGGATCAGCCCCCTCCACACTGCTGAACGATCCGGCGACCACTTTCGTTCCATTGGGGAGAGCCCGGCGCACGTAATAGAGTGCGCCGGTGAAGCGCTGCTCGGCATCGGCCGCGCCGCCCGCCACAAGCCCGACCAGCAGCCCCTTCGACGCGCCGTCCAGCAGGGCGACCGCCGCTGGCCCGGCAATGCCGGGAATGACGAGGCGCCTCACCCGCGCCTGAAGTGCAACCGGCAGGTCGATCCGGGCTGCACCTTCAGACGTTCCAGGTTGCACCTTTATGTCCACGCGGGCGAGCGCGCTCCCTGCGCCGTCTTCGGCGAGGACGGGAACCGAGACCGCTGCCGCCTGCGGCACGACGCCGACCCGGGCAAGGAGAGATCCGTCCGGCAAGAGGCCCGGCGGCTCCAGCAGTCGAAGCCGCGCGGGCGATGCGGCAACGATTCGCGCCGGGCGGAGTGCGGCAACAAAACCGCGAAGGCCTTGCGCGGCCAGACCGTCGGCGACGTATACGGCGGTAAGATCAGGATGCGCGCGCCGCACCGCGCGGACAGCGGCCGCAGCGGCGGCACGGTCCGTCGGCCAGGCCTCGGGACGAAGCCCGCCGATCGCGGCCAGCGCGGCGGAGCGGTCCAGCAGGGCGCTGGCGCGAGGCAGATGCCCCGCGGCATCTCGTGCCGTCGGCAGCACGATCACGCCGCGCCGGCCCGATTGATCGACGATGCGCCGCGCCGCCTCCTGCCGCGCCGGAAAGTCGGCCGCGCTGGCCCAGCCATTGTCGATCGCCAGCAGAACCGGGCCTGCGCCGCCAAGGATTGGAGGCGGTACGATCTGCGGGCCGGCGAAGCCGATGATGATTGCGGCAGCCGCAACCAGTCGCAGAAGCAGCAGCCAGAGCGGCATGCGCGCCGGGCTCCGGGCGGTGGGCGGGACGTCGCGCAGCAGTCGGATCGCCGGAAACAGCTGCCGGCGCGGCGCCGGCGGGGTCGCACGAAGGATGAAATATAGTCCCGGGAGCAGCAGTAACCCGGCGAGGACGGCAGGAGCAGCGAAACTGACCGGGCCGATCATCGCGCCGGTTCAAGCGCAGACCGCAGGGCGGCGAGCGCCGGGCCGGCAGGAGTGTCGGTGCGGTGGAACAACGGACGCAGCCGCGCCGTTTCGGCGGCACGGACGACGGCGGCACGTTGCGCGGCCAGGCGCGCGCGATAGGCGACGGCAACATCCTCGGCAGAAGCGACATCTTCCGGACGCCCTCCCGCCGGATCCTCGAACAGCACACGACCGCGGAACGGAAAATCGCATTCGGCGGGATCAAGCACCTGAAGCAGGACGCCACCCCGCAGACTGGCCCCCATGGCCGACAGCGCGGCCGCGACCTCCTCCGGAGGGTCGAGGAAGTCTCCGATCAGCGCAAGGCGGCCGGGGCCGGGCGCGACTGTCTTCGGCAGCAGAAAGCCGGCAGCGAGGCGTTCAAGCGCCCCGGGTCCGCCAAGCGGTGCCGTGCGGCGCCAGGCAGCGACGCGTTCGCCGCCATCGAGCGCGAGCGCGGCCAGGGCGAGACCGAGCACCAGCGCGCGGTCGAATTTCGGTTCGCTCGCGCCGGCGGAGTGGAACGCCATGCCGGGATGATCGGCGATATCCAGCATCAGCGTTTCGATGGTTTCCCACTCCCGCTCGCGGACATACAGCCGTTCGCCGCGTGCGCTGCGCCGCCAGTCGATGCTGCGGGCGGAGTCGGCCTCGTGGAGTTCGCGATATTGCCAGAACTGCTCGCCGGCGCCCGCACGGCGGCGGCCATGCCGGCCCGGCGCCACTCCCGCGGCCAGGCGCCGCGCGGCGAGCACCAGGGCCGGTAGCCGCGCGGCCAGTGCAGCGGCCGCCGCGACCGCCGCGACGCGGGCATCCGCTTCAGCCAAGGATCCGCGCAACGGCGAGACCGATCAGCGCCTCGACGCTCTCACCCTCAGCCCGGGCGGCGAAAGAAAGGCCCATACGGTGCCGCAGCACCGGCGCCGCCAGCGCCGCGACGTCATCAAGGCTCGGCGCTTCGCGCCCATCCAGCAGGGCGCGGGCACGGCTCGCGAGCATCAGCGCCTGCGCCGCGCGAGGGCCGGGCCCCCAGGCAAGCGCAGCGGCGATCTTCGGATCACCCGCCGTTTCCGGGCGCGCGCCCCGCACCAGCGCCAGGATGGCATCAACCACCTTCGCCCCCACCGGCATGGCGCGGACCACATGCTGGGCCGCGCGCAGTCCTTCAGGGTCGAGCACCGGTTCAACCTCCGTCTGATCGAGCCCGGTCGTCGCCAACAGCATGCGCCGCTCATCCGCCACCGAGGGATATTCAATGCGGATCTCGAACAGAAACCGGTCGAGCTGGGCCTCGGGCAGCGGGTAGGTGCCTTCCTGTTCCAGCGGGTTCTGGGTGGCGAGCACGTGAAACGGATCGGGCAGCTGACGGTTGAGCCCGGCCACCGCGACCCGGCGCTCCGCCATCGCCTGCAGCAGGGCCGACTGGGTGCGCGGGCTGGCGCGGTTGATTTCATCCGCCATCAGCAGCTCGGTAAACACCGGCCCTTCGATGAAGCGGAAGGCACGGGCGCCGTCAGCACCCGTTTCGAGCACTTCGCTGCCCAGGATATCGCCTGGCATCAGATCCGGCGTGCACTGGATCCGCCGCGTGGACAGGCCGAGAGCGGCGGCAAGCGCTTCGACAAGACGGGTCTTGCCAAGCCCCGGCACACCGACGATGAGCGCATGGCCGCCGGCGAGAATGGCGGCGAGACACTGGTCGATCACGACGTCCTGCCCGATGATGACGCGGCGCACCTGCTCCCGCGCATCACCGAGCCGCGCCGCGGCGGCGGCGAAAGCGTCAAGGATGTCACCCGGGTGTGTCGAACTTACAACCCGCCCATCGTTCTGCAACATTCCCGTCATTTGTGATCGCCTGCGTGGTTTTCCCGGAACGGCGCGCTGCCTATATCCAATGTATTGCATATGAGGATGTTGGATAGGGGCTAGTGGTGGACGATCCTCGACACGTGGCGGGAATATCTTCGAAAGCGGCCTCCGCGGCCCTGCGAAGTCCTGCCAGCGACGTGAATGCGATAACCGGCGGCGGCATCGTGCCCTTGCGTCCGCCCGGTTGCGACGGGGTCACGGCTCCGGCCAGAACCCGCACGCCGGTGGATTGCGGCGATCTGCCGTTCCTGATCAGGCGTGACGGAACCTGGCTCTATCGCGGTAGCCCGATCGGGCGCAAATCCATGGTCTGCCTGTTCGCCAGCGTGCTGAAGCGGGACCCGACAGGCGCCTTCCTTCTCGAAACACCGGTGGAGCGCGGCCGGATCGAGGTGGAGGATGCGCCGTTCGTCGCTGTCGAGCTCGACTGGCATGGCCAGGGGCGCGACCAGGTTCTCTATCTTCGGACCAATGTCGACGAGACGATCGCGATCGGACCGGACCATCCGCTGCGCGTGGCGCACGACCTGCTGACCTGCGAGCCAACACCGTATGTGGTCGTGCGTGCCGGCCAGGGTCCCTTCCCGATTGAGGCGCGGGTCAGCCGCTCGGTCTACTACGAACTCGTCGCGCTGGCGGAGCCGGGGGTGCAGTTCGGCAAGCGGGTGCTGGGGGTCTGGAGCCAGAGTGCGTTCTTCTCGCTGGGCGAGATCGCCCATCCGGTCGAGTGATCCGGTGACGATCGACGAGACCACGCTGCGCCGCCTGCTGCGCGAGCGCAAGGCGCGGCGGAGCGCGGGGCCGGGAACGGCACGCGCCGCTGCGGTGCTGGTCGGAATCGAGCCGGCGCGCGGCGTCTGGCTGACCCGGCGCTCCGCGCATCTCGTCCATCATGCGGGACAGGTGGCACTGCCGGGCGGCACTGTCGATCCGTCCGACGCATCGCCGGAAGCGGCGGCGCTGCGCGAAGCCGAGGAGGAGATCGGCCTCGATCCCGGCGCCGTCGAGCTACTGGGCCGACTCGACGATTTCGGAACCGGCACCGGATTTCACATTACCCCGGTCACCGCGCTGATCCACGGCACACCGGAGTTTCGCATGGCGCCGGACGAGGTGGTGGCGGTGTTCCCGCTCCGTCTTGAACATCTGCTCGATCCGGCCCTGCCGGAGTGGCGCAAGGGCACCTGGCACGGCGGCACGCGGGAGTTCCCCGTCTGGCCGCACCCGGACCATGTGATCTGGGGCGCGACAGCGTGGATTCTCTATCAGCTCGCCCTCACACTGCGCGAAGGTGTCTCCGCCGCCGCCGCCGAAGCGGCCAGCGCCTGAGCGGACGACTCGCCCTGCAAACGCGCCATCCGATCGAGTAGAGATGCGCGCATGGTCAAGCGGACAGAGCGCGTGGAGCAGGAACCGAATCCCATGATCGCCGACGATCCGCAGCTCGAACGGCTGTGGACCGTCTTGCCCGAGGCGCGGGTGGTTGGCGGCGCGGTGCGCGACCGGCTCGCCGGACGGCCGATCAGCGACATCGATCTCGCGAGCCCGCTACCACCGGAGGCGGTCGCGACGCGGCTTGCGAAAGCCGGTATCCGCGCGGTGCCCACCGGTCTCGATCACGGCACAATCACCGCGGTTCTCGACGGACGGCATTTCGAGATCACCACCCTGCGGCGGGATCTCGAGACGGACGGCCGCCACGCCGTCGTCGCCTTCACCGATGACTGGCGGGAGGATGCGGCACGGCGCGATTTCACCATCAACGCCATGTCGATGGCGCGGGACGGCACGATCCACGACTATTTCGGCGGGCGGGACGATCTCGCCGCCGGCATCGTTCGCTTCGTGGGCGACCCAACGACACGGATACAGGAAGATTTTCTCAGAATCTTGCGGTTCTTCCGCTTCCACGCGAGATACGAAGCGGGTCCTCCAGACCAGGCGGCGGTCGCGGCGATCCGGGCGTTGAAGGGCGGACTTGCCCGGCTCTCGGCGGAACGGGTGTGGCAGGAAATCAAGCGCATTCTCGCAGCGCCCGACCCGCTGGCGGCGCTCAACCTGATGGCGGAGACAGGCGTGCTGCAAGTCGTTCTGCCGGAAGCGGCCGGGATCATGGCGCTCCAACGGCTCCAGACACGCGGCGCACCGGCCGATCCGTTGCTCAGGGTCGCGGCGCTGATCGGTGGGGCGGTGCGGCCGTTGGCCCGCCGCCTCAGGCTCGCCGAAGCCGAACGCGCGCGGCTGGAGGCGATTGGCACGGCACCGGACCTCGCCGCTGATGCGGGCGAGGCCGTGCTACGCCACGCGTTGGCCGACTGGCCGGCGGAAACGCTGATCGATCGAAGCTGGCTGGCGGCGGACGATGCCGATCGCTCGGCGCTGCGGGCACGCCTTGCGACGATGGAGCGTCCGGTCTTTCCGCTCAAGGGACGGGATGCGGTAGCCATCGGTGTTGCCCCAGGGCCCGCGATCGGCGCCGCGCTCGCCGCGGTGCGCAGATGGTGGATGGCGCACGATTGTCTGCCGGACGGGGATGCGTGCCGCGCGGAACTGCGGCGGCATCTCGCGTCTCAGGATGCGTCGGGGCGGTAACCGGTGGCGACGAGGTAAAGCTCGCGGCTATCCTTGCGGCTTGCCTCGGGCTTCGCATGGCGCACCTGGGCGAAGCGGCGCTTGAGCAGGTTCAGCATGTCGCCCTGCGCCCCACCCTGAAACAGCTTGGTCACGAAGGCACCGCCAGGCGCGAGATGCTTGAAGGCGAAATCGAGCGCGAGTTCGGCGAGGCCCATGATCCTGAGATGGTCGGTCGCGGTATGGCCGGTGGTGTTGGGCGCCATGTCGGACATCACGACATCGGCAGGTCCGCCCAGTATCTCGGCAAGTGCCGTCTCCATCGATTCGTCCTGGAAATCACCCTTGATCAGGGTTGCCCCCGCGATCGGGTCGATGTCCAGCAGGTCGATGCCGACGACGCGTGACGCGCCGCGCTCAAGTGCGACCTGCGTCCAGCCGCCGGGAGCGGCACCGAGATCCACCACCCGCGCCCCCTTGCCGATCAGTCCGAATTTCTCGTCGAGCTCGATGAGCTTGAACGCCGCTCGGGAACGGAACCCCCGCTCCTTCGCCGCGGCGACATAAGGGTCGTTCAACTGGCGGAGCAGCCATTTCTGCGACGAGGGCTTGTGCTTGCGCGCGGCCTTGAGCCGCACGGCGGCGCGGCGGCGCGAGCCGATGGTTTCCTCGGTCATGCCTGGCAGCGGCGCGGACGTGAACGCGCGTTGCGGATGAGGCGCATCAGCATCCCCTCGCGCAGGCCGCGGTCGGCCACAGCGAGATCGGCGGCCGGCCACATCTCCTCGATCGCCGCGAAGATCGCGCAACCGGGAAGGACGAAATCCACCCGGTCGGCGCCGATGCAGGGATGCTCGGTCAGGCGGGCCCGGCCCATTGCGCGGATCGACTCGAGACCGGCGGCGACGACATCGTGCGGCAGCACCGTGCCGTCGATCGCGCCACGGCGATATCGGTCGAGATTGAGGGCAATTCCCGCGATAGTGGTCACGGTGCCGCTGGTGCCGACCAGACGGACACCGCCCATGCGGATTTCCTGGCTGATGCGGTGGGTTTCCTCGAACGGGCGGAGCAGCGCCTTGACTTCGTCCACCACGCCGGCGAATCCGGCTTCCGTCTCGCACCAGCCAGCGCAGCGCTCCGAGAGCGTGACGACTCCGACGGGAATTGTGTGGTACCCGATCAATTGAGGCGTTACGCGGTCGGACCCACCATGCGCGGCGGGCACGCGGACCCATGCGATCTCGGTGGATCCGCCGCCGATATCGAACAGGAGAGCCCTCCGTTCCGCCTGGGTGATGAGCGAGGCGCAGCTCTCCATGGCAAGGCAGATTTCTTCACGCGGAGAGATCGTCTCGATCGGCAGGCCGGTTTCGGTACGCGCCCGGGCGATGAAGGCATGGCCATTCTCGGCCTGACGACACGCCTCGGTGGCGATCGCCCTGGTGGCGCTCACCTGCCAGCGGCGCTGCCGGTCCGCACAGATGGAGAGGGCCTCGATAGCGCGGTCCATCGCCGCATCCGAGAGCATGCCGGTGCGATACAAGCCCTCGCCCAGACGAACGACCCGGCTGAAACTGTCCAGAACGTGGAAACCGCCGCCGCTCGGCACGCCGATGAGCATCCGGCAGTTATTGGTGCCGAGATCAATCGCCGCGAAAGCCGGCGGCCGCGCCCGGCGGTCAGGTGCGCCACGCCCTTCACCGCGCCGTTCTGCACCGGCGGGCGTTGAGTCGGACAAGCGCGGAACGGCGACGTTGGTTGCCATGACATTGATATAATGGGCAGACCCATGGGCTGAGAGCAAGACAGATTTGCACGCACCTCGGGGACCGACAACGCGGCCAGTCGGTGATTGCCTCATATCGCCGAGGGTGCTAAAGGCCCGACAAGACATCGCTGACGATCTGCATGGGGGATAGTTTAGCGGTAGAACTCCCGGCTCTGACCCGGGCAGCCTTGGTTCGAATCCAGGTCCCCCAGCCACACAATCAGGCAGATCACGGTTGCGACCGGTGGCGTTTGGTCATAAAATTATTTTCCATTCACGTTTCTGGATTTCGAAGTTGATCGCATCCGCGGACATGGGCGCCGGGTAATTCCGGCGATCCGCGGATGCGTGGAAAGCGCGGCGCTTTGTTCTGTCGGCACGCCTTGCCGATTATGGGTCGATCAAATCAGGGAGGCGGGAACCTCTTCGAGTCTGCTTTTGTCGTGAATACCACCTTGTGTGGTTTTCTGTTAGCCGATTTACACGAAAACGAAACGTGATTGAGGTCACGCCGGCCACAAAGCGCATGAAGCGCGCCTGATTTTTGGTTATACGGATCAAGGAAACGGACAGGACGGGATTCAGGCATGAATGAGTTGCTCGCTCCCGGCGAACGGTCGGGCAGCAACATTGCGGGCATCGCCGACTATGCGGCCCTGCGTCAGATTGAACGCAAGCTGCTCTGGCTTTCAGCCTGGATGATCCACCATGCAAACAATATCCGGCCCAATCGCGACGGACTGAAAGTCGGCGGTCATCAGGCTTCCTGCGCGTCCGCCGTCACCATCATGACCGCGCTCTATTTTCATGTGCTGCGGCCGCAGGACCGTGTCGCGGTAAAGCCACATGCAGGGCCGGTTTTGCACGCGATCAACTACATGTTCGGTCGGCAGACGGTCGAGAAGATGGCCAGGCTGCGCAGCCTCGGCGGGGCCCAGGCCTATCCGTCACGCAGCAAGGACGGGTCCGAAATCGACTTTTCGACTGGTTCGGTCGGACTTGGCGTCGCCATCACGTCATTTGCGGCCCTGGTTCAGGATTACCTGCGGGCGCATGGCATGGTCGGACAGAACCGGATTGCGTCACGCCACATTGCGGTCGCGGGCGACGCCGAGCTGGACGAAGGCAACATCTACGAGGCGCTGCTCGAGGGCTGGAAACACGATATCCGCGATGTCTGGTGGGTGGTGGATTATAATCGCCAGAGCCTCGACTCGGTGATGCCCGACCGGCTGTTCGGCCGCTTCGAAGGCCTGTTCCGCGATATGGGCTGGAACGTCGTCAGCCTGAAATATGGCAAGGCCCTCGAGGCCGCCTTTCGCCAGCCGGGCGGGGCGGCGCTGCGTGCGTGGATCGACGATTGCCCTAACAGCCTCTACTCCGCCCTCACCTTCCAGGGAGGAGCGGCATGGCGGCAGGCGCTGGTCACGGACCTCGGGCGCTCGCGGGGGGTTCGCGCGATCATCGACCCGATGAGCGACCAGGCCCTGGCGTCGCTGATGACCAATCTTGCCGGTCACGACCTGCCCACACTTGTCGAGGTGTTCGGGAAAGCGGCTCAGTCGGACCAGCCCACCTGTTTTCTGACCTATACGACCAAGGGGGCCAACCTGCCTTTCGCGGGGCACAAGGACAATCATTCGGGACTGATGAACGCGGAGCAGATGGAGGCATTCCGCCGCCAGATGCGGATCCGCGAAGGTCATGAATGGGACCCTTTCGAGGGGCTCGACGATCCTGACGGAGTGGCCCGGTTCATCGCCGGCGTACCCTACGCGACGCCATTGACGCCGTCAGGGCGCATGCTTGAGGCGCCGCGAATACATGTGCCGGCCACCCTGCCGCACACGCCCTTCGCCGGACGGCGGCTATCGACGCAGGGCGGCTTCGGTGAAATCCTGTCCGAAATCGGCCGTGGCGCCGGTGAGGCGGCCGAACTGGCACGGCACGTCGTCACCATGAGCCCGGATGTGACCGTTACCACCAGCCTCGGCCCATGGGTCAATCGTCGGGGCATCTTTGATCGGCACACCCGCAACGATGTCTTCCGCGACTCGAAACTCGCCTCGGCGCAGCGCTGGGGCATGAGCCCCGAAGGTCAGCATATCGAGCTCGGCATCGCTGAGCAGAATTTATTCCTATTACTGGCCGCGGCCGGGCTTGCGGCGCCACTTTATGGCGCGCGCATTCTGCCGGTCGGCACCGTGTACGACCCCTTTGTCAATCGCGGTCATGATGCCCTGGTTTATGGTTGCTATCAGGATGCGCGGTTCATGCTGGTTGCAACCCCGTCAGGCATCAGCATCGCCCCGGAGGGCGGGCAGCACCAGTCGAACAACACGCCGTTGCTCGGCATGGTGCAGGACGGCATCGCTGCATTCGAACCGGCCTATTGCGACGAGCTTCTTCTCCTGATGCGCTACGGCTTCGACTGGATGCAGCGGCCGGAGGGGTCGTCGATCTGGTTCCGCCTTTCGACCCGTGCGATCTGCCAGCCGGACCGGCGGATCGAGCCAGCGGACGTAATCGCCGGCGGCCACTGGGTCTGTCCACCCGAACCGGGGACGCGGATCGCGATTGTCTACCAGGGAGCGGTGGCGCCGGAGGCGGAGGCCGCCCATGCCGCGCTGCTGGAGGATGTGCCCGGTGCCGGTCTTCTCGCCCTGACCAGCCCGGACCGCCTGTTCGCCGACTGGCGGGTGGCGCAGCAGGCCCGGCAAAGCGGCAGGGCCGACGCCACCTCGCATATCGAACGCTTGCTCGCCCCGCTTGCGGCGGATGCCTCTCTCGTGACGGTGCTGGACGGACACCCTGGAACGCACGCCTGGATCGGCGGCGTGCGCGGCCAGCGGGTGCAGACACTGGGGGTCGACCGGTTCGGCCAATCGGGCGACATCCCTGACCTTTACAGGATTTATGGCATCGACGCGGACTCGATCCTCAATGCCTGCGCGGCGGCCCTGTTGGGCTGATCCGCGCAGGCACGCAAATCAGGTTCAACTCGCCGCGGAACTGTCGATCCAGCCGATATTGCCGTCACTGCGACGGTAGACAACGTTCAACGCCCGATTGGCGGAGTTGCGGAACATCAGCACCGGCTGGTCCGCGAGGTCCATCCGCATCACCGCCTCGCTGACCGAAAGAAAAGCGATTTCAGCCGGCGTTTCCGCGACGACCGCCGCGTAAGGCCCGGCATCCGGCTCACCCGACCCGTTGCCTTTCGGAACCTCGGCTTGTTCGGAAACCTCTTGGAGGACGTATTGGCGCGCGGTTTCCGGGCGATCACGTGTGGCGCTCTCGCGGGCATGGTCGTTCACCCGGCGCCGATAGCGCCGGAGCCGCTTGGCAATGTGCTCGGCGGCATCGTCGAACGCAGCATGAGCATCGGCCGCCTCGCCTTCCCCGCGCAGGGTCAGGCCTCGCCCGGCATGGACGTTGATGTCACACGTGAAGAAGCTTCTGGCACGACTGAAGGTGACATTCGCTTCGAGCGCGTGATCGAAATACTTGTTGGTGATGGTGTCGAGCTGGTTCGCAACATGGACGCGCAGCGCGTCTGAGAGGTCAACCTGTTTGCCGGAGACCGTGATCTGCATAGCGAGATCCTTTTTGTTAGAGCCTTACCCGAGCATTGTAGGGCCGCCAGGTGAAGCGGGCGTTTACGTCGGCACGGATACGTCTCAATAATCGACAAGTCTTTATGACGCCGGCCCTCGCGCGACGCGCTTCAGCCTCCTGCCAGAAGCCCTTTTTCGCGCTTGCGTTGCGCCGAGCCGGGAATGCGCAACGCTTCCCTGTATTTGGCCACAGTTCGGCGGGCTATGTCTATGCCTTCCTTTTGTAACATTCTGGCAAGCGCATCGTCGGAGAGGATTCGGTTCGCCGCCTCACCCTCGATCAGCGTCGAGATGCGATGGCGCACCGCCTCGGCGCTGTGGCTTTCGCCATTCGCGCCCGCAAGCGCGGTCGTGAAGAAAAATTTCATCTCGAAAATGCCGCGCGGTGTGGCGATCACCTTGTTCGACGTGACACGGCTAACCGTACTTTCATGTATCTCGAGAGCGGCGGCAATTTCGCGCAGGGTCAATGGCCGGAGAAACCCGATCCCATGGCGAAAGAAGGCGTCCTGGTGTCGCACAATCTCGCCGGCGACGCGCAGGATCGTCTCCGCGCGGGACTCGAGGGCACGTACCAGCCAGTTCGCGCTTTGTACGCGTTCGGAAAGAAATTGCCGCGTCTCGCGGGACGCACGAGCGACGATTTGGGCGTGGAACCCTCGGCGGATGAGCACGCGGGGCATGGTCTCGGGGTTCAGTTCGAGAAAATAGTCGCCATCCGGCCCCGGGCGCATCAGGACATCAGGGATCAACGGCGTCATGGGGGTGACATCGAAGGTCGCCCCCGGCTTGGGGTTGAGGCGGCGGATTTCGGCAATCATGTCGCGCAGATCTTCGGCATCGACGCCGCAGATCTCCATCAGTGACCGAAGATCGCGCCTGGCAAGAAGTTCGAGATTGGCAAGCAGCGCGCGCATGGCAGGGTCCAGCCTATTGCGCTCGTCGAGCTGAACCGCGAGACATTCGGCCAGATCGCGGGCAAACATGCCGGTCGGGTCGAAACGCATCATTGTCTGACGCACCGCCTCCAGCATGTCGGGGGCGACTGCAAGACGTTCGGCGATCTGCTCGGGCGGGTCGGCCAGGCGTCCGGCAGGGTCGAGCGCCATGATGAGTGCGAACGCAATCCTGCGGCGCACCGGGTCGGCAAAGGCGAGCCTCGCCTGCTGATCGAGGCTTTCCCGCAACCCCGGCGGCCGGTCGGCAATCTGGCCGATCCAGTCATCCCGCTCCGGCGAAAGGCCGGAACTGGTTCCATCACCCACGCCGCCAGCGTCATAGACATTCGAAAAATCGACATCGAGCGGCGTGCTCGCGCCGGAGGGATCCGGATCGACCACATGTTCCGCGCCAATATCGCCCGTCGGCTTCTCGGTGGAAGCAGCGTCGTTCCTCGGCACGGGCAGCGCCGCGTCGGCTTCGGGCTCCACCCGTTCGAGCAGCGGGTTCTTGAGAAGTTCATCCTCGATGAACTGGCTGACCTCGGCATTCGTGAACTGCAGCAACTGGATCGCCTGCCGCAGCTGAGGCGTCATCACCAGCGACTGAGTATGTCGCAGATCGAGACGAGGTCCTATTGCCATGCATGGATCATACCAAAGCCATCAGCAATGCGGAACGGGCAGAACGCGCATGGTGCGCTTTTTGCATCAAGAATTGTTGCCACTGTAGCGGCGCGCAACAAAAACGCGACAGGCCTTTTGGATCAGAAAGACGCCAGCAATTTGAGCACCGCGGGTCCGCCCACCACCAGGAACACGCAGGGCAGGATGAAGATGATCATCGGCAGCGTGAGCAGTACGGGCAGGCGTGCCGCGCGCTCCTCGAACCGGGTCAGCTGTTCCTGCCGCAATTCCGATGACAGGGTGCGCAGGGCCTGAGTCAGTGGCGTGCCGTATTGCAGGGTCTGGATCAGAGTCGACGCCAGACGTTTCAGACTGTCGAGACCCGTCCGAACACCCAGGGCGTTCAGCGAATCACGAATATTGCCGCCGATCCGCATTTCCTGGGCCGTCAGAGTGAACTCCTGCGCCACAGCCGGATGGGTCAACTGCAATTCACCGGCAACGCGAACCAGCGCCGATTCGAGACTCAAGCCAGCATCAGCGCAGATCACCATCAGGTCGAGCGCATCGGCGAGCCCCCCCTCGACCTTCTGGATGAAGCGCTTGCGCCGCTGCTGGATGATAATGTCGGGCAACAGCAGCCCCCCGATGGCTCCCACCACGGCAGCTATCACGGCATGGCCCGCGGTCATGTGCAAGAACCGGGACATGAGCAGGGACAGGACAGACAAGCCGGTCAATGAAAGAAGCTTGGTGCCGACGAACAGGGCAAGCGCTCCCTTGTCGCGAATACCGGCCATGCGCAGTGTATGCCGCAATTCCTCGAGGGTGCGGGGACTGAGCAGGCCGCTGCGCGCCACCGCGAGACCGAGACCCATGACGATCCGCACATGGATGGGCTGAGCAGGTTCGCCCCCCTTTTCCGCCGCCCCGGAAGCCGTGCCTGCCGCACGATCGATCCGCCGCTGGAGCTTCTCCTCGACGATAACGAGCCGAAGCATCAGCACCGCCGTGACGGATACCAGCAGGAACAGGGCGGGAACCCAGAGGATGGCGGCTCTCATGTCAGTTCAGACTGCGACGGATGATTTCACGCATGACCAGCGCTCCGCCAGCGAGGAGCCCCACCGCGGCCGCCAGCACGATATTGCCGCCATGGGTCACGAACAGGACGCGGAGATAAGCCGGCTGGATAACCTCGATGGCGAGGGCGGCAACGAGCGGAATGATGCCGAGGATGAGAGCGCTGGTCCGCGCTTCCGACGCCAGGGCATAACCGCGTGCCTTCATCGCCACCCGCTTGCGGATGACTTCGGCCAGGCCCTCCAGCGTCTGCGCGAGGCCACCGCCATACCGGGCCTGCAGGCTAATTGCCGTGGCAAAAAAACCATATTCCGCAAGATGCGCCCGGTCCGCCATCTGACGAAGCGCCAGTTCGAGCGGCGTGCCGATCGCCACCTGGTCCGCAATCCGGCCGAATTCCCTGCTGGTCGGCGCTGGCATGTCTTGCGAGACCACGCGCAGGGCCTCCTGCACCGGAATGCCAACGCGAACACAGCGCACGATCGTCGCCAGCGCATCGGGGAACTGGTTCAGCAACGCAGTCGCCCGCCGCGCATGAACGGCGCCAAAGGCGAGACGTGAAGCAAGAAGAAACAGCGGCGGCCAGACGATCCAGCCGAGCCCGGGGATGAGGGCACCGACGAGATAGGCAATGCCGCGGGATATCACCGCAGCGGCAATGACAATCGCCCACCAGGGCATCGGGTAGTCCGGAGCCCGCACCAGATCGACCCCCAGAAGCAACAGGGCGGAATTGAGCGGCCGGCGGAATCGCGCCAGGGGATCGCTCGCAGCAGCCGCATCCTGGGAACTGACGACCAGCCGTCGTCCGGAAACCCGCGCCAGCCTCGCGTCGAGCGCCTTTTGCATCCGGTCGGCCCGCACGAAATTCAATCCGAGCAGCACGAGTGCGCTCGCCATGACTGCGGAAAGCGGCAGGATGAGCGAGAGGAGGCCGGTCATGCCGCTGCCTCTTCCAGTGCGGCCTTCCAGGCACGAAGCAGGCCGAAATAATTGAGTCGTTCGTGGAAGCTCGCCCGCGTATGGGAAATCGCATAGCGACCGATGATCCGGCCCGTCGCATCTTCGCCCAGCACTTCGAACTTGAAGATGTCGTTGAGAAGAGGCGTTTCCCCTTCGATTCCGGCGATCTCGGTGAGTTGCACGAGGCGCCGGCCGCCGTCGCGCTGGCGCTCGACCTGGACGATCAGGTTGACGGCCGAGACGACCTGCATCCGGATCGCACGCGGCGAAAGACCCATGCTGGCCATCTGCACCATGTTTTCGATGCGGGCCAGCGCATCCCGCGTGTTGTTGGCGTGGATCGTCGACATCGATCCGTCATGGCCGGTGTTCATCGCCTGCAGCATGTCGAATGCCTCGGGGCCACGCACCTCCCCGATGATGATCCGGTCGGGCCGCATGCGCAGCGCGTTGCGAACGAGATCGCGCTGGGTAATCTCTCCCTTGCCCTCGAGATTCATCGGGCGGGTCTCAAGCCGGACCACGTGCGGCTGCTGGAGTTGCAGTTCCGCGGCATCCTCGACGGTGACAACCCGCTCGGTCGGATCGATGAAGCTGCTCATCGCGTTCATCATCGTGGTCTTGCCCGAGCCGGTGCCCCCGGAAATGATGACGTTGAGCCGGCAACGGGATGCAATTTCCAGCAGCCGGGCAACGGGCGGCGTGAGCGAGCCATACTCGATCAGCTTGCCGAAATTGATCGGCTTTTTGGCGAATTTGCGGATCGACAGGCAGGGGCCGTCGATCGAAAGCGGAGGCAGCACGATATTCACGCGCGAGCCATCCTTGAGCCGGGCATCGACCATCGGGCTCGATTCGTCGACGCGCCGGCCGACAGAGGCGGCGATCCGCTGGCAGATGTTCGCGAGATGGGCGGAGTCACGGAAGCGCACCGCAAGCTGCTCAAGCCGGCCGCGCCGCTCCACGAAAACCCGTTCCGGACCGTTCACCATGATGTCGGTGATCGTTTCGTCCTCCAGCAGCGGCTCGAGCGGTCCCAGGCCAAGCATGTCGTCCACAAGCTCGGCGGCAATCTGGTTCTGCTCGTTCCGGTTCAGCTGGATCCTGTGCTCGGTGGCGAGTTCAGCGACCATGCCCTCGACGCGCTGCAACAGCCGCGCATGGGTCAACCCGGCGATCGACGAAGCGTCGATATTCGACAGGCAGAGCGCGCGGATCATCTCGACGTCTTCCAGCCGTAACCGGATCGTCTGCTGGACCGGGGCGGAAGGTTCGACGGCACGTCGGCCGAACACGGGCAGGGCGTCCATCATGTTGCCAGCGCCGCGGTGCCGACGCCGAGCCGGCCGGCAAGATCGAGGAGCACCTTTCGAAATGGCCCCTTGCGCGCGACGGGAGGTTCGCCCAAGTCGCTGCCCTTCGCAACGATGGTCCGAAGTTCTGGCACAACGACGGCGATTTCGGTGCCGAGGGTCGAAGCGATTGTGCTGATCGGGGGGCAGCGCTTGCGCTGGTAGCGATTGAGAACCACGATCGGCGCCGACGTCTGCATCTGGCCCGGGGGAAGAGCCAGCCACCGGGCGGCGTTGCCGAGACTTCGGGGGGCCCCGGTCGTCACGATCACCCGCATATGCGCAAGGGCGAGCAGTTCGGCAGCAAAGCCCGTCGGGCGGGCCGGTATGTCGGCAACCACGAGATTGTAGCGCTGGCGCAGGGCATTGAGCAGCGCGCGCCCGCCACCGGGATGATATTCCCAGGGTTCGGTGAGCGGTTCCTCCGCGCCCAGGACATGAAGCCGGCCGATCGAGGGCTGCGCCGCGCGCTCGATCAGCAATGGGTCAATGCGGTCAGGAGTGTCCAGTGCGTTGCGCAGGCCCGTGCTGGGTGGGGCATTGGATGCAAGCGCCGCACTGCCGCGCTGCAAATCCGCATCGAGCAGGATTGTGTGACGCCGGATTTCGCCGCCGATGAGCCATGCGAGGCCGGTCGCGATGGTGGTGGCGCCAACCCCGCCCGCAGCACCGCATACCGCCACCATCGATCCGCCGCGGGACGTCTCGAAGGCGGGAACCTCGCCAACCGCCCAGGGCGCCAATTCCCGGCTGACCAGCGCCGCGTCGAGCGGCTTGGAGAGATATTCGCTGACCCCGAGCGTGCGCGTAAGGCTGCGGTAGAAGCCGATACTCCGTTCCTCGCCGATGATCAGCACCCTGGTTCCCGGATCGATCACCGGCTCGAGCCGATGCACGGCGCTCATCGGCTGCTCTTCACCGGAAATGTCGATCAGAACCGTTCGTGGGGTGTCGACGCGGGCGAGATAGTCCAGCGTCTCGGCGAAGGATACGCGCTGCAACGGCACGCCGGTCGGAAAAGCCGAAGCCAGTGCCGAGCGGATGACCTGCAGGCTGGCATCGTCCCGCACGAAGCCCATGAAGGCCGGTCGTCCGCCGCCCCGTTCGCTATGGTGCCGCGAGGTGGGCTCTGCCGGGCCAGGAAGCGCCAGTTCGTTCATTGAGGATGATACTCTGTCGTGCCTTTGTCACCCTGAAACACGGTGATTCCCGTCTGGCCGGGCACATTCAGGGCGGCAAGAGCAGGGGAAACCTGACCGCTGAACACGGGCGGCGGCTTCGGAGTCGGACCGCGCGCGGCCTCGCTCGGGCGGACAATCAGCGAAAGAGGCCCGAGATGCGCCGCGACCTCGACCCGCTCGGCCTGTTCGGGCGTCACTTCAAGGGTTACGGTCCGGGCAGTGTTCTTGGCGGCCGGATGGGTACCGCTCGCCCCCTGCACCAATCGCTGATCAATCGCGATCACGCGGACATCGGACAACACCGTCTCCGCCGCAACGCGCTGGGTGGGCAGGAGATTGGCGCCGGTCAGGTGCTGGGTCAGAAGCAGGTCGACATGATCGCCGGGCCAGATCAGACCGGCCGCCCCCGTGATCGCATCGACACCGACAGATACGGCGCGCATGCCGGGTTGCAGCACCGCCGCGAGAAAGCCGTGATCACCGGGCCGGATGACAATGTCGGTTGCCAGCAAGTCTCCCGCGCTGAGCCGGTGACGGACCATCGCCCCCGTGTAGGCCGCCCGGTTCGCCGGCGTGTCGGGGACGGCGTCCGCCGGCACTTTCGACGGCGGTCGGTTTTCAGCGACGAAATCCGCGGGCTGCAGCAACGTGCCCGGCGCCAGCGGCCGCCCGGTCGCGAGCAACGCCACCATTTTCGGCGCCTTTGCATGAGGATGCGACGGATGCATGTCGAGCCACGCGACGGTTCCGAACCCGGCAAGTCCCAATGCGAGGAGAATGAACAGGGCAATACGCAGCAGCATTACGACACATCTCGGAAGAAGCGCCTGCACGCATAGGCCGCGGCGGCTGATGGCAGGAGGAAGAAATGACACGCACGCATGGTGCGGCCACACTGAACAATACCCCGACGTCTCAGCAAAAACTCAGACGTCAGGGTAAAGGGTGGCACCAATTCGGGTCAGATAGCGAGCTTGTTATTCAACTCGGTCATGACATTCCCAAGACCATTCCCAAGGATGCCAAACGCCGCAATGATGACAACCGCCATCAGCGCGGCAATCAGGCCATATTCCATCGCGGTCACGCCGCGATTGTCCTTCGCGAATGTCAGGCCGCGCAGCGCGAGCCAGGTCTTTGCATAGTCAAGCATTGTCAGGTCTCCTGTCCGCCGCATGGCAACTGCCTGCGCGGCGATGATGATGACGGCGCCAGAATTTTGCTGGCAGACGGCCCGCGGCGTCAGCGCACGGGCCGGAAATTCACGGCGCCATCAAACCAAAACAAGCTTTCCAAAACGTTAATATATCAGGATCTACCGATTCTTCGCCCGGCGGGTCAGGCAACAGCGGGCGCGAGGGCAGCCAGCGTCGCCAAATCGGGGCGCGCACCGATCCGCCCGATGACGGCGGCGGCGACGCGGCTGCCAAGGGCGGCACATTCGGCGAGCGGCGCATTGCGCGAGAAGCCGACCATGAAGCCCGCGGCATAGGCATCGCCCGCACCGGTCGTATCAACGACATCGACCGGCAGCGCGGCGGCGACATGCCGCTCGGCCCCCGAGACGATCACGCTGCCCGCCTCGCTGCGCGTGAGCACGGCAAGCGGAACGACATGAGCCGCCTCCGCTGCCGCGCTCTCGAAGGTGTTCTGCTCGAAAAGCGAGCAGATTTCGGCTTCGTTCGCAAACAGGATATCGACATTGCCGGACGCAATCAGGTCGAGGAAGCCGGAGCGATGGCGATCGACGCAGAACGCATCCGAAAGGGACAGCGCGACCCGACGGCCCGCGGCGCGGGCAATTCGCGCCGCTTCGCGGAACGCGTGCTGGGCGCGCGGCGGATCGAAGAGATAGCCCTCAAGGTAGAGGATCGACGAGTCGCGGATCGCCTCCGCGTCGAGATCGGTGTGATCGAAATCGATGCAGGCCCCGAGATAGGTGTTCATGGTGCGCTGGCCATCAGGCGTCACAAGGATGAGACAACGCGCGGTGGGCGCACCTTCGGGAAGCGGCGCATGCGGAAAGTCGACCCCAATCGCCCGGAGATCGGCGGCGAAGGCCACGCCAAGCTCGTCCCGCGCCACCTTGCCGAGAAAGGCGGTGCGGGCGCCGAGTCCCGCGGCGACGGCACAACTGTTCGCGACCGATCCGCCAGAAGCGATCTGGCCAGGCGGCATCGCCGTAAGGATCCGTTCGGCCGCCTCGGCATCGATCAGACGCATCGCCCCCTTGCGCATGTCATGCCGGTCAAGGAACATGTCGTCGGTGCGGGCGATTACATCGACGATCGCATTGCCGATGCCGATGATGTCGTACCGGGTTGAGTTCATGCGTCTCTCCTGCCAGTCCCGTCCTGTTAGCCATTCGTGGTATTCACGCGACCGCGTATCATCAGCACGGGCCGGTGCCAAATGCCGCCTTGAGCATGAACGCCGGATTACCTCGCGGAGAGATGATGGCATTGCGGAACCTTGGGGAAAATGCGCGATTTTTGTCAGCAAGCCGATTGTCCGCAGGCCACGCAGCGTGCTAGCGGACATGACGTGAATGGTGTGGAGGTTTCGTGATCAGCTTCAGAAAACGCGACGAGCAGGCGGCGGAGACCAAATCGCGACTGACCCCTGCACGACAGGACGGCGCCACCGATGACGGTCTGAGCATGCCGCCCTTCCGCCCCGCTTCCTCCGAATCTGCCCCGCACCAGGCGGGAGACGCAACGGCTAAGGAGATACCTATGGCCCGAACCCCCTTCTCGCCCAACCAGCCCTCGGCCGCTCCGTCAACCGGCGGCGCGCCGGCCGTCGCACCGGCCTCTGGCGCCAGCTTCCGGCCGACCATGCGCAACCCGGAGGCCGCCGAGCGCCGCACGCTGGTGGTGGGGCGCGGGATCAGCCTGCAGGGGGTGGTGCAGGATGCCGAGCGTCTCGTCGTCGAAGGCACCGTCGAGGCCACGATGATCAAGGCAACCGAGTTGTCGATCAGCCAGGGCGGCGTGTTCAAGGGCGAGGTCGAGGTCGAGGAGGCGGAAGTCGCCGGCGTGATCGATGGCACGCTGACAGCCCGCCATTCGCTCATCGTGCGCGCGACGGGGCGGGTTCTCGGCACCGCGCGCTGCCGGCGGCTGCAAGTCGAGGATGGCGGACAGATCACCGGCCGGATCGAAATGATCACCGAAGGCAACGCGGGCGCTTCCTCCACCGACTGAGTTGCTGACCGTCCTGCGACGGGAGACACCGCCTCCGAATGAAACGCAGCCGCGTTCTGATCTTGCTCGCCTCCGGCGCGCTGGCGGGTTGTGCCGCACCGCACAACCCGAAGACCGGTCTGGCCGATACCGGGCCCAAGCCCGCCTCGGCCAGGCTGATCGGGGCAACGCCGGAAACATTGAAGGCTGATCTTGGCGAACCATCCCTTCTTCGCGTCGACGGACCTGCCGAGGTCTGGCTCTATCATTCGCCGATCTGCAGGCTCGACGTGATTCTGTATCGCGGCGCAAAAGGCGCGCCCGTCGTGCGCCTTGCGCGGGCGGCCCCTCGCGGCGTCGCGGATGCGACCTGCGTTGCCAGTCTGGAACAGCAGCGCGCCTCCTGATATCCAGCAAGCCGACAAGGCGGAGCGGTTCACGTGGCGCGAACCGGCGGCCGAAGATCACGGGAGGGCGCATGAGCGGTTTGCGGGTCGCGGTCCAGATGGATCCGATGGAAAGCGTCGATATCGACGGTGATTCGACCTTTGTTCTGATGCTCGAGGCACAACGCCGGGGCCATGCGCTCTGGCACTATACCGTGCGCGACATGTGGCTCGAGAACGGCGCGCTCAACGCGCGGCTCCGGCCGGTGACGGTGCGGCGCGAAGCCGGCAACCACTTCGCGTTCGGCCCCGCGGAAACGATGGATCTCGCGGTGATGGACGTGGTGCTGATGCGCCAGGATCCACCGTTCGACATGGGCTACATCACGGCGACGCACCTGCTCGAGCACATCCATCCGCGCACGCTCGTGGTCAACGATCCCGCCGCGGTGCGCAACGCACCGGAAAAGCTGCTGGTGACGGACTTTCCGGACCTGATGCCGCCCACGCTGATTGCCTGGGACCGCACCGCCATCCGCGAATTCCGCGCCCGTCACAAGGACATCATCGTCAAGCCGCTCTACGGCAATGGCGGCATGGGCATCTTCCGCATCAAGCCGGATGACGAGAATCTCGGCGCCCTGCTCGACACGCATTTCGCCGGCTCGCGCGAACCGCTGATGGTGCAGCGCTACGAGCCGGCCGTGCGGGCCGGCGACAAGCGGATCATCCTGATCGATGGCGAGCCGCTGGGCGCGATCAACCGTGTGCCGGCGGAGGGAGACGCCCGATCCAACATGCACGCGGGCGGCATCGCCGCACCCACCGAAATGACGGCGCGCGACCGTGAGATCTGCGCGCGGATCGGACCGACGCTCAAGGAGCGCGGACTGCTTTTTGCCGGGATCGACGTGATCGGCGACTACCTCACCGAGATCAACGTCACCTCCCCGACCGGGCTGCAACAGGTCGCGCGCTTCAACGGCCTGCATCTGGAAGCAACGATCTGGGATCGGATCGAGGCTCGCCGAGCTTCTGGCCACTGACCGGTGCGGGCAGCGCTTCCCGCGCTCGCAGTCTTGCTGGTTGCCTGTTCGACGGGGCAGGGATCGGAACCCGTCGGGCACGCCGCATCCGGACCGCTCTCGGCAACATTGCGCCGCTCTCCCCGCGGGCCGGGAAATTTCCAGTATTTTCTCTCCGTCCGGAACAACGGAAGGGTCATCTTTTCAAGCCCCGGCGACCCCACACAGCTGATCCCGCGCCTTGTCCGGCCGGCCGGCGCGCCGCGCTGGTTTCCGCAGCAGCGCGCGCATCTGGCCGGCATCGCCGTGCTTGGCGGACGGCGCTTCGCGATTGTTGCCGAGCACAACACCGGCGCGGATTGCGGCGAGGGAACCGTTGGGCTCGTCGGTTCACGCGGCGAACTCGTCACGGTCCGGAACCCGTGCGCGCTGGATGTCGCGATCGGGCATGGCGAGGTTCGCCTTGCCGGGCCCTACTACGCGCCGGGTGCGCCCCTCGTCGATCCAACAATCGTCCGCGCCGCGGCGATCCTCACCTTTCGAGGCGGCAAGCCGGTCGAGAGTCCGCCCTATTTCCGGATGCGGACATCATCGCCGCCGTAGGGATATACTCCTACAAGTTTGCGACGGCGTGCTGCCGGGCGAGGAACCAGGCATCGACCGCCGACTTCATCGACTGCGCAACGCGGCGACGGAAGACGGGCGTGCGCAGTTCCGCCTCGTCCTGCGGATTCGACAGGAAAGCCGTCTCGACGAGAACACTCGGAATTGCCGAGGACTGGAGCACCGCGAAGGTTGCGTGGCGGGCCGGATTCGGCAGCAACGGCACATGCTGGCCAAGCGCGCCGACCATTTTCTGCTGCAGAAGATGCGACTCGATCTTGGTGCTGTGCGCCATCAGCGCGAACAGGATTTTTGCCACCTGGGGCGAAACGCCGCGGAAATTGGGGTTCGATATCCGCTCGACGCTATTCTCCGAACGCGCGATTTTGGCGGCGAGCGCATCGGAGGCATGGTTCGAGAACGTATAGACGCTGGCGCCCCGCACCGCGGGATCGTGCGCCACCGAGTTCGCGTGGATCGAGAGGAAGAGCGCCGCCTTATGCCGCTCGGCAATATCCACCCTCGTCTGCAACGGGATGAAGATATCGCGCGAACGCGTCATCACCACGTCATAGCCGGCACGCTCGAGCGCGTGCCGCAGGTCGTATGCCGTGGAGAGCACGACCGTCTTTTCGTAAATGTCGCCTTGACCGATGCAGCCCGGATCGTGGCCGCCATGACCGGGATCGATGACCACGAGACGCCTGCCGGTGGCCTCGCGCCAGGCGGCCCGGCTCAGGCGGGGCGCAGGGCCGGGAACAGCACGCGCCAGCGCCGACTGCATCCAGAGCGGCAGGGTGATCGTGGCCTTGACCCCCGAATCGAGCAGGAAGCGACGGGAGAGACGCATCGCAAGCCTCCTTTCTGTCAACCTTTAAGACTGGCTTCCGGCATGAAGTGCCACCATGGTATCAGGAATGCACGTTAAATCATTGAGATTGACAGAAGGTTGATCGAGCGGCGGAATCCACCCTATCGCAATGCGGCTTGTGAATGATCGCAAACCGAGCATATCCGCCAGAACGGTCCGGGAGATCCCCATGCGCGCAATCATCGTGTTCTATACGGCCTGCCTGCTGGCTTATCTGCTTCTCGATGCGGTCTGGCTGGGCCTGACCGCGAACGCCATCTATCGCGCCTCGCTCGGGGGCATCATGATCCCGGGGTTCAGGCCTGCGCCAGCCCTTGCCGTCTATCTGCTGCAAGTGCTCGGGCTCACGATGTTCGTGCGGCCGCGCGCCGTCGCGGCCGGCCGGGCCGCAGCCTTTGGATACGGGTTCTGCTTCGGCGTGTTCACCTACGGCCTCTACGACCTTACCAATCTCGCCACCTTGAAATACTGGACTCTCGGGCTGAGCCTGACCGACATTGTCTGGGGTGGTGTGGTTTCCGGTCTCGCCTCGCTGTGCGGCTGGCTGGCGGCACGACGCTTCGTCCGCCAGCGCATCTTCAAATAGCGCCGATCAGCTTTCGCCCTGGGGCCGTTCGAAGGCGTCCTTGCCATCGAACCGTTGCAGCTTCTCGACATGCATCCAGGAATGCTTCTGTCCGATCGCCTTCACGAGGTCGGAAATGCCCTGCGGCCCGTTTCCGGCCGCGGGTTCATTGAGCATGAAGCGGCAATCGAAATGGTCGACGAGGAAGGTCCTGCCGCCGGTCGCCGGCCAGACCTGGACGCCGCGATTCGAGATCGAGTCGAGGCGGAGCGCACTGCCCTCGGCAATCGCGGTGAGGGAGGCGCCCAGCTCGGCCGCGGAAAGGCTGCTTTCCAGAAAGATGTCGACGCCAAGCAGTTCGCGGCTTGCGGGCTCCGTATGGGCGGTGCGGTCGGGCCACGCCTTGAGCTCGAGCGGCCGGTAGGCGCGCGACGGGAGATTGCTCGTGCGGCCGAGATTCTCGATGACCTGGCCGACGAACTTGTCGGTGCCGACGCCATGGCCGCGCGGCGAGAGGTCGCCGGTCAGGTTCTCCCCCTCGGCGAGGGTGATGAACAGCGCCTGCTCGATCGTCTCGGCCGTCTCGAAGGCGCCGATATGGCGGAGCATCATGATCGCGGCGGACAGCAGCGCGGTCGGGTTGGCGAGCCCCTTGCCGGCGATGGCCGGCGCCGAACCGTGCACCGCCTCGAAAATCGCCGCGTGATCGCCGAGATTGGAGGATGGCGCGATGCCGAGGCCACCGACCAGCCCGGCGGCGAGATCGGAAATGATGTCGCCATTCATGTTCGAGGTCACGATCACGTCGAACTGCTCGGGGGCGATGACGAGCTGGTGGGCGCAGTTATCGATGATGATGTGATCCTGCGCGATATCCGGATAATCGGGACCGACTTCCTCGAAGACGCGCTTCATCATGCCCTCGGTGAGCTTCATGATGTTCGCCTTGGTGGCACAGGTCAGCTTCCGGCGGTCCTCCGCCTGGGCAAGGCCGAAGGCGGCGCGGATGATGCGCTCGCAGCCCGGCCGCGTCATCAGCTTGAGGCACTGGGCGACATCCGGAGTCTGCATGTGCTCGATGCCGGCATAGACGTCCTCCACGTTCTCGCGGACGATGACCATGTCGATCCCGCGCCCGGTGAACGGCGTCTTCACCCCGGGCAGCTCGCGGACCGGGCGGATATTGGCATAGAGCTCGAAATGCTTGCGCAGGGTGACGTTGGCCGACTTGTTGCCGTAGCCGACCGGCGTTTCCAGCGGCCCCTTGAGGGCGATGCGGTTGCGCGCGATGGAATCGAGGGTTTCGCGCGGCGCGCCGGAGGCGATGCCCTTCCTGAACACGGCGGCGCCGGCTTCGGCAACCTCCCACTCGACCGGCGCTTCGGCGGCCTCGAAGATGCGGCGCGTCGCCTCGAAGACTTCGGGGCCGATCCCATCGCCCGGCAGGGCGGTGACAAGGGTCTTGGCGAGGGCGGGCGAGGTTGCGATCATCGTTGATCCCCCATGGTCTGGTTGTGGTTGCGCGTATACGCCTGCCGGTCCGCCGATGCTACCGCAGCGCAACAAATGGCAGCCCCGACGGAATGCCGGGATCCTTGCACGAAACGGTTAACGAAATCTGCGCCAGGCTGGCGCATGTTCCCGTTTTCGCAGGGCTGAACCCCGCCGCGCCATCTGGACATGGACGGCGGCTTTTCTATTTTCGGGCAGTATGTCTGTCTCATCATCCACACGCGAACTTGATGCCCGCTCGCGCGCGGGCCGGAAGAACGAGGTCGCCCTGGTGCCGATGACGATCGGCGCCTGCCTCGGCCTTGCCGCGGGCTCATTCTGCGGCGGCTCGCTGCAGAGCATCTACCCCTATGTCGCCGGCCGGCTGGCGACCAGCAGCGATCACGCGCTGTGGACGCTCACCTACTTCCTCATTCACTGGGCCCTCGGCATCGCGCTGATGCCCTGGTTCGCCCGCAAGCTCGGCTTCAAGCGACTGTTCCTCGCCAGCATGGTCATGCTGGCGATCGGCGCGGGGATGGGAATCCTGTCCCATTCGCTGATGACGATGCTGGTCGCGCGCGGCGTGCAGGGCATTTCGTCCGGCCTGCTGGTGCCGCTGGTGCAGACGCTGCTGCTGCGCCATTTCCCGAAGCGCCATCACACGCTGGCGACGGCGCTCTGGAGCAATTCGATGCTGGTGCCGTTCTTCTTCGGCCCGGCCTTCGGCGGCTGGCTGGCGGTGAATTACGACTGGATCGACCTGTTCTGGCTGGTCATCCCCTTCGCCCTGCTCGCCTTCGTGCTGATCCGCGTCTCCCTGCCGGAAGACCGCCCGACGGCGCCGCCGCCGCCCTTCGATCTTGTCGGCCTCGCCCTGCTCTGGCTCGGGCTGATCGCGCTGCAGATCGTCCTGAACCAGGGCGAGCAGTTCGGCTGGTTCGGCTCGCCCTTCATCCAGCGCTACACGGTCGCCGCGATCCTGTTGCTCGGCTGCTTCATCATCTGGGAACTGACGAGCGAGGCGCCGCTGCTCGAACTGCGCTTCGTGAGCAACCGGAATTTCGGGTTCGGCCTGCTGCTGCTGTGCCTCGGCTGGTCGATCTTCGTCGGCTGGAGTTCGATCCTCCCGCTCTGGACCGAGGTCGATCTCGGCTACAATGGCTGGTGGGGCGGCGTGTTGCTGATCCCGCTGGCGCTGACCGCGATCCCGGTGGCCTCCGCCATGGGGCGCATCGCCCGGCATGTCAGCCTGCGCATGCTCGCGGCACTGTGTTTCCTGCTTTTCGCGATCGCCTTCGCGATGGCGGTCTACAATCCCGAGATCGGCCTCGCGGCGACGGTGCCGAGCGAATTGCTGCAAGGCATTGCCGTGGGCATGCTGTTCGTGCCGCTCACGATGATCATCCTGTCGGAGATCCCGGCGGACGATCTGGCCGCGGCCTCGACGACGAGCAATTTCATCCGCCTTGCCAGCGACATCGTCGGGGTCACCATGTTGCAGACGCTATGGCAGCGGCACACCGAATCCGTCGCGGCGCTGACCCGCAGCGCCATGAGCGAGTCGCTGGTTCGCCAGGCGCTCGCCCACGCGCGGCAGGACGGCATGTCCCACGCGCAGACCATGGCGATGATCGCCGGCCGGTTGCAACTCGATGCGAGCACCTGGAGCCTCGACGACGCGCTCCGTCTCTCCGCCTGGATCTGCCTCGGGGCCGCGGCGGTCTCGCTTGTCGTGCTCAAGAAGCCTCGCCCGCAGGGCGGCTAGCCCCGCAGGCCGTTCCCGCTCACGCGGCGAACGGCATCAGCAGCAGCACCGCGGCCTGGGCGGCGATCCCCTCGCCCCGACCGGTGAAGCCGAGGCGTTCCGAGGTCGTCGCCTTCACGGACACACGATCGAGCGGCACGCCGGCAAGCCCGGCCACGCGGGTGCGCATCGCCAGCGCATGCGGGGTGATTTTGGGGCGCTCGCAGATGATGGTGATGTCGATATTCGCGATCGCCCCGCCCTTTTCCGCGACGAGGCCCGCGGCATGCCGCAGGAAGCGCGCCGAATCGGCATCCTTCCACGTCGCTTCGGAGGGCGGGAAATGCCGGCCGATATCGCCCTCGGCCATCGCGCCGTAGATCGCATCGCAGAGCGCATGCAGCGCCACATCGGCGTCGGAATGCCCGGCGAGCCCCCTTTCGTGCGGCACCTCGATGCCGCACAGCATCAGTTTCCGTCCCTCGGCCAGCACATGCACGTCGTAGCCGGTGCCCACGCGGGGCAGCGCGCCGCTGGCGAGAAGGGTCTTGATATCCATGGGCCGGGTTCTCCAGTTGGCTTGCAGGCACAATGTGCGCAGGAACAGCGCGGCTTTGGCAACTGGACGATTGCGCGTCAATGCCCGGGCCTGTAGTGCTTAATTCATGGGCAACGAGATGAGAAGCTTCCCGAAATTGCACCCGATCCGGCTCAAGGCGCCGGGCGGCGCCGCGCGCGACGTGACGATCGAGACGCCGGTGATCCTGGCGCCGATGTCCGGCGTCACCGACCTGCCGTTCCGGCGGCTGGTCAAGTCGATGGGTGCCGGGCTCGTGGTGTCGGAGATGATCGCCTCCTGGGCGATGATCCGCGAGAACGCGGCGACACTTCGCATGGCCTCGGTCGACGAGGGCACGGGGCCGAACTCGGTTCAGCTCGCCGGCTGCGACCCGGCTGCGATGGCGGAAGCCGCGCGCATCGCCGTCGCCGGCGGCGCCGATCTGGTCGACATCAATTTCGGCTGCCCGGTGAAGAAGGTGGCGGTGGGACAGATGGCAGGCTCGGCGCTGATGCGCGACGAGGTGCAGGCCGGCCGCATCCTCGAAGCCACGGCGAAGGCGGTCGACGTGCCGGTGACGCTGAAGATGCGCATGGGCTGGGACCGGCAGAGCCTGAACGCGCCCACCCTCGCGCGGATCGCCCAGGAAAGCGGCATCGCCATGGTCACGGTGCATGGCCGCACCCGCCAGCAATTCTACGAAGGCACGGCGGACTGGGATTTCATCGCCTCGGTGAAGGCGGCCGTCGCCATCCCCGTGATCGCCAACGGCGACATCACGACCGAGGACGAGGCCGAGGAAGCGCTGCGCCGCTCGCAGGCCGACGGCGTGATGATCGGCCGCGGCGCCTACGGACGCCCCTGGTTTCTCGCCCAGGTGGCGCGGTATCTCGCCACCGGCCAGAAGCTGCCGGCGCCGGACATGGAAATGCGGCGCGATGTGCTCATCGGCCATTACCGCGCGATGCGGGCGCATTACGGCGAACAGCCCGGGCTGCGCGTGGCGCGCAAGCATATCGGGTGGTATGTGCGCGGCCTGCCGGGCGCCGCCGAATTCCGTGCGGCCGTCAACCGGCAAGACGATTCCGCCGCCGTCGAGGCGATGATCCACGAAATCCACGCGCGGGCGATGGGCGAGACGGACGCACCGGTGCAGGCGGCCGCATGAGCGGCCTGCGCGGCGCATTCCGGCGCCGGGGGGCGGTGACGAGGCAGCCGGAACCGCCGATCGATTCCCGCCAGTTGCTGGCGGCGCTGCCTCTCGCCGTCATCGAACTCGACGCGGACGACCGGTTCCTCTTCGCGAATTACGCGGCGGAGGAAATGTTCGGCTCGTCGCAGGCCTTCCTTGCCGGCAAGCCGCTGCACGAATTCATCCCGGCCGACCATCCCATCTTCATCCTGCTCGACCGCGCCCGACGCGACGAAGCGCCGATCGCCGAACACGACCTCGTGCTCGAAGGCCCGCGCTTCGCCCGGCGCGGCGTGTCGATGCAGGTTGCCGCGATCGTGGATGCGCCGGGCCATCTCGCGGTCACGATGCAGGACAGTTCGGCCGCCCGGGCGCTCGACCAGCAGCTTTCGGCCCGCAACGCGGCCCGCAGCATCACCGGCATGGCCGCCGTTCTCGCGCACGAGGTGAAGAATCCCTTGTCGGGCATCCGCGGCGCCGCGCAGCTGCTCGAGGCCAACGCGGCGCCCGAGGACCGCGAACTCGCCGTGCTGATCCGCGACGAGGTCGACCGCATCCGCGAACTCGTCGAACGCATCGAGGTGTTCAGCGACAAGCCGATCGATGTGACGGCCGTAAACATTCACCGCGTGCTCGAGCATGTCAGGCGCCTGGCCCAGTCCGGCTTCGGCGCGCGGATCCGCTTCGTCGAGGCCTATGATCCGTCACTGCCGCCGGTGCTCGGCAATCGCGACCAGCTCGTCCAGGTTCTGCTGAATCTCATGAAGAACGCGGCCGAGGCGATCAGCGAGACGGAACGGCCGGATGGCGAGATCACGCTGGCCACCGGCTTCCAGCATGGCGTGCGGCTCGCCGCCTCCCCTGCCCGCGGCCAGCGCAACCTGCCGATCTTCATTTCCGTGCGCGACAACGGCGCGGGAATCCCCGAGGATATCCGCCGCCACCTCTTCGAGCCCTTCGTCAGCACCAAGGCGGCCGGCTCCGGCCTCGGCCTCGCGCTGGTCGCCAAGATCGTGGCCGATCACGGCGGGCTCATCAATGTCGACAGCCGGCCCGGCCGCACCGAATTCCGTATCCATCTGCCGCAGTTCGAAGATCGCGCCGAGGGCCCGCCATGACCACCCTGCCGACCATCCTGATCGCCGATGACGACCGCTCGATCCGCACGGTGCTGACCCAGGCGCTCGGACGTTCGGGATACCAGGTCCGCACCACCTCCTCCGCCGCAACGCTCTGGCGCTGGGTCGAGGATGGCGAGGGCGACCTCGTCATCACCGATGTGGTGATGCCCGACGAAAACGGGCTCGACCTCGTTCCCCGGATCAAGCGCATCCGGCCGGAAATGCCGGTGCTGGTGATGAGCGCGCAGTCGACCATCCTGACGGCCGTGCAGTCCACCCAGCGGGGCGCCTTCGAATATCTCCCGAAGCCGTTCGATCTCGGCGAGCTGCTCGCAATCGTCGATCGCGCCCTGAAGCAGCCGGCGATGCAGGCGCCGGCCGAACCTTCCGGCGCGCCGGAGGACAATCTCCCGCTGATCGGCCGTTCGGCCGCCATGCAGGAGATCTACCGCGTCATCGCCCGGCTGACGACGACCGACCTCACCGTGATGATCACCGGCGAATCGGGCTCGGGCAAGGAGCTCGTCGCCCGCGCCCTGCACGATTACGGACGCCGGCGGCAGGGGCCGTTCGTTGCGATCAACATGGCCGCCATCCCGCGCGAACTGATCGAAAGCGAGCTGTTCGGCCACGAGCGCGGCGCCTTCACCGGCGCCGCCAACCGGCATGTCGGCCGCTTCGAGCAGGCCGCCGGCGGCACGCTGTTCCTCGACGAGATCGGCGACATGCCGCCGGAGGCGCAGACCCGCCTGCTGCGTGTCTTGCAGGAAGGCGAGTTCACGACGGTCGGCGGCCGCCAGCCGATCCGCGCGAATGCCCGCATCGTCGCCGCGACCCATCGCGACCTGCGGGTGCTGATCCGCTCGGGCCAGTTCCGCGAAGACCTGTTCTACCGCCTCAATGTCGTGCCGATCCGCCTGCCATCCCTGCGCGAACGGCCGGGCGACATTCCGCTGCTCGCGCAGCATTTCCTGAACCGCGCGCAAGCCGAAGGGTTGCCATCCAAGACCCTTGCCCCCGAGGCCATGGTCCGGCTGTCGCAGTATCGCTGGCCGGGCAATGTGCGCGAACTGGAAAACCTGATGCGCCGCCTGTCCGCTCTGGTGCCGCAGTCGACGATCAGCGAGGAGATCATCGAGGCCGAACTTTCCGATCGCGCGATCGAGGATGCCCCACCCCCTGCCGGGGCCGAGCCGACGCCGGATACGCCGCAGGCGCTTGAGCGCGTCATCGAGCGGCATGTCGCCCGGCTGATGACCGAGGCGCGCGAAGCGGGCGAGGACGGCGTGCTCTACGACCGCGTGCTCGCCGCCTTCGAGGCGCCGCTGATCCGCCTCGTGCTCGGGGAGACGCGCGGCAACCAGATTCGCGCCGCGGCCCTGCTCGGCCTCAACCGCAACACGCTGCGCAAGAAGATCCGAGAGCACGAAATCGGCGTCACGCGCCGGGTGGGCTGAGGGCAACGTGGAACCGCAGGCCGAACTTCTGAAACTGCCGGCGAGGCCGCGCCGGAGCGGACCGCTGGATTTCCTGCTTGGCCGGGTCTCGACCCTGATCCTGGCGACCCTCGCCCTGCTGCTCGGGATCGGTTCGTTCGCCTATCTCGCCGGCGGCATCAAGCTCGAATTGCATTCGGGTGCGGCCGTCGGCCTCGCGATCGGCGACATCGCGATCCTCCTGCTGCTGATCACCGTGCTGGTGGCGAGCGTCACGCGGGTGCTGATGGAAAGCCGCCGCGGCGCGGCGGGCGCGCGGCTGCATGTGCGGCTCGTGCTGCTGTTCGGCGGCGTGGCTGCGGTGCCGGCCATCCTGGTCGCGATCTTCGCCGCCGTGTTCTTCAATCTCGGCATCCAGGCCTGGTTCAACCAGCGGGTGCGCACGGCGCTGGCCGAAAGCCAGCAGGTGGCCGAGGGATATCTCGACGCCAAGAAGAACAGCATCCGGCTCGATGCCCTGGCCATCGCCAACCAGCTCAACCAGAACGGGCCGATCTTCTTCGGCAATCCGCAGAACTTCTTCGATCAGGGCTTCCTGAACGTGCTGGTCGCGCAGACCGCCCTGCACGGCCTGACCCAGTCGGCGATATTCGAGCCCCTGACCAACAAGGTGGTCGCCTCGGCCGGGCTGTTCTCCTCGGAAGGCGTGACGCTGCCCCCCGACCGCATCATCGCCGAAGCGGAGAAGCACCAGGTCGCGGTATGGAGCACGCCCAACTCCATGCTCGAGCGCGCCGTCGTCGAACTGGAGGCGACGCCGACGCTCATGCTGATGGTCGAGCGGCCGATCGACCCGTCCATCCTCGCCCATGTCGACCGCACCCGCCAGGCCGTTGCCGAATACAACCGGCTCGAACATCATCGCGCCCAGTTCGAGCTGTTCTTCGCGCTGATCTTCGCGACCGTCGCCCTGCTGGTGCTCTCCGGCGCCTCGCTGATCGGGCTGCTGTTCGCCAACCAGATCGCCCGGCCGATCTCCTACCTGATCGAGGCGGCCGAGCGGGTTCGCGGCGGCGACTATCATGTCCGCGTGCCGGAAGGCGACACGGGAGACGACGTCGCCGGACTGTCCCGGGCCTTCAACCGCATGACCGGGCAGATCGCCGAGCAACGCGCCGAACTGATGAACGCCTACGGCCAGATCGACGAACGCCGCCGCTTCACCGAAACGGTGCTGGCCGGCGTTTCGGCCGGCGTGATCGGCCTCGACCCGCGAGGGCGGATCGAATTGCCGAATCGCGCGGCGTCGGAACTGCTCGGCATCGACCTGCTGAACCATCTCGGAGGAGAGCTGGCCGGAATCGTGCCGGATTTCGCCCCGCTGCTCGACCAGGCGCGGGACAATCCGAGCCGGCCGGCGACCGGGGAGGTCGACTATGCGAAGGGTTCCGAGCGGCGCGTGTTCCTGGTCCGGATCGGCGCTGACCTGAAGGGCGAGCGGCCGACCGGCTTTGTCGTCACCTTCGATGACATCACCGAACTGCAATCCGCCCAGCGCAAGGCCGCCTGGGCCGACGTGGCGCGGCGGATCGCCCATGAGATCAAGAACCCCCTGACCCCGATCCAGCTTTCCGCCGAGCGGCTGAAACGGCGCTTCGCCCGGGAAATCACCTCGGACAAGGACAGCTTCACCCAATGCGCCGACACGATCGTGCGCCATGTCGGCGACATCGGCCGAATGGTGGACGAGTTCTCCGCCTTCGCGCGGATGCCGCAGCCGATCATCAAGCCCGAAGACCTCGGCCGGATCGCGCGCGAGGCCGTGATCCTGCAACGCGCGGCACATCCTGGAATCGAGTGGTCGGTCGAATGCCCCGATCCCGCGCCGCGCGCCGCGTGCGACGCCCGGCTGATCGGCCAGGCACTGACGAACCTGTTGCAGAATGCCGCGGATGCCATCGCGATGCGCCCGGACAATGCCGGGCGCGAAGCGGCCCGGGGCCATGTGAGGCTGCGGATCGACCCGCATGGCGATGAATTCCGCCTGGCGGTGACGGATGACGGAATCGGGTTGCCGGTGCAGGATCGCACAAGGCTTGCGGAACCATATATAACGCAGAAGCCGAAGGGCACCGGCCTCGGCCTCGCCATCGTGCGCAAGATCATGGAAGATCACCACGGCAGGCTCGAGCTTGCCGACCGCGAGGACGGGCCGGGCGCCACCGTAACGCTGGTGCTGAAGGCGGGTTAGGAGACAAATGTCCGAGATTCTGATCATCGATGACGAACCCGACATCCGGCTTCTGGTCGAGGCCATCCTGCAGGATGAAGGCTACACGACGCGCAATGCCGGCAATTCGGATGAGGCGCTCGCCGCCTTTCGGGACCGCCGGCCGTCGCTCGTCGTGCTGGATGTGTGGCTGCAGAATTCCCCGCTCGACGGGATCGACCTGCTGAAGGTGATGAAGGCCGAGGCGGAAGACGTCCCCGTGGTCATCATCTCCGGCCATGGCACGATCGAGATGGCGGTGAACGCGATCCAGCACGGTGCCTACGACTTCATCGAAAAGCCCTTCAAGTCCGACCGCCTGCTCCTGGTGATCCAGCGGGCCCTGGAAGCCGCCCGCCTTGCCGCGGAAAACGCCGAACTCCGCTTGCGGGCCGGCACGGAAACGAACCTGACGGGCGAGAGCGCCGCGGTCACCGGCCTGCGCCATGCGATCGAGAAGGTCGCGCCCACCGGCTCGCGCGTGCTGCTTTCGGGCGCGGCGGGATCGGGAAAGGAAGTGGTGGCGCGGATGATCCATGCGCGCTCGAAACGCGCCGACCAGCCTTTCGTGGTGCTGAACTGCGCGACCCTCGCCCCCGAGCGATTCGAGGTGGAGCTTTTCGGCACCGAGGCCAGCGCCGATCCCAAGGCGCCGCCGCGGCGTGCGGGCGTGTTGGAACGCGCGCATGGCGGCACGCTCCTGCTTGACGAAATCGCCGACATGCCGCTGGAAACGCAGGGCAAGATCGTTCGCGTGCTGCAAGACCAGAGCTTCGAGCGCATCGGCGGTTCGACGCGGGTGAAGGTGGACGTGCGGATCATCGCGAGTACCGCGCGCGACCTGCAAACCGCGATCGGAGCCGGCAAGTTCAGGCAGGATCTCTATTATCGGCTCGCTGTCGTTCCGCTGCGCGTCCCGTCGCTACGGGAACGACGCGAGGACATCCCCGCGCTCGCGCGGCATTTTCTCAACCGCGCGGCCGAAACCTCGGGCCTGCCGCTGCGCTCCCTGTCCTCGGAAGCGCTGGCGGCGTTGCAGGTGCATGACTGGCCAGGCAATGTGCGCCAGTTGCGCAACGTGATGGACTGGCTGATGATCATGCATCCCGGCGAGTCCGGCGAACCGTTCCGCGCAGAGCATCTGCCCGCGGAGATCGGCGCGCACGCCCCCCGCGCGCTGGCGATCGATCCGCTTGCCGACATCATGGCCCTGCCCCTGCGCGAGGCACGGGACGTTTTCGAAACCCAGTATCTGCAGGCGCAATTGCTGAGGTTCGGCGGCAATATCAGCCGGACCGCCCATTTCGTCGGCATGGAGCGCAGCGCGCTGCATCGCAAGCTGAAACAGCTCGGCATCGGTGCGGAAGACCGTTCCAGCGGCGGATGAGAGGGCGGGCTCGCCTCACGATCTTATTCCCCGGCGCGCGGTCGATTCGGGATTTTTTCCCGATACACCACTTGCAGTTTAAGATAAATATTCGACGATAAGCATTTGTAGCTGGCTCAGCCGCGGAGGAAACAGGGATGGAAAAGCGGGATTTCCCGAGCGGCGGAATACGCTCGTTTTCATTTTGCGCCATGGCCGTATCGGCCGGTCTGGCGGCAAGTGCCGGCATCGCCGACGGGCAGGTCGTCCCGCCGGCCCAGAACCCGATCGTGGTCGCGCCGGCAGCCGGTGCCGAAACGCCGCCGGCCAAGGCCGCACCATCGAAATCCCCGATCGGGATCCGGACGATCCGCGTCAATGTGGCGCCGCTTGGCGGCGCCGAGATCAATGCAGGAAAATGGCCGGCGGCGATCCAGCAGTTCGGCAGCAGGCAGATCAACCGGAACGGCAACCCGAGCGTGGTTTCGGCGCTGGACCGCTCCGCCTCGGGCGTGAACCTGCAGAACAGCCAGGCCAATCCGTATCAGCCGGACATCATTTATCACGGGTTCACGCTCTCGCCGATCCAGGGAACGCCGGAGGGCATCAGCGTCTACGTGAACGGCGCCCGGTTCAACGTGCCGTTCGGCGACCTCGCGCTATGGAGCGTGCTGCCCCAGGTCGCCATCCGGTCCATCAGCGTGCAGGACGCCAACCCGTTATTCGGCCTCAACGCCCTTGGCGGCGCGCTCGACGTTCAGATGAAGAACGGCTTCACCTATCATGGCGCGGAGGTCGAGGCCTCGGGCGGATCGTTCGGCACGTTCCGCGGCAACGCGCAATACGGCGTGCAGCACGGCAACGTGGCCGCCTACGCCGCGATCCAGGGAGCGCGGAGTTCAGGCTGGCGCGATGCGCAATCCTCGGCGCTCGAAAGCTTCTACGGCGATCTTGGCTGGCGCGGGCCCGGCGCGGAATTGCACGTCAACGCCACGCTGGGACATTCGTTCCTGAACGGCCCGGCCGCGACGCCCGTTCAGCTCCTCGCCGTCAACCCGAATGCCGAATATACCGGCCCCAATTCCATCGAGGACAAATACGCCAAGCTGTCAGCCACGCTGACGGACCGGATCAATGCCAGGACATCGCTGCAGGCGGTTCTGTACTACGACAATCTCTGGGAGCATCTGATCAACGGCAACGGGCCGAACGATCTTCCCTGCGGCGCCGGCCCGTATGGTGGCGACATGTGTCAGGGCGGTTCCAACACGCCCGCCACGCTCGCGGGTGGCGGCTATGTCCCGTATTATGCGTCTCCGACCGGCCGTTACGGATCGCTCGCCGTCAACACCACCAACACAAACGGCTATGGCGCCTCGCTGCAGCTCACCCGCAAGCAGCGCGTGTTCGGACTGCGAAACCACATTGTCGCCGGCGTCAGCTTCGACGGAGGTTTCACGAACTACACGGCGGCAAGTTACGACGGCATTCTCAATGCCGAGCGCAACTATGCGCCGCCGCCGGGGATCGCCTATCCGGGCTACAAATCGGACGAGGCGGGAGCCGTCCCCGTCGGAATCGTGGTGCGCAACGCGTATTACGGCCTCTACCTGCTCGACACGCTGGACCTCACCAGACGATTGACCCTGACGCTCGGCGGCCGGTTCAACATCGCGAACATCGCCCTGCACAATCACAATCCGCCGGATCAATATGTCGGCGGGCAGGGGCTCAACGCGCGGCACTATTACAAGCACTTCAATCCGGATATCGGCTTCGCCTACAAGCTGACGCCGCTCGCCACGCTCTATGGCAGCTATTCGGAGGCGAACGCGGTGCCGACACCTGCGGAACTGTCCTGTGCGTCCCCCACCGCTTCGTGCACGCTGGCGAACTTCATCGCGACGGATCCGAACCTGAAACAGGTCGTTGCCCACACGTTCGAAGCCGGTCTGCGCGGCGCCTTCCTGGTGCCGGACAATGGCACGCTAACCTATAACGTCGATTACTATCATGCCGTCGCAAACAACGACATCGAGTTTCTCCAGTCGCCCTATCTCGGCCAATATACGGGATATTTTGCCAATATCGGCAGCGTTCTGCGACAGGGCGTCGATCTGGCGCTGAAGCTCAACGAACGGCGCTGGGACGCGTATTTCACCTACTCGCGCATTCAGGCCACTTACCAGAGCGGCTTTCTGGTTAGTTCGCACAATCCCTCGGCGGTCGGCGGCGTCATCACTGTCCAGCCAGGCGACTTCCTGCCCGCCATTCCGAAAAACATCTTTAAGTTCGGCGCCGACTACAAGATCACGCCACAATGGACGGTCGGACTGGCTGGCAACGCGCAGACCTATACCTATCTGCACGGCGACCAGTCGAATCAACAGCCGCCGTTGCCTGGCTTTGTGACGCTGAATTTCAACACGAGCTACAAGGTGACGCCTCGCGTCACCGTGTTTGGCGAGGTCGACAACCTCACTGACGCCAAATATTACGAGTTCGGCGGATTCTCCAGCCCCGCCGGCGAGGCGCTGACCCTCGGTTCCGGCTATAACAATCCCCGGGCCTATTCGGTCGCGGCGCCAATCGGGGGGTATGCCGGTGTCCGTGTCAAATTCTGATGCGCCGGCCGTCGAATATCGAAAGTGCGCGGCCCAGCGACCGATGCGGACCTGGAGTGAACCCCCTGGGCTCGACCACGGAGGTTTATTCGAACCAGAACATCATCCGGTCAGACGGCTCCATCTGACCGGATCAGGATGCTCTGGTGATCAACATGATAGAGCACGACATCCGATCCGACAGGATCGGAAAGTGCTCTAGTGTCCCGAATCTGAAATCCATCGGATTTCAGATTCAAAGTGGACACTGGGAAAAACAATAGTTTAGTGGCCTGCTTGTCCCTGAAATTCACCCACGAATTTCAGGGGCAGGACACTAGAGCATCATCCGATCAGATGGAGTCATCTGATCGGATAAAGATGCTCTGTTTATCAATATGATAGAGCACTACATCCGATCCGAAAGGATCGGAAAGTGCTCTAGAACGGAATTTCGTCGTCGAGTTCGCCGCCGCCGGCCCGCCCGGCATCCCATCCGCCGGCACGCGGCGCACCGCCGCCGCCACCGGAGGGCCGCGATGCCGGGCGCGGCATGTCGTCACCGCCCGCCCCGGCGCCAGCACGGTCGAGCAGCACCAGCTCGGCGCCGATCCGGCCCAACATGATTTCGGTGGTGTATTTCTCCTGGCCCGACTGGTCGGTCCATTTGCGGGTCTGCAACTTGCCCTCGAGATAGATCTTCGAGCCCTTCTTCAGGAAGCGCTCCGCCACGTCGGCCAGCCGGTCGTTCATGATGACGACGCGGTGCCACTCGGTGCGCTCCTGCCGCTCGCCGCTCATCTTGTCGTTCCAGGTTTCCGAGGTCGCGACCGCGAGATTGACGATCTTCATGCCGGACTGGGTCGTCCGCATTTCAGGATCCCGCCCGAGATTTCCAACCAGGATCACCTTGTTCACACTACCCGCCATCGTCTTCCCCTTTGCATCCGGAACCGCGCGGCAGCGAGTGGCTGCCTGCGGCTATGGTATCAACACGGCTTGGACATGCTGTCCAGCCATCCCGCCGGTCCGGTGGCGGACCGGCGGGCGCGGGCTCAATGATCGAACGCCGCGTGATCAACCTTGCCGTGGAAGATGGTGTAGGCAAAGGCGTTGTAGGCGATGATGACCGGAATGAGGACGACCGCGCCGACAAGCAGGAATTCCTGCGAGCCGACGGGGGATGCGGCCTGCCAGATCGTCACGCCGGGCGGGATGATGTGCGGGAACAGCGAGAAACCGAGGCCGAGAAAGCTGGCGAGGAACAGGCCGAGCGCGCAGAGGAAGGCGGTGCTGTCATGCACCGCGCCGCCGTGGCGCAGGGCGCGGAACAGGAAGAAGGCCAGCGCCGCCACCGCGAGCGGGGCGAGGCCGGTGACGGCGAGGCCCGGCCAGGTGAACCAGCGCACGGCATAGGCGTGGTCGAGCAGCGGGGTCCAGACGCTGACGGCGAGGATGCCCGCGAGCATCCCCACGGTGAGACGGGCGGCTTCGCGGCGCATCCGCAGCTGCAGCCCGCCCTCGGTGCGCCAGACCAGCCAGGCGGCGCCGAGCAGCGCGTAGCCGCAGACCACCGCAAGGCCGGTGAACACCGAGAAGGCGGAGAACCAGGCGAAGGGCCCGCCGGCGAACTGGCCGCCGGCGACCTTGGTGCCGTGCAGCACGGCGCCGAGGATCGCTCCCTGGCAGAAGGCGGCGATGACCGAGCCGAACCAGAACCCGTAATCCCAGTTGAGCCGGTGCCGCTCGGTATGGGCGCGGAAGCGGAACTCGAAGGCGACGCCGCGCAGGATGAGGCCGATCAGCATGGTGATCACCAGCGGGTAGACCGCCGGCAGGATCACGCTGTAGGCCTCGGGGAAGGCGCCGTAGAGGCCGGAGCCGCCGAGCACGAGCCAGGTTTCGTTGCCATCCCAGACCGGGGCGATGGAATTGACCATGATGTCGCGCTCGGCGCGGCCGCGCTCGGCCGCGAACAGGATGCCGACGCCGAGATCGAACCCGTCGAGCACGACATAGGCGAAGATCACGAAGGCCATGATGCAGCCCCAGATGATCGGTAGGGTATGGGCGTTGAGCATGGCCATCACTCCGCCGGGCTCGGGGCCGGCGCGGGATCGTGCAGGCGGTGCGGGCCGTGGCTGCGCAGCGGCTTGTCGTCGCGCAGCGGCGGTTCGCCCACCGTCGGCTCATGCGCCATCAGGCCGAGCACGTAGCGGATGCCGACGCCGAAGACGAGCGTGTAGAGCACGATGATGATACCGAACGACCAGACGATCTCGCCCAGGGTGAGCGGCGAGGCGCTCTGCACCGTGCGCAGCACGCCATAGACCGTCCAGGGCTGGCGGCCGGTTTCGGTGACCACCCAGCCGGCGATGATGGTGAGGAAGCCGGCCGGGCCCATCGCCACCGCGAAGCGCTTGAACCAGGCGTTCTCGTAGAGCCGGCCGCCGCGGCGCAGGGCCAGCGCGCCGAGGGCGAGCAACAGCATCAGCGACCACAGCCCGACCATGACGCGGAAGCCCCAGAAGGTGGGGATCAGCACCGGCCAGTCGGACTTCGGAAAGGCATCCAGCCCCTGCACCACGCCATGCAGCTTGTGGGTGATGATCAGCGAGCCGAGATCGGGGATCTTCACGTCATACAGCAGGCGGCCGAGGCTGCGGCTTGGCCAGCCGAACAGGTGCAGCGCCTGGCCGGCGCGGGTGTGAAAGTCGCCCTCCATCGCGGCGAGCTTCAGCGGCTGGTCGGTCATCGTCGCGCGGCCGGATTCGTCGCCGACGAAGCCCTGCACCGGCACGGCGATGGTCAGCAGCCACATCGCCATCGAGAACATCAGCCGGCTGACCGGATTCTTCGGGTTGCGCAGCAGGTGGAACGCGCCGACCGCGCCGACGGCGAGCGCCGTCGCGATGAAGGCGGCGAGCACCATGTGCAGCCACATATAGGGGAAGGTCGGGTTGAAGATGATGGCGAGCCAGTTCTTCGGGATGAAGGCGCCATCCGGGGCAAGGGCGTAGCCGCGCGGCGTCTGCATCCACGAATTCGCGGCGAGGATCCACGAGGCCGAGATCAGCGTGCCGATCGAGACCAGCGCGGTCGCCGCGAAATGCAGCTTCGGGCCGACGCGCGACATCCCGAACAGCATGATGCCGAGGAAGCCGGCCTCGAGGAAGAAGGCCGACATCGTCTCCCAGGCGAGCAGCGGCCCGAGGATCGGCCCGACCTTGGCCGAATAGCCCGCCCAGTTGGCGCCGACCTCGTAGGCCATCACCAGGCCGGAGACGACGCCGATCGCGAAGATCACGGCGAAGATCTTCAGCCAGTAGCGGTAGGCGTCGAGATAGACCGGGCGCTTGGTGACCAGCCACATCAGCTCGAGCACCGCGAGATAGGCGGCGAGCCCGATCGAGAAGGCCGGGAACATGATGTGAAAGGCGATGGTGAACCCGAACTGGGCGCGCGCGAGCACGAGCGCCAGTCCGCCGGCATGCAAGCTTGTCATTCTCTGTCCGTATCGTCGTTGTTGTGGTTGTCGTCGGCGCCGGCGAGGGTGTCGGCTTCGGTGGCCTCGGGCCGGGAGCGGCCAGCCTTGCCGCGCCCGAGCAGCGGCAGACGGTTCTTCAGTTCCAGCAGCGCGACGACGCGGCCGCCGAGGCGGAGGAGCTGGACCAGATCCTTGTTGTCGAGCTTCTGCACGTCTTCCGACCAGCGCATCAGCAGCTCGATCAGGTCGTGCATCTCGGCGAGGCGGCGCTGGGCGCGGCGGTCCGCCTCCGAGCGGGGGGCCTCCATCAGCAGGTCGCGCAGCACGGTGAGGGTGGGGTCGATCTCGCGGCGGCGCCGCTCCTCGGCGAGGGTGCGGACGATCTGCCAGATATCGTCGGGGGTGGAGAAATGCTCCCGCCGGTCACCCGGCAGATGCTGCAGCCGCACCAGGCGCCAGGATTGCAGCTCCTTCAACCCCATCGACACGTTCGAGCGCGAGAAGCCCAGGGTTTCGGCGATCTCGTCGGCCGGCAGCGGGCGGTCGGAGACATAAAGCAACGCATAGATCTGCCCCACCGTGCGGTTGATGCCCCAATGGCTGCCCATTTCGCCGAAATGCAGCACGAAGGCCTCGGTGAGGGGGGATAACGGCATTGCCTGAACTTTCAGAAATTTCTAAAATCCAAGTAGACATTGATCCAGCCCTGTCAAGGCGGGCGGTCAGGTCAGGACGTGATCGACCGGCAGAAGCGGCGGCGGCAGGTCGGCCGCGCCGAGCGCCTCGAGCACCGCGATCTCGATCGTCCGCACGAAGGCGTTGAGCGGCAGCGCGTTCTGCGACAGCGCGAAAGGCTCCTCGAGCTCGTCGCCGAGCGCATCGAGGCCGAAGAACGCATAGGCCAGGATCACGGTGACGACGGGGGTCGCAAGGCCAAGGGTCTGCACGAAGCCGAAGGGGAGGAAGATGCAGAACAGCCATGCGGTGCGGTGCAGCAGCAGGGAATAGGTGAAGGGTGGCGGCGTGGCCCGCAGCCGCTCGCACGCGGCCTGGATGCCGGTCATCGCGGCAATCCGCTCGGCGAGGATGCGGTAGAGCATGTCGCTCAGCCTTCCGGCCGCGACCAGGGCGGCGAGTTCGCCCGAAAGCCGGCGCAGCGCGGCATCGGGCCGGTTCTGCCGGCCGGCCAGCCAGTCCCGCTCGGCGGGCGCGATCCAGTCTTCCCACTCCGCCCCCGCCTCGCCGCGCAGATGGTCGCGCAGCAGATGGGCGAAGGCGACGATGCGGCCGCCGAGGCGATGCGCCAGCGCCGCGTCCTCCGGCAGGAGCGCGCCGACCTCCCTGATCAGGGCGCGCGATTCCGCGATCAGCGCGCCCCATTGCCGCCGCCCCTCCCACCACCGGTCGTAGCAGGCGCTGTTGCGGAAGCCGAGAAAGATCGAAAGGGCGAGGCCGAGCAGGGTGAACGGCAGCGTCGCCAACGGCCAGCGCGGGAGCGGATAGGCGGCATGGGCGAGCGTCACGCCGAGCGCGAGGACAAAGACGGCCAGCAGCCGCGGCGCGACGCGCAGCAGGATCGATCCGCGCAGGGTGGTCAGCAGGGTCAGCGTATCGGCACGATCGCGGACGATCATCGCGGGCTTTGTCCTTTGTGCGGTTGACGGGGGCGGCATTCAGCCGGTGCCGGCATCCCAGTAGGGCGGGCGGCCGAACCTGGTCTCGATGAAATCGAGAAAGGCGCGCACCTTGGGGGAAATCCGCGCATGCGGCGGATAGATGCCATAGATCCCGCCGGGCCGGGTCGAGATCATCGAGAACCAGTCGGGCAGCAGGCGGACCAGCCGGCCGCGCGCGATATCCTCGCCGACCAGCCAGACCGGCAGCAGGGCGATGCCGACGCCGGCGAGTGCCGCGTCGAGCAGCGCCTCGGAATCATCCGAGCGGAGGATGCCGGCGATCGGCACCTCCTCCTCCGGCTCGCCCGCCTCGGTGCCGCGGCGGAAGAACCAGCGGTCGGTCGGCTGCAGCGTGTAGATCAGCGCGTTGTGCCGCAGCAGGTCGCGCGGCGCGGCGAGCGGCGGGGCGCCGGCGAGATAGGACGGGCTCGCGCAGACGACGCGGCGGTGGCCGGCGAGCTTGCGGGCGATCAGCGTCGAGTCGATCAGCGGGCCGATGCGGATGGCGAGGTCGGCGCCGCTGGCCAGCAGGTCCATCCGCACGTCGGTGAAGGAGAGTTCGAGCCTGAGGCCGGGATAGAGCTTCAGGAAGTCGGGAATGAAGGGCACGACATGGCGGCGGCCGAAGGCGCCGGGCAGGTTGAGCCGCAGCAGGCCTTGCGGCCGCGCCTGCATCGCCGCGACCGAATCGCGCGCCTCGTCGAGATTGCGGAGGATGGCCTGCACCTGGGCATAGAACTGCTCGCCCGGCTCGGTGAGGTGCAGGCGGCGGGTCGAGCGGTGGAACAGGGCGACGCCGAGATCCGCCTCGAGCGCGGCGACGGCGCGCGAGACGGTCGAGACCTTCGCCCCCTGCGCCTCGGCCGCCTTCGAGAAACTGCCAAGCTCGACCGCGCGGCCGAACAGGCGCAAGGCTCCCAGGTAATCCACGTTCCGACCTCCGGCAGGGGCGGCACCCGCACGCGGCGCCGGTGCCCTGATGTCGGCCATACGCCGCCGCGCCGCAAGGGGCGGCGGGGCCGCGCGCCCTGCCCCGCCCTGCACAGGAGTTTTGCTGCCCGAGGGGTTGCGGAGGCCGGCCCGCGGCGTCACGTGCGGGACGCGCCCGGCATCCGGGCCGGCGCGGCCAGCCTGGAGCGTCACCCGCCCGGATGGAATCGTCCGGTCCGGTAACGATGCTTTAATTGTCAATATCATAGAGCACGGCATCCGGTCCGGGAGGATCGGAAGGCGCTCTAGCGGAGATGCTGCCCATGACCACCCGACGTCGCATCGTGCCCGATCACAACCTGAAGGGAATCCGGCGCTATGACGCGCCGGCCGGCGGCTGGGGCGCGCTGCGCGCCACCGCCAAGGCGATCCGCACCCAGATGGATGCCGGCGACGCCGCCCGCCTGCTGCTGCGCACCAACAAGCCCACCGGGTTCGACTGCCCCGGCTGCGCCTGGCCGGACAAGGAACACACCTCGACCTTCCAGTTCTGCGAGAACGGCGCCAAGGCGGTGACCTGGGAAGCGACGCGCAAGCGCGTCGGCCCCGATTTCTTCGCCGCCCACACGGTCAGCGAGCTGCTCGGCTGGTCGGACCACGCGCTGGAGGATGCCGGGCGGCTCACCCACCCGCTGGCCTACGACCATGAGAGCGACACCTATCGCGAGATCGGCTGGGACGACGCCTTCGCCCGCATCGGCGCGGTGCTGCGCGCCCTGCCCGACCCCGACATGGTGGAGTTCTACACCTCCGGCCGCGCCTCGAACGAGGCGGCGTTCCTCTACCAGCTCTTCGCCCGCGAATACGGCACCAACAATTTCCCCGACTGCTCGAACATGTGCCACGAGGCCACCAGCGTCGGGCTGCCGCAGTCGATCGGGTTCGGCAAGGGCACCGTCTCGCTCGACGATTTCGACCATTGCGACCTGATCATCGCGATGGGCCACAATCCCGGCACCAACCATCCGCGGATGATGGGCACGCTGCACGAGGTCGCGCGCCGCGGGGTGCCGATCATCGTGTTCAACCCGATGCGCGAGCGGGCGCTGGAACGCTTCGCCGACCCGCAGAACGCGGTCGAGATGGCGACGCGGGGGGCGACGCCGATCGCCTCGACCTACCTGAAGGTGCGGGTCGGCGGCGATGCCGCGGCACTCTCGGGCATCATGAAGGCGCTGCTCGAACTCGACGCCGAGGCGGGGCCGGACGCCGGCATCCTCGATCGGGCGTTCATCGCCGCGCACACCAACGGGTTCGAGGATCTCGCCGCCGACCTGCGGGCGACGCCGTGGGAGCGGATCGAGGCGGCGAGCGGGCTCTCGCGCGCCGATCTCGCCACCGTGGCCGGGCATTACGCGCGGGCGAAATCGACCATCGTCACCTACGGCATGGGCATCACCCAGCACGCGACCGGCACGCAGAATGTGCGGCAGATCGCCAACCTGCTGCTGCTGCGCGGGAATTTCGGCCGGCCGGGTGCCGGGATCTGCCCGCTGCGGGGCCATTCCAACGTGCAGGGCGACCGCACCGTGGGGATCACCGAGAAGCCGGGCGAGGCGATGCTGGAGCGGATCGCGCAGCGCTTCGGCTTCACCCCGCCGCGCGCCCACGGGCATGACGCGGTCGCTGCGATGGAGGCGATGCTGCGCGGCGACTCCCGCGCGCTGATCGCCCTCGGCGGCAACCTCGCCATCGCCATGCCGGATACCGAGGCCTGCGCCGCGGCGATGCGGCGGCTCGATCTCGCCGTGCATGTCGCCACCAAGCTCAACCGCTCGCACCTGCTGATCGGCCGGGAGTCGATCATCCTGCCCTGCCTCGGCCGCACCGAGGAGGATATCCAGGAGAGCGGGCCGCAGGTCATCACCGTCGAGGACTCGATGTCGATGGTGCATGCCTCGGCCGGCAAGCTCGCGCCGGCCTCGCCACTGCTGCGCTCGGAGCCGGCGATCGTCGCCGGCATCGCCATGGCCACCCTCCCCGACAGCACCGTGCCCTGGCGCGAGATGGTGGCCGATTACAGCCTGATCCGCGACGCGATCGAGGCGGTGTTCCCCGAATTCGCCGATTTCAACGCGCGGATCGCCGTGCCGGGCGGCTTCCGCCTGCCGATCCCGCCGGCCGAGCGCGTCTGGCGCACCGCCTCGGGCCGCGCCGAGTTCATGCCGCCGGCCGGTGCCGGCGCGGCGCAGGCCCCCCTGCTGCTGACCACGATCCGCAGCCATGACCAGTACAACACCACGATCTACGGGATGGACGACCGCTATCGCGGCGTGTTCGGCCGGCGCGACGTCGTGTTCATGAACCGCGCGGACATGGCGCGGCTCGGCATCGAGCATGGCGGGCGGATCGACGTCGCCCATGCCGAGGACGGGGCGCATCGCCTCGCCGGGTTCACCGCCATCGAATACGACATCGCGGAAGGCTCGGTCGCCGCCTATTACCCGGAGGCCAACGTGCTGATGCCGCTGGCCCGGCACGACCGGCAGAGCGGCACGCCGACCTACAAGTCGGTGCCGGTGACGGTGGCGCCGCTCGCCGCCGGGGAATAACGGGGCCTCGCTGTCCGGTCGGGTGGACCCATCCGGCCGGAACGTCCCCGAGGCTCAGCCGCGCTTCGGATAGGCGCGGCTGCGTTCGGCGAGATCGCCGGTCATCCCGGCATCCGGCGCGTCGTCGGCGATTTCGGCGACCTTCCGCGCCAGCACCCAGGTGCCGACATAGCCGGCGTGACGGGTGATCTCCATGTCCGCCGCCGCGCGGCCGGGGAACAGCCGCACCAGGCTGACCGGGCTGCGCATGCCGGCATCGACGATCTCGAAGCCGCGCGCCGGGCCGAACAGGATCCGCATCGCCTCGTCCGAATAGCGCCAGAAATCGTTCGGCGTCTCGTGCAGGGGAAAGGTGTGGTGGGTGATGTGGAAGGTCAGGCCGCCTGGGGTAAGGGCGCGGTTGATCTCGGCGGCGACGCGCCAGGGCTCGGCGATGTGTTCCATCACCGCGACCGAGAAGATGCCCTCGAAGGCGCCCCGGCCGGTCGCCGCCGACAGGGAGTGCGCGTCGGCCACGAGGTCCACGCCCGGCGCGGGATGAATGTCGCAGCCGACATAATGGCAGTCCGGTTCGAAATCGCGGGCCCGCGCATAGGCACCGGGGCTGACGAGGCGGGCGCCGATTTCCAGCACCCGGCCGCGCCGTTGCCGGAGTTCGTCGATGAAGGGCCGGATCACCAGCGGCGAGGGCGGCGGCGGCGGCAGCGGCGGCGGTTCGAGCGGGATCGAGACGTCGCCTGCATCGGTCGCGATCTCGAGGCTGGCGGGCTGGAAAGGCGGAGCCTCGAGGTAGAGGCTGAAGCCGCTGTCGCCGATCTCGGGATAATGCGACTGCACGTCCGGGCGCGGCGCCGGCGGCACCGGATCGGTGCGGCGGTCGCCGACGCGCAGCGCGACCGCGCGCACCTTCACCGCATGGGCATGGATCCAGCCGCAGACAAACACGCCGCAGCGGTCGCACCAGAAATGCTCGATCGCGTGAACGATCGGGAATGGCGGCGCCGGCGGCGGCCGCAGGGCGGCGAGCTCGGCTTCGAGGGCGGCGACCCGGTTGTGCAGCGCGCCCTCCCGCGCGGCGATGCGGGCGAGCGGCGGGAAGCGGAGCAGCGCCCGCTTCCAGGCCGGCAGCATCACGCCACCTTGCGACGCCGCCCGGCGCTCCGCGCCGCCGGCTTCGGCAACAGGGGCGCGAGGAAGCTCGCGGTATGAGACCGCTCGTTCGTCACGACCTCTTCCGGCGTGCCGGCAGCGACGATCTCGCCGCCGCCATCCCCGCCCTCGGGGCCGAGATCGATGATCCAGTCGGCGGTCTTGATCACTTCCAGATTGTGCTCGATGACGATCACGGTATTGCCGGCATCCACCAGCGCATGGAGAACCTCCAGCAATTTCCTCACATCCTCGAAATGCAGGCCGGTTGTCGGCTCGTCGAGGATGTAGAGCGTGCGGCCGGTGGCACGGCGGGCGAGTTCCTTGGCGAGCTTGATCCGCTGCGCCTCGCCGCCGGAAAGGGTCGTGGCCGCCTGGCCGAGCTTGATATAGCCGAGCCCGACCTTGCCGAGCAGTTCGAGCCGGTCGCGGATGCGGGGTTGGGCGGAGAAATAGCCCATCGCCTCGTCGACATTCATGTCGAGCACATCGGCGATGGATTTCTCCCGGAAGCGGATTTCCAGCGTTTCGCGATTGTAACGTTTTCCCTTGCAGGTGTCGCAGGTGACGAAGACGTCGGGCAGGAAGTGCATCTCGATCTTCAGCACCCCGTCGCCCTGGCAGGCTTCGCAGCGCCCGCCCTTGACGTTGAAGGAGAAGCGGCCGGACTTGTAGCCGCGCGCGCGGCTTTCCGGCAGTTCGGCGAACCAGTCGCGGATCGGGGCGAACAGGTCGGTATAGGTCGCGGGGTTGGAGCGCGGGGTGCGGCCGATCGGCGACTGGTCGATCTCGATGATCTTGTCGAGCAGGTCGAGCCCGTCGAGCCGCTCGAACGGCGCGGGCACCTGCCCCGAGCCCATCAGCCGGCGGGAGACCGCCTTGTAGAGCGTGTCGATCACCAGGGTGGACTTGCCGCCGCCGGAGACGCCGGTGATGGCGGTGAACACGCCGAGGGGGAATTCGCCGGTGACGGTCTTGAGATTGTTGCCGCGGGCGCCGACGAGTTTCAGCATCCGCGCGGGATCGACCGGCCGTCGCCGTTCCGGAACCGCAATGGAACGTCGCCCGGAGAGATAGTCGCCGGTGAGCGAACGCGGATTGGCGGCGATGTCCGCGACCGAGCCCTCGGCGACCAGCTCGCCGCCATGCACGCCGGCGCGCGGGCCGATATCGATCACGTGGTCGGCGCTGCGGATCGCATCCTCGTCATGCTCGACGACCAGCACCGTGTTGCCGAGATCGCGCAGCCGGCGCAGCGTGCCCAATAACCGTTCGTTATCGCGTTGATGCAGGCCGATCGAGGGTTCGTCGAGAACGTAGAGCACGCCCGTCAGGCCGGAGCCGATCTGGCTGGCGAGGCGGATGCGCTGGCTTTCCCCGCCCGACAGCGTGGCCGAGCTGCGGGCGAGCGAGAGATAGTCGAGCCCGACATCGACGAGGAATTGCAGCCGCTCGTTGATCTCGCGGAGGATGCGGCGGGCGATGTCCTGGCGCTGCGGGGTCAGCGTGTCGAGCACGGTGGCGAACCAGTCGCGCGCCTCGCGGATCGAAAGATCCGAGGCCTCGGCGATGTTTTTCCCGGCAACCCGGACGGCCAGCGCCTCGTCGCGCAGGCGCGCGCCCTGGCAGCGCCGGCAGGGCTGCTCGGCCTGGTAGCGCGCCAGCTCCTCGCGCACCCACACGCTGTCGGTCTCGCGCATCCGGCGTTCGAGATTGCGCACCACCCCCTCGAACGGGCGGGTGACGGTATAGGCGCGCACCCCGTCCTTGTAGGAAAAGTCGATCTCCGTCTTGCCGGCGCCGAACAGGATCGCCTCGCGAACCGTCTCGGGCAGGTCTTCCCAGGGTGTGGTCAGCTTCACCCGGAAATGCTTCGCGAGGCAGGCCAGCGTCTGGTCGTAATAGGGCGACTGCGCGTTGGCCCAGGGGGCGATGGCCTGGTCGGCGAGCGAGCGGCGCTCGTCGGGCACGATCAGCGCGGGGTCGAACACGGTCTCGGTGCCGAGCCCGGCGCATTCGGGGCAGGCGCCGTGCGGCGAGTTGAAGCTGAACAGGCGCGGCTCGATCTCCTCGATCGTGAAGCCGGAGACCGGGCAGGCGAAGCGGGCGGAAAACACCGTGCGCTCCCCTGTGTCGGCGTTCTCGGCATAGGCGATGCCATCCGAGAGGGCGAGCGCGGTCTCGAAGGAATCGGCAAGCCGCTGTTCCGCGCCCTCGCGCACGACGATGCGGTCCACCACCGCCTCGATCTCGTGCTTGATCTTCTTGTTGAGCGCCGGCACCTCGGCAATCTCGTAGAGCTTGCCGTCCACCTTCACGCGGGTGAAGCCGCGGCGCTGCAATTCGGCGAGTTCCTTGCGGTATTCGCCCTTGCGGTCGCGCACCACCGGGGCGAGCAGCAGCAGGCGGGTGCCGGGCGCCATCGCCATCACCCGGTCGACCATCTGGCTCACCGTCTGCGCCTCGATCGGCAGGCCGGTCGCCGGCGAATAGGGCACGCCGGCGCGGGCCCAGAGCAGGCGCATGTAGTCGTGGATTTCGGTAACGGTGCCAACCGTGGAGCGCGGGTTGCGCGAGGTCGTCTTCTGCTCGATCGAGATCGCCGGCGAGAGGCCCTCGATACTGTCCACATCCGGCTTGCCCATCAGTTCGAGGAACTGCCGCGCATAGGCGGACAGGCTCTCGACATAGCGGCGCTGCCCCTCGGCATAGATCGTGTCGAAGGCGAGCGAGGACTTGCCGGAGCCGGACAGCCCGGTGATCACGGTGAGCTGGTCGCGCGGGATGCGGACGTCGATGTTCTTCAGATTGTGCTCACGCGCGCCGCGCACGGTGATGTAGCCCGACCCTGCCATAGCCATGTTCCCGAAATGTCCCCGCGACGATATGGCCCCGTCCGCGCATGCTGGAAAGGGGGTGGAGGCAGATGCGCGCCCGGCGGACGCATGATGGACAGGCGCGCGCATCGTCAAGAGGCGGGTTCATGGGCGGGCCGTGGCAGTTCTGGATCGATCGCGGCGGCACCTTCACCCGCATCGTCGGCTTCGACATGGGCGGAACCTCGACCGATGTCGCGCTCTGCGACGGCGCCTATGCCCGTTCCTTCGAGACCGAGATCGCCGGCGTGCGGCGGCTACGGCGCCTGAACCTCAGGCGCGGGCGGCGCGCTGCGCGAGCCCCAGCAGCATCTGCCGCACGATCGCCTCGGGCACCGCCCCGGTGCGCTTGCAGTCCGCCTCGGCGCGCAGGCCCCGTTCGATCGCCGCCATGATCGCCGGCTCCCGCCAGCGCGCCACCGCCTTCATCACGACCGGCTGGCGCTTGAAGAACACCGGCGGCCGGCGCGCCGCAACGGCATCGCGCGGGCTCGCGCCGCCGGCGACCGCGTCGGCCATCAGCCGCAACCCGGCGAGTTCGCCGAGCAGCACGCGGATCACCGCGACCGGCGCGGCGCCTTCCTCCAGCGCCAGCCCGATCGCGTGGTCCGCCGCCTTCACGTCGCCGGCCAGGGCGGCATCGATCGCATCCTGCATCGAGGCCGAGCCCTGATCATCGAGCACCGCCTCGACCGCCTCGATATCCACCGCGCCGTTCGGCCCGGCATAGAGGGCGAGCCGTTCCGCCGCGTCGCGCAGCGCCCCGGTCTCGCCGCCGAGCCGGCTCGCGGCGAGGGCGAGCGCCTCGCGGCCGATGCCCACGCCGGCCGCCCGCAGCGCCGCCTCGAGCGCCGGGCCGCGGGCCGCGCCATCCGGCAGGTAGCAGGCGATGGCCGCCGCCTCCGCGTGTTTTTCCGCCAGGGCGCGGAGTTTCGACCGCCCCGGCAGATCACCGCCGATCGCGACGATGAGGGCATCGCCCTTCCCCTCCAGCGCGGCCTCGACGGGTGCCACCTGCCGGTCGCCGGCATCGCGCAGCAGCACCACCCGGCGGCCGCCGCCGAAGGCCTGCGCCCCGGCTTCCTCGGGCAGGCGCTCGGCGGTGTCGGCATCGAGTTCGGTGAGCCGGAACGGATCGTCGAGCGATCCCGCGACCAGCTTCGCCAGCCGGCGCGCCCGTTCGGCAACCAGCGACGTGTCGGGTCCATAGACAAGAACGAACCGCGCGCGGCCCGGATCGGCGAGGAATGTCTCGACGTGGCGGGCGTCGATCTTCACCGGCTTACCCCCGGTCGGGGTGATTGCGGAAATAGACCGCGAGCTGCTGGGTGATCTGCCGGGCGAGCCGCTTCGCGAAGCGATGGCGCAGCACGCCCTGATCCAGGGTGCCCGCGAAGTTCTGGTTGTCGATGTTGTCGATCGCATCCATCGCCTGCGTCGAGCCGCGGGCGATGATCCGGCTCCGGTCGCCTTCGGGCGTCAGCGTCCATTGCGCGGTGGCGATGTAGCGGTTTCGGGTGTTCGAGCTGTCCGGCTGCACGCCCACGATCTGCACGTTCCAGCCATAGTCGACCGCGAGATGGTAGCGATAGAAGGACGGCGCGCCGGCGCGCTGCAACTCGGCTTCGAGCGCCTGGCGCAGCAACTGCCCCTGCCGGTCCGGCAGCAAGCCGACATCGATCTCGTCGAGCTGCGAGACGACGGCGGTTCCCGCCTGGCCGCCGCCATATAGCGGGCGGAACCCGCACCCCGCGAGCGCGAGCAGGCCCGCGAGGGGCAGGATCTTAAGGACGGACGACAAAGTTCACGATCCGGTCGGGAACGTGGATGCGCTTGACGATCGTCGCCCCTTCCAGAAGTTGCGCGATGCGCGGCTCGGCCATCGCCGCCGCGATGGCGGTTTCGGCGTCCGCCCCCGGCGGCAGCTCGATCGTGCCGCGCAGCTTGCCCATGATCTGCACCGCCAGCGTCACCGAATCGCGCCTGAGCAGCTCCGGCTCGGCGACCGGCCAGGGCTGGTTGACGACCAGCCCGGCCTCCGGCGAGACCTGCGCGTTCGCCTCTTCCGCGACATGCGGGATGATCGGCGCGGCGAGGCGGATCAGCGCCGACATCGCCTCCCGCCGCGCCGCCGGCAGCCCCGGCGCATCCCGCCCCTCGGTCTCGGCGATGGCGTTCGCCAGCTCGTAGAGCCGGGCGATGGCGACGTTGAAGGCGAAACCGTCGATCGCCTCGGTCACCGCGGCGATGGTGCGATGCGTCGCCTGCCGCAGCTTGCGGGCCTCGCCCTCGGCGCGCTCCAGCGCCACGTCGTCGGCCCGGTCGGCGGCGACGCTGCGGGCGAGACGATACAGCCGCTGGACATAGCGGAACGCGCCCTGCGCCCCCGCCTCGGTCCATTCCACGTCGCGCTCCGGCGGATTGTCCGACAGCACGAACCACCGCGCGGTGTCGGCGCCGAAGCGGGCGATCACGGCCGAGGGATCGACCGTGTTGCGCTTCGATTTCGACATCTTCTCGATCGGCCCGACGATCACCTTGCGGCCATCCAGCGTCGTCGCGTGATCGGCGTGGCGGATCACCTCCTCGGGGTAGAGCCACTTGCCGTCCTCGGTGCGGTAGCTCTCATGCGTGAGCATGCCCTGGGTGAACAGGCCGGCGAAGGGCTCGGCGACGCCGACCTGGCCGAGCCGGTGCATCGCCCGGGTGAAGAAGCGGGCGTAGAGCAGGTGCAGGATCGCGTGCTCGATGCCGCCGATGTAGTGATCGACCGGCATCCAGTGCGAGGTCGCCGCCGGGTCGGCCGGCACGGGCGCGTGCGGCGCGCAGAACCGGGCGAAATACCACGAGGAATCGACGAAGGTGTCGAACGTGTCGGTCTCGCGCTGGGCGGCCGCGCCGCATTGCGGGCAGGCCACGTGCTTCCAGCTCGGGTGATGGTCGAGCGCGTTGCCCGGCCGGTCGAACGGCAGGTCGTCCGGCAGCCGCACCGGCAGGTCCTTTTCCGGCACGGGAACGGTGCCGCAGACCTCGCAATGGATCATCGGGATCGGGCAGCCCCAGGCGCGCTGGCGCGACACGCCCCAGTCGCGCAGGCGCCAGTTGACCACGCCCTTGCCGGCGCCGCGCGATTCGAGCTCGGCGATGGCGCGGGACTTCGCCGCCGCGACGTCGAGCCCGTCGAGGAAGCCGGAATTGACGATCACGCCATCGCCGGTGAAGGCGACATCCCCCACCGCGAGGCCCGGATCGTCCTTCGGCGCGACGACGACGGTGACGTCCAGCCCGTATTTGCGGGCGAAATCGAGGTCGCGCTGGTCATGCGCCGGGCAGCCGAAAATCGCGCCCGTGCCGTAGTCCATCAGCACGAAATTGGCGATCCAGACCGGGTGGGTCCGCGACGGATCGAAGGGGTGGACGACGCGCAGCCCGGTATCGAACCCGCGCTTCTCGGCCGCCTCGATCGCGGCTTCGGAGGTGCCGGCGCTCTGGCACTCGGCGATGAAGGCGGCGGCCTCGGGATTGGCCGCGGCAACGGCGGTGGCGAGCGGATGATCCGGCGCCAGGGCGACGAAGCTCATCCCGAACAGCGTGTCCGGCCGCGTGGAATAGACCGGCACGCTCTCGATGCCGCCGCACGGCGCCGCCAGCCGGATCGTGAATTCCGCGCCCTCGGAGCGGCCGATCCAGTTGCGCTGCATGGTCCGCACCCGCTCGGGCCAGTTCTCCAGCGTGTCGAGCCCGGCGAGCAGGTCCGCGGCGAAATCGGTGATGCGGAAGAACCACTGGCGCAGCTTGCGCTTTTCCACCGGCGCGCCGGATTTCCAGCCCCGCCCGTCGATCACCTGCTCGTTGGCGAGCACGGTCATGTCCACCGGGTCCCAGTTCACCGCCGATTCGCGCCGATAGGCCAGGCCGGCGCGCCAGAGGTCGAGGAAGAGTTTCTGCTGGTGCCCGTAATATTCCGGGTCGCAGGTGGCGAATTCGCGCGACCAGTCGACCGAGAGGCCGACGCGCTTCAGGTCGGCCTTCATCGCCGCGATGTTGTCGCGCGTCCATTTGGCGGGATCGACATTGCGCTCCCGCGCCGCGTTCTCGGCCGGCAGGCCGAACGCGTCCCAGCCCATCGGGTGCAGCACGTCATAGCCCTGGGCGCGGCGGGCGCGGGCGATCACGTCGCCGATCGCGTAGTTCCGCACATGGCCCATATGGATCTTCCCCGACGGGTAGGGGAACATCTCCAGCACGTAGCATTTCCGCCGGCCGCCCTGCGGCGCGTCGGCGGTGGCGAAGCAGTTCCGCGCCTCCCACGCCGCCTGCCAGCGCGCCTCGGCGGCGGTGAAATCATAGGCGGAGGCGTCGTGCGTGGTCTGGTCCATGGTCTCAGCCGTTCAGCTGCCCCGCCGCCTTCAGCTGGGCGGCGCGGGCGAGGATGCGATCCTCGAGGCCGTTGGCAACCGCGGGATCGACCGGCTGGTCGACCCAGGCGCCGTCCTGGCGATCCTGCTCGAAGACCGAAACCTTCAGGTTGTTGGCGGTCAGCGTGGTGCCGAGCACATAGGCGGACACCTTGAAGCGCCGGTCCGGCTTGGCCGGCGGCGAATACCAGTCGGTCACGATCACGCCGGCGAAGGGGTCCGCCGAGGCCAGCGGCATGAAGCTGAGCGTGACGAGCGAGGCGCGCCAGAGATAGGCATTGACCGCCACACCGGTCTGCTCCGCGTGGCTCTTGCCGCCGAAGGTGAACAGCGTGCCGAGCCCGCCATTGCCGCTTGAGGCCATCGCCTGCGGGGTTCGATAGGTTTCCATGTTCGGCAGGTTGGGCTGCTTCGCGTTGCTGCACGCCACGAGCGCGAGCGCGGAGCCCAGCGCCGCGGCTTTCAGAGCAGGCCGGAGGAAGTTGTTCGGGCAGGTCATGTCTGGAAAGCGCACATTCGTCTCCGCAGTTCGGACCGGAGGATCCGGCCGGCAACGATGGTCTTTAACCTTGCCGCGCGGCCGCGCCAAGGCCCGCGCGGCCATCAAGGCCGCCAAACTACGGCCCTCAAGGCCGCCAAACAACGCCCTCAAGGCCGCCAGGCGACAACCGCCACGCGGCACCGGCAAATGAAAAGGGCGGCGGATCGCTCCGCCGCCCCACCTGAACACCTTTCGGGTCAGATTACCACTTCAGAGCGGCACCGAGGCTGAACGCCTGGGACTGCACGTTGTTCGTCAGAGCAACGCCGTTGTTTGTTCCGAAAGTGTAACCATCCTGATGACGGTGACCATAAAGGTAGGTCGCATACACGCCGAGATTCTTGCTGAGCGCATAGTTCGCGCCGACGGCTATGCCGTAATCGGTCTCGGTGCGGCCGATGTTCGAACCCGGCGTGTAAGCACCAGCGGCCTGGTTGTTGAAGTAGTAGGCACCGACTGTATAGGGGCCGAAATCGTAGATACCCGTCACTTCATAGAAGAACAGGTCGCGCTGGCCCGGCGTCAGGAAGGTGTAACCGTTGTTCACCTGACCGGTCTTGACGTTCGCACCCAGCGTGAAGCCGGCGTATTTCACCTGACCGGAGAACTCGGCGATGCCCATCGACTTGTATCCAACCCCCGTGCCGGTGCTGTCGCCGATTGGAGCGGCGTGCAGGTAGTCGACAGCTAGCGTCACGCCCGTTCCACTAAACTCGCCCGAATATTCAAGACCGCCTGTGATGGTGTTCTTGCGGCGTGACTTCACCCCTCCCGGAGCGCTGGCAAGCGTTGCGCAATTCGTGCTTCCGATTGTGCAAAGCGCACCCTCGTTAAAGGCGTTAGAATTAGGCTCGAAGTCGAAGCCAGCCTTGAAGCCGTCGACGTCAGGCGAGATGTAGACGATCTTGTTGGTCGTGTAGAGCGCACCAGATGACGTGAAGAGCCCCTTTGGTGCATCAGGAGACGGCACAGCCGTACCAACACCACCATCAGAAGGAGACGGCACAGCCGTACCAACACCACCATCAGAATTCCACAAATTGCCATCGCCGAAATTATAGTATTCGCCGGTCGCCAGCAGCCACCAAATACCATCAGTCTGCCCAAATCGAACGAAACCGGTCTGAGGTGTTCCGATATATCCGTAAGCACGACGGATAGCTAGGGTAGTATAACCATTACCACCTTCAGCCCCGAAACCTTCGTGTGTACCGACGCCAGCGGGCGTGTAAGTGGTGCGCAACTCTGTCGCGACACCATATTGAATTCCATTCTCAGTCGTACCGTCGAAGCCCGGATACAGGCGCAGGAAGCCGGACATGCCGATCGGGTTCAGCTTGGTGCCGCCCTGGACGCTATCACCCGTCGCGCCGATCATGTTGATCTGGTCGTTCAACAGGCCGTTCAGGTGGACGACGATCTGACCCGGAGCGGGGGCCTTGGCAGCCTGGGCGTGAGCGGCACCGGACGCGGCGACCATCAAGCCGAGCGATGCGGCAGACGCCAGAAGATACTTGCGCATTCAAACCTCCATGTTGCCGGTCAGACCGGCGTGAATTCTTTGCCGCCTGCGCCGCTTCAAGGCCCGAAAGCCGTCGCGGCGAGGCGTCAGACAGGCGGATAAAAGGCATTTCAGTCTCAGGAAGCAACATCCGAAAGCGCCGGTGAAGGCTATTTGGCTGCGCTGTGGTATCAACGCCACACTGTATGACACTGATTTGACAAAGCCCCGATCGCCGCAACACCGCGGCAGGCCGGGCCAAGCGCCCGCATCCGCCGCCCCTCGATGCCGCCAAGGGCCACCACCTGAACCCCGCCGGCCAGCCGCGCCAGCGCCGCCCAGCGCACCGGCCCGAGGGCGGGCGCCCCAGGATGGCTCGCCGTCGGGAAGGCCGGCGAGAGAAACACCAGCCCGGCGCCGGCCCGGCGCGCGCGCACCAGCTCCTGCCGGCCATGCGCCGAGGCGGTCACCAGACCCGGCTTGCGGCCCGGCGCAACCCTGCCCCGCCGCAGGTGCAGCCCGGCGTGCAGACGGGCCGCCAGCCGCGCATCGCCGGCGACCACGAGGGCGATTCGCCGGCGCCGGCAGAGCTTCGCCACCGCCGCCGCGAGCGCGGCCCGGTCCGGCGCCGCATCGTCGCGCAGCACCACGCCGGAGAGTCCCGGCGGCAGGCGGGCGATCGCGCCGAGCGGGTCGGGCAATCGGGCCCGATCGGTGAACAGCCAGAGCGTGGGGTGGCGGCAGCGACGGCGCCGCTTGACCGCCCGTGCCGCCGCGATCAGTTGTTCATCCATGAGCGAATTCAGCCCCGAGACGATCAGGCCCGAGACGATCAGGCCCGCCCTCGATTCCATCCGCGCGCGCATCGCCACGGCCGCGCAGGGACGCGCGGTCACGCTCATCGCGGTGTCGAAAACCAAGCCGGTCGCGGCGATCGAGGCGGCACTCGCCGCCGGGCAACTCGTGTTCGGCGAGAACCGGGTGCAGGAGGCGGCGGCGAAGTTCCCGCTCCTGCGCGCGGCGCATCCGGGCCTCGCGCTGCACCTGATCGGGCCGTTGCAGACCAACAAGGCGCGCGAGGCGGTGGCTTTGTTCGACTGCATCGATTCGCTCGACCGGCCGAAACTCGCCGATGCGCTGGCGGCGGCGGCCGAGCGCGCCGGGCAAATGCCGCGGCTGCTGGTGCAGGTGAATGTCGGCGACGAGCCGCAGAAGGCCGGGGTGAGCCCGGCCGAGGCGGATGGCTTCATCCGCGCGATGCGCGCCCGGTTCGGCGAGCGGTTGCGGGGGCTGATGGCGATTCCCCCGCTCGGCGAGGACCCCGCGCCGCATTTCGGCACCCTCGTCGCCATGGCCGACACGCACGGGCTGCCGGTGCGCTCGATCGGCATGTCCGACGATTTCGAGACCGCGATCGCCTGCGGGGCGACCGAGGTGCGCGTCGGCTCGGCGCTGTTCGGCGCCCGCCACGCGCCTCAGTAGCCTCTCGCGAAATCGACCAGCGTGGCCGGGACGCGCCCGGCGGCCAGCGCCCGCAGCGCGGCGAAGAAGCTGGCCAGCGTCGCCGCGTTGTAGCGCGCCGGATCGTCCGACGAGATATGCGGCGTCATGACCAGGTTCGGCGTGTCCCACACCGGATCGTCCGGCGGGACCGGCTCGGTCGTGAACACGTCGAGCACCGCGCCGGCGATGCTGCCCGCGCGCAGCGCAGCACAGAGTGCCGGCTGATCCACCAGCGCGCCGCGGCCCATGTTGATCACCCCGGCATGCGGCGGCAGCAGCGCCAGCCGCCGCGCATCGAGCAGGTTGCGCGTCGCCGCGGTGAGCGGGCAGGTCAGCAGCAGGAAATCGGTGTGCGGCAGGATCAGGTCGAGATCGCCGACCGGCCGCGTCGCGTCGCAATCGGGGTGCGGCGCGGCGCCGTTGCGCACGCCGGTGACATGGATGCCGAACTGCCGCGCCCGCCGCGCCGCGCCGCCGCCGAGCCCGCCGACGCCGACGATCGTCGCCCGCATGCCGGCCACCGTGCCGGAGGACCGGCGCTGCCAGCGATGCGCCCGCTGGTCGGTCGCGAAGGCGGGCATGTGGGTCGCCAGCATCAGCATCGCCATGATCGCGAACTCGCCGGCGCGGTCGGCATGCACGCCGCGATTGTTCAGCAGCATCACCCCGTCGGGGATCATGTCGAACGGGGCGAGCGGGTCGACGCCGGCGGAGGTGGACTGGATCAGCCGCAGCTTCGGCGCGATCGAGAGGTCGAGCCGGCGGATCGCGGCGGGCGTGGCGATCAGCGCCTCGATCCCGGGTGCCGCGGCGGCGAACTCCGCCTCGGTCTCGCCCACGGTCAGCGTATGCCCCTCGCCGATCCCGCCGGCCAGCGCGGCGGCCTCGTGAAATTCGGCCGCCGTCAGCTTGAGATAGGGGCTGTCGGCGAATTCCTGGATGTGGATGTGCATGCTTACCCCGGCTGGTGAAATCCGAAATGCAGGACAAGGAAGATCAGCCCGCCGATCAGGAAGCCGACCAGCGTGCCGTTGACGCGGATATATTGCAGGTCCTTGCCGACGCGCAGTTCCAGCCGCTCGGTGATCGTCGCGGCGTCCCAGTTGCCGATCACGCGGCCGATGAACCCGGCGATCTCGGCCTGCGCCCCCGGCAGCAGGCGGGTGACGACCATGCCCGCGCCGGCGGAAATGCGCGCGCGCATGGTGGGATCCCCGGCGAGCAGCGCGCCGAAATTGGCGAGGGCGCCGGCGATCAGCTGCTGCGCGTGCCCGCCCGGCCGCGCCGCGTCCGCCGCGATCGCGGCGCGCAGCCGCGACCACAGCTCCGCCCCCCAGGCGCGCACGCTCTCATGCCCCACCACCCCGCGCAGCGCGGCGCCGAGTTCGGCGGCGCGTTCGGGGTCCTCGGTGAGGCGGACGATCTCGCGGCGCACCCATTCGTCGAAGGCGGCGCGCAGCTCGGAGCCATCGGGGTCGACGCGCTCCAGCTCGGTATTGAGCGCGGTGACGACGCGCGCGGCGATGTTCGCCCCCACCGCCCAGCCGACCAGCGCGCCGCCCTGCTCGCGCACGCGCTCGCGCACCGCCTGCTTCAGCTCGGCCTCGCGGCTTTGCAGCAGCAGGCGGAGCTGGCCGAGGATGAAGCTGAACACCTCCTGGTGCCGCCCGCTCTCGACCAGCGAGGCCAGCGCGCGGGCGACGAGGCGGCCGGCGGTCGGCCCGCCCGCCATGCGCGGCAGCAGGCGGCCGAGCACCCGCCGCGCCCGGCCATCCTCGACCGAATCGAGCAGGCGCGGCAGCGCCCCGGCGATGGCCTCCGCCAGCGGTGTGGACATCGCCGGATCGGCGAGGAACCGGCCGAGCAGGGCGGGAATGTCGAGCCCGGCGAGAAACCGCGTCACATCGGCGCCGGTGAACACGTGGTTGGCGACGAACCGGCCCAGGGCGGCGCCGAGCCGCTCCTTCTGCGCCGGCAGGATGGCGGTGTGCGGAATCGGCAGGCCGAGCGGGTGGCGGAACAGCGCGGTCACGGCGAACCAGTCGGCGATGCCGCCGATCAGCCCGGCCTTGGCGGCATCGCGCAGGAACAGGGCGGCGGGGTCGGGCGGCATGGCGTATCCCGCCGCCATCAGCGCCGCCATCAGCGCCAGCAGCCCGGTCGCGAAGGCACGATGCCGGAAGAGCGAGCGACGGAGCGCGGCTTCAGGGTCGTTTTCGGTCATCGCGTCCATGTGGCCCGATCCGCCGACCCGGGCAAGCCGCGGCGTCGGTTGACGAGAATCAACGACACACACCACCCGCGCCGCGCAGAATTCCGCCATGCCGGACGCCAGCGCATTGCTGACCGACCTCTACGAGCTGTCGATGCTCGAAGCCTACGCGGCGCGGGGCATGACCGGCAGCGCGGTGTTCGAGCTGTTCTTCCGCCGCCTGCCGCCCGAGCGCGGCTTCCTGCTCGCGGCAGGGCTGGACCAGGCGGTGACGTTCCTCGAGGGCATGCGTTTCGACGCCGAGGATCTGGCCTGGCTGCGCGATACCGGCCGGTTCGCGCCGGGCTTCATCGACAGTCTCGCCGGGTTCCGCTTCACCGGCGACGTCGATGCGGTGCCCGAGGGCACGGCCGTCTTCGCCGACGAGCCGGTGCTGCGGGTCACCGCGCCGCTGCCCGAGGCGCAGTTCGTGGAAACCCGCCTCCTCAACATCGTTCATTTCCAGACCGTCATCGCCTCGAAGGCGGCGCGGATGGTGCTCGCGTCGGGCGGGCGCCAGCTCGTCGATTTCGGGCTGCGCCGCGCCCATGGCGGCGAGGCCGGGCTGTTCGCCGCCCGCGCCGCCTGGCTCGCCGGCTTCGACGCCACCGCCACCGTGCTCGCCGGCCGCCGGTTCGGCATTCCGCTCATGGGCACGATGGCCCATGCCTTCGTCGAGGCGCATGACGGCGAGACCGAGGCCTTCCTCGACTTCGCGCGCACCCGCCCCGCCGGGCTCTGCCTGCTGATCGACACCTACGACACCGAGCGCGGCGCCGCGCGGGTCGCGGCGCTGGCGCCCCGCCTCGCGGCGGAGGGCATCGCGATCGCGGCGGTCAGGCTCGACAGCGGCGATCTCGCCTATCACGCAAGGGCGGTGCGCGGCATTCTCGACGCGGCGGGATGCGGCGCGATCCGGATCTTCGCCAGCGGCGGGCTCGACGAGGCGCGGATCGCGCGCCTCGCCGGCGCGCCGATCGACGGGTTCGGCATCGGCACCGCGCTGACCACCGCGAGCGACGCCCCGGCGCTCGACTGCGCCTACAAGCTGCAGGCCTATGCCGGCCGGCCGCGGCGCAAGCGCAGCGAGGGCAAGGCCACCTGGCCCGGCGCCAAGCAGGTCTGGCGCCGCCTCGCCGCCGACGGAACCATCCTCGGCGATACCGTCGGGCTGCACGACGAACCGCCCACCGGCACGGCGCTGCTGCGCCCGGTGATGCGCGCCGGCCGGCGCGTCGACCCGGCAACGGCGGATCTCGCCGCCGCCCGGCAGCGGGCCGCCGCCGCGCTCGCCAGCCTGCCCCCGGCGCTGCGCCGGCTCGAACCCGGCACGGTGCCGGTGACGATCAGCCCCGCCATCCGCGCCCTCGCCGCCGCGGCGGACCGCGCGGCGGCCGGTGAACCCTGAGCATGTCGCCGCACCCCGAGGATCAGCGGCGCGTCATCGCCTTCCTCTCCCGCCCGGAGAGCCACGGCCTCGCCACCGGCACGGTGGAGCGGATCGAGACCCATTGCTCGATCGTCTTTCTCGCCGGTCCGCACGCCTTCAAGCTCAAGCGGGCGATCCGCTATTCGGCGCTTGACTACACCACGCCCGCCGCCCGCCGCGCCGCCTGCGAGGCCGAGCTGGTGCTCAACCGCCGCACCGCGCCGACGCTCTATCTCACCGTCCGCGCCATCACCCGCGACGAAAAGGGCCACCTCGCCTTCGATGGTCCGGGTACCGCGGTCGATCATGTCGTCGTCATGCGGCGCTTCGACCAGTCCGACCTGTTCGACGCGATGGCCGCGCGCGACGCGCTCACGCCGGCGCTGATGCGCGAGCTCGGCGCCGCCATCGCCCGCTTTCATCTCGCCGCCGAATCCCGGCCCGACCACGGCGGCAGCGAGGCGATCGAGCGCGTGATCGCCGCCAACGAGCGCGAACTGGCCCTGACCGCCCGCACGCTCGACGGTGCCGCGGTCGACACGCTGAGCCGCCACGCCCGCGCCACCCTGGCCGGGCTCGCGCCGCTGCTCGACTGGCGGCGCTCGAGCGGCCGGGTGCGGCGCTGCCACGGCGATCTGCGGCTCGCCAATATCTGCCTGTTCGGCGGCCGTCCGACGATGTTCGACTGCATCGAGTTCAGCGACGAGATCGGCTGCATCGACCTGCTCTACGACCTTGCCTTCCTGCTGATGGACCTCGAGCTGCGCGGCCGGCGCGACCTCGCCAACGCGGTGTTCAACGCCCATGCGGATGTCGCGCCGGATGCGATGGGGCTGCGCGCCATGCCGCTTTTCCTCGCCCTGCGCGCCGCGACCCGCAGCTACGCGCTGGCCGGCGGCGCGCGGCGCCAGACCGATTCCGCGCGGGCGCTGCTGCTGGCGGCGCAGGCCAGGCGCCATGTCGCCGCCGGCCTCGATTTCCTCGCCCCGGCCCGGCCGCGCGTGATCGCCGTCGGCGGCGGCGGCGCGGACCGGAGCCACCGTGCCGCGGCATGCGCCGGCCGCGCCGCGCCCGCGCCCGGCGCGCGGATCGTGAGGCCGGATGCGGCGGGCGACGCCGCCTGGCACGAGGCGGCGGAAACCCTCGCCGCCGGCTGCTCGGTCGTGATCGATGCGGCGTTCGGCGACGAAGCCACCCGCGCCCGCGCCCTCGCCCTCGCCACCGCCCACGCCGCGCCGTTCGAGGGGCTGTGGAGCCTCGGCCCGGTGCCGCCGGATGCCGCCGCCTGGCGCCCGCCCGATGCCGCGAAAAGGACATCCCCATGACCCGCGCCCCGCTCTCGCTGTTCGGCCTGCATGGCAGCCGACCGCTCGCCGAACAGGTCGCCGCCCGGCTGGAAATCGCCCTCGCCGCGCACGAGGAGCGCGACTTCGAGGATGGCGAGCACAAGGCCCGCCCGTTGCAGGACGTGCGCGGCCACGACGCCTTCGTGCTGCACACCCTGCACGGCGGCGAGGGCGATTCGGCGAATGACCGGCTCTGCCGCCTGCTGTTCTTCTGCGGCGCGCTGCGCGATGCCGGCGCCGCGCGGGTCACGGCGGTTGCGCCCTATCTCTGCTACGCGCGGAAGGACCGGCGGACCAAGACCAACGATCCCGTCACCACCCGCTACGTCGCCGCGATGTTCGAGGCGGTCGGCATCGGCCAGGTGATCACGCTGGAGGTGCACAACCTCGCCGCGTTCGAGAACGCCTTCCGCTGCCCGAGCCTGCACGTCCCCGCCGCACCGCTGTTCGCCGCGCATTTCGCGCCCCTGCTGCGCCGGGTTCCGGCGGTGGTGGTGTCGCCGGATACCGGCGGCGCCAAGCGCGCCGAACAGGTCCGCGAGGCGCTGGAATCCCTGCGCGGCGCGCCGGTGGGCGCCGCCTTCATGGAAAAGCACCGCTCCGGCGGGGTGGTGACCGGCACGCTCTTCGCCGGCGACGTGCGCGGCCGCGTGGCCATCATCGTCGACGACCTGATCAGCACCGGCGGCACGCTGCTGCGCGCGGCCCGCGCCTGCCGCGAGGCCGGCGCCGCCGAAATCCACGCCGCCGCGGCGCACGGCCTGTTCACCGGCGGCGCCGAAGACCTCTTCGCCGCCGGCCTGTTCGAGAGCGTCGTGGTCAGCAGCACGGTGCCGCCGTTTCGCCTCGCCGGGGCGGCCAGGGCGCGGCTGACGATCCTCGACGCCGCCGAGCCGCTCGCCCGGGCGATCGCCGCCTGCCACGATGCCGGCTGACCCTCCCCTCCCCGCCGCGGCGGACGCCATCGCGGCGCTGGCGGCGCGGGGCGACATCGCGGTCCGGGCGCTGCTGCTCGGCGAGCGGCTGGACCTGCGGCGGCTCGACCGGGCGAAGCCATTGGCGACGGCGCCGCTCGCGCTCGCGCTTCCGGCGGCCGGCGGCGTCGCGGTCCTGTTCCGCTACGGCGCCGCGGTGCTGTTCGGCGCCGACGAGGGGGCAACGGCCCGCCTTCTCGCCGCGCTCGCGCCCTTCGTCGCCGAGCCCTTCGCCAGCCCCGAGACCGAGACGGCCCGCCTGCGGATCGGCCCCGGGCCGCCGCCGGCCGGCGACGAGGGCGCCATCGTGCTGCCGCACTGCGCGATCGAGCATCTGCAACTGATCGCCGACGTGCTGGCGAAGAGCCTGGTGCTGGCGCGTTACGAAACGGTGATGGCCGGGATGTTCGACCGGATCGAGCCGCTCGCCGCGGAACTGCGCGCGCGGGGCCGGGTGAACGCGCGCGGGCGGGTATTGCTGCGGCAGATCGGCGTCGTCCTCGGCATCCAGCACCGCATGGTCGGCCGCGCCGAGACGGCGGAAAAGCCCGAACTGCTCTGGGACCATCCCGAACTCGAACGCCTGCACCTGCATCTCGCCGAGGAATACGAGCTCCGCGAGCGCGACCGCGCGCTCGACCGCAAGCTCGATCTCGCCGGCCGGACGGTGGAGACCCTGCTCGGTCTCGTCCAGGCGCGCAGCAGCCTGCGGGTCGAGTGGTACATCGTCGCGCTGATCCTCGCCGAACTCGGCCTCGCCCTCTACACGCTGCCGCCGCTGCGCTGAGGCCGCGCCGCGGCGCGGGCGAGGATGGCGGTCACCTCGCCGTCCTCGAGCTGGGGAAAATCGAGATAGAACGCGCCGACCGCGCCGAGCGAGGCCGGCGTCTCCACGCAGGCGATCTCGTCCGCCAGCGGGCGCAGCGCCGCCAGCGAGTCGGGCGCCGCGACCGGCACGGCGAGCACGAGCCGCGCCGGCCGCAGCGCCCGCGTGGCGCGCAGCGCGACGCGCATCGTCGCCCCGGTCGCGATCCCGTCATCGACGACGATCGCCGCGGCGCCGGCCACCGGCACCCGCGTCCGGCCCGCGCCATAGACCGCGCGCCGGCGCGCGATCTCCTCGATCTGGCGCGCGGTTTCGGCCTCGACGTAGCGCGCCGGCACCGCCAGCGCGCGGATCAGCCCGTCGTCGAGATACACCAGCGGCGGATCGCCCTCGGCGACGGCGCCGATGGCGAGTTCCTTCTGGTCCGGCGCGCCGATCTTGCGGACGATGACGATGTCGAGCGGCGCCTCCAGGTCCGCCGCCACCTCGAACCCGACGGGCAGGCCCCCGCGCGGCAGGGCGAGCACGACGGGATGGCGGTGCCGCAGGTGGCGCAGCCGGGCCGCGAGGCGGCGCCCGGCATCGGCGCGGTCGCGGAACATGGGGCGGGGTTCAGCCCGGCGCGGCCTGCGCCGCCGCCCACAATGCCCGCGCCCCGCGCGGCAGCGCCTCGATCACGTGGGCGAGCTGCCCCGGCGCCATCCGCCGCTCGATCACGCGGATCACCGCGCCGGCGACGCGCCCGACATCCTGCAACTCGTCATGCCCGGCGAGTTCCGCGCGCAACGCCTCGGCGAAATCGCGATTGTGCGCGGCGCGCAGGCGCTCCGGCGACGGATGCCAGCCCTCGTAATAGACCCCGCGCACGATGGTCGGCATCTCGGCGCCGAAATGGGCCACCAGCCCGACCGGCAGCCGGTCGCGCACGGCGTGCAGCGTCGCCCGCAGCGCCGCATAGGCCGCCCGCTCGTTGTCGAAGCCGAGTTCGCCGGCGATTTCATGCAGCCACTCATGCGCCCGCTGCACCGAGGTATCGAGACTTGCGGCCTTCATCACCGGCCCTCCGTTCGATGTCGTCATGCCCGCAGGCTAGAGCAGAATCAGGGGCAACGCAGTCGTCCGATCGGGTTACAATGCGGTCCGGCGAAATGCGTTCCGGCGACTGGCGAATTTCGTTTCGACTTGTTACACATGGCGCAGCCGCCCCCGCCGGGCGGCTGAAGGGGATCCTTCGATGGACGATGATGACGCGCCGTTGGCGGCGCCCGCCCCGCCGCCCGGCTTCGCCCGGTATTTCCCCCTGGAGCGCCCGCCGCCGCCGCCACGCACCTTCGAACTCGGCCTCGTGCTCGGCGGCACCGTCTCGGCCGGCGCCTATACCGCCGGCGCGCTCGACGCGCTGGTCGAGCTGCTCGACGCCTGGGAGGCGACCGACCCGCCGCACAGGGTTCGCCTGCCGATCGTCACCGGCTGCTCGGGCGGCGGCATCACGGCGGGGATTCTCGGCCTTTACGCCCGCAAGGCCCATCACCCGATGCCGGACGATTTCGCCGCCCTGATGGCGACCGCCGCGATGCCGGACAATCCGCTCTTCGATGTCTGGGTCAACCGGGTCGACGGCCTCGCCTTTCTCGACCCGTCCGACCTCGCGGGCGGCACGGCGGCCTCGCTGCTCAACTGCCGGCGCCTCGACGAGATCGCGCGGGACATGGTCCGCTATGGCGAAACGCCCAACGGGTTCGGCCGCGCCTATCTGCCCGACCCGTACCGGATGATCCTGTCCGTCACCAATGTCGAGGGCATTCCCTACCGGTTCGACGTCCCGGCCTTCACCGGCTGGACGGGCGGAAACTACGCCCAGCACGCCGACTACGCCCGCTTCGCGCTGCCCGCGAGCGGCATCGCCGCCGACCCCGCCGGGGCGCGGCGGCCGGACGAATTCTGGATCGGCCTGAACCCGTCCGGCGAGGGCTTCGCCGATTTCGGCACGCTGATGCAATATGCGCTGGCCGGCGGCGCCTACCCGATGGCGCTGCGGCCCCGCGCGCTCACCCGCCCGGCCGCGCAGTACCGCTATCGCCCGCATGTGCTGCGGACGCCGGCCGGCGCGATCTGCGAGCCGCTGGTCCCCGACTGGTCCAGCCTGCCGACCACCGGCGGGCAGGTCGGCTTCACCGGCATCGATGGCGGCGTGTTCGACAACAATCCGGTCCTGCTCGCGCATCGCGAACTCGCCGGCATGGCCGCCCCGCTCGAACCCGGGCCGGACGCGGCGCGGCGCGCCCTGCTGCTGATCGACCCCACGCTGCACCAGCCCCGCGCGCCCGGCCGCGTGGCGGGCGGGATGGGCGGCATCGGCCTCGCCGCGCTCGGGGCGATGGAGGCCGGCGCCAACTACCTCACCGCCGATCTCGACATGATGGCCGACCCGCGGATCTTCAGCCATTTCCAGCTCGTGCCGGTCCGGCCGGACCGCAAGACGGCGGGCGCCGCCGCCGCCGCCACCACCGTCCTGCACGCCTTCGGCGGCTTCTTCTGCCGGGCCTTCCGGGTCCACGATTTCATGCTCGGCCGGCTGAACATGCGCGACTATCTGCGCCGCGTGCTGATCCTGCGCGCCGACAACCCGCTCTTCGACGGCTGGAGCCTCGCCGAGCGGCAACGCCACGCGCTCGATGCCGATGGCGCCCCCCTGCCCACGGTAGACGGCGCGACACCCCCCGCCGCCTACTGGCTGCCGGTGATCCCCGACAGTCTCGGCCCGGCGCCCGGCGGCCATGCCAGCATCCTGCCCTGGCCCGCGGGGCAACTCGACCCCGAAACGCTGCGCCCGGCACTCGGCCAGCGGGTGGCCGCCCTTCTCGCCATCGCGCAGAAAGACGAGATCTCGGGGCTGCTGGCCAATCTCTGGTTCGACGCCGGCGAACGCTTCATCTCGGCGCGGATCACCGGCGATATCGTCGCCGCCTTCCGGGCGGCGCTGGAACGGCACGATCTGCTGCCGCGCGCCGGCGGCGCCGGCTGAGGCGCCCGTTACCGCGCGCGCGCGTGGCCGGCATCCACCAGCGCGAAAAGCAGGATCAGCCCGATCACGGCAAAGCCGGCGCTGGCCAGGAAGGTCGCCGCCGGCCCGGCCAGGCTCCACGCCACGCCGGCGAGCAGGCTCGCCGCCAGCAGCGCCACCCCGCCGGCGAGGTGAAAGATGCCGAACGCCGTGCCCCGCGCCGTCTCCGGCGCCGCGTCGGACACCAGCGCCGACAGCACGCCCTGGGTCAGCCCCATATGCAGGCCGAACAGGGCGATGCCGGCCATGCCCACCACAAGGCCCGGCGCGAAACCGAGGCACAGATCGGCGAGCACCAGCACCCCGAATCCGGCCGCCAGCACGCCCCGCCGGTCCAGCCGGTCCGCCAGCCGCCCGGCCGGATAGGCCGCAAGCCCGTAGACCACGTTCATCACCACCAGCACCGCCGGGGTGAGCGCCAGCGGCAGGCCGAGGCTGCGGGCGCGCAGCACGAGGAACGCCTCGCCGAAGCGGGCGAGCGTCAGCACCGCGCCGGCGAGCACGACGGCGCGAAAGCGCGGGCCGAGCTGGACGAATTCGCTCCGCCGCAGCGGCAGGCGCGCGGGCCGGTGGCTCGCCTTGCGCGGCGGATCGCGCACCGCGACCGCGAGCAGCAGCACGGCGGCAAGGCCGAAGGGCAGCGCCAGCCAGAAGACGAGGCGGATATCGTCGCCGCTCGCCGCCATCAGCACGATCGCGAGCAGCGGGCCGGCGAAGGCGCCCACCGTGTCGAGCGACTGGCGCAGGCCGAACGCCGCCCCGCTCATCCCGGGCGGCGCGAGATCGCCCACCAGCGCATCGCGCGGCGCCCCGCGCACCCCCTTGCCGATCCGGTCGAACACGCGCGCGCCGAGCACCCAGCCCGCCGCCGGGGCGAGCGCGAAGACGGGTTTCGACAGCGCCCCCATCGCATAGCCGGCGACGGCCAGCGCCTTGCGCCGGCCGAGCCGGTCGCTGAGCCAGCCCGAGAACACCTTGACGATCGAGGCCGTGCCCTCGCCCACCCCTTCGATCAGCCCGACCATCTCGGTGCCGGCGCCGAGCGTGACGACGAGAAAGACCGGCAGCAGCGCGTGGATCATCTCCGAGGAGATATCCATCAGCAGGCTCACGCAGCCGAGCGCCCAGATCGCGCGCGGCAGGCGCGGCCGCGCGAGGTCCGTGCCGAGCGGGGCGCTCATGCCGTCAACGCGCGGGGCGGGGCATCATGCCGCCCTTGCGGGCGCCGCCAGTCCCAGTCCGTCATCGCCGCTCCTCCTGATCCGCAGGTAGGACGATATGCGGGCCGATGCCAAGCCCGCCGGCATCACCCCGCCAGCGCGGCCGCCCCGGACCGGGCGCGCGGGCGGGCCGGAAAGGCCAGCACCGGGCGGCCGCTGGTGAAGGTGCCGACGCGCTCGATGATCGCGGCGGCGTCGATGCCGTTGGCGCGGTAGAGATCGGCGATGGTGCCGGTCTGGCCGAAGCGCTCGACGCCGAGCGGCAGCACCGCATGGCCGGCGACGCCGCCGAGCCAGGACAGGGTGGCGGGATGGCCGTCGATCACCGTGACGATGCGGCAGTCGCGCGGGAGCGGGGCGAGCAGGCGCTCGGCCAGCGAGGTCACCGCCTCGCCGCGGCAGCGCGCGCGCTGGGATGCGCTCCAGCCGGCATGCAGCCGGTCGGCCGAGGTGACGGCGAGCACGCCGATATCGCGCCGGCTTTCCGCCAGCGCCCCGGCGGCGCGGATCGCCTCCGGCGCCACCACCCCCTGATAGGCGATGACGAGTTCGGCGTTCGGCCCCGGCTCGCGCAGCCAGTAGGCGCCGTCGGTCGCCCCCTGCCGCCAGGCGGTGCCGCGCCGGCCCGGCTGCTCGACCGGGTTGGTGGACAGGCGGAGATAGACCGAGCCGCCCGCCGCATCGGCGAGGCCGGTGCGCGGATCGGTATACGGATCGGCGTCGTCGCGCTGGAGATGGTCGAACGCCCATTCCATGATCGCCGCCAGCTCGTCGGCGAAGGCCGGCTCGAAGGCGGCGAGGCCAGGCTGGGTCATGCCGATCGCCGGCGTGCCGATCGACTGGTGCGCCCCACCCTCCGGCGCGAGGGTGACGCCGGAGGGCGTGCCGACCAGCAGGAAGCGGGCATCCTGGTAACAGGCGTAGTTCAGCGCATCGAGCCCGCGGGCGATGAACGGATCGTAGACGGTGCCGATGGGGATGAGGCGGCGGCCGAACAGCGAACGGGCGAGGCCGGCGGCGGCGAGCAGCAGCATCAGGTTGGTCTCGGCGATGCCGAGTTCGAGATGCTGGCCCTCGGGCGCGAAATCCCAGCGCGCGGTCGAGGGGATCTTCTCGGCGCGGAAGAGGTCCGCCATCGCCTCGCGGGCGAACAGGCGGCGGCGGTTGACCCAGGGGCCGAGCGAGGTGGTCCCGGTGACGTCGGGCGAGGTGGTGAGGATGCGCGCGGCGAGCGCGCTGTCGCCGCGGGCGAGATCGTCGAGGATGCGGCCGAAGGCGGCCTGGGTGGAGATCTCCCGCTCGCCGGGTGAAGCGAGGGCGGGGACCGGCAGATGCGCATCGTCGTGCCGGCGGCGGCCGGCGGCGAAGAAGGGCACCGCGTCGAGCCAGGCGCGGAAGCCGTCCACGTCCGCCACCGCGGCGAACCGCTCCCACTCCTCGCCCTGCCCCACGCCCATGTGGCGCTGCCAGGCCTGCATCTGCTCGACCGTCATCACCCCGCCGTGATTGTCCTTGTGCCCGGCGATCGGCGTGCCCCAGCCCTTGATCGTGTAGGCGAGGAAGCAGGTCGGGCGGTCATGATCGATGGCGGCGAAAACATCCGCCATGGTCTGCACGCAGTTGCCGCCGAGATTTTCCATCAGCGCGGCCAGCTCGGCATCGCTGCGCCGGGCGATCAGCGCCGAGACCGCGCCCTGGTCGCCCAGCTCGTCGAGCAGCCGCTTGCGCCAGGCCGCGCCGCCCTGGAAGGTGAGTGCTGCGTAGCGCTGGTTGGGGCAGGAATCGATCCAGCGTCGCAGCGCCTCCCCGCCCGGCTCGGCGAAGGCCGCGCGCTGCAACGCGCCGTACTTGATCCGCACCACATCCCAGCCGAAGGCCTCGAAGATCTTCTCGATGCGCTGCCACAGCCCCTCGCGGGCCACCCCGTCGAGCGACTGGCGGTTGTAGTCGATCACCCACCAGACATCGCGCAGCCCGTTCTTCCAGCCTTCCTGGAGGCATTCGTGGATGTTGCCCTCGTCGATCTCGGCATCGCCCATCAGCGCGACCATGCGGCCGCGCCGCACATCCCGCCCCCATGGCTTCGCCGCGATATAGTCCTGCACCAGCGCGGCGAAGGAGGTGATGGCGACGCCGAGGCCCACCGATCCGGTGGAGAAATCGACGTCGTCATCGTCCTTGGTGCGGCTCGGATAGCTCTGGGTGCCGCCGAAGCCGCGGAAAGTCTCCAGCCGCTCGCGCGTGGTGTTGCCCATCAGGTATTGCATCGCGTGAAACACCGGGGCGGCGTGCGGCTTGACCGCGACGCGGTCCTCCGGGCGCAGCGCGGTGAAATAGAGCGCCGCCATGATGCCCACCATCGAGGCGGAGGAGGCCTGATGCCCGCCGGTCTTGATGCCATCCACCTTCGGCCGGAGGTGGTTGGCGTTGTGGATCATCCAGTGCGACAGCCAGAGCAGGCGCTGTTCGGCGGTTTTCAGATGCGGCGTCATTCGCGGTCTCCCGGCGTGAGGGCGGTGCGCCGAGTCTAGGCGGGCGGGCGGAGCGAATCCTTGCGATTCGCGCGGCCCAGGGCAATATCGTGGCGATAGTCTGCAAGGAACCGCGCCATCATGGTGAAATCCGGCACGATCGACGATTTCGATAGGGAGATCCTGTCCGCCCTGCGGAGCGACGCGCGGATCTCCATGCTCGACCTCGCCGAGCGGGTCGGGCTGAGTGCGACCCCGGTGGCCCGCCGCGTGCGCCGGCTGGAGCGCGAGGGCATCATCCGCGGCTATACCGTGATGATCGACGAGGCGGCCCTCGGCTTCGACGTGTCGGTGTTCGTCTCGGTCAAGCTCGACAAGCAGGTGGACGACGCGCTGGTGCGTTTCGAGGCGGCCATCGCCTCGTTCCCCGAGGTGGTCGATTGCTGGCTGATGACCGGCAACCGCGACTACCTGCTCCGGGTGGTGACGACGAGCCTCGCCGCGTTCGAGCAGTTCCTGGTCGGGCAACTGACGCGGGTGCGCGGCGTCGCCTCGATCGAGAGCTCGATCCCGCTGCGCCGGGTCAAGGCCGGGGTGTCGCGCTCGGCCTGACCGGCCAGCCCGCGTTCAGGCGCTCGCCGCCAGGGCGGGCGCGGCGGCCGGATCGAACGGACGATCGGGCACCCGCCCCGTCATCCGCAGCCAGTCCGTCACGCCCGCGGCGGGAATCGGACGGCTGAACAGATACCCCTGAACGCTGCCGACGCCCCGCTCCACCAGGTTGCGGTTCTGTTCCGGCGTCTCGACGCCTTCGGCCGTCACCTGCAGCCCGAGCGCGCGGGCGATCGAGAGGATCGCCTCGATCGTCGCATAGCCGTTGCGCCCGGCGTCGCGCACGAAGGACTGGTCGATCTTGATCACGTCGATCGGCAGGTTGCCGAGGAAGGACAGCGACGAGAAGCCGGTGCCGAAATCGTCGAGCAGGATTCCCACGCCCATCTGCCGCAGCCTGTCGAACAGCGGCGCCGACCGGTCGGCGTCGTGCAGGAACATCGTCTCGGTGATTTCGATCTTCAGGCGCGATGGCGGCAGACCCGAAACCGCCAGCGCGTGCTCGACGTCATCGAGCAGGCTGCCGACCAGCACATGCGAGACCGAGATGTTGACGGTGACGGCGATCGAGGGGTCCGGCCAGCCGGTCGCCGCGCGGCACGCCTCTTCCAGCACCCAGCGGCCGATCCGCTCGATCTGCCCGCTCTGCTCGGCGACCGGGATGAACGTCGCCGGGCTGACCGCGCCGCGCACGGGGTGATTCCAGCGCAGCAGCGCCTCGAACGCCGTGCAGGCGCCGGTCCGCGCGTCGATGATCGGCTGGAACACCAGGCGGAACTGATCGCCCTTGATGGCGTCCCGCAGGCCCTGTTCGAGGTCGTAGCGATCCGCCATGTCATCGGCGAGAACCGGGTCGAAGCGCTTGGCCCGGCTCTTGCCCTCGCGCTTCGCCGCATACATCGCGACATCGGCGGCGCGGATCACGCTGTCGGCGGTATCGCCATTGTCGGGATAGAGCGCCACCCCCACCGAGGCCTCGACCCGGCAGACATCCGCGCCCACCGTGATCGGCGTCTTGATCGCCTCGATCAGCCGCTCGGCATGGCGGAGCGCCTCCTCGCCGCCGCAGTCCGGCAGGGCGACGAGGAACTCGTCGCCGCCCCACCGCGCGACGTCCCCCGTCGCGCCGATCACCCGGGCGACGCGCTCGGCGGTTTGCCGCAGAACCTGGTCCCCCATCTCGTGGCCGCGCAGGTCGTTGATCTGCTTGAAGCTGTCGAGATCGATGAACAGCAGCGCGACCCGGCCGGGCGCCCCCACCGAACCCTCCGCGCGCCCGGCGAGGCGGGCGGTGAAGGTCGGGCGGTTGTAGAGCCCGGTCAGCGGATCGGTCGAGGCGAGCCGGCTCAGGGCCGCCGCGTAGCGCTCGCGCTCGGCCACCTCGTGCGCGAGCTGGGCGGTCCGCTCGCACACCCGGCGCTCCAGGCTCTCGTTGGCGTCCGCGAGGTCGCTCTTCATCGCTTCGAGATGAACCCTCTCCTGCTCGGAGCGCAGCGTCAGCACCTGGTTCGTGCGCATCAGGCGCAAGCCGCGCAGCACCGTCCGCGACGTGGTCCGGGCGAAGAAGAACGACGAGATGTAGCCGACGATGCCGATCACCGCGAATTTCTGCCCGCCCGGCTGATACGCGATCAGGGTCTCCGCAACCCCCGGCAGCAGGACGGCGGTGCAATAGGTCACGATCAGCGGAAAGCTGGCGCTCAGGACGGTGACGCTCCCCCCCGCCATGCCGAAACACACCATGAACGCATACGCCCGCTCGACGACGGCGAGATGCGGAAAGAAGAAGATCGGGAAACTGCCGAGCAGCAGGGCCAGGGTCGACGTGCCGAGCCCGAAGCGGCGGATCATCTTCCGGCCGTCGAAAGGCTTCCGGCGGACCCGGGGAAACAGGATGAAGATGTCGACGGAGCGGATCGCGGAAACGAGGACGATGGCGGCGAACCAGGCCAGCAGGGCGGACCACTCGCCCGGCGCCTGCACGAGGAGGATGAGCAGGAACGACACCGCGACCGTGACGAACACGCTGCCGCCGCCCAACGAATAGAGCAGTTCGGCACGATCCCTCTCGATCAGCTCCTCCAGTTCGGGATCGGCTGTTTCGTCAGGCTCTGATCGCTTGGGCTTACGCATGTGAATTCCCGACAGGGGATCGGCTTGACGATCCGGCGCCATACTCGCGGACCGGCGGCCCCCCTTGCGGCGCCCGCCACTCCCTCCCGCGCCTTAAGCACGGCAATTCTTAATGGATCGTTATGAAATCCCGGGGCATATCAGGGATGACCTGCCCGCTGACCGGCCGCTCGAAGCGCGTCTCCGGCCGGAACACCCACATCCCGCGTCCTGCCGGATTGCCGTCCGATCGGTGGTAGTTTAACGATAAATCTCAACTTGGGAGAGGTGGGCCTCTTTTGCTATGCCGATGATAGCGCAACCAACGGCCGCCCGGCCGCAAGAGCAAAATTTGATCCCGACGCCACGTCAATACGGAGGAAACCGATGAGTTCAAGCACAGGAGCGGCGGAGGTGGGCATGACCCGCTGGTTCCGCCTCATTCCCATCGCGATGATCGTCTACATCATCTCGTTCATGGACCGCACCAACATCGCCTACGCCTTTTCGGGAATCGGCCACGATTTCCACATCACCAAGGCGGACGAAGGCACCGCGGGCGGCATCTTCTTCGTCGGCTACGTGCTGCTGCAGATTCCCGGCGGCTGGCTGGCCGAACACTGGTCCGCCAAGAAATTCGTCGCCATCATGATCTGCTTCTGGGGGCTGATGGCGCTGGCCTGCGGGCTCGCGCAGAATTTCACCCAGCTCGTGATCTTCAGGTTCCTTCTCGGCGTCGCCGAGGGCGGGATCTGGCCGGCCACGCTGGTGCTGCTGTCGCACTGGTTCCCCGTGCAGGAGCGCGCCCGCGCCTACGGCTTCTGGATCGCCAACCTGGCGATCTCGTCGATCATCACCCAGCCGCTGTCGGGCTTCATCGTCGCCGGCTCGGACTGGCGCACGCTCTTCTTCGTCGAAGGCGCGCTGCCCTTCATCATCGCGCTGCCGCTCTGGCTGATCTTCATCAAGGACCGGCCCGAAGACGCCCATTGGTGCCTGCCCGCCGAGCGCGACTACATCAACCGCTCGCTCGCCCAGGACCGCGCCAACGAACCCGAGCCGGGACCGTTCAGCGACATCTTCAAGTCGGCGACGGTGTGGCGCCTCGTGGTGGTCTATTTCCTCGTGCAGGTCGGCTTCTACGGGCTGAACATGTGGATGCCCACCCTGCTCAAGTCCCTCACCCATGCGGGCTTCGGCGCGGTCGGCCTGATCGCGACACTGCCCTACGTGGTCGCGGGGCTGATGCTCTGGTTCAACGGCTGGTGGGCGGACACCAACCGCCGCTACTCCCGCCACGTCTTCCTGCCCATGACGCTGGCGGCCGTCAGCCTCATCCTGTCGGTGACGGTCGGCGAGGGCATGATCCTGCTGTCCATCTTCTTCCTCTGCCTCGCGATGGGCGGCGCGATGTCCTATGACGGCCCGTTCTGGGCGGCCGCCTCGCGCACGCTGCCCGTCGCCCTCGTCGGCGGCGCCATGGGGCTGATCAACGCGCTCGGCAATCTCGGCGGCTATCTCGGGCCGTTCCTGGGCGGCTATCTCCAGGACAAGACGCACAATTTCTACGCCACGGCGATCCTCTTCGCCATCTCGCTGTTCGCCGCCGGCCTCGTGATGCTGACGATCAGGGTCCGCGAAACGGCCCCGACCGTGCACGGCCCCGCGGTCAGCCCCGCCGAATGAGCCAGTGTCCCGGACACTGGAAAACGATAAGAACAATAGTCTAGCACCAAGCTGACGAAGGCACCGGCCGGTTCCACCCGCGCCGGTGCCACCTCGTCCATCCCCGAACGCCCCTGAACGCGGTCCATCAACACGGCGGACGAACGCCGGACATGACGCGGCGTTCGCCGCCACCGGCCGCACCCTTCCGGACCACCCGGGCCGCCGGGGGCCAGCGCGCCGGCTCATAGGCTTATGCACAAATGCGATTTGCCGCCGCCCCGGCGTGCTGACTAACGTCCGGTGTCCACTGGAGGTCACCGATGCCGGATACGCCCCTGCGCAACCGCCTCTCCGCGCTTCTCGCCCAGCGTCCGCCCCGGCACACGCTGCCGCAGGCCTTCTACACCGATCCCGAGATCTTCGAGTTCGACCTGCGCGAGATCTACGGCCGCAGCTGGCTGCTCATCGGGCTGGAAACCGAGATCCCCGACCCCGGCAGCTATCTCGCGATGACCATCGGCCGCTCGCCGATCCTCCTGCTCCGCGGGCAGGACGGCGTGCTGCGCGGCTTCTTCAACACCTGCCGCCATCGCGGCGCGCAGATCCTGGCCGATGGCTGCGGCCACGCGCAGCGCCTGCTCTGCCCCTATCACCAGTGGATGTATGACGACACCGGCGCCCTGCGCGGCGCCGGCCGCATGCCGCGCGAGTTCGACAAGTCCGCCCACGGTCTGAACCCGATCCATGTCCGCACCGTCGCCGGCACCGTCTATGTCTGCCTCGCCGCCGAGCCGCCCGAATTCGACGCCTTCCACGACCATCTCGCGCCGATGCTCGCCGGCCACGATCTCGGCAACGCCAAGCTCGCCGCCGAATGCACGCTGTTCGAGCGCGGCAACTGGAAGCTGGTGATGGAGAACGCGCGCGAGTGCTATCACTGCGGCGCCGGCCATCCCGAGCTCGCCCGCTCCTTCCCGACCGACGTGCGCGGCAATTTCAGCACCGCCGGCATGGTCGACCTGCCCGGCTTCATCGCGCGGATGGAGGCGCTCGGCCTGCCCTCCGCCGCGGTGCAGGGCGAATGGTGGCAGGCCTCGCGCTTCCCGCTGCGCGACGGCAACGTGTCGATGACGATGGACGGCACGCCCTGCGTCGCCAAGCCGCTCTGCCACGTCAACGGCGGCGATGTCGGCTCGCTGCGCTGGGCGCTGGAGCCGCACTGCTTCGCCCATGCGGTGGGCGATTTCCTCATCATCTTCTCCGCCCTGCCGCTCGCGCCGCAGGAAACCCTGGTCGTCGCCAAGTGGTATGTCCACAAGGATGCCGAGGAAGGCGTCGACTACACGCGGGACGGGCTGATGCATGTCTGGAACGAGACCAACCTGCAGGACCGCGCGCTGGTCGAGCTGAACCAGCGCGGCGTCAACTCGCTCGGCTACGTGCCCGGCCCCTACAGCGAGGCGTCGGAGAGTCTCGCCATCGGCTTTACCGACTGGTACGTGAACAGCGTTTCCCGCCGCATCGGCGCGGCGGCGCCGGTCCAGAAGCTGGTCGACGCCTGACGTGGCGGGGCGGCGCGTCGAGACCATCGCGGTCGGCCACGGCTACGATCCGGCGAGGCATAACGGGGCGGCGAAACCGCCCGTCTACATGAGCTCCACCTTCGTCTATCGCGACGCCGCGCACGCCCGCTCGGCGCATGAGGGCTACGCCGCCGGCCGCGCCCCCGACGCGGGCGACGCCGAGGGCTACATCTACGCCCGGCTCGACCATCCGAACCTGCAGATGCTGCAGGCGCGCATGGCGGCGCTGGACGGCGCGGAAGCCTGTGCGGCGTTCGGTTCCGGCATGGCGGCGGTGGCCACCGCGCTGCTCTCGCTGGTCCGCCCGGGCGACTCGGTGCTGCACACGAGCCCGCTCTATGGCGGGACCGACGGGCTGCTGACCGGCGTGATGGCGCCCGAACTCGGCGTCCGCCCCGTCGCCATCGCCGACGCGCTGGACGAGGGGTCGGTGCGCGAGGCCGCGGCCGCGGCGCTGGCGCGCGGCCCGCTCGCCGCGGTCTGGATCGAGACGCCCTCCAACCCGCTCGCCGGCCTGGCCGACATCGCGCTGATCGCCCGCGTCGCGCGCGAGGCCGCCGCCGGCCAGGCCCGGCCGCCCGTCGTCATCGTCGACAACACCTTCCTCGGCCCCACCCTGCAGGCGCCGCTCCGCCACGGCGCCGATCTGTGCATGACCTCGCTGACCAAATATGCCGGCGGCCATAGCGACCTGCTGGGCGGCGCCATCTCCGGGGCCACGGCGCTGGTCGAGCCGCTGCGCAAGCGGCGCACGCTGATGGGCACCCATCTCGACCCGCATGGCAGCTGGCTGCTGCTGCGCTCGATCGAGACGATGGGCCTGCGCGTCGAGCGGGCGGGGCAGAACGCCGCCACCGTGGCGCGCTTCCTCGCCGCGCATCCCAAGGTCTCGCGCGTCACCTGGGCCGGCTTCGCCGATCCGGCGAGCCCGGCCGGCGCCCTGCTGCGCCGCCAGTGCGACGGCGCCGGCCCCACCTTCGCCTTCGATGTCGCGGGCGGCGAGGCGTCCTGCTTCCGCCTGCTCGACGCGCTCCGGGTGTTCCGCCTCGCGGTCAGCCTCGGCGGCACCGAATCGCTGATCTGCCACCCGGCGACGACGACGCATTTCTCCGTCCCGCCCGAACGCCGCGCCGCCGCCGGCGTCACCGACGGCACCATCCGCATCTCGGTCGGCATCGAGCACGAGGCCGACCTCATCGAAGACCTCGCCCAGGCGCTGGAAAAGGCATGAGCATGGACACGACGCTGCCGCCGCACGGCATGGCCGACCCGAAATCCGCGGTGGGCAAATTCCCCGCCCCCGAACAGATGGTCGACGTGCTGGTGGTCGGCGCCGGCCCGGCGGGCCTCGCCGCGGCGCTGGAGGCGGCGCGCTCCGGCGCCTCGGTCCTGCTGGTGGACGAGCATCCGGTGCCGGTCGGCCTCGCCGGGCTCGACGTGCCCTATCTCTTCGGCGGCCGCGCCGGCGCCGCCCTCGCCAACCCGGCGCGCATGGTCGAGCGGGTCGCCGCCGCCACCCCCGGCCTCGTCGAAGCGTATGACGCCGGCGTCGAGGTCCTGCTCGGCGTCTCCGCCTGGGGCGCCTGGGTCGAGCGGCCGGGCCTCGCCGTGCTGCCCTGCAGCCTGGCGGGGCTTTCGGACGGCAGCCGCTCGTGGATGTGCGGCTTCCGCCGCCTCGTCGTCGCCGCCGGCGCGCGCGACCTCGTGCTCTCCTTCCGCGATGCCGACCAGCCGGGTGTGATGGGCGCGCGGGGCCTGGCCGCGCTGCTGACCCGCTACGACGCGTTCGAGGGCCGCGAGATCGTCATCCTCGGCACCGGCCGCCTCGCGCTGGACACCGCGCTGCTCGCCCTCGATCGCGGCATCGCCGTGCCGGCGCTGGTCGAGGCCGCTGCCGCACCCGTCGGCCCGGCGCCGATGGTCGAGGCCGTGCGTTCGCGCGGCGTCGAGATCCTCTGCGGCCATGTCCCGCTCGCGGCGGTGGCCTCGCCCGCCGGCGTCGCCGGGCTCGATGTCGTCCCCGTGGCCGGCGGCCCGGCCCGGCGCCTCGACTGCGACACGGTCTGCCTCGCCATCGGCCTCGTGCCGGCGGTCGAACTGCTCGACGTCGCCGGCGCGCGCCTCGTCATGGACGCGGCGCGCGGCGGCTACGTCCCGGTGCTGGACGATGCCGGGCGAAGCACCGCGCCCGGCGTCGTCGCGGCGGGCGACTGCGCCGGCATCGCCGACGATCCGGGGCTCGACTACCGGATGGGCTGGATGCGCGCGCTGCTCGCCACCGGCGGCGCCGACGCGCCCGCCTGCCTGTGCGAGGAGGTGACGCGAGCCGACGTCTTCGCCCTCAACCCGCCGCGCTATCTCGGCCCGCCGCCCCCGGCGATGGCGGCGCGCGACTATGCCGCGCTGCTGCGCGACGGCCCGCCGGACCACGACCAGATGAAGCGCCTCACCCGCGTCTCGATGGGCCCCTGCCAGGCCCGCCGCTGCCGCGAGCAGGTGGCGATGCTGATGGCGATCGGCGCCGGCCTGCCCGCCGCGTCCATCGGCCTCGCCGGCTACCGCGCCCCGGTCCGCCCGCTGCCGCTTTCCGCCCTCGCCGGCGGCGGCGACGACGAGGCGGGGTGGGACGTATGGTTCGGCATCCTGAGCCAGTGGGTGCCCTACGCCGCCATCGGCACCGAGCGCGAGGACGCCTGGCGCGCCGGGAGCATGCACCTGTGAGCGCCGTGGCGAACGGCGCCTCGGTCGTCATCGTCGGCGCCGGCGTCACCGGCCTGTCGGCGGCGTTCTGGCTGGCGCGCGACGGCGTCGACGTGCTCGTGCTCGACAAGGGCGTGGTCGGCTACGAGGCCTCGAGCCGCAACGGCGGCGGCTGCACCCACTACCAGAGCCCGCTCTTCCACGAGGAGCAGCGCCTCTGGCCGCGGATGGACGAGCTGCTCGGCTACCCCACCGAATGGCGCGGCGAGCGGATCGTCATCGCGGTGACCGAGGCGCAGCTCGCCCGCTACCACCGCATCCAGGGCATCGTCGGCGAGCTCGGCTACCGGGTCGACCTGCTCGACCCGCGGCAGGTGCGCGACGCCGTGCCGCTCGCCGGCGCCAATCTCGGCGGCGTGCACATCCGCACCGGCGGCCAGGCAAACCCGCAGCGCACCGTGCAGGCCTATGCCTGGGCGGCGCAGGATCATGGCGCGCGCATCCTCCAGCACACCCCCGCCCTCGGCATCGCGATGGCCGGCGGTCGCGCCGTCGGCGTCCGCACGGCGGCGGGCGTGATCGGCTGCGACCAGCTGGTGATCGCCGCCGGCCCGCAATCCGACCGCCTCGCCCGCGACGCCGGGCTCGACCTGCCGCTCGCCCCGGCCCGCGCCGAGATGATCGTCACCGAGGCGCTGCCGCCGATGCCGCTCGGCGGCGTCGACGGCAACGGGCTCTACGGGCGGCAGACCCTGCGCGGCAACCTCGCCTATGGCGGCGGCTGGCACGAATGGCTCGACGCCGTGCCGGCGGACAACCCGCTTCCCCGCCCCTCGACGCCGACGATCCGCCCTCTCGCCCGCCGCCTCGCCGAGCTCTTCCCGAAGGCGGCGCACGCGCGGGTCATCCGCTCCTGGGCCGGCATCGTCGAGAACACGCCCGATGGCCGGCCCGTGCTCGACCGCCCGGCCGATCCCGGCAACGTGACGGTGGCGACGATGTCGAGCGTCGGCTTCGGCCTCTCGCCCGCCACCGGCCGCGCCCTGCGCGACATCGTGGTGGAGGGGCGCTGCACCTTCGCCGATCTCGGCAAGCTCTCCCTCGCCCGCTTCCGCGACCTCGACCCCGACTGGCGGCGCCGTCAGGGATGGTTCACCCCGGCCGCCGCCCCGGCGCGCGAGGAGATGCCGGCATGAGCGCGCCGCGCGTGCTGGTGGTCGGCGGCGGCATCGCCGGCCTCTCCGCCGCCTGGGGGCTCAGCCGGCGCGGCTTCGCGGTCGAGCTGTTCGAACAGGGCCCGCTGCCCAACCCCCGCGCCTCCTCGCATGACGAGCACCGCATCATCCGCCACGCCTATGGCGAGCTGGAGGGCTACGCCCACATGATGCCCGCCGCCTTCCGCCTGTGGGAGGCGCTCTGGGCGGAAACCGGCGCGCGCCATTACGACGACCTGCCGGTGATCTACTTCATGCGCGGCGAAACCGCCTGGTACGAGCCCACCCGCCGCTCGCTCGACCGTCTCGGCATCGCCCACGCGGAGATCCCGCTGGCCGAGATCCCCGCCCGCTTCCCGATGATCGAGCCCGCCGGCCTCACCCGCGTGATGCGGACGGCGGGCGGCGGCATCCTCTACCCCGTCCGCATCCTGACCGATCTCGTGAAGCTGCTCGGCCGGCGCGGCGTCGCGCTGCACGCCAACACCAGGGTCGAGGCGATCGACGCCGAGGCCGGCACGATCCGCACCGCCGCCGGCACGGTGCGCGGCGACGCCGTCATCGTCGCCGCCGGCGCCTGGGCGGCGCGGCTGGTCCCCTCGCTCGCGGCGGCGGCGGTGCCCTCGCGCCAGGCGGTGATGTTCCTCGCCCCGCCGCCCGAGCTCGAAGCCGCCTGGGCCGCCGCCCCGGTGATGATCGATCTCGGCGAGGAAAGCGGCACCTACACCCTGCCGCCGCGCGCCGGCACGCGGCTGAAAATCGGCGATCACCGCTTCACCCGCGCCGGCGACCCCGACGGCGACCGCGCCGGCACCGACGAGGACGTCGCCCGCCTGCTCGATGCCGCGTCCCGCGCCTGGCGCGGCTTCGATCGCTACACCGTGCTGGAGCGCAAGGCCTGCTTCTATACGGTGACCGAGGACGAGCGCTTCATCCTCCGCCGCGAGGGCGCGCGCGCCTGGCTGTGCAGCGCCTGCTCCGGCCACGGCTTCAAGCTCGGCGTGCTGATGGGCGACGCGGTGGCCGGCGCCGTCGCCGGCGAGCGCGACGCGGCGTCCCTCACCCGCTGGGCCGCCGGGCTCGACATCCCGGACTGAGTCACCCTACGGCGCGGCCGCCGCCCGCAGCAGCGGCGGCGGCTCCGGCCGCGCGCAATGCTCGATCATCCAGGTGCGGAACAGCGCGAGGATCGGGTCCGCCATGTCCTCCGGCCGCATCGTCAGGAAATAGCCGTAGCCCTCCTCCGCCGGCTCCGGATACGGCACCACGAGCCGCCCCGCGGCGATCTCCTGCGCGAACAGCACGAGGTCGATCAGCGCCACCCCGCCGCCCGTCATCGCATAGCCGGTGGCCGCGCTCGCGGTCTCGAAGGCGAGGCCGCGATCGGTGTCCACCTCCAGCCCGCGCTGGCGGATGTAGCTCGCCCACATCAGCCCCCGCGCCTGGCCCTGGAGCTTCACGTGCAGCAGCTCGGTGTCGCGCAGGAACCGCTCCAGCGTCTTGCCCTCGTGCTCGCGGGCGATCTCCGGCGCGCAGGCCGGGGCGACATGGATCATCCACAGCAGGTCGGTGACCGACTGCCCCGCCTGCGGCCGGTCGTACACCACGGCGATGTCCGGCTCCTCCCGCGGCCAGCCGGTCACGTAGGAGGAGGCGACGTCGATGATGATGTCGGGATATTCCCGGCGGAACGATTTCAGCGCCGGCAGCCCCACCTGCTGGAGGAAGCTCGGCGGCATGTGCACGCGCAGCGTGCGCAGGTGGCGGTCGCGGCCGCGGTTGCGGATGATCTCGTTCATCTCGCGCTCGATGCCGTCGAAGCCGCGGCTGATCGCCGGCAGCAGCCGCCGCCCGGCCTCGGTGGTCTCCAGCCCGTGCGGATGGCGGATCAGCAGCGGGCAGCCGAGCAGCGCCTCCAGCGTCTGCACGTGCCGGCTGAGTGCCGATTGCGAGACGTTGAGCGCATGGCCGCCGGCGGTGAAGCTGGAATGCCGGCCGACCGCCTCGAAGGCGCGCAGGGCGTTGAGCGGCAGCCAGCGTCGGTTGATCGGCGATTTGTCTGTCATGCCACGACCATGCGGATCGTCAGGTTGCCTCTCTAACGAATCGCGCGCAAGGGGTGCCACGCCCGCCGGCCGCTACGCCCCGCGCCGCCCCAGCGCGTCGCGCGGGATGTGGCAGCGGATCGCGTGATCGCCGATCGTCTCCAGCGCCGGCTCCGTCGTCTCGCACACCGCGCCGAGCTTGCGCGGGCAGCGGGTGTGGAACGCGCAGCCCTGCGGCGGGTTGAGCGGGCTCGGGATCTCGCCCGCGAGCCGGATCCGCCCGCTGCGCCCGCCCGGGGTCGCCACCGCCGAGAGCAGCGCCTCGGTATAGGGGTGGTGCGGGCCGGAAAACACCGCCTCCGCCGGGCCGAGTTCCATGATCCGCCCGAGATAGAGCACCGCGATCCGGTCGGAGATGTAACGGACCACGCCGAGATCGTGCGAGATGAAGATGTAGCTCACCTGCCGCTCGCGCTGCAGGTCGGCGAGCAGGTTGAGGATCGCCGCCTGCACCGAGACGTCGAGGGCCGAGGTCGGCTCGTCGCAGATGATCACGCGCGGCTCGCCGGCAAAGGCGCGGGCGATGGCGACGCGCTGCTTCAGCCCGCCCGAAAGCTGGCGCGGCCGCATCGCGAGATGCCGCTCGGTCAGCCGCACCGCCGCCACCAGCTCGGCGAGTCGCGCCTCGGCCTGCCCCGGCGCCAGCCCCGCCAGCCGCCGCAGCGCCCGGCCGATCAGGTGGCGCACGCTGTGCGCGCGGTTCAGCGCCGAATCCGGGTTCTGGAAGACGATCTGCAACGCCTTGCGCTGGGCATCGCTCCGCCCCGCCGCCTCCGGCGCGGCGAGTTCCCCGGCAAGCTCCACCCGGCTCGCCGCATCCGGGCGGACGAGGCCGAGCAGCAGCCGCGCCAGCGTCGTCTTGCCGCTGCCGCTCTCGCCGACGATGCCGAGCGTCTCCCCCCGCCCGAGCGTGAGCGACACCTCGCCGAGCGCGCGCAGCGCCCGCCCGCCGATCGCGAAGGTCTTGGAAAGATTCTCCGCCCGCAGCACGGTCTCCGCCGGGGCGGCCTCCGGCGGCGCCAGTGCGGCGGCGGGCGCGTCCGCCAGCGTGCCCGCGCGTTGCCAGTGATGGCAGCGCGTCGTCTGCTCCCCCTCGCGGTGCGGCGGCGGCGGGCGGGTCCGGCAGGTCTGATCGGCCAGGTCGCAGCGCGGCGCGAACACGCAGCCGGGAACCATCGCCCCCGGCGGCGGCAGGAAGCCGGGAATCGTGTCGAGCCGCGACGTCACCTTGTTCCGCCCCGGCGCCGGCAGGCAGCGCAGCAGCCGGATCGTGTAGGGATGCAGCGGCCGCTCCAGCAGCCGCGCGGCACCGCCCTGCTCCACCAGGCTGCCGGCATAGAGCACGCCGATCCGGTCGCACATCTGCTCGATCACGCCGAGATTGTGGCTGATGAACAGCACCGAGGTGCCGTGCACCGCCCGCAGCGTGGCGATCAGGTCGAGCACCTCGGCCTCGACCGTGGCGTCGAGCGCCGTGGTCGGCTCGTCGAGCACCAGCAGCGCCGGGTCCTTCGCCAGCGCCATGGCGATCACCACCCGCTGCAGCATCCCGCCCGAGAGCTCGTGCGGATAGGCGGCAAGCACCCGCCCCGGCGCTGCGATCCGCACCTGGTCGAGCGCCTCGCGCGAGCGCGCCCCGGCCGCCGCCCCGGCGATGCCGAGCAGCTCGAACGCCTCGCGCAGCTGCACCCCGATGGTCAGCGCCGGGTTCAGCGCGCGGCTCGCGTCCTGATACACCATCGAGACCCGGCGCGCCCTGAGCCGCCGCAGCGCTCCGGCGTCGAGGCGGGCGAGATCCTCGCCGCCGATGCGGATGCTGCCCGCCCGCACCCGCCCGTTGCGCGGCAGCGCGCCGAGGGCGGCCAGCGCCGCGGTCGACTTGCCGCACCCCGATTCGCCGACCAGGCCGAACGACTCCCCCGGCGCGATCGAGAACGACACGCCGCGCAGCACCGCGAGTTCCTGCCCCCGCGTGCGATAGGCGACCTCGAGCCCCTCCACCGCCAGGGCCGGGGTCGCCGCGGTGGCGCCGTCCCGCTCCGTGCCGGCCAGCACCGCGCTCATTCCAGCGCCGCCTGCACGCCGTCGGCGACGAGGTTCACGCCGACCACGAGCGAGGCGATGGCGATGGCGTCGAACACCACGGTCCACCAGTAGCCGCCGGTGATCATGGCGTAGTTCTGCGAGATCGCCAGCCCCCAGTCGGCCGAGGGCGGCTGGATGCCGAAGCCGAGAAAGCTGAGCGAGGCGACGGTGAAGATCGCGTAGCCGAGCCGCACCGTGGCCTCCACCAGGATCGGCGGCAGCACGTTGGGCAGGATCTCGACGAACATGATGTGCGCCGCCCCCTCCCCGCGCAGCTCCGCGGCGGCGACGTAGTCCAGCTCGCGCTCCGCGATCACCGCGGCGCGCACCGTGCGCGAGATCAGCGGCGCGAAGATCAGCCCGATGACGATCACCACCGTCGGCGTCGACGGGCCGAGCGCGACGAGCGCCAGCAGGGCGACGATGATCAGCGGCAGCGCCAGCAGCACCTCGATCAGCCGGCTCAGCACGGTGTCGATCAGCCCGCCGAAATAGCCGGTGACCAGCCCGATCGAGGTGCCGAGCACGGTGCCGAGCAGCGTGGCCAGCGGTGCCACCGAAAGGATCGAGCGCGAGCCGACGATGACGCGCGAGAAGATGTCGCGGCCGAGCTGGTCGGTGCCGAACGGATGCGCGAGGCTCGGCGGCGCCAGCGTGTGCATCAGGCTGTCGTGATAGGGGTTCCAGGGCACGATCCACGGGCCGAACAGCGCGCAGATGGTCCAGAACAGCACGATGCCGATGCCCGCCCGCGCGCTGCCCGAGCCGAGGATCAGCCGCGCCCGCCCGGCGGCCGCTTCCGGCATCGCCGCCTCGGCGCCGCTCATTTCGCCGCCCCGCGATGCAGCCGCGGATTGAGCATGATCAGCAGCATGTCGGCGGCGACGGTGACCAGCACATACACCGCGCCGATGACGAGAATCCCCGCCTCCAGCATCGGGAAATCCTTGTTCCGCGCGGCGGTCAGGATCAGGCTGCCGATGCCCTGGTAGCGGAACAGCGTCTCCACGATCACCAGCCCGCCGACGAGATAGCCGACCTGGGTGGCCACCACGGTGATCGTCGGCGGCAGCGCGTTGCGCAGCACGTGCCGCACGATCACGGTCCGCCTTGGCAGGCCCTTCAGCGTCGCCGTGCGCGCGTAATCCGACTCCAGCGCCTCGATCGTCCCCGCCCTGGCCATCCGCGCGATATAGCCGAACAGCACGAACACCAGCGGCAGCGCCGGCAGGATCAGGTGATGGATCTGCCCCAGCGCCCCGGCATGGCGCGGCGCCGTCGCGGTCACCGGCAGCGCCCGCAGCCAGATGCCGAGGATCAGGATCAGCACGATCGAGGAGACGAATTCCGGAATCACCGTCATCGACAGGCCGGTGAGGCTGATCGCCCGGTCGATCCGCGAGCGCGCGTGGATCGCCGCATACACCCCGGCGCCGATCGACAGCGGCACGACGATGACGAAGGCGATGGCCGCGAGCTTCAGCGAGTTGAGCAGCGCCGGCACCACGAAGCTCGCCACCGGCCGGCGGAACGCGTAGGACTCGCCCATGTTCCCGGCGGCGAACCGGCTGATCCAGTGCCAGTACTGCACCGGCACCGGCAGGTTGGTGCCGAGCTGGCGGTCGAGGGCGGCGACCGCGACGGGGCTCGCCAGCGGCCCGAGGATCGCCCGGCCGACATTGCCGGGCAGCAGCTGCGCCCCGGCGAAGACGACCATGCTCAGCAGCAGCAGCGTCACGAGGCCGAGCATCAGCCGCCCCGCGAGCAGGCCGAGCAGCCGCCGCGCCATGCCCTACGCCACCGTGGCGTGCTGCAGGAACACCTGCGACATCCCGGTCACCACCACCCCGCTGACGGTCTTTTTCGTGGCCGCGAGGTAGTTGTAGAAATACGCGAAGATGATCGGCGTCTCGTCGAGCAGCAGCCGCTCGATCCGCCCGGAATATTCGCGCTGGCGCGTGAGGTCGACGGTGGCGATGTAATCGGCCACCAGCTTGTCGTAGGTCTTGTTGTTGAAATGCGCGGCGTTCCACGAACCGCCCGATTCCAGCGGCGCGGTGAGAAACACGTTGGGCACGCCACGATGGCCGTAATCGGTGATTCCCATGGTGGAATCGAGCCAGTCCGAATTGCCGAACGTTGCCTTTCCGTAATAGGCGGCGCTGGTCTCGATCTTGAGGTTGATCTTCAGCCCGATCTCCGCCGCGGCGTTCTGGATCAGCACGGCATAGTCGGGGATTTCCTGCACCTGCTCGGTGGTCAGCGTCACCTCGGCGCCATGTGCGAGCCCGGCCTCCGCCATCAGGTGCTTCGCCCGCGCGATCTGCCGGTGCCGCTGCGGCACGCTCGTGTTGGTCGAGGGATAGATCGGCGCGAACGGGCTGTCATTGCCGAGGTCGGAAAGCCCGCCGAACAGCGCGTGCACGATGCCCGGCCGGTTCAGCGTCAGCGCCACCGCCTGGCGCACCCGCTTGTCGGTGAAGGGCGGCTTGTCGCAGCGCATGTGCACCTCGCGATGGTTCGAGGAGCGGATGTTGAGGATCTTCACCGAAGGGTCGTGCAGCAGCCCCTGCGCGCCCTGCACCACGATCTGCTGGATCACGTCGACCTGCCCGCCCTGCAGCGCCAGCACCTGCGATTGCTGGTTGCTGTAGAAGCCGAACTCGGTCCGCGCCGGCATCACCTTGCCGCCCCACCAGGCGCTACGGCATTCACGGATTTTACTTGCGCAGGTAGCTTGCGCCTGATTCTCCATGATTTTGAGGCTGATGGAGAAGATGGTGGCGTTACGTGCTGGAGATTTGGGTTACTTCGGAGATGCGCGACGTGCGGCGATGGGCAGCACGCTGGTTGAACGGGTGGTGGAGACCGGGTCTCTGGTCATCCGCAAGCTTGGTGGCACACGAGCGCGGGAGATTGCGATCCATCGCTTCCTGTCAGCCCCGTCGGTCACGTGTGCGGAGATGGTGGAGACGCTGGCGGATCGCACGGCCGCTGCCTGCCGGGGGCGTCGGATTGTGGCCGCGCAGGACACGACGGAGATCAATTTTTCCGGCCGTGAGGCGCGTCGCCGTGGGCTTGGACCGGCCGGTGATGGGGTATCGGCGGGATTTTTCCTGCATCCGGTGATCGCCATCGACAGTGAGACGGAGGCGGTGCTCGGCCTGGTGGACGCGAAGATCTGGACCCGTTCGGATGAGTTCGATGCGACCCCTGCACGCGAGCGGGCGCTGGAAGACAAGGAGAGCATGCGGTGGCTGGACGGTGCTGCGCGCGCCGCCGGGCGTCTGAGCGGTGCCGCCTCGGTCGTGGTCGTGGCCGACCGCGAGAGTGACATCTATGCGGGCTTTGCCAGGCGTCCGGCATCGGTCGACCTGATCGTCCGTGCCGCCCAGGATCGTGTTCTGGATGACGGTCGCCGCCTGTTCACCGCCCCGGCAGCCTGGCCCGAACTGACCCGGACCTCGGTTCGTGTCGCCCCCTCGCGCACCGGCGTCGCCGCACGGATCGCAACCGTGGCGCTGCGGGCTGGAACAGTGACGATCCGCAGGCCGCGCCATGCCAGCGACACGGAAGGGCCAGAGCATCTGTCCCTGACCATGGTCGAGGCGCGCGAGGTTGACGGGAATGGCGAAAGCGTCCCGCTCTTGTGGCGCCTGCTGACCACGATCGAGACCATCGACGCAGACGGTGCCGCCGAAATCGTACGCCTCTACCGGCTGAGATGGAGAATCGAGGAAGTGTTCCGGTCTTTGAAAAGTGACGGTCTCAGGCTTGAAGAAACCCAGATGCAAGATGCCGGACGGCTGTTCAAGCTGGCCCTGATCGGCCTCGCCGCTGCGACCCGCACCGTACAACTCGTCGATGCCCGCGACGGCAGCAACCGGCCGGCAACCGATGTCATCGATCCCGGATTACTCCCGGCCGCCGATGCCATTGCCCCCACTCTCGAAGGCAAGACGCCGCGACAGAAAAACCCCCATCCACCCCGATCCCTCGCATGGCTCGCCTGGATCATCGCCCGCCTCGGCGGCTGGAATTGCTACTACAAGCCGCCAGGACCAAAGACCATGCGCGCAGGGTGGGCACGCTTCGCTTCTATGGCCACAGGCTTCTTCATCGCAGCTCAGTCAAATCCGTGAATCCCGTAGCCACCAGGCGGGGTTGCGCACGAAGCTCGCGCCGCGCCCCGGCGTGTAGGCGTCGAGCCGGAACGGCCCGGTGCCATCGAAGGTCTTCTCGTAATCCGCGGCGACCGATCCCTTCGGCAGGATGATCGCGTTGTAATTGTCCGAGGAGACGAGATAGGCGAAATTCCCGTTCGGCGCTTCGAGATGGAACGCGACGGTATGATCGTCGACCTTCACCACCCCCTCCGGCTTCAGCACGCCCTTGAAGGTGGAAAGCGCGTTGGAGCCGTTCTTCGGGTCGGCGAGGCGGGCGAGCGAATAGACCACGTCATCCGCCGTCATCGTGCCGCCGCTGTGGAATTTCACCCCCTTGCGCAGCGTGAACGTCCACACCCTGCCATCCCGGCTCGACTTCCACGACGTCGCCAGCATCGGCTCCAGCCGCAGCGTCTTCGGATTGTCGAACAGCAGGAATTCGCCCGCCTGCTGCAACATGCACAGGCTGCCGGTATCCCCGGCGACGACGGGGTTGATCGCGGTCGACGGCGCGGTGATGGAGACGCGGATGGTCGCACCCTCCCCGCCCGCGGCCAGCGCCCGCCCCGGCGCCTCGCCGATCATGCCGCCGAGCAGGGCGGCGGAAATCCCGTAGGCGCTGCCATGCCGCAGCAGCCCCCGGCGGTCGATCCGCCCGGCCAGGAACTCGTCGATCACGTGATTTTGCAGCTCGTCGAGCCCTGAACGCGCCTGCTGGTTCGGCAGTCTGAACTTCATGTCCCCGTTCTCCGTTCCGTTATCCCGCGCGGCGCGCCGCCGCGCGAGGCGCGAAAAACCCTGCCCGCGCCGTTGTTTTTTTCAAATCTCCCTGTCATCGGGCAGTCTGGCGTGAAATATAGTCAAGTTCAATTGATTTTTTGTCATAGGGTCGGCTCTCCCCGACCGTCCGCACTATCGCCGGTTCCGCCGTGACTGCCCACCGTTTATTCCATTACAGTTTCGTTTCAGAAAATCATCCCGCGAAAACACCGATGAGCTTGACGCCCCGCCGCACCCCGCCCACCGTCCCTCGCCGCGGCCCGCGCCGGCCGGTCATGCCCGCGCCCGCCGCCCTGCCGACGAGGATCGTCCCCGCCATGATCCGCCGCACCGCCGCCTGCCTGCGCCTGATCGCCGCCCTCGCCCTTTCCGCCGGCCTCGCCGCCTGCGCGGCGCGCGCGCCCACGCCATCCGCCACCGCCCGCGCCCGGATCGTCACCGACGGATATTTCCGCATCGCCGCCTCGCCCGCGCCGCGGGAGACCATCGGCCTGCCCTATCGCGACTGGCTGCCGCCCGGCCGGCCGCGCGCCGTCGTCCTCGCCCTGCACGGCTTCGAGGACAGCCGCAACGCCTGGTCCACGCTCGGCCCCGTGCTCGCCGCGGATGGCATCGCGGTCTACGCCCCCGACCAGCGCGGCTTCGGCGCCGCGCCCGGGCGCGGGCGCTGGCCCGGCACCGCCGCCCTGGTCTCCGACGCGCGGCAGATGGCCGCCATCCTCCACCGCCGCGACCCCTTCATTCCCCTGACGCTGATGGGCGAGAGCATGGGCGGCGCCATCGCGATCATCGTCGCCGCCGCCGGCGATCCCGCCATTTCATCCTATGTCGCGATCGCCCCCGCCGTCTGGGGTGCCGCGACGTTTCCGCTGCCGCTGCACTGGGTGGTGGCCGCCGCCGGCACGCTCGCCCCCCGCCTGCGCCTGACCGGCCGGAGCCTGCACCTGCGCCTCAGCGACAATCTCGCCGCCCTCCGCGCGCTCGCCGCCGACCCGCTGACCCTCCACGCCGCCCCGCTCGGCATGCTCGCCGGCATGGTGCGGATGATGGGCGCGGCCCAGCGCGACTGCGCCCGCCTCGCCGCGCCCCGCGTCCTGCTGATGTATGGCGGGCATGACGATGTCATCCCGCCGCACGCCACCGCCGCCTGCTGGCGCGCCATTCCGCGCGGCGCCCGCGCAACCCTCGCCTGGTATCCCGCCGACGATCACCTGATGCTGCTCGACCATGAACGCCGCACCCCGATCGGCGACATCCTGTCCTTCCTCCGCCACAAGCGCCGCCCGCTCCCCTCCGCCGCCGCGACCGACGCGATGATCTTCCTCGCCGAGCACTGACGCGCCGGCCCGCTTGCGCCGCCGATCATCGTTGCGATGCGGGCCCGAAAGACTTATGCTGTCAGAAAACACGACAGCGCGTCATCGAACCGTCACATATCTCCAGTCGTCACATATCTCCAGTCAAGGCAGCACGAAACACGCTCATGGCTTCGCCGAGGTTCCTGCCCCGCAGCGCGCTGAGCTACGCGTCGGCGGAGATGTCGCTCGCCCGCCGCCTGTTCCTGCTGTCGCTGGAGGCGATGTGCGGCATCTCGCGCGCCAATCGCTGCTATGCCGCCTGGCAGTCGCTGCTGGCCGGAGCGGAAGCGCGGCCGATGAACCGCCTGCTCGAACTTCTCGACATCGCGCTGAACGTGCAGGCGCCGCGCTGGCCGGTCGAGCACCCGCCCGGCCGCCGCCTGGTCATGATCGCGAACCACCCGTTCGGCATCGCCGACGGCATCGCCATCCTCGCCCTCGCCGAGCAGCTCGACCGTCCGGTCCGCATCCTCATCAACAACGACCTGCTGCGCGTCCCCGAGATGGCGCGCTACGCATTGCCGATCGACTTTTCCGAAACGAAGGAGGCGCTGCGCCGGAATCTCGAAAGCCGCAAGGAGGCGCTCGCCTGCCTCGATCGCGGCGAGACGGTGGCGGTCTTCCCGAGCGGCGGCATCGCGACGGCGCGCAACCCGTTCGGCCGCGCCGAGGACCTGCCCTGGAAACTGTTCACCGCGAAGCTGATCCATCTCGCCCGGGCGGATGTGCTGCCGGTCCATTTCCCCGGCCAGAACAGCCCGCTGTTCCACGCGGCGAGCCGGGTGAGCATGTTCCTCCGCCTCTCGCTGATCGTGCCCGAGGCGGTGCGCCGCATCGGCCTTCCGCTCAAGGTGCGGATCGGCGAGGTGATCCCCTACGAGCGCCTCGCCGCCATCACCGACCGCCACGCGCTCACCGCCCTGCTCCAGCTTCACGTCCTCGCCCTCGCCCCGGAACAGGCGCGGCGACTCCGTTAGATTTTCTCACGCCACCGCGGCGGCGAAAAAGCGATTGCCCACCCCCGCCCCTCCATGGTCTTTTGCTCCGCATGAACCTGGCCGCCCGCTTCGCCGCCATCCTCCACGCCCTCTGCGCCGCAGTCGCGAGGCGCGGCGCTAACGGGGCGTTCGTGGGCGAAACGTCGCGGCCCGGCTCGGCCTTCGCCGATCCGCACGCCATGACCGTCCTGCTCTGGTCCCGCCTGCAACGCGCCATCGCCCGCTTCGCCCGCCTCGCCGCCGGCGCCCCGCCGCCGCGCCCGCGCAAACCCCCCGCGCGCCCGGCCCGCGCCCGCAGCGCGCCGGACCTGCCGCGCCGCCGGGGCTGGCTGCTCGCCCCGGTGCCCGAAGCCACCGCCGCCGCCTCGCAACTCCGCGCCTTCCTCGCCGAACCCGAAACCCGCGCCCTCATCGCCGCCGAACCCCGGCTCGGCCGCATCCTCCGCCCGCTCTGCCGCACCCTCGGGATTTTGCTCCCCGCACCGCAATCTTGCCCGCGCCGCCCCCGCGCACCCGGCACCCCGGCCGCCGCCGACCCGCCGACCCGGCCGCACCGCCCGGCCCGGACCGGCCCGCATCCGCGCCCGCCGCGCCGCCCGCGCGCGCCGCCCGCTCCCGCCTGACCCGACAACCGGACGCCTTTCACCCCCGACGGCGAACGCCGCCGGATGCGCCCGCGCGCGCCCATCCCGCGGCTTCGCCGTCATCCTCGCGTTCAGGGATGACGCGGCGCGCGGTTTCCGTCAGGATGCCCGCCATGCCGCCGCCCGACCTGTTCCTCGGCTTCATCGCCGCCGTGACGCTGCTGATGCTCCTGCCGGGGCCGAACGTGATGCTGCTCGTCGGCAACAGCATCTCGCACGGGCGGTCCGCCGGCTTCACCACGCTGGCGGGCACGGCGTCGGCCATGGCGGTGCAGCTCGCGGTCACGGCCTTCGGGCTGACCGCCCTGCTCGCCCATCTGGGCGCCTGGTTCGGCGTCCTGCGCTGGTCCGGGGTCGCGTACCTGCTCTGGATCGGCATCGCCACCTGGCGGCGCCCGCCGGTGGATGCGGCGGCGCCACCGGCCAGCCCGCCCGGGCGGCGCGCCATCTGGGTGCGCGGCTTCGTCGTCTCGCTCACCAACCCGAAGACGCTGTTCTTCTACGGCGCGCTGTTTCCCCAGTTCATCGACCCGGCGCGCCCCGCCTCGTCCCAGGTCGCCGTGCTCGCCGGCAGTTTTCTCGGCCTCGCCCTCGCGATCGACAGTCTCTGGGTGCTGCTCGGCGGCGCGCTGGGCCGGCGCCTCGCCGGCGTCGGGCGGCTGCCGAACCGGATCGGCGGCGGCCTGCTCTGCGGCGCCGCCCTCGGCCTCGCGATCGCCCGCCGCCCCTGAGTCCGTCGATCACTGTCGCGTGAGATCGGCCGATTCGCGGCCGTTCCGGCTGCGCCGCCGCCGCCGCCTTCTTATGTCACGCCAGATGAATGCCCGCCGCCTCCACCATCGGTGGCGCGCATGAGCCTGGCGTCCTTCCTGTTCGGCACGCCGGACGCCGTGCGCGACCCGCCCCATGGGGTCATCGGTTGCGCCTGGTGCGGTCTCGTGCAGCGCCTGCCGGCGCGTTCAGGGCCCGGCGTCATCCATTGCCGCCGGTGCGATGCGCCGCTCGAACGCATGTCGGGCCGCGGGCTCGATGCCGCCCTCGCCTGCGCCGTGGCCACGCTGGTCCTGCTGCCGCCGGCCATTCTGCTGCCGCTGATGCGCGTCTCGCTGCTCGGCGCCGCCAACCGCAGCACGATCACCGCCGGCATCGCCGGGCTCTGGCATCAGGGCTGGCCGCTGGCCGGCATCGTCCTGGCCGCCGAACTGATCGCGCTGCCGCTGGCGCGCTTCGGCCTGCTCGCGGCGGTCCTGGCGATGCTGCGCGCCGGACGCCGGGCGGCATGGCTCGGCCCCGCCTTCCGCATCGCCGAGCGGCTCGACGAGTGGGCGACCATCGACGTCTTCCTGATCGGCTGCATCATCGGCTATTCGCGCGTCGCACCGTTCCTGCCGGTGCGGATCGGCGCCGGCGGCGCCTGCGTGATCGCCGCCGCCTTCATGACGATGATCACCCGGGCAACGCTCGAGCGCCGGGCGATCTGGCGGTCCATCGGGCCGGAATCCAGCCATGCCGGGCACGACGCCATCGCCTGCGCGGCCTGCGGCCACGTCGCCGCCGCCGCCGATGCGGGCACGCGCTGCCCGCGCTGCCGCGCGACGCTCTGGCGCCAGCGCCCCCACGCCACGGCGCGGGCCCTCGCCCTCACCCTGGCCGGCTTCATCTTCTACCCGATCGCCTATCTCTACCCGATGGAAATCGACATGCGCGCCGGCACCGCGCATGCGCACTCGATCCTCTCCGGCGTGATGAAGCTGTTCCAGGCCGGGCTGTGGCCGCTCGGCCTCATCATCTTCACCGCCAGCGTCGCAATTCCCCTGATCAAGCTGTTCGGCATCGCCTGGATCATCCTGTCCTCGCACCGCCATTCCACCCGGCGGCTGCGGCTCAAGGGGCATGTCTGCCGCCTCATCGTCGAGATCGGCCGATGGTCGCATATCGATGTCTTCACCGTCGCCGTGTTCCTGCCGCTGCTGCACCTCTCCGGCCTGCTGAGCATCGATGTCGCCGATGGGCTGCCGGCCTTTCTCGCCGTCGTCGTGCTGACCATGCTGGCCGCGCGGGCGCTCGATCCCCGCCGCATCTGGATCGCCGCACGGGAGCCGGCCCATGGCTGATCCGGACGCGCCGGAGGCCCGCTTCCGTGGCACGCGCTGGCCGGGGTTGATCTGGGCGGTTCCGGTGGCCGCGGCGCTCATCGTCGCCTGGCTCGGCGTCGCGGCACTGGCGACGCGCGGCCCGGAAGTCGTCGTCACGTTCCCGATCACCGGCGGCATCAGGCCCGGCGGCACCGACGTGACCTATCGCGGCGCGACGGTGGGCCACGTGGTCAGCGTGCATCTCGATGCCTCGCTCGCCGCCATGAAGGTGCGCCTGCGCTTCGACCCCGACATGGACGGACATCTGGGGCGCGGCACCAGATACTGGATCGCCGGGCGGCACGTCAGTTTCGGCAACCTTGCCTCGCTGAAATCGGTGATCGCGGGTCCGCATATCGCGGTGGCGCCACGGAACGGGCCGATCCGGCATCATGCCGCCGGCCTCGCCCATGCGCCAGCCGTCAATCCCGCGAAGGCCGGACTGACGGTCATGCTCACGGCGGCGAAGAAGGGCAACATCTCGACCGGCGCGGGCATCTTCTACAAGGGGTTGCGGATCGGAACCGTGCGGAAGATCGCGCTCGGCCCGAACGGCGGCGGCTTTGCCATCGGCGCCTTCATCAGCCGGCGCTACCAGCGCCTGATCACCACGCGCAGCCGCTTCTGGAACGCCGGCGGCGTACGGGTGACGGCTTCCGGCGGCGGCCCCCGCCTCGCGATGCAGTCGGTACCCGCGCTCGTCTCCGGCGCGCTGGGAGTGACGACGCCGCCCGGCGGCCGCCAGGCCATCGACGGCGCCCGTTTCCGCCTCTACCACAGCGCCGCCGCGGCGCGCGACGCGCCGGGCCCGCATGCCGTCGCCTACAGAACGGTGCTGCCAGGCGGGCCACGGGGCCTCGCGGTCGGCGCGCCGGTAACGCTGGAGGGCGCCACGGTCGGCGCGGTGACCGGCGTGGCCATGGCCTACGCGCCGCGCGCGGGCGCGATACGGAGCACGGTCCGCTTCGCGCTCGATCCGTCGCGGATCGGCCTTGCCGGTGCGACGTGGAACCTGCGGCATCCGCGCCCGCAGATGAACGCGATGCTCGCGCGCCTGATCCACCGGGGGCTGCGCGCCCACCTCGCCCGCGCGACACCGGTGATCGGCCAGCAGGAACTCGCCCTCGCCATCATGCGCGGGGCAGCGCCGGCCACGCTCGGCAAGGGCGCGCCGCCCGCGGTTCCAGCCGTCGCCGGCGGCTCGATCGGCCGGCTCATGGCCGAAGCCGGCGGCATTCTGGCCAACCTCCATGCCGTCAGCGCGCGTCTCGCCGCGCTCAGCCGGGCGCCGCGGACGCGGGCCGCGCTGAAGCGGCTCGCGCAAACCGCCGCGAACGTCGCGGCCATCACCCGCACGACGCGCGGCCAGGCGCCGCACCTTCTCGCCGACCTGCGACGGACAGCGAACGAGGCGGATGAAGCGCTGCGCGATCTGCGCGGCATGATCGGCGCCCAGGGCAGCGCGGCCAACGCCCCGGAGTCGCAGACGATGCCGCATACGCTCTACGAACTCGGCCGGGCCGCGCGGGCTCTGCGCGAACTGGTCGATGAACTGAACGCGCATCCCAATGCGCTGATCCTCGGCAAGGGACGCTGATGACCCGAACGATCGCCACACTCGCGATGGCCCTGACCCTCGGCCTTGCCGGCTGCGCCGGCCAGCGGACCATCTATCTCGCGCTATCGCCGACATCGGGGCCGACATTCCACACCCGTGGAGCGGCGATCGCGGTGGCGCACGTGCTGATGCCGCCGACGATCGACCGGATCTACCTGACCACCGCGACCGGCCCGAACACGCGCGCCGTCTCGCGGCGGGCGCGATGGACCGCCCCGCTGGCGGGACAGGCGCAGGCCATATTGGCACGCGACCTGGCGCGCCGCCTGCCCGAGCGGCGCGTGGCCATGCCCGGCGATCCCGTCCCGCGAGCGGCGCTGCTGGTGCATGTCGAGGTGACGGAGTTCATGCCGCATCCGGGCCATGTCGAGCTCGCCGCGGACTGGCGCGGCGTGCGGGCGGGCAAGGCCGTGGCGGCTGGGCGGGTGCGCATCGCCGAGCGTTGCGGCGGAGGCGCGGCGGCGGAAGCGCACGCCATGAGCGTCGCGCTCGGCCGGCTCGCCGACCGGATCGCGGCGCGGCTTTCACGGTGAGGGGCGGTCAGACCGCGACGACCACGGCCGTCACGTTGTCGTTGCCCTTGCGGGCGAGGGTGGCCGCGATCAGCAGTTCCGGCGGCGGCACGCCGTCCGGCGAACCGAGCAGGGCGGCGATTTCCGCCTCGGGCAATGTCTTGCTCAGCCCGTCCGAGCAGAGCAGGAACCGGTCCCCCGGCTCGATCCGGCCGATCACCTTGTCGAGTTCGAGATCCGCGTCGTCGGCGCCGACGGCGCGGGTAATCACGTTCGCCTGGGGATGGTGCTCGGCGGCCTCGGGCGTGAGCCGGCCCTCGTCCACCAGCGCCTGCACCAGCGAATGGTCGCGGGTCAGCTGGGTCAACTCGCCGCCGCGCAGCAGATAGACGCGCGAATCCCCCGCCCAGAGGCAGGCGAAATGGTCATCGCGCAGGATCAGGATCGCGATGGTGGAGGCGATGACCGCGCGCGGGCCGCGCTGGGACGCCTCGTGCAGCAGCGTGTGATGCGTCTCGTTCACCACGCGGCGGACCTCTGGCAGGAGTTCGGCGGCGGTCAGCCCCGGTTCCAGACGGTCCAGCCCGGCGACGATCATGCCCGAGGCCACCTCACCCGCCTGATGTCCGCCGGCACCGTCGGCCACCGCCCAGAGGCCGAGATCGGGGCGGCAGATATAGGCATCCTCGTTGTGCTTGCGCACCGCGCCGACATGGGTCTCCGCCCAGGTCACGGCGCGCGGGATCATCGTACCGCCTCCCCGGCCTCATCGCGCAGGAACGCCGCGAAACCGGCGGGATCGGGCAGGGCGGCCATCTCGATCCGCCCCGGGCCGCGATGCGGGCCGCCGGCAGACCACCAGCCGAATGCCGGTTCACACGAATCGGGCGGGAGATGTGCCAGACGGGCGGCGAGCGCATCCGGCGGCAGGTCGGTCGTGACGGCGGCGATGCCGACCTCCTCGGCCGCATCGAGCCAGGCCGTGCCGGCGAGCGCCGCTTCGGTCGCGAGCACCAGTGGAAAGGCACGCCCGACGCGGTCGACGCTCGGCAGCCACACGCCGCCGAGCGCCACGCCCGCCACCGGCGCTGAAAAACGCCACACCGGCGCCTCCATCCAGCAGGGCATCCAGTCCTCGCCCAGCGCGGTGCGGCTGGCCGCGAGGCACGCCCGCATCCAGCCATCCAGCGCATCCACCACGGCCGGCGGCAGGCCGGCGCCGACGAAGTCGCCGCGCGCCGGAATCTTGCCGTAAAAGCCGCTCACCCGCGCCACATCTTCATCCTTTGAGGCTCGGGCAGCGGAAGTCGTTCAGCACGCCCGGCGCGAACGGGTTGAAGATCGACCCCGCCTCGAGCGTGAAGCGCGCCTGCATGCCCCCCTGATCGAAGGTGAGGGTGTAGCGGGCGGAGCTGCCGTCACGCGTGAGCCGCCCCATGCCGAACAGGCGAAACACCGCCCAGGGACCGCTGGCCTGAAGCGTGACCGGCGTGCCGCCGGCGGCCGGCGTGATGATCAGCCGGGCCGTCTGCATGCCGGTGGCACCCGGCCAGTTCACCGAGGTCGGCACCGTCGGGCCGTGGGCGTAGCTGACATCGACGCCGCCAAGCTGCAGCACGACCTGTGCCGCGCCCGCCGAGAGGCCGGCGGGCGTGACCGTGAACTGCACGCTGGGCTGCGTGCCGCCCAGGAAGAACATCTGCTGGATTTCCTGCGCGCGCTGGAATTCCGCGACGGCCCCCTGGCTGACCGGCGGCGCCACGCCGTTCACCGGCTGCACCGTCCATACCTGCCCGGTCATGTTCACGAAGGGCCGCACCTGCGTGTTGAAGAAATTGTCCATCACGCCGCCCGGCGCGAAGAGCCGGGCGAAATCGGCAAGCGGAATGCCCGAGGCGGCACTTGCATCGAACGGGTAATGGCCGGTCACCGCCTTCTCGCAGAGTGCCGCGGCACCGCCCGGCGCCTTGAACGCCGCCGCCGCCGCCGCCGCGGCGCTGCCGCCGCGCAGGCTGTTCGATGTCGCGACGATCGCGCCGAGCCAGCGGCTGACCGGCTGCGGATCGTGCTGTGCCTCGCCGGCAAGGAGCTGGGCCGCATCGCCGCCGGCGGCGGGGGACGCGGGGCCCGCCGCGCCGGGCGCCGTGGCGGCGAGGGTTGCCAGCTGCTTCTGCACCTGGTCGATCAGTTGCAATGTCAGCGAGAGCGGAGAGCCTGCCGCGCCGGTGCCCACATAATTGCGCAGCGGCGCGAACTCGGCGTTGATTGCCGCCCCGGGCTTCGGGGCCGGGGCGCCTGACGCCTGCGGGCCCAGCAACTGCTTCAGCCGCGTCGCCGCTTCGTTCAGCTTGGCCGGTGCCCGCAGCTTCGCCTCGGCGCCCGTCGCCCCCTTGGCGGCCTTCGCAAGGTCTTTCGGCGGTTTGGTGAGCGTAAGCTCGTCCGCCATCGACGACAGCAGCCGCACCATCGGCGATTGGGGCGAGCCAAGCACGTAGAGCGCCTGCACGGCCTGGCCCGCGGAGCCGAGGGGCGCGATATTGAGGTCGTCGATCATCGACTGCCAGTGCCGGGCATAGGCGGTGTCGTAGAGCCGGATCACATCCTGCTCGAGCGACTGCATCTGCGGCGAATCCGGCTTGATCCGGTCCTGCGCGCCGAGCACCCAGCTTTCCCTGGCGACATCCTGTGTCGCATGGGTGAGGGCCGGCAGCAGCACGGTGTAGAAGCCGCGCTTGGTGAAGAAGCCGGGCACGCCATCGGTCAGCGGCTTGCCGGTGGCGTTGACGAAATAGGGCGTTCCGGCAGCCCCCAGCGCCGCCGCCGGCGTCCAGGCCGGCACGCGGGACGCCGCCTCGGAATCGCGGATGCGGGAATAGACCCGCTCGGCGATCGGCACGCGCGAGAAGGTCGCGCGCGCGGTGGCGATCAGCTGGCCGTCCAGCGGAACGTCCGGCAGCGGGCGGGCGAGCAGCGCGGTCAGGTCCCGCATCAGCGAATGGCGCAATGCGGTCTGGCCGAAGCCCGGATAGAGGCGCCGCCAGTCGAGCTTCATCCAGGCCTCGACCAGCGAGGCGTCGAGCGGTCCCTGATTGCCGAGCATGAGATAGACGCGGGTCGCCTGATACAGGAAATCCGGCCGGTCGAGCCCGCCGCGCATTTCCGCCTCGAGCTGAAGCACGAGGCGCGGCAGCAGCGCGTGGTCGAGCACGTTGCGGTAGACGGCGGCTGTCGCAGCCCTGATCGAGGCGCCCTGGTCGAGGCCGATGCCGTGATAGCCGCGCTCGGGGGGCGCGCCGGCAAGGTCGCGGGCCTCGCGCAGCAGCGGCGCGATCCGCGACAGATCGGCGCTGGCGACCGGATCGAGCCGGATCTGCGCCGCGACCTTCTGTTCGGCGGCAAGCCCGGCGCGCGCGCGGGCGATGGCGGCGGCATTGTCGGCATGGCTGCGGAACAGCGCCGCGAGCAGCACGACGAACACGAGGCCGACCGCGCCGAACCCCGCGCCGCGCAGCGCGAGGCGGCGCCGGGCGCCGGACCGGTCCGCCGAGCCCAGCATGGCCTCGCCGAAGATCACCTCGCCGATCAGCCGGCCGAGGAAATAGGAGCGGCCGGATTGCGGCCGCAGGCTGGGCGCGCGCCGCTGGTCGATGCCGAAGCTGCGGGCCAGCGCGCCGGTCAGACGGTCGATCGGCGTGCCTTCCTGCGTGCCCGAGCAGAGATAGACCCCGCGCAGCCACGGCGCGGGATCGAGCTGGGAGCCGGCGAACGCCTCGTTCAGGAAGGCCTCCAGCGGCGCCTGCAGGCTCGCGACCTGCATCGGGAAGCCGGCGATGAGCGAGCGGCGATCCGGGCTGCGTTCGGCGGCGAGGCGGTCGAGCATGCGCTCTTCCACGCGGCCGACCAGCTCGCGGAACTCGGCGGCGAACCGGCCCGCCATGCCCGCCGGCGTGCGATCGGGCGGAAAGGTCATGCCCCAGACCTGCGCGCGGCCGGCGGTGTCGAGATCGTCATGGAACTCGGTGAAGCCGGCGATCAGGTCGGCCTTTGTGAACAGCGCGTAGACCGGCACGGTGACGCCGAGGCGGGTGTTGATCTCCTTGATCCGCGCGCGGATGGCGCGCGCATGGGCGGCGCGGGCCGCGGCGTCGGCCTGGGCGATGTCGGACAGGGCGATGGCGACGATCACGCCGTTCAGCGGCTGGCGCGGCCGGGTGCGGCGCAGCAGGTCGAGGAAGCCGTGCCAGCCGGCCTGGTCGACCGACGCCGAGGAATCCTGCGTCGTGTAGCGGCCGGCGGTGTCGATCATCACCGCCTGGTCGGTGAACCACCAGTCGCAATAGCGGGTGCCGCCGACACCGGCGACCGCCCCCTGGCCGAGCTCGGCGGCGAGCGGAAAGTTCAGCCCGGCATTGAGCAGCGCGGTGGTCTTGCCGGCGCCGGGCGGGCCGATGATGACGTACCAGGGCTGTTCGTAGAGAAAGCCGCGCCGGCCGCGCGCCCGGGCGAGGATGCCAAGCGCCTTCTTCATCTTGTCCGCCAGCGCGGCGACTTCCTCCGCCCGCATGCCGGCCTCGGGGTCGGCCTGGGTCTCGGTGATCGCCTCTTCGACGGCGGCCGCCTTCTTGCGGGCGCGGCGATCGAGCCAGAGATTGGCCGCAAGCCAGATCACGAACACCAGGACAGCGATCGCCGCGCGCGGCAGGATGCCGGCGAGCACGGCGAGGAAGGGGCCGAAGAACCAGACCAGGGCCGCGATGATCGCGGCGCCGACGCCGCTCAGCAGCCAGCGGACCAGCCGTGCGCTCATTGGGTTTCACTCCGGATCAGCACGATTTCGATCCGCCGGTTCAGGGCGCGCCCCTGCGGCGTCGCGTTGGTCGCGATCGGGTCGGCGGCACCGCGCCCCTCCGCGGTGATGCGGCTCTGATCGCCGATCGCGCGGTCGAGCACGGCGGCCGCCGCCTTCGCGCGGTCCTCCGAGAGGACCAGGTTGTTGGGGAAGCGCAGCGTGTGGATCGGCTGGCTGTCGGTATAGCCGATCACCTGCACCTTGCCCTTCTCGCGCGCCAGCGCCTGGCCGATCTTGGAAATCAGCGGCAGCGCGGTGCTCTCGACCGTCGCGCTGCCGGAGGCGAACAGGCCGGTGTTGTTGATGCGGATGACCGGCGCGTTGACGGTGCCGAGCACGGCGACCTCGCCCTTGGTGATTTCGGGTTGCAGGAAGCCGCGCAGCCGGTCGAGCACGTTCGGGCCGGTGGTGACCGGCGGCGGCGGCGGCACGACGGCGGCGGCGCGGACGATCTTCGGCATCCGCGCCGGGTGGGCGGCGACCGACTGCGCGTAGAGCGTGGCGGACTGGCCGCCGAGCCCGTAGTCGAAGGCCGTGTAGACAAGGGCCAGCACCCCGGCGGCCGCCACCGCGGCGACCCAGACCGGCAGGGACGGGCGGCGCGGGCGGTAGGGCGCCGCAACGCCCTGCCAGTGGGGCGCCAGTTCGGGGCTGGCGGCCGGGCGGGCGCGGCGGAGGACGGCATAGACATCCTCGCGCAGCCGGTCGATCTCGGCGGGGCCGCGCGGACTGAGCCGGTAGCGCCCCATGTAGCCGAGCGAGAGGCAGATATACATCAGCTCGAGAACCGGCAGGAACCGGCCCGGGTTCTGCATGATCTGCTTGAGGATGTCGAAGAAGCGCTCGCCGGAGCGGACCTCCTGATGGAAGGTGGACACCATCGAGCGCGCGGCCCAGGCGCCGCTGCTGCCCCAGGGGGTGGCGAGCACCACGTCATCGAGGCTGGCGCACAGGGCGTAATGCGCGGGGCGCAGCTGGTCGTTCGGAATGCCCGCATTGCGGCCCGCCTGCTCGAAGTCGCGCAACGCGCGGGCGGTGCGTTCGCGCAGATCGCCCGAATCGGGCTGGGCCAGGGTGTTGCGCAGGCGAGCGAGCAACTGCAGCAGCGGGGCCGCGGCCGCCATCAGCGGCGTCGAGCCGATATTCAGCGTCTCCGCGCCGCCCGCGGGCGGCGGGGATGCCGGCCGCGGCGGCTCGCTCCACGGGTCGCCACCGCCGGTTGGCGGCGGCGGCGGCGGCGCGGGCGGGGGACGCCGGCCGCCCGGCGCCGGCCTGATGATCGTGCGGTCGGAATCGTCTGGTTCGGCAAACGGATTGTCGCTCATGCCACCCTCTTCAGCCGCGGATCGCCCAGAGTTCGAGTTTCAGCCCCGGAAATTCGCCCGATACGTGCAGTGCGAACGCGCCTGAATTCTGCATCTGCTGCCAGTGCGGACTGCCGCGATCGAGCTCGAAATAGGTGGCGCCGGCATAGAAAGGGATCTGCCGGGGCGCCACCGGGAGCGGCCGCACCGAGATGCCGGGCAGCGCGACGTTGACCAGTTCGCGGATATGCTCGACGGCGCCGATCTTCACCTGCGCGGGGAACAGCCGGCGCAGGGTCTCGGCCGGCACGTCGGCCTGCACGGTCAGGACGAAATTCGCGGCGCGCAGGATGCTGCGGTCGACGATCGGGCCGACATGAACGCCGTGGCGCCGCTCCTGCAGCGGGATCGGCACGGCGTTCTGTTCGATGACCGCCGAGAGCGCCCGCCGCAGATCGGCGACGACCGGCGCGAAGCTGCGTTGCAGATCGTCGTGCCGGTAACCGGGATAGGCGGTGGGCCGGCGGCTGCCCTCGATGAAGGTGGCGAACTCGCCGGCCATCGAGACGAAGGCGGAATAGAGGGTCTCCGGATGGATCACGGCGGCGTCGGCCCAGTGCTGAAGCATCGCCTGCCAGCGGTTGATCGCCTGGAGCAGCATGAAATCCTGCACCTCGGCGACGCCGCGCGTGCCCGGCGCGTTGAGCCGGGCGGCGAGCGCCTCGCCACGCTGGTGGATCATGCCGGAGAATTCGGCGATCAGCCCGGCGAGCGGCGGCGCCGCGTGACAGACCAGCGCCGGCGGAATCCAGCGGTCATCCAGCGTGACGCGCCGGTCGGCCGAAACCTCGACGATCCGCGCGACCGGCAGGCAGAGGAAGCCGGCGCGGTCCTCGCTGTCGAGGAGATAGCGCAGGCGCAGCCGGGCGATCAGCAGCTCCGCCGGCTCGGGCGAGGCGGAATGCGTGTCGTAGGCCTCGAAGCGGGCGGCGCCGTAGCGTCCCTCGGTGCTGCCGTCTTCCGCGGCGATCTCGGCGGCGCCGGGCTGGCGCACCGGCAGCGCGAGGTGAAGCAGCATGTTGCGCGTGTTCTCGGGCACCTCGAACGGCGGCGGATGATCGGCCTCGCCCGGCAGGGAGAAGCAGGTTCCGTCCTCGAACACGCCTTCAGCCTCGGCCAGGGCGAAACGGCCGGTGCCGAGCAGTTCCCGGTTGACCGCGAGACGGGAGATTCCCCACGGATAGGGCCGCAGCGCCGCCACCCGGCCGCGCACCTGGGCTTCGAGCCAACGGTCCTGTTGCTGGAAATGCTGCGAGCGCAGGAACATGCCTTCCTGCCAGACGACCCTGTTGGTCCAGCTCATCGACGTTCAGCCCTTCGGTTTGGTTGGGACGAGCTTGGCGTCCAATCCGTCGATCCGCAAGGTCAGCGCGTTCGTTTCATGCGCCTTCACCGGCGCGACGAGGCGCCATGTCGCCCGGTCGATCGCCCGGAAGAACACGGCGATGCCGATCGACTGCGCCTGATCCGGCAATTTGTGCGTCAGCTTCACCGTGGCGCCGGGCGCGACGATCGTCTGCTCCGACGGACCGGCGAGGTCGCTGCCGAGCAGGGACGTGGCCTTGCCGAGCAACGAATACGGGTCGGCGGCATTGAACTTGCCGGCGGTGACCAGCGGGTAGACCCGCACGGCCACCGGCTCGGCAGTGCCCGAGGCATCGGGGTTCTGGTTGGCCCCGCCCGTGATGGTCAGCGACAGCACCGCTGGCGGCTTCGGCGGCGGCGTGCCGCAGCCGGCAAGGAGGACAGGAAGTGCGAGGATGATCGAACGGCGCTTCACGTTTCACTGGCCTCCGCATCCGACAGGGCGCGCTCGTAGGCGCGGGCAAAGGTCTTGCCGAAGACGTTGTCGAAATCGTCGGCAAGGGCCGCGCTGAGCTGGCCATACAATGTTTCATAGGCCTCGAAGGCGCGCGCCTTGCGCTGGGCCGGCAGCAGCGCGCGCGCCGATTCGGCCTCCGCCCGCAGCGGCGCGGGATCGAGCCGGGCGAACAGGGCGCGCACCGCGGCCTGCATGCCGCTCATCACCGCGATCTCGTGCAGGCGGATATCGCGCAGCGCGTCCCGCACCGCCTCCTCGGCCTGCAGATCGCTGGTGCGGCGGCCGAGGCCGATCAGCGCGGCCATCGCATCGTCGTCATCCGCCGAGAATTTGAGCGGGTTGTTGCCGCGCGCGCGGATCATCGTCTGTTCGATCCGGAATTCGCCCTTGATCGCGGCGCGGGCGATCATCACCTGGCGCAGCCCGCCCACCATGGCGCGGAACAGACCGGCGAGGCGACGCATCAGCAGTTCCGGATCCGCCGGCGGCGGCAGCCCGTCCATGCCCGCGGCCTCGAGAAAGATCCTGAGCAGATCGCCGCCGGGCGCGCCGGCCGGCAGGGGAGCGGGCGGCAGGGGAGCGGGCGGAACGGGGGCGGGCGACAGGGGAGCGGGCGGCGCCGGAGCGGCTGGCGGGGGCGGCTGGATCTCGGCGGGCGGCGGCAGCGGCGAAGGCGCCGTCCATGCCGGGCCGGCCGACGCCGTGTTGGCGCCGGGTTCGAGGCCCAGATCCCAGTCATCGGGCAGAAGTTTCGGCGCCATCGGCGCGGGGCGGAAGACGTCGTTCTGCGCCGGCGAGTGGTCGGGCACCGGCGTCGGGCCGAACAGGGCATCGTCATCCGGCAGGCCGGCAAAGTCGTCGGGCATCGAAATCGAATTGCCGCCGCCGAACCACTCGTCGGATACGGGAGAGGAAGCGGGTGCCGCGGGCTTGGCGAACGGGTCCTCGCCGAACGGATCGGCGAAGGGGTCCGGCCGGGTCGCGGGCGCGGCGCCGAAACCACCGCCATATCCCGCATCCCCGAAGCCGCGCTCGACGAGACGGGCTTCGATTTCGTAGCTGCCCAGCCGGATCCGGTCGCCGTCGCTCAGCGCGTGAACGCGGCCGGCGCCAAGCGGCTCGATGTCCTGATTGACGAATGTGCCGTTGGTGCTGGTGTCGGCGATCTGCCAGGCGCCGGCACGCCAGGCGATCACGCAATGCCGCTTGGACAGCACGCGATCGGGATCGGTGAGCACCCAGTCATTGTCCGGACCGCGGCCGATGCGGAATTCCCCGCCCTCGATGCTGCGGGTTTCCGGCGGGGCCGCATCCGGGCAGCGGAGCACGCTGAGGGTGAGGGTCATTGTTCGGCCTCCGGCGGCAGTCGGCCGACGCCGCCGGCGGCGATCTCACGGGCCGAACGAAGGAAGAGCGCGAGACGGGCCGGGCCGCGCTGCGCGTCCCCGCGCACGGCGGCAAGGGCAACGGCACCGGCCACGGCCACGCCGGTCAGATGCGCAGGCGGCGGCACCGGCGGCTGGTCGGGCGGGGAAATGCTCGGGCCGGACCAGAAGGCGGCGACCGCCGCCCAGGCCTCCGGCGTCTGGAACCCGATCGCTTCCGCCCTGCTCATCGCGGCGCGGCGCCCCTCCTCGTTCTGCTGGCGAACCCAAAGCTCGACCGCATCGAGGGTGGCGCGCCCGGTCTCCGCGAGGTCCGCGGGAGCGGTGTGCCGCGCGCACATCGCCGCCCACCAGACCGCCTCGCGCCGCGGCAGGGCATGGGCGAAGCACCGCGTCGCCTCCACCAGGAAGCCGGCTCCCTCCAGCGCGTCGATCAGGGCGGGCACGGTGGCCGCGCCGCCGGCAGCCGCCAGCGCTTCCTCGCCAAGGGCTGCATGGGCGAGTACGGTCTCACGCACGGCTGCCTGTATCTTGTCCATCTTCCGTGCATCCACCTCAGTTCACCATGATGATCCCGCCCTGGAGTTTCAGCATCCCCGAGCCGGAATGCTGCGCAATCGCGCCGCTCGTCGACAGCTCGGCCTGGGCATTGATCTTGATGAGGGTGCCGGAGAGCGTGATGCCCGTCATGTCGATCTTGATGCTGTTTCCGCCCACTTTCAGCGTGATCGACTCCATCGACTCATAGGTGACGGCCCCGGTCACGGATACGGATTGCTGCCCCTGCACCGACACGCTCTGCTTGCCCTTGACCGTGACGGACTGGTTGCCATCGACCGTCTCGGAATGGTCCTGCTTGACCTCGAAGGTACGATTTCCTTTCACCGTCTCGGTCTGGTTGCCGTCCACGGTGATCGCCTCGTCCTTCTTGACGGTCACCGTGCGGTTGTTGCCGATCGTGCGGGTTTCATCATGCTCGACCTCGACCGTATAATCCCGCTCCGCATGCAGCAGGACAACCTCCGACCCCTTGGTATCGTCGATACTGAATTCGCTGTAGTTCGACGTCCCGCCACTCTTGGTTGAGCGGGAGCGGAATCCCGCCTTGTTCTGCTCGGCGGGGAGATTGAACAGGCTGACCTGGCCGGAGTTGTAGAAGGAACCGATCACGACCGGCCGGTCGATGTCGCTCTCGAGGAAGCTGATGGCGACCTCCTGGCCGATGCGCGGAAGGAACTGGAACCCCCAGCCGGCGCCGGCCCAGGGCTGGATCACGCGAACCCAGCAACTCGAGTTCTCGTCCTTCTTGCCGCGCGTGTCCCAGTTGAACTGAACCTTCACCCGGCCGTACTTGTTCGTGTAAATTTCATCGCCCGAGGGCCCGACGACGAGGGCGGACTGCAAGCCGGCGATCTGCGGCTTCGGCAGGAGTTCCGGCCGCCAGGGAACCGATGCGTCGAACAGGGTGAATGCGACATCGACGGTGGCCGTCCCTCCGCCGATGCCGGCGTGATCGGTCACGCTGAGCGCGGCCGCCGCAATGACGTAATCGCCGATGCCGAAGGGATCGCCGGTGATGGTGACGGCGTTGCCGGGAGCGAGCATCGACGGGGTGTTGCCGCCACCGGCGAACAACCCGGCACGAACCTCGGCCGCCTCGTTCTGATGGCGCACCTGCTGTCCGATCGCCTCCTTGACGGGATTTTCCGACGGGTAGCGATAGAATTTGCGGGTTGCCGCCCCCTTCGCCTTGAGCACGGTATCCGCATCGGAGACGAGGCCGGTGGATGCCGTTTCATAGTTGTAGTCGTTCCCGATGAACTTGCCGATGGTCGTGCTGTCGGCGCGGCTGAGCGTATGAACCCCGACTTCGGTCGCGGTCTGCCCGGCGAATTTGACGGCTCCCAACTTGGGGAGAGATTGCGAGCTGCTGGCGACGACGAACTTGTGTCCGGACTTTTCGTGGACGAAATAATAGAAAAGCCCATCGCGCGCGAGGATGCGATTTATGAAGTCCAGATAAGTCTCATTGAACATGACTGTATAGTCATAGCTCGTCCCGCCACTCGGCAGCTCGTATGAAGTAATCTCGAATTCGTCCAGAACTTCCTTGACGATGGCAACGGCGGTCTTGTTCTGGAATATCCGGCAATCGAGTGTCTGCCCGAGGAACCAGAGGGCGGGAACGACCGTCAGTTCATGATCCCAGAGTTCGAGGCCGGCGGCGATCGCGGTACCGGCCGCGTTGCCGGGCTTCTGGACCACGGACGAGACGAGGCCATTGATGTAGGTCTGGTTCGTCCCGTCGGACCCGATCGCGACGGTGACCGACGTGTATAGAAGATCGTTCGGATCGAGCCCGCCGGCACCCGCGCGCACCGACAGCGTATACCGGAAGCACTGGCTGAGCGCCGCCTGGCCATTGACCCCGACCAGCGTCAGGACGCCGCTACCAAGCGATGTCTGGAGGTCAAGCAGATCGATATTAGTCGTCATTCCGCCAACCCCCGATCACGATTTGCCCCGGGCGGCGCCGTTCCGCGCCCGCGCAGCAACGCCAGCCCGATACATCATAGCACCGCAAGCCGGCGCGCCGCGTGACCCGCCGCACAGGTATTTTCCATCCAGCCGCCGGACATCCCATTCTTCCTGATAGTTAACAAAGCCGCAGAAGCTACGCAAACTGCAATGGCAAGGAGCGAAAATCCGCACTCCACACTAAATATCGCGCCTTGAATTCAAATTTCTCAATTTCTCAAATTTTGAGGCAGCGTGCGTTAAATCTTTTACGTGGCTTCATATGAATTCGTCGTTCGGTTATACATCCTTAACGACTTAGGGAACGGCGATGCGGATCGGACGGGGCGTAGCGGGCCGGCAAGGATGCCGTGCCGGGATCATGGCATTCGGATTGGCGGTCTTCGGCGCGGCGGGCGCGCACGCGGCCCCGACCGCCTTGCCGACCGTGCCGCAAGTGTCGCCCCTGCAACATATCATGCCGCATGCCGCGCCGAATCTCGGCCAATCATTGCCGGATTTCCGCCCGGTCGGGCGGGAGGGCGCCGTGCCGGACCAGTCCGTGCCGGTGCACTCCGTCGCCGTGCTGGGGGCAACCGCCTTTTCCCCGGCGCAACTCCGCGCAACCGTCGGCAAGCTGATTGGCGCGGCAACGCCGCTACCGGCGATCGAGGCCGCGCGGCTGCGGTTGCTCGCGCTCTACCGCGGGCATGGCTACGTGCTCACCGCGGTATCCGCGGAAATCAACAGATCAGGCGACCTCCGCTTCATCGTCACCGAGGGCCACATCGTCAGCGTCAAGCTGTCGCGGAATATCGGTCCGGTCGGCACGCTCGTCCTTGGCTTTCTGGACCACCTCACCCATGAGCGGCCGGTCCGGCAGGCCTCGCTTGAACACTGGCTGCTGCTCGCGCAGCAGATACCGGGTGTCGCGGTCGGCGCCGTTCTGCAGCCCAATGCCGCGGCGCCCGGTGCGCTCACCCTGGTGGCCGACGTCGTCCGCCGACCGTTCTCGGCCCTTGTGACCGCCGACAACCGCGGCTTCGACGAGACCGGCCCCGCCGAAGGGCTCGTCGTCGGCGACATGAACAGCTTCACCTCGCTCGGCGAGCAGAGCCAGGCGTCGTTCTTTCACACATCCGGCGGAACCAACAATTTCGGCCAGTTTTCAGAGAGTTTCTTCGCCGGGACGAGCGGCCTTCGCATCGGGATCTACTTCGGCGCCGGCCGGGCCATTCCCTCCGGAACCTTGCGCGAGGTGGGATATCGGGCGCATCTCGACGTGTTCGGTCTCTATGCCAGCTACCCGCTCTGGCTCGAACGTGGTCAGTCGCTTGAACTGAAGGCCCGTTTCGACGGCACGGACAACATCGTCTACACGGCCTCCGGCTTCAGTGGCGCGGAGACGCCCGCTTCGACCGACTCGGTGCGAGCCCTGCGCATCGAACTCGACGAGGCGTTCAGCGATGATGTGCTCGGCGCCGCGCGGCCCGCCCTGACCACCGCCACGCTCGAGGCGTCACGTGGATTGCGGCTTTTCGGGGCGTCCGCGAACGGCAGGTCGAACGCGGGACGCCTCGGGGAACGGTTCGATTTCTGGAAGATCGATCTCTCGCTCGACCGCACCCAGACGCTGTTCAACCCCTGGCGGAATGCGAGCGTCGCCCTCGAAGGGACGTTTGGCGGCCAGTATTCGCCCGACATCCTGCCCTCCTCCGAAACCTTCTATCTCGGCGGCAACCATATCGCCCAAGGCTATTATTCCGGGCAGGTGACCGGCGACGACGCTCTTTATGCAAGTGCCGAACTTCAACTCAATACACCGCTCAATCTGCGGTTGCTGGGCCGACATTTTTTCATCGGGTCACAATTCTACACCTTCTACGACTGGGGCCAGGTCTGGCAGAATGAGCCGAGAACGCTGGGACAGAAGCCGAACGACAAGCGGCTCGCCTCGTTTGGCGGTGGGGTCCGGTTACGCCTGACGCGCCGGATCGAATTCGATATCGCCGCCGTGCACCGTTTCGTCACGCAGTTGCAGCCGCCGGCGAGCGGCGTGCCGCCGCTTCGAGAAACGGCTGTCTACTGGGGCGTGCTCGCACGCTATTGATGGGGCAAGGATGCGCGGGAATGACGAATAGCCAGCATCGGATCGCCGTCTCCCGTCCGGGCCGCCGTGCCGGCCGCCGGCGGTTGCTGCTCGCCTCGACAGCGCTGACCGCGGCCCTGCTCGCCCCGTCCCAGGGCCGCGCGGGGCAACCGGCGCCGATGACGACGCCGCAGGGCGGCACCGTCGTCGGCGGCTCGGCGACGATTTCCCAGGCACCCGGCACGACGACGATCACCCAGACCAGCCAGCGCGCCGCAATCGACTGGCAGAGCTTCAATCTCGGGTCGAAGGCGCGCGTCACCTTCAACCAGCCGAACGCCCAGGCCATCGCGCTCAACCGGGTGATCGCCAACAATCCCTCGATCATCGCCGGGCGGATCGACGCCAACGGGCGCATCGTGCTGGTCAACCAGGATGGCGTCGTGTTCACGCCCGGCTCGGAGGTCAACGCCGAGAGCCTGGTCGTCAGCACCTCGGGGATATCGCCGAAAAACTTCATGGCGGGCAAGCTGATCTTCGACCAGCAGCCAAAGCCCGGCGCCCGCATCGTCAACGACGGGCGGATCACGATGAAGCAGGCGGGCCTCGCCGCTTTCGTGGCGCCGGAGGTGATCAACCGGGGGACGATCACCGCGCAGCTTGGCCATGTCGTGCTCGCCGGGGCATCGGCCTTCACGCTGAACCTTTCGGGCGATGGGCTGATCTCGATCAACGTGACGCAGGCGGTTCGGCAGATCGACCTCGGCGGCCGGAAGGTCACCGCACTGGTGACCAACGAGGGAACGATCATCGCCAATGGCGGGCACATCACCCTCACGGCGCGGGCGGTGGACGGGTTGATCCAGCAGCTTCTCGATGTCGGCGGCACACTCAGGGCCGACAGCGTTGGCCGGCAGCCCGGCGCGATCACCATTCAGGGAGTCGGCGGCGACCTCCAGGTTGCCGGCCAGCTACTGGCACGGGGAGAGACGCCTGGCAGTTCCGGCGGAACGATCGCCGTCGATGCGACAGGCAATGTGAGCGTGGCCAGCACCGCGCGGATCGATGCCTCGGGCCCGGCGGGCGGCGGTGTCGTGGCGCTCGGCACCGATGCGGCGCGCGCGTTGCAGGGACCATCCGACACAACGGCGCCGAAGGCCGCGCGGGTCGCGATCGCCCAGGGGGCGACAATTTCCGCCGATGCAACACGGAACGGCAATGGCGGCCGAATCACCGTTCTTTCGCGCGACAGAACGACGGCGGCCGGCACGATTTCCGCCCAGGGCGCGGGGAATGGCGACGGTGGCCTGATCGAAATCTCCAGCGACGGCGTGATCTCCCTCTCGGGAACCGACACCACCTTCGCACCCAGCGGGCGCAACGGCACCATCCTGCTCGATCCGCAGACCCTCATCGTCACGTCGTCGAGCGGCACTCCGAGTGCGGGCACGACCACCACGTCCGGCACTCTCACGGTCGGCACGGACAGTAGCACGTCTTCCTATATCGATGCATCGATACTGGATTCGCAGACCGGCGCGGTCGAACTCAGCGCATCGTCCCTGATTTCGATTGCCTCGGCCATTTCGAGTTCGTCGATCTCCACACTGGCGATGAATTCCGGCGGCGATATTCGTATTGCAGCGCCGGTGACGCTTACCGCCGGATCAATCGAGGCAACAGCCAACGGGACCATCGAGGTCAGCGGCGCTCTTGGCGCGAGCAGCATCTCTGGCGCGAGCAGCATCTCGCTGCTCGACACTACCAGCAGCCCAACCAACAAAATTGACATCAACGCCAACATCGACGCCCAAACCCTCAGCCTCGATGCCAGCGGAGGCACCATCTCCAATGCCGGCTCCGTCTCCGGCTACGTCACCGCCTCGACCCTCGATGCCACCGCAAGCCTCGTCGCCCTCACCGGCAGCAACTCCATCACCACTCTCGGTAGCGTCAACGTCGGCACCCTCACCCTCGACGATAACGCACCCCTCACCATCGCCGGCTCCTTCAACGCCACCAGCGCAAGCCTCACCGACACCAGCGCCGGCGGCTTCGACATCACCGGAGCCGTCTCCGCCACAGGCAGCCTCAGCCTCGACGCCAACGCAGGCACCATCTCCAATTCAGGTTCGGGCACAGGTTCGGGCACAGGCTATATCAACGCATCAAGTCTCGATATCGTCACCGCCAGTTCGGTCATCCTCACCGGCAGCAACTCCATCACCACTCTCGGCAGCATCAACGCCGGCAGCTTCACCCTCGACGACAACGCGCCCCTCACCATCGCCGGCTCCTTCAACGCCACCAGCGCAAGCCTCACCGACACCAGCGCCGGCGGCTTCGACATCACCGGAGCCGTCTCCGCCACAGGCAGCCTCAGCCTCGACGCCAACGCAGGCACCATCTCCAATTCAGGTTCGGGCACAGGTTCGGGCACAGGCTATATCAACGCATCAAGTCTCGATATCGTCACCGCCAGTTCGGTCATCCTCACCGGCAGCAACTCCATCACCACTCTCGGCAGCATCAACGCCGGCAGCTTCACCCTCGACGACAACGCGCCCCTCACCATCGCCGGCTCCTTCAACGCCACCAGCGCAAGCCTCACCGACACCAGCGCCGGCGGCTTCGACATCACCGGAGCCGTCTCCGCCACAGGCAGCCTCAGCCTCGACGCCAACGCAGGCACCATCTCCAATTCAGGTTCGGGCACAGGCTATATCAACGCATCAAGTCTCGATATCGTCACCGCCAGTTCGGTCATCCTCACCGGCAGCAACTCCATCACCACTCTCGGCAGCATCAACGCCGGCAGCTTCACCCTCGACGACAACGCGCCCCTCACCATCGCCGGCTCCTTCAACGCCACCAGCGCAAGCCTCACCGACACCAGCGCCGGCGGCTTCGACATCACCGGAGCCGTCTCCGCCACAGGCAGCCTCAGCCTCGACGCCAACGCAGGCACCATCTCCAATTCAGGTTCGGGCACAGGCTATATCAACGCATCAAGTCTCGACATCGTCACCGCCAGTTCGGTCATCCTCACCGGCAGCAACTCCATCACCACTCTCGGCAGCATCAACGCCGGCAGCTTCACCCTCGACGACAACGCGCCCCTCACCATCGCCGGCTCCTTCAACGCCACCAGCGCAAGCCTCACCGACACCAGCGCCGGCGGCTTCGACATCACCGGAGCCGTCTCCGCCACAGGCAGCCTCAGCCTCGACGCCAACGCAGGCACCATCTCCAATTCAGGTTCGGGCACAGGCTATATCAACGCATCAAGTCTCGACATCGTCACCGCCAGTTCGGTCATCCTCACCGGCAGCAACTCCATCACCACTCTCGGCAGCATCAACGCCGGCAGCTTCACCCTCGACGACAACGCGCCGCTCACTATTGCCGGCACGCTGAGTGTAGCGTCTGGCGGAAATATCGTTCTCAGCGCCAATGGAATGGATCTGGCCGGTGGAACGATCCTGGCGAATTCGGGCGCGGTGACGCTTGCTCCACTTAGCTTCGATACCATCGCCCTCGGTGGGACCTCGACTACGGCGCTCGATCTTTCAAATCAGCTCTTGAACGCCATCGGTGCGAATTCCCTTCAGATCGGCACTGTCCAGACCGGGCTGATCGAAGACGATGGCTCGATCAGTCTTTCAATCCCAAACATCCTGATGGATGCGGGCACTATCAACATCAACCAGCCGTTCCTTGCGCAACATAGCTCGTTGATCGTGCAGGCAGGTGGCGAATTCACCGGCAATGGTGGCATTACGGTAGCTGCCCTCGGTGCCGCCGCAAGCCTCGTCGCCCTTACCGGCAGCAACTCCATCACCACTCTCGGCAGCATCAGCGCCGCCGGCAGCTTCACCCTCGACGACAACGCGCCCCTCACCATCGCCGGACCCTTCACCGCCACCAACGCAAGCATCACCAACACTGGTTCTCTCGACATCACCGGTTCCTTCAACGCCACCGACGCAAGCCTCGCCGCCTCGGACATCCGCATCAACGCCAATCTCGACGCTACGACCCTCAGCCTCGATGCCAACGCAGGCACCATCACCAATGCCGGCTCCGTCACCGGCTACGTCACCGCCTCGAACCTCGATGCCACCGCAAGCCTCGTCGCCCTGACCGGCAGCAACTCCATCACCACTCTCGGCAGCATCAGCGCCGGCAGCTTCACCCTCGACGACAATGCGCCCCTCACCATCGCCGGTTCCTTCAACGCCACCAATGCAAGTTTTGCCGACACCAGCGCCGGTGGCTTGGACATCGCCGGACAGGTCAGCCTCGCCTCGCTCCTCGCCCTCTCCGCAACAAGCGGATCCATCACCAGCTCGGGCACCGGTTCCATCTCCGCACCGACCCTCGATGCCGCCGCAAGCCTCGTCGCCCTCACCGGCAGCAATGTCATCACCACTCTCGGCAGCATCAATGTCGGCACCTTCACCCTCGACGACAATGCGCCCCTCACCATCGCCGGAAGTCTCGTTGCGCAGCGCGCAGCAATCTCGGCCGCCGATCTCACCATTCCAGGCGTCATTCTTGTCGATGGCGCGTTAAGCCTGGCGACGTCCGGAACGATCTCCGAGACCGGGACGATCGACCCCACCCTGCTCCAGATCGCAGGGGCGCGGGACGTGCTGCTGACCGGCAGCAATACGATCGACGCTCTTGGGTCGGTCAGCGTGCCTCTGGGAAACCTGGCGCTGGTGGATCAGGTGCCTCTCACGGTGAACGGCCCCGTATACGCCCTCAATATCTCACTTGATTCACCCGCCATGTATATTCCCGGCGCGATCAACACGCCCGGCACGCTCGGTCTGGGCTATGGCCCGATTTCCGGAAACGGTCCCATCACCGCCGCGACGCTTACGAGCAACAGTGCCGTCATCGGCGACGTGGCGCTGACTGGAACGGAGAACGTCATAGGCACTCTCGGCGGATTCGATGCCGCCGGCCATCTCTTCGCGTTGACCGATGCCACGGTGTTAACCGTGGCCGGACCTGTTTCGGCGAAGGCGCTGACCATAACGGCAACCGGCCAGATCACTCTGGACGGGGCGGATGGCGGTTCCTTCTCGATCGGCGGCCAATTTCTCCCGACATACGTCTACAATGGCCTCTCGCCACGTAACGGCATCGATTCGGTTCTGCAGGTGATCGCGAATGGAGCGCCGGCTAACGGCATCGTACAGACCGGCCAGTTCAACATCGACACCGGTCCCCTTCAAGGTCAGCCAAACACGCTGTTTATGCTTCTGCCGGACGGTGCCGACGCGAAGTTCAACGATCTCAATGCCCGCAGCACGGATCTGGCGATTTCGCTGATCAACGGATATGCACAGGGAACATTGTATTTGCACTATCTGCTGGTGGCGGGCGGCCTTAATGGACAAACGGCTTTCGTCGGCCAGATCGCCGGTCTTGCCGGCTCGGCCGCGGCGCATAACGGCAAGGTCGTTCCTGTGCCGGGATCCAGCTATCGCTTCAACTCGTGCATTATCGGATCGGTGAGTTGCACCGTGTTGCCTGTGGCGATCGTGCCGGAGCGCAACCCGCTGGATGATTTCGACATCAGTCCACGGCGGCGACGCAAGCTGGATGCGAATGTCCGGCTGCCAGGTGTGGCGGCAAAGGACTATTGACCATGCGCCGAACGGTCCTGGTTCTGGCCGCCCTTGCCGGCCTGGCGCTGTTGAGCGCGTGCACGCGGCCGCCGCCGGGCGCCTATGCGCATGACACGGATTCCCCGCAATCGGCCAGCGGCCGGCAACTCGCGCTGGGCAAAAATACCAGCGGCGAAACCTGCACCGCCAGCCGCACGACCTCCGGCGGCGCATTGATCTACTGCGGCAGTTGGCACCAGCCCAGCGCCGAAGTGCATGCGGGTCCGGAGGCGAACCGGGCGAACCTGAATGCAATCGTTACGCGAGGAAACTGGCGGGCCGGTCTCGAACAGCGCTACGCGTGCGGCAATCCAAAGCCGACAACGGTGCTCGGGCACTACCCTGGAGAGGTTCTGCTCTGCACGCAGCGGATCGGCGGCTGGCCGCATGTCGCCCTGGCAGCCTTGATCCGCGGCCATGTGTGGTTTGCCGATGGCGTGCAACCGGCTTTTCCAGCCATGGAACGCGCCGTCGGCGTGATCAGCGGCGCAGTGCCAGCCGCCGATGCCGGCGCGATGACCACTTCGGTTTCCGACAGCCAGCTTGCCGACCGCCTCGCCGCCGCCGCCTTCACCTCGGGTGATATCCACGAGTACGGCAAGTTGATGACGCTCGGCAACCGCTCCAACCAGGCCGAGGATTACCCTGCCGCCATCACCGCCTACCGGGCCGCGCTCGCGCTGCAGCAAAAGGCGCTTGGGCCGGAAAATCCGAATACGGTGACGCCGATGCTGGATCTTGCCCTGAATCTCTCGGATCAGGGCGATTATAGCCAGGCTGACGCCCTGCTTGCGCAGGCGGCGAAGCTGGCTCCCCTGGCCGTGGATCCCACGGCGGTCGCGCGACTCGACCATTATCGGGGTCTCGATCAACTCAATCAGGGTCATGATCGCCGTGCGCTGCGGCTGCTCTCGGCCGCAAACCGGGATTATGCATCGCTTCTGCCCCGCTCCGTGTTGCGCCCCCACCCTGCCGCGACCGGGTCCGACGATGGCTTCGGCCTTTCGGCCGGAAGCCGGGGGGGATCGCTCCTCGCCGCCCAGTCGACCCTGTTGAGCCCGATCGGGCAGCAGGCCCTGCTCGGCGTGATCGAAACACTGCGGTATGAGGGCGTGGTGCTCGATGCGGCCGGGCATCACAAGCAGGCCGCCGTGAAAATTGACCGTGCATCGGCGATCGCTTCGGCGAACGGTATTGCTCCTCCCGTGCTTCGCGCCAGGCTTGACCGGAGCACGGCCGCCGTCGACACGGCGTTTGACAGGACCGCCTCGGCTGCCGCCAGGCTGGCGCAAGCCTCGTATGATTTCGAACATGCCCTGCCCGGTTCGCGCCCCGTCGCCGACACGCACCTGCTGCGCGGCGGCGTGCTCGACCTCGCCGGTCAACCCGGAAAGGCCCTGGAGGCTTGCCGGGCCGGCATAAAGCTTCTCGCCCGCCTGCGCCTCGGCACCTCTGCGGCCCTGGTTGCTCCGTGCCTCGACGCGGCCAATCGGGAAGCGGAGAAGAATCCTGCCCGGGCCGGGGTGCTTCGCGCCGAGATGTTCGCGATGGCGGAACTCGCGCAAGGCAGCACGACCAGCCGTGAAATCGCCGAGTCCGCCGCGCGGCTGGCCGCAGACTCAAAGAGCCCCAAAGTCGCCGCCGCGATCCGCGCCCATCAGGATGCCGTCATCGCCCTGTCGCGCCTCTACCGGGAGCGTGACGGCATCGCCCATGAACGGCAGGCAACGCCGGCCGCCATCAACGCAATCGACATGAAGATCGCGGCGGCAACCCGGCGGCTCGCCGAAGCGGACGAGTCCGTCGAGGCGGCGGCACCGAATTTCGGCCAGCTGGTCCAGCAGGTCGTGCCCGCCGGCACCGTGCTCGACCGGCTGAGGCCTGGCGAAGCCTTTCTCGATATCATGCCGGCGCCGGACGGCACGTGGACGTTCCTGTTGCACGACGGGCGGATCGCCGTCGCGCACACGAAGGTCGACGAGACGCGCATGACCGCACTGGTCCGCAAAGTGCGCCAAAGCGTCGTGCCGACGCAGGCGGGATTGCCGACCTTCGCGATGACGTCTGCCGAAGCGATCTATCGCGCGACCCTGGCCCCCTTCGCGACCGACCTCGCGAAGACCACGGCGATGGTGGTTTCACCGGCCGGGGCGCTGCTGTCGCTGCCATTCGCGCTGCTGCCCACCGAGCCGGTCGCCCCCGGCACGCCGCTGGCCAAGGTGCCCTGGCTGATCAGGAAGATGACGCTGGTCTACGTTCCCGCGGCCGCGAATTTCGTCTCGCTGCGCGCCATCGCCGGCACGTCGCCCGCCAAGCAGCCCTGGTTTGGCTTCGGGGACTTCAAGAACACGAGCCTGGCCCAGGCCGAGGCCACGTTTAGTGGCCCCAGTTGCGGCGACAGCGCCCGGCTCTTCGCCGGCCTGCCCCACCTGCCGTATGCGAAGCTCGAACTTGACGCCGCCCGCGCGATCTTCAAGGCACCCGCATCGGACGAGCTGCTGGGGGCGGCCTTCACGGTCCCGAATGTCGAGCACGCCGACCTGAAGCAATACCGGATCCTGCATTTCGCGACCCACGCGCTGCTGCCCTCCGAACTGCCCTGCGCTCATGAACCGGCGATCGTCACCTCGCCGCCGCCCGGCGCCAGGTCCGCGGCGAACTCGATGCTGACGACCTCCGACATCACCAATCTCAAACTGAACGCCGACCTCGTGATCCTGTCGGCATGCAATACGGGCGGGGGCGACGGAAAGGCCGGCGGTGAAGCGCTTTCCGGCCTTGCCCGCGCGTTCTTCTTCGCCGGCGCCCGCGCGCTGATGGTCACGCAATGGTCGGTGAACGACCAGGTCAGTTCCTATCTGGTCGCAACCACGCTCACCCATCTGGCCTCATCGACGGGCGAGGGGGCGGCCGCGAGCCTGCGGAGCGCCCAGCTCGACCTGATCAGGGGCGCCGCGTCCGGCACCCTGCCGGCCAAGCTCGCCGATCCGTTCTTCTGGGCGCCTTTCGTGGTCATCGGCGACGGTGGACAGGGCACGCGCAATCTGGCCAAGTAGCGATCATCACGCATCAGAAAGCGAGACATCCCCTCATGGCAGCGCCAGATCTGACGAAGCTCGGAAAATATGACATCGTCCGTATTCTCGGCCGGGGCGCCATGGGCACCGTCTACGAAGGCTTCGATCCGATCATTGCGCGTCGCGTCGCCATCAAGACGGTCAATCTCGATGATACCGACGACGCCGAGGCCGCCGAGGGGCTGCTCCGGTTCCGGCGGGAAGCGCAGGCCGCCGGACGGCTGACGCATCCGAACATCGTGGGCATCTACGATTACGGCGAGACCGACGGGCTTGCCTATATCGTCATGGAATATGTCGAAGGCGAAACACTGAAATCGGTGCTCGACAGAGGCGAACGCTTTGCCACGGTCGACGCGCTGCGAATGATGCGGTCGCTGCTCGCAGGACTGGCCTACAGCCACGACAACGGCGTTATCCATCGTGACATCAAGCCTGCCAATGTGATGATCACGAGAGATGACCAGGTGAAGCTCGCCGATTTCGGCGTCGCCAGAATCGAAAGTTCGAGCCTCACCCAGGCCGGGACGATGATCGGCACGCCTTCGTACATGTCTCCCGAGCAGTTCATGGGGCAGACGATCGACATGCGGACCGACATCTATTCCGCAGGCGTCATGCTTTATCAGCTACTCACTGGCGAGAAGCCGTTCGAAGGCTCGATCACCGCGATCATGCACAAGGTGCTGAACGTCGAGCCGCCAGCGCCCTCGGCCCTGTCGATCTCGGTGCCGCCGAGGCTCGATGCAATCGTCCGCAAGGCGATGGCGAAACGGCCGGACGACCGTTTCGCCGACGCAAGGGAATTCGCGCAAGCCCTGGCAACCGCGGAGTCCGACACCGGTTCCGGCAGCCTCTCGCTCGCTGGCGAGGGAGTTGATGGAGATGCGACGATGATCGCCTCTTCCGGCCGTCATGCCGCCGCCGCACCGGAAGCCTCCGTCCGCTTGCCCACCCCTCCCGCACCCGCGGGCGAGACCGGCGGCCGGCGTGGCCTCCTCATCGGCGGAATTGCCGCGGCCGCGTTGATCGTCGCCGGCGGCGGCACTTATTTCCTGCTGGGCGGCGGGCACCATGCCGCGCAGCAAGCCGCGCCGTCCCACCCCTCCGCGACGAAGCCGGCCTCAGCCAGAAGCGTCAAGACGCCGGCGCCGGCGCCCGCGCCACCGGTTGCCGCTCAAGCGACGCCCGCGCCCGCATCGGCGCCCACACCCGTGCCGCCGCCCTCGGCCGCCACGATCGAGGCGCGACTGACCGCCGCCGTGCGTCAGACCTCCTGCGCGATGGCAACCGGAAGCGCCCGGAACGGAGACTTCCAGGTCTCGGCTCTCGTTCGCGCTGCGAACAAGCCCGCGCTGGCGGCAGCGATCGACGATGTCGCCCGCGCGATTCCCTCGGCGCATGTTGCCGTCACGCTCGACGATTTCACCGGCCCGTATTGCGGCATGGTTTCGACGATCGAGCCCTATGCACCCGTCTTCGCGGATGCCGCCCAGCGACTCGGCTTCAGGCTTGCGGGCGGCGTCAACCGCCTTGCCAAGGGGCAGCCGATCACTGTGCGCGTGAAGCCGCCCGCATGGGCCCATGATCTCGAGATCGACTATGTCTCGAGCAATGGGCAGATCTATCGTCTCCACCCCGCCGCGGACCGGAAGGACGGGATCATCAGCGACACGCTGGGTCAGGTTGGCGCGCCGTTCGGGAGGGACATGATCGTTGCCATCGCCTCGACCGCCCCGCTGCCGCTGGCCACGGGCGATCAGCTAACATCGACGAAAGCATGGCCAGGACAGCTTCAGTCCGCGCTTTCGACGATCACGCAAAAAGGCGGCCGCGTCGCCACGGCCGCCATATTGCTTGATACGAGACCCAAATGATCGATTATTTGCCGAGCGTCTGCAGATAGGCGACCACGTCGGCCCGATCGGTGGCATTGGCCATGCCCATATAGGGCATCTTGGTGCCCGGCACATCCGCCTGCGGATTGGCCAGGAACTTGTCGAGCGTCGAGGCGTTCCACACGATTCCGGACTTCTTGAGCGCCGGGGAGAACTGGAATCCCGGGGTCGCAGCGGCCTTCGCGCCGTAGACGCCCGCCAATGACGGGCCGATCCCGTTCTGCCCCGGGCTCACGCTATGGCAGGCTGCGCACTGGGCCTGAAACAGTGCCTTGCCATGTGCCACGTTCGCCGCCTGCGCGCTCGCGATGCAGAATGCACCCGCGGCAACGGCGATGAGAAGAGTGGATTTCATTTTGGTCTCTCCTGTCGGGCACCCGCCCGTCCGGGCGGGTGCGTGTTGTCCTCAGAAAGCCAGCCATACACCGGCAAACAGCGTATCGTTCGCCTGTGCGTTGGTTCCCTGGCCGTCATAATTGTGCGCAAGGCCATTGAAGATCGGATAGACGGTATCCTCGACGAAGAACTTGGCATTCAGCCAGGGCAGCCATTTCGGTCCCCCATCGTTGAACGGGTAGTAATCGAGCTCCGTCGTCCAGCTGTTGCTGTTCGGCTTGCCGTTCGCGTTTCCGTAATAAACCGGATCGGAATTCCCGTAAATCGTGTTGAACGACTCTGTGATCCCGAACTTCTGGTAGAGCAGTTCGGACAGCGTGATCGTGGCGACGTTCAGACTGTCGGCACGGTTGCTGACACTGCCGAGCGGATAGCTTGCCGCCCAGTCCTGCGACTCGTGGATGATGTTCGCCTGAACCGAAAACGCCTGATTGTGCGTGATGTACTGGAACTGCGTGTCGGCCGCGATGTCGAAGAATTGATCCGTCGGGCCGCTCGCCACACCCGTCGGATAGACCCGATCCATCAGCGCATAGCTGCCGACCTCGATCGAGGAGTTACCCCACTGATGCTGGAAGGCGAGCCGCAGATAGGGCGCCACACCATCGATCTTGGGGCCGCCGCCCGCGCCGAGCGCGTAGCCCATGCGTTGCGGCAACGACTTGTAGAGGTCCGCCTCGGCATAGATCATGTCGGACGGCGTGACGTTGAGCGCGCCGTAGACGCCCGCGCCATACACGGTCTGCGCCAGCGACGCGATCTGCTGCGAGGCCGCGGGGGCGTTCGCGAGACCCGAGGGGATATAGGGATAGCCCCAGCTCGGCGGCGTGTTCCAGAGGTCTGTCACGGCCGGGTTGTTGTTGAGGGTAATGCCCCAGAACAGCGGGTGACCGAACAGGCTGCCGGGCCGGGCAAGACGGATATCGGTGTTGTCCCAACTCCACTGCCTGGCGACGCCGTCATACGTCACCTGCACAAACGCGCCGAGGCCGATCGCCGAATCGAGCGCGCCGCCATAGAACAGGCTGGTCTGCTGCGCGGCCCAGGCATCGTTCGACTTGAAGCCGGGCTGCAGGCCGCCCGGGACCTTGTCGTGCTGCTGGGTCCATCCGATCTGGGACATCACGGCGAAATTCTTCCAGGTCGGGAAGGTGCCGCCGGCGATGTAGCCCTCGAGCTTGAAATCCCGCCCATACGGCGTGAGCTGCGGAAAGCCGATATGACAGGCCGAGCACGGTTCGCCGGTCTGCGCTGCAAAGGCGGGGATCGCGTAGGCAGCGCGAGGCGCCGCAAGCCAGGCTGCGGCAACCATGCCAGCGGCCGCAAGCCGCCAGGAATAGGGATGTGACCGGGTTTTCATTTGCAGTCTCCCGTTGACTTTCATTCAGTGACGAGCATCCGATTAACAGGGCCCAAAATCGTGGTCGTTGATCGAGATCAATTTGTGACGGCTTGTGACCGCATGTTGCAGGTGTGCACCATTGCCGCCGGCCCGGCGAAAGCCCTACACCTTGTCCCGTGCGAATCGACCCGCCCCGACGGCCTACGGAAGATATCGCCATAGAACCCGAAGCGGTTCTAAGGCGGGTTTTCGGCCATGACGGTTTCCGGGGGCCGCAGCGCGACATCGTCACCCATGTCATCGCCGGGCATGACGCCCTCGTGCTGATGCCCACCGGCGGCGGGAAGTCGATCTGCTATCAACTTCCCGCAATCTGCCGGCGGGGCGTCGGAATCGTGGTCTCGCCGCTGATTGCCCTGATGCGCAATCAGGTCGAGGCGCTGCGCCAGCTGGGTGTGCGCGCCGCGGCCTTCAACTCGAGCCTCGAGGCCGCCGAACGCGCGACGGTTCTCCGGGCACTTCGGGCAGGGGAGCTCGACCTGCTCTACGTGGCGCCGGAGCGGCTGGTCACCGAGGATTTCCTCGCCCTGTTAGGGTCGGTGCGGATCGCACTCTTCGCGATCGACGAAGCCCACTGCGTCAGCCAATGGGGCCATGATTTCCGGCCCGAATATCTCCAGCTCGCAACGATCGGCGAGAGATTTCCGGGCGTGCCCCGCATCGCACTCACCGCCACGGCCGATCCGCAGACGCGCGATGACATCGCGCGCCGCCTCGGGCTCGACGGGGCGCGCCTGTTCATCTCCAGTTTCGACCGGCCGAACCTGACCTACGCGATCGCGCCCAAGATCGAGCCACGGCGGCAGCTTCTCGCCTTCCTGCGCGGCCATGAGGGCGAGTGCGGCATCGTCTACTGCCTGAGCCGCGCCGCCGTCGAGGAAACGGCGAGCTGGCTTGCCGGCCAGGGCCTGCGGGCCCTGCCCTATCATGCCGGGCTGGATGCGGCGACGCGGAACCGGAACCAGGACGCCTTCCTCGGCGAGGACGGCCTGATACTGGTTGCCACCATCGCCTTCGGCATGGGGATCGACAAGCCGGACATCCGCTTCGTCGCCCATCTGGACCTGCCATCGAGCCTGGAGGCCTATTATCAGGAGACCGGCCGCGCCGGCCGCGACGGCGCGCCGGCCGAGACCCTGATGCTCTATGGTATGCAGGATGTGGCATTGCGTGGACGCCTGATCGACCAGAGCGACGCGCCGGACGAGGTCAAGCGCATTGCCCGGGCCAAGCTCGGCGCGCTGCTCGGCGTCTGCGAGACGGCCGGGTGCAGGCGGCGCGCGGTGCTCGCGCATTTCGGCGAAACCTATCCCGGAGACTGCGGCCGCTGCGACAATTGCCGCACACCGGTGCAGACCTGGGACGGTACCGAAGCCGCGCGCAAGGCGCTTTCGGCGATACTGCGCACGGGGCAGCGCTTCGGTGTGGGCCACCTGACCGATATTCTCCGCGGCACCGCGACCGACCGGATCAGGCATCTTGGTCACGACAGGCTGCCGACGTTCGGGGTCGGCGCGGATCTCGACCGCCGCCAGTGGGGCTCGGTCTTCCGTCAGCTCGCGGTGGCCGGGCTGGTCGAGATCGACCACGAGGCCTATGGCGCGCTGCGCATCACGGAGCGGGCCCGGCCGGTGCTTCGCGGCGAGGAGGCGCTCCGCCTGCGCCGCGACCCCGCCACCGGCAGGAGGGGCGGGCAGCGCAGCACGGCGGGGCCATCACCGGCGATCGAAGCCCCCGGTTTCGAGGCGCTCCGGGAATGGCGGCGCGAGGTCGCCCGCTCGCAGCAAGTGCCTGCCTATGTCATTTTTCACGATGCGACGCTGGCCGCCCTCGCTGCCGCGAGGCCAAGCAGCCGGCGCGATCTGGCGGCCGTGCCCGGCATGGGAACCAGCAAGATCGAACGCTACGGCGACGCCGTGCTCGCCGTGCTCGCGAGGACAACGGCATGACCCGGAACGCACGAAACTACATGGCCCGCATCCCGCTCTTCGCCCCCTTCAGCCCGGAAGAGCTGGATGCGCTCTATGCCTGCACCTACGAGCGCAACATGACGACCGGCGAAATGCTGATCCAGCGCGGCGATCCGGGCACGTCGATGATGCTGATCCTTGCCGGCGAGGTGCGGGTCGTGCTCCCCGGAATCGATGGCAACGACCAGGATCTCAACACGCTGCGCGAGGGCGCGGTTTTCGGCGAAATCGCGCTGTTCGACGGCAAGCCCCGCAGCGCGGACGTGGTCGCCGCGACCAATGGCCGGCTTCTGGTGCTGGAACGCGCCTCGGTGGTGCGGCTGATCGAGCGTGATCCGCAATTCGCCATGCGGGTGATCGAAATCATCTGCATGCGACTGCGCGCCACACTCGCGCAGCTTGACTCCATCCTGTTCCAGGATGTGAGCCAGAGAGTCGTCACCTTCCTGCTGCAGCGTTCCGAGGGGCTGGAACGCGCGCGGATCGACACCACCCAGAGCGCGCTTGGCCGCGCCGTCGGATCGACGCGCGAAACGGTGAACCGGCGACTCAGGGATCTCGAGGCCCGCGGCCTCATCGAACTCACCCCGGGCCGAATCACGGTGCGGGACCGGAACGGCCTGTCCGCGCTCCTGCAGGGCCGCTCACGCATGGCCTGACGGGCCACGCCCTTGCCACGGCGGGCGCGCGGGCGTTAGCTTTCGCTCCCACGAGAACAGATGCCCGATGGAGACAGCCCCATGACGGTCAAGAGCCGACACCCGGAAACGCTCGCCCTGCACGCCGGCTGGCGCGCCGATCCCACCACCGGCTCGGTCGCGGTGCCGATCCACCAGACCACCTCCTACCAGTTCAACAGCACCGAACACGCGGCCAACCTGTTCGCGCTGTCCGAGCTCGGCAACATCTACACCCGCATCATGAACCCGACGACGGACGTGCTCGAGCAGCGCCTCGCCGCCGTCGAGGGCGGGGTCGCCGCGCTCGCCCTCGCCTCCGGCCAGGCCGCCTCGGCGAGCGCGATCCGCACGCTGACGCGCGCGGGCGAGAACGTCGTCGCCTCCACCGATCTCTACGGCGGCACCTGGAACCTCTTCGCCAACACGCTGCGCGACCAGGGCATCGAGATCCGCTTCGTCGACCCGACCGACCCCGAGAATTTCCGCCGCGCGACCGATGACAAGACCCGCGCGTATTACGCCGAAACCCTGCCCAACCCGAAGCTCGCGGTCTTCCCCATCGCGGAGGTCGCGGCGATCGGCCGCCCGCTCGGCATCCCGCTGATCATGGACAACACCGCCGCGCCGCTGCTCTGCCGGCCCTTCGACCACGGCGCGGCCATCGTGATCTATTCCACCACGAAATATATCGGCGGCCACGGCACCTCGATCGGCGGGATGATCATCGATTCCGGCAATTTCGACTGGGCCGCCCACCCCGCGCGCCAGCCGCTGCTGAACGCGCCCGACCCCTCCTATCACGGCGCGGTCTGGGTCGAGGCGGTCAAGCCGCTCGGCCCGATCGCCTACATCATCCGCGCCCGCACCGTGATCCTGCGCGACGAGGGGGCGGCGCTCTCGCCGTTCAACGCCTTCCAGCTCATCCAGGGGCTGGAGACGCTGCCGCTGCGCATGGCGCGGCATTGCGAGAACGCCGAGAAGGTGGTCGATTTCCTCTCCAGCCATCCCGACGTGGTGCGGGTGATCCACCCCGGCGTCGCCACCGGCGAGGCGCGGCGGCGCACGGAAACCTACCTCACCGGCGGCAGGGGCGCGCTGGTCGGATTCGAACTGGCCGGCGGCGCCGCATCGGGGCGGAAATTCATCGAGGCGCTGCGGATGTTCTACCACGTCGCCAATATCGGCGACGCCCGCAGCCTCGCCATCCACCCCGCCAGCACCACCCACTCGCAGCTCTCGGCCGAGGAACAGGCGGCCACGGGCGTCACGCCTGGCTATGTCCGGCTGTCGATCGGCCTCGAACACATCGAGGACATCATCGCCGATCTGGATCAGGCGCTGGCGGCCGCGCGCTGAGCTTCAGTCTCCCGATGTCGCGGGCCGGATCCCCGATCCGGCCCGTGATTTTTCACGACCCCGCCCGCGCCCGCTCGGCCATCTCCCGCGCATTGGCCGACAAAGCGGGATCGGCGAGCAGCGCGTCCAGCGCGCCCCGCATCAGCGCCTGCCGCGCCGGATCGAAGCGCTGCCAGCTCGCGAACACGTCGATGCAGCGCGCCGCGATCTGCCGGTTCACCCGGTCGACCTCGCCGATCATCCGCGCCACCAGCGCATAGCCCCGCCCCGACGCATCGTGGAACCAGCGCTGGTTCCCCGCGCCGAACGCCTGCACCAGGGCGCGGAAGCGGTTGGGGTTGCGCAGGTCGAAATCGGCGTGCCGGGTCAGCGCCTCGACGCGGTCCAGCGTGTCCGGCGCCGTCGCCATCGCCTGGATGCGGAACCACTTGTCGCTCACCAGCGCATCGCCGCGCCAGCGCGCGTGAAACGCCGCGAGTGCGGCATCGCGCGCCGGCGTCGCGGTATCGGCGAGCAGCGCCAGCGCGCCGAGCCGCCCGGTCATCGTCGGCGCCGTCTCGAAGCGGCGCTGTGCCGCGTCCAGCCCCGCCGCCGGGTCCGCCGCCATCAGATAGGCCAGCGCGACATTGCCGAGCGCCCGCCGCCCCATGCTCGCCGGATCGAGGCTGAACGGCGCCGATGCATCCTCCGCCCCGCACAGCGCGGCGAAGCGGTCCCGCAACGCCCGGCCGATCGCCGCCCGGCTCGTCTCCAGCGCCTCGTGGATCGCATCCGGGTCGATCACCGCCATCCGGTCCGCCAGCACGTCCTTGCCCGGCAGCGACAATATCCGCGCCGCGAGCGCCGGCGCCTCCTGCGCGAGGTCGAGGGCCGCCGCCATCGCCGCCACCAGCGCCGGATCGGTCGCCACCGCCTCGCCGCGCTGCAATGCGGCGATCGCGTCGAGCAGCGCGCGCGTCGCATATTCCTGCCCGGCCTCCCAGCGGCTGAACCCGTCGGTATCGTGCGCGGCAAGGTGCGCGAGCCCGGCCGTATCATGCCCGGAGAGCTTCACCGGCGCCGAGAACCCGCGCAACAGCGAGGGCACCGGCGGAGCCGCGACCTCCTCGAACACGAAACGCTGCTCGGCCGCGCGCAGCAGCAGCACCCGAGTGCCGCGATGCGCGTCCGCCTCGCCCTCCAGCCGCGCTTCAAGCTCCGCCCCATCCGGCCCGATCAGCCCCATCGCCACCGGGATCAGGAACGGCTCCTTATGCGCCTGCCCCGGCGTCGGCGCCGTCATCTGCCGCAGCGTGAGCGTGTAGCGCCGCGCCGCCGCGTCGTATTCGCCCTCGAACCGCAGCTGCGGCGTGCCCGCCTGCTCGTACCAGCGCATGAACTGCGAAAAATCGAACCCCGATTCCTCCCGCATCGCGGCCACGAAATCCTCGATCGTCGCCGCCGAATTGTCGTTGCGCGCGATGTAGCGATCAAAGCCGCGGCGGAACGCCGCGTGGCCGATGATGGTGCGGATCATCCGCACCACCTCCGCCCCCTTCTCATAGACGGTCGCGGTGTAGAAATTGTCGATCTTGCGATAGGCGGCGGGGCGGACAGGGTGCGCCAGCGGCCCGGCATCCTCGGCGAACTGCCGGGCGCGCAGCATCTTGACGTCGTCGATCCGCGACAGCGCCGCATCGGTCGTCGCCGCCCCGTATTCCTGGTCGCGAAAGACGGTCAGTCCCTCCTTGAGCGAGAGCTGGAACCAGTCCCGGCAGGTCACCCGGTCGCCGGTCCAGTTGTGGAAATATTCATGCGCGATCACCCGGTCGATCCGCTGGTAGTCGGCATCCGTCGCGGTATCCGGCCGGGCGAGGACGAGGGCGGTGTTGAAGATGTTGAGCCCCTTGTTCTCCATCGCCCCCATGTTGAAGTCGGACACGGCGGCGATGTTGAAGATGTCGAGGTCGTATTCGAGGCCGAACGCCTCCTCGTCCCAGCGCATCGCCCGCTTGAGGCAGGCCATCGCGTGGTCGACCTTGTCCTCGTCGCCGCGGCGGACATGGATGCCGAGCTGCACCTGCCGCCCCGAGCGGGTGACGAACGCGTCATGCACCGAAACCAGGTCGCCCGCGACCAGCGCGAACAGATAGGACGGCTTGGGGTGCGGGTCCTCCCATTTCGCCCAGTGCCGCCCGTCCGGCAGCGTGCCGCGATCGACCGGATTGCCGTTGGACAGCAGCAGCGGGCAGCGCGCCGGATCGGCGATCAGCGTCGCCGTGTAGCGGGCCATCACGTCCGGCCGGTCGGGGAAGAAGGTGATGCGGCGAAACCCCTCGGCCTCGCACTGGGTGAAGAAATCCCCGCCCGAGACATACAGTCCCGAAAGCTCGGAATTGCGCTCCGGCGCGATGATCACCTCGGTATCGAGGGTGAATTCGTCCGGCACGTCGCGAATGGTCAGGCCATGATCGCCGAGCGCGTAGCGGTTGGCGCCGAGCGCCTCGCCATCGAGCAGCACCGATCGCAGGTCGAGCCCCTCGCCATCGAGTTCCAGCGGCGCATCCGCGATCCCGTGCGCCTTGTTGCGCCGCAGCGTCAGGCTGGCGCGCACCCGTGTTGCCGCCGGATCGAGATCGAAGATGAGATCGACCGTATCGACCAGAAAGGCCGGAGGCCGGTATTCGTCAAGGCGGCGCGGGGCGGCGTCGGGCAGCGGGACGGGGCGTTCGGTCATCGGACTCTCCTTGCAGCGCCGTTTTATGTGCCTCGCCGGCTGCCGGCGCGCAAATCGCCTCACCGCCCCCCGGAATGCCGCGAACGGGACTCCGCCCTGCCCGGCGGATGGTTGCATCCGCAGCATCACCACCTATGATTTCGTCGAAGTTACGCGGGACGCCACGCTCCCTCCCGCATCGCGCACGGGATTCATGAACGGCACCGCAGACGACCTCTCCCTCTCGCTGCACCAGAGCATCCACGAGGTCCCGGCGCCGGACTGGGATGCGCTGGCCGGCGGCAACCCCTTCGTCAGCCACGCCTTCCTCTCGGCCCTGGAAGACAGCGCCTCCGTCGGCGGCGACAGCGGCTGGTATCCCCAGCACGCGGTGCTGCGCGACGGCGCCGGCCGCCTGCTCGGCGCCGCCCCCACCTATGTGAAGGCCCATTCCTACGGCGAATACGTGTTCGATCACGGCTGGGCCAACGCCTTCGAACGCGCCGGCGGGCGCTACTACCCGAAGCTGCAAGTCGCCGCCCCGTTCAGCCCGGTGCCCGGCCCGCGCCTGCTGATGGCCGAAGGCCTGCCCCCGTCGCTGCTCGCCCGCGGCCTGGAGATCGCCGCCGAGCGGCTCGGCTGCTCCTCGGTCCATGCCACCTTCTGCACCGAGGCCGAGTGGCACGCGCTCGGCGAGGCCGGCTGGCTGCGGCGCATGGGCGTGCAATATCACTGGCACAACCGCGGCTATGAAGGGTTCGAGGATTTCCTCGCCGCCCTGTCCTCGCGCAAGCGCAAGGCGATCCGCCGCGAACGGCGCGACGCGCAGGCCGGGCTCGAGATCCGCGCCCTGCGCGGCAGCGAGATGGGGCGGCGCGAATGGGCCGCCTTCTACAACTTCTATCTCTCCACCGTCGACCGCAAATGGGGCGGCGCCTACCTCACCGAGCGCTTCTTCCCCCTGCTCGGCGAGCGCCTCGGCGATGCCGTGGTGATGATGATGGCCTTCCGCGCCGGCCGCCCGATCGCCGGCGCGCTCAACCTGCGCGGCCCGGACGCGCTCTACGGCCGCAACTGGGGGGCGCTGGAAGACGTCCCCTTCCTGCATTTCGAACTCTGCTACTATCAGGCGATCGACTACGCGATCGGCGCCGGCCTCGCCCGCGTCGAGGCCGGTGCGCAGGGCCAGCACAAGATCCAGCGCGGCTACCTGCCGAGCCGCACCTTCTCCGCGCACTGGATCGGCCATCCCGGCCTGAGCGATGCCGTCGCCCGCTTCCTCGAGGCCGAGCGCCCGGCGGTGGAGGAGGAAATGGCGATGCTCGGCGAGCAATCCCCCTATCGCAGCGATATTTCGCCGTGATCGCCGCCTATGCGGCGCTGGCCGCCTCGATGGTGATCGTCGGCGGCAATGTCGTCCTGCTCAAGCTGCTGGCCGCGCACCTGCCGACCTTCCCGTTGCTGTTCATGCGCACCAGTTTCGCCACGCTGTGCCTTGCCCCGCTGGTGGCACCGCGCCTGCCGGCGCCGCGCACGCTGGCCATCCTGTTCATGCAAGCCGCCTGTGGCACCCTGCTCTACAACGGCATGATGGTCGCCGGATTGAAGCTCACCGGCGCGGTGCAGGCGGGACTGGTCCTCGCGAGTCTTCCGGCGGTGATCGCGCTTGGCGCGGCGCTGTTCCTGCGCGAGCACCTGCGGCCGCTGCAATGGGCGGCGGTGGTGCTGGCGGGCGTCGGCATCGCCGCCCTCGCGCGCGGCGGCGGCGGTTTCAGCCTGGTGGGTGATGCACTCATCTTCGGCGCGGTGTGCGGCGAGGCCGGATATGCCCTGTTCGCCCGCCGCGCCGCCGGCCTGCTGCCGGTGATGCAGGCGACATTCTGGATGCAAGCCTGCGGCGCCGCGATGACGGCCCCGCTCGCCATCGCCAGTTTCGGACAGGTCCACTTCACCTGGCTGATCGCCGGGCTGTTGCTGGTGAACAGCCTGACCTCAAGCGTGCTGGCCGTGATCCTGTGGTATCACGGAATGCGGCGTGTTCAGGCCGGCATTGCCGGCACGTTCACCGCGCTGCTCCCCGCGACGGCCACCTTGATGGGCGTGCTCGTTCTGGCAGAACCGTTCACCCGGGGCGATGCAATGGGCTTTGCCGCCCTGTTCGTCTCGATGGTGCTGATCCTGCGGCCTCAGCGCCGCCCCCCGTGGAAGAGGAAGGCCAGCGCGTAGCCGAGCGTCGCGGCGCCGAACAGGGCGAGAACGGGCTGTTCGCGCACGAAGTCCGCCACCCATGCCGCGCCGTCACTCGCCGGCGCCGCCGCCCGATCCTCCGGCGCCCGGCCGGCACCCCCCGCCACCGAGTCACGCACGGACTCGAAAGCGGCCCCTGCCGTATGGCTTGCCGAGCGCGCGGCATCCTTCGCCGCGCCAAAGAGCTTCTGCGCTTCGCCCGCGGCCTGGTGGCGCATTCCTTCCCGCTGCAAATCCTCGTCGCCGGTCGCCTCGCCAAGAGCTTCCTCGGCCTTGCCTGCAAAAGCGCGGGCTCCACCTTCGATCTCATCCTTGTCCATCGGGTTTTCCTCCTTCGGCATGTCGGATCAGAACTCGGGAGATGGGGGCCGAAGCCATCCCGGACAAGCCGGTGTATCTCGCCTTTCCTGATCGCCTAGGTTGTAAAGCCTGATTTTGTCATGGCAGCTTCACGGAAAGGTTTCCTCAGATCAAAAACCGGATTAGGGTTTTGACATAAACTCTAATGGGGGCACGTATAATGGCTGAAGGAACCGGAGTTAAACTCAAGCGCGACGCAGGCGTGATCGGCCTGCTGTTCGCAAGTCTGGGAGGTATCATCGGATCGGGCTGGCTGCTGGGCCCGTTGAACGCGGCAAAGATTGCCGGTCCGTCGGCGATCATCGCATGGGCCATCGGCGGCTTTGCCGTTCTCTTGCTGTCTTTTGTCTATGCCGAGCTGGCGACCGCATTTCCACGGGCCGGCGCGGTGATCGCATTCCCGAAACTGTCCCACGGCAATCTGATGGCCACGGTGCTCAGCTTCGTGGTGTTCCTGGGATACGCCTCTGTCGCGCCGGCGGAAGCGTCCGCCGTGATCACGTACGGCAGCAACTACGTTTCGGGTCTCATCGACAAGGCTGGCGTGCTGACGAGCGAAGGCTTCATTGCCTCGGCCGTGCTCCTCGCCATCTTCGCGATCATCAACACCCTGGCCATCCGCATTGTGCTTGCCATCAACAGCGCGCTGACCTGGTGGAAACTCGCCATTCCGGTGCTCACGATCCTTGTTTTCGTCATCGTGGGGTTCCACGGCGCGAATTTCAGCTCTCATCGCTTTGCTCCTGGCGGCGCCTCCGGCATATTCTCGGCGGTCGCAACGTCGGGTATCGTCTTCTCCTATCTGGGCTTCCGCCAGGCCGTCGAACTCGCTGGCGAATCAAGCAATCCGCGCCGAAACCTCCCGATCGCGATCGTCGGGTCGGTCGTCATCGGCCTCGTCATCTACATGGGCCTGCAAATCGCGTTCATCGGCGCGCTCAACCCCAGCGATATCGCGAATGGCTGGGCCAAGGTCACCTTCAAGGGGGCGTTCGGTCCGTTCGCCGGCCTGGCCTCGTTGATCGGCATGGGCTGGCTGGCGGTTCTCCTCTACATCGACGCATTCATCTCGCCGTCCGGGACGGGTATCATCTATTTCACCACCACGTCCCGCGTGCTGTATGCGACCGGCAAGGAAGGATTGCTGGGCGGCAACACGTTTGCGCGGCTCTCTGTCGCCGGCGTGCCGATTGTCGGGGTGATCGTGTCTTTCCTGGTCGGCCTGCTGTTTCTTGTTCCGTTCCCGTCGTGGCAGGGCATCGTCACGTTCATCTCCTCGGCAACCGTGCTGTCGTATGGCACGGGCCCCGTCGTGCTCATGACGCTGCGCAAGACCATGCCGGTCGACAAGTACAAGCGCCCCTACCTGCTTTCCGGCGGCATGCTGATTTCCGCGGTGGCCTTCATCATCTCGAACTTCATCATCTTCTGGAGCGGCTCCTCGACGGACACCTTCCTGTTCGAGCTCATCCTGGCGTTCACGGTGATCTATGTCGGCTATGAGGCGATTGCCGGCGTCGGGTTGAGCAATCTCCACTGGAGCGGCGCGTGGTGGCTTGCGCCGTATTTCTTCGGCATGTGGCTGATCACCTATCTCGGGCCGAAGGGCCTCACCGGCGGAACCGGAGCGCTCGGACAGGTTGCGGCCTCGGTCATCCTGATCGTCTTCAGCCTTGTCATCCTCGTCATCGCCATGAATTCGGGCATTCCCGACCCGGAAGAGGCGAAAGCCACGATCCTCGCCGGCGAACCGGAAATGTTCGGGGCCGAGTAAGGGCAATCGGCGGCGGGCGGATGACCTCCGCCCGCCTTCCTGTTCCGGGGTGGGGTTTTCAACCGGCTGAAGCGGACCAGATTTCCGCCCATGACCGGATCGAACACCCCACCCCTTCCATTTCAGGACGAAGATCCCGCCCATCATCCGGCAGCGGACTTCATCTCTGCCGCGCTGGCCCGCCTTGCCAGCGGCGCGCGCGGCCGGTGCAGCGATTTCCATGTCATCGGCATTGCGACGCTGGGTGCCGATGGTGCGCCCCGCCTGCGCTCCGTCGTGCTGCGCAGCTTCGAGCCACACGGCGTCCGGCTCACCTTCCACACCGACTCGCGATCCGCGAAGTTCGCCGAACTCTCCCGTGACCGGCGCGCCGCCATCCTCGCCTACGATGCCGGAGCGAAGCTGCAGATCCGGATCGAGGGGCAGGTCGAGCTGCATAGCGACGATGCGGACAGCGCTGCGGTCTGGCGCGGCCTGCCGGATGGCGCCCGTCAAATCTACCGCGGCGCGCGAGCGCCGGGCATGCGGGCCGAACCGCGCGTGCTCGATGAAACGATCGGCGAGGACGAAGCCGAGCGGCACTTCACCGTCTGCCGCCTCACCGCATCGATGATCGACGTGCTGTATCTGCGCGCCGCCGGCCATCGCCGCGCCATCGGCGTGATGGACGGCGCGGGCGGGCTGGCGGCGCACTGGGTCGCCGCCTGACCGGTTCGCTCAGGCCGCCGGCGGCTCGGTCCGGGCGATGGCCGGTTCCTTGCCGAAGGCGGCGAACCAGGCGGCGAGGCCAGGCCAGGACTTCCGCCACTCCCGTGCCGCGAAACGGAAATCAAGATAACCAAGCGCGCAGGCCACCGCGATCGACCCGATATCGAGCATCCGGCCCGGCGGATCCTGTTCGAGCATCGCAAGGGTCCGGTCGATGGCGTGCATCTGCCGCTCGATGAAGGCCTCGCGCGCGGCTTCCCTCGGCTTCATGCTCTCCATCCGGGCGCCGACCGCGGCATCGAGAATGCCGTCGCCCATCGCCTGGTAGCGCAGCGCCACCCATCTGGCCGACCCGCTGGCAGGAAACAGCGGCAGCGCATCGCCGATCTGGTCGAGATATTCGCAGATCACCCTGCTGTCGAAGAGGGCCACGCCCTCGTCATTGACCAGACAGGGCACCTTGGAGAGCGGATTGTTCGCGATCAGCGCCGCGGGGCTTTCGTGCGGATTGGTCGGGATCAGTTCGATCCTCCGGTCGATGTCGCGGGCAATCGCGCAGGCCATCACCTTGCGGACATACGGGCTGGTCGGGGAGTGGAAGAGCTTCATGCGTCGGAACCTTTCCTGGGCGGAGCCATCATGAAATCGGCGCGCAGGCGCCGTTGCCACCGAGGCGGATAGCGCCCCCGCGCGCGGGGAGGCAAGCGCCGGAGACGGGCACGCCCCGCCTCAATCCCCGCGCACGATGTTCCAGCCGGTCTTGGCGACCTGCAGGAACACGTCATGCATGCGATGCGCGCGCTGGTCGGCCGCGTTGCCGGCCAGCGCGCGGGCATAGACGCCCTCGACAATGGCCGCCGAGCGGAACAGCGAGAAGCCCATGAAGAACCGCCAGTTGTCGATCCGCTCGCGCCCCGTCCGCCGGCAATACAGCTCCAGCGCCTCGGCCTCGCTCATCAGGCCGAGTTCCGCGAGATCCACCCCCTGGTAGCCCGCCATCGCCGGGCCGGAGCCGGGCGGCAGATGATAGGACATGCAGCAATACGCGAGATCCGCGAGCGGGTGGCCGATGGTCGAAAGCTCCCAGTCCAGCACGGCGACGATCCGCGGCTCGGTCGGGTGGATCATCATGTTGCCGAGCCGGAAGTCGCCATGCACGATCGCACTCTCGTCGCGCTCGGGAATGTTGGCGCGCAGCCAGGCGATCAGGTCGGTCATCGGCGCGAAGTCCTCGGTCTTCGAGGCTTCGTACTGCTTCGTCCAGCGCTCGATCTGGCGGGCGACATAGTGGTCCGGCCGGCCGAAGCCGGTCAGGCCCACCGCGTTGTAGTCGACCTTGTGCAGCGCCGCGATGGTCTCGAAGATCTGCCGATGGATGGCGCCGCGCTCCTCCGGCGCAAGCCCGGGCATCATCACGTCGTGAAACACCCGGCCCGCCACGTGACCCATCACGTAGAACTCGGTGCCGATCACCGCGGCATCGGTGCAGTAATGCAGCATCGGCGCCACCGGCACGTCGGTCGCGGCCAGCGCGCTCTGGATGCGGAATTCGCGGTCGATCTGGTGCGCCGAGGGCAGCAGGGTTCCCGGCGGCTTCTTGCGCAGCACATAGTTCCGGGCCGCCGTCTCGATCAGGTAGGTCGGGTTCGACTGCCCGCCCTGGAACTGGCGGATCGTCGCCGGTTCCGCGAATCCCTCGACATGGCCGGCCAGGTAGGCGAACAGCCTCGCCTCATCGAGCCTGTGCTGTGGCAGCATCTCGACAAGTCGCGGCTGGCTTTCCGTGCTCATCCGGTTCCCTCCTCCCGATCGCGCCGGAAAATCGGGGGCAGGCGGCGCGCTGTCAAGCGTCATTGCCCCAGCCGTATCGAGCCTGCCGCTTGGGGGACTTGCATAACCCGCGCGCACCTCGCACAGTTGGGTCAAACAGACGGCTCAGCAGAATCAGAACAGCGAGGAATATGCTACCATGGAGTTCCGTTATTCCGCCAAGACCGAGGCGCTGCGCCAGCGCGTTGCCGACTTCATGGCCGAGCACATCTATCCGAACGAACAGGCGCTGTTCCACACCGCCCACACCCAGGCCAACCAGTGGAAGCCGCTGGAGCTGCTGCAGGAGATCAAGCAGAAGGCGAAGGCGGCGGGGCTGTGGAACCTGTTTCTCCCCGAATCCGAGCATGGCGCCGGGCTGACCAACGTCGAATACGCGCCGCTCGCCGAAATCATGGGCCGCTCGCCCTTCGGCCCGGAAGCCTTCAACTGCTCCGCCCCCGATACCGGCAACATGGAAGTGCTGACCCGTTACGGAACACCGGAGCAAAAGGAAGCCTGGCTGAAGCCGCTGCTCGCCGGCGAGATCCGTTCCGCCTTCGCGATGACCGAGCCGCGCGTCGCCTCCTCGGATGCGAAGAACATCGAGACCTCGATCCGCCGCGAGGGCGACGAATACGTCATCGACGGCCATAAGTGGTGGACCTCCGGCGCGCCCGACCCGCGCTGCCGCATCCTGATCGTGATGGGCCAGTCCGACCCCGAGAACCCCGACCCCTACAAGCGCCAGTCGATGATCCTGGTGCCCTTCCCGCATCCGGGTGTGACGATGAAGCGCGCCCTGCCGGTGTTCGGCGATGTGGATGCCCCGCACGGCCATGCCGAGATGATCTTCGACAAGGTGCGGGTGCCGGCCGCCAACATGCTGCTCGGCGAGGGCCGCGGCTTCGAGATCGCCCAGGGCCGGCTCGGGCCGGGACGCATCCATCACTGCATGCGCTCGATCGGGGTGGCCGAGCGGGCGCTGGAGCGCATGGTCCGCCGGCTCGAAAGCCGCACCGCCTTCGGCAAGCCGGTCATCGAGCAGAGCGTCTGGCGCGAGCGCATCGCCGAAAGCCGCATCATGATCGACCAGGCCCGCCTGCTCACCCTCAAGGCCGCGCACATGATGGACACGGTAGGCAACAAGGAAGCCCGCGCCGAGATCGCGATGATCAAGGTCGTCGCCCCCAACGTCGCCTGCAAGGTGGTCGACTGGGCGATCCAGGCCTTCGGCGGCGGCGGCGTCGCCGATACCTGGCTCTCCTCGGCCTATGCGCACCAGCGCACGCTGCGTCTGGCCGACGGGCCGGACGAAGTGCATCGCGACCAGCTCGCCCGGCTTGAACACCGGCGCTACCGCAACACCGATCCGGCACGCACGGGCGGCTATCCGAATGTGCTGATCGCGGACGGGCTGTCCGAGCCGGGCCAGGCCTGATGCGCGCGATCCGCTGCGAGGAATGGGGCGGGCCGGAGACGCTGCGCCTGCGCGACATCCCCGATCCCGTCCCGCAGAAAGGCGAGGTGCTGATCCGGATTCACGCCGCCGGGGTGAATTTCCCCGACGTGCTGATCATCCAGAAAAAGTACCAGGTGCAGCCCGAACTGCCCTTCACCCCCGGCGCCGAAATCGCCGGGGAGATCGAGGCGGTCGGCGAGGGCGTCACCGGCTACAAGCCTGGTGACCGCGTGCTCGCCCTCTGCTCGACCGGCGGATTTGCGGAAAAGATCGCGCTCGACGCGCATCGCTGCGTGCCCATACCGGACAGCGTTTCGTTCGAGGTCGCCGCCGGGCTGATGCTCGCCTTCGGCACTTCGCACCACGCCGTCGTCGACCGCGGGGAACTCAAGCCCGGCGAGACGATCCTGGTTCTGGGTGCCGCCGGCGGCGTCGGTCTCGCCGCGGTGGATATCGCCAAGGCCAAGGGTGCCAGGGTGATCGCCGCCGCCTCGTCAGAGGAAAAGCTCGAGATCTGCCGCGCGCATGGCGCCGACGCCACGATCAATTACGGCACCGGGGACCTGCGGGCCGCGATCCGCGAACACACCGGCGGCAAGGGACCGGACGTCATCTTCGATCCCGTGGGCGGGCACCTGGCCGAGCCGGCCTTCCGCTCGATCGCCTGGCGCGGGCGCTATCTGGTGATCGGCTTCGCCGAAGGCACCATTCCGTCCTTGCCGCTCAACCTGCCGCTGCTCAAGGGCGCGTCGCTGGTCGGCGTGTTCTGGGGCGAGTTCGCCCGCCGCGAGCCGAAGAACCAGATCCGGATGATGGAAGACCTGTTCGCCATGCTGGCGCGCGGCGAAATCCGCCCGCTCGTGTCGAAAACCTACAGCCTCGACCAGACGGACGAGGCGCTGCGGGACATGGCGGCACGCCGCGTCACCGGAAAGATCGTGATCCTGCCATGAAAGAGTTCAGCAACCGGGTTGCCGTCATCACCGGCGCGGGCAGCGGCTTCGGCCGCGAATTCGCCCGCATCGCCGCCGCCCGCGGCATGCGCCTCGCCCTCGCCGACATCCAGCCCGACGCGCTGGAGGCCATCGCCGCCGAACTGCGCGCGGCCGGCGCCGAGGTGCTGGCCGAACGCGTCGATGTCAGCAACGCCGAAGCGATGGAGCGGTTCGCGGATTCGGTGTTCGCGCAGTACGGCAACGCCCATCTGCTCTTCAACAATGCCGGCGTCGGCGGCGGCGGGCTGCTCTGGGAGCACTCGGTGCGCGACTGGCAATGGGTGCTCGGCGTCAACCTCTGGGGCGTGATCCACGGCGTGCGCTGCTTCGTCCCGCGCATGATCGCCAACGGCGACGAGGGCCACATCGTCAACACCGCCTCGGTCGCCGGGCTGATCTCGGCACAGACCATGGGCGTCTATAACGTCTCCAAACACGGTGTCGTCACGCTGTCGGAAACGCTGTTCCAGGATCTGCGGATTTCCGGATCGATCCTCGGCGTGACCGTGCTCTGCCCCGCCTTCGTCGATACCGGCATCAAGGATGCGGCGCGCAATCGCCCGGCCGAACTCGCCAACGACGCGCCGCCGACGGCCAGCCAGCGCCTGGCCGAGGAGCAGACCCGCAAGGCGGTCACCTCGGGGCGGATCGGCGCGCCGGAGGTTGCGGCCAGAACCTTCGAATGCATCGAAGAGGGACGCTTCTACTGCCTGACGCATCCGAAGATTCTCGGCGCGGTCGAACTGCGGATGCAGGATCTCCTGAACCAGCGCGACCCGAGCGACCCGTTCTCGCTCAAGCGGGAGGTCGCCTTCAAGGCGCCGCAGAACTGACGCTTCGTCAGAAATGTTGCCAGCCGGTTCGCGCCAGCGTGACCGGCCGGCCATCCTTGTCCACCGCCGTCACCGCGGGCGCCCCCGCCACGAAATGGCCGATCCGCGTGAGCGGCGTGCCGGCGCAGGCCTGCCGCAACGCGTGTTCCGATCCCGCCGGGGCGGCGATCAGCAATTCGTAATCGTCGCCGCCGGTGAGGATCGTCTCCCGCCAGGCGGGTCCCGCCGCCCGCGCCGCCGGCGACAGCGGAACGCGGTCCGCCTCGATCACCGCGCCGCAGCCCGATGCTCGGCACACATGGCCGAGATCCTGCACCAGCCCGTCGGAGACATCGATCGCGGCATGAACGAGACCCGCGAGCGCAAGACCGATGCGAGGCTCGGGCAGCAGGCGGCGCGCGCGGAAATGGCCGGTCGGATCGGCGATCTCGCCACGGGCGGCATGCAGCCCGAGCACCGCATCGCCGATCGTGCCGGTGACGTAGAGCGCGTCGCCCGCAACCGCCCCACCGCGCCGCAGCGCCGCCCCGGGTTCGACACTGCCGATCATGGTGATCGACGTCATCACCGGACCGGGCGTGGACGAGCTGTCGCCCCCCCAGAGCGGCAGGCCGAACCGCGCCTGGTCGGCGGCGAGGCCTTCGGCAAACGCCGAAAGCCAGGTCTCGGGCGTGTCGGCGCGCAAGGCGGTCGTGAGCAGGTATCCCTCCGCCCGCGCGCCCATGGCGGCGAGATCGGAAAGATTCCGGCGCATCAGCTTGCGGGCGACCAGATCGGCGGGATCATCCGGCAGGAAGTGCACGCCCTCGATCATCTGATCCACCGTCAGCACGGCCTGGCGCCCGGCCGGCGGCGTCCAGAGCGCGGCATCGTCGGCCAGGCCGAGCGCTTCCGCCGAGGCGAGCGGCGCGAAATACCGGGCGATGCGGCCGAACTCGCCGCTCACCTCATGCCCTGACGGGGTCGGTGAACTCGCCTTCGCGCAGCGTGCGGGCAATCCGGTCGAGCACGGCGTTGCCCATCTGCACCGCATCGCCTTCGAGGAAGCCGTGCGCCACGTCGAGATATTCGTTGATGACGACCCGCGCCGGCGGCCCGTCGGTCATCCAAAGCTCGGCGCCGGCGGCGCGCAACAGGGCTCGCAGCACCGGATCGAGCCGCGGCATCGGCCAGGCTTCGGGCAGCACGCCGGCGATCAGCGGGTCGACCACGTCCTGCTGCGCCGTCGCGGTGCGGACGATGCGCGAGAACAGCGGCACATCGGGCGGCGGAACCTCGCCTTCCTCGACGCCGAGCATCCCCGCCATCCGCCCGAAACGGTGGCGGACGAACTGGTCGATCACGGTTTCGGCCGTCTCGCCGGCATGCTCGCACTGGTAGAGCGCCTGCACCGCCGCGGCGCGGGCGAGCGTGCGCGGCCGCGCCTTGCTTCCCGCCGGTTTCATGCCGCCCCCAGACGACGCGCGAGGGCGATCTGCCGCAGACAGGCCGATGCCGCCTCGGCCCCCTTGTTCGATCCGGTCTCGGCCGAGCGCGCCTCCGCCTGAGCCAGGGTATCGACGGTCAGCAGCGCCGTCCCGAGCGGCGCCGCATAGTCGATCGCCACCTGCATCAGCCCGTTCATCGCCGAATCGCAGATGAAATCGTAATGGTCCGTCTCGCCGCGCACGACGCAGCCGAGCGCCACATAGCCATCGTAGCGCGTCCGCCCGCGCAGCGCGATGGCGAGCGCCTGCGGCAGCTCGAACGCGCCGGCGACGTCGACCGTCTCGACCGTCGCATTCGCCCGGCCGAGGAGCAGCACCGCCGCATCCGTCATGCCGTCGACGATCTGCCGGTAATAGGGCGCGCGGATCAGCAGGATGCGCGGCGCCGGGCCAGGCACATCCGGCACCTCGGCTTCAGGGGCATCGGCCGTGCTCATGGCTTCGAAGGCTCCTCGATCGGCAGTTGCTCGACAATGTTGAGCCCGTAGCCTTCCAGCCCGACCACGGCGCGCTTGTGGTTCGAGAGCAGCACCATGTCACGCACGCCCAGATCCGCGAGGATCTGCGCGCCCACGCCATAGTCGCGCAGCACGGCGCCGGTGCGCGCCCCGCCGACGATCTGCCGCAACCGCGAGGAGACCGCATCGGGCCGCGCCTCGCGGATGAGCACGACGACCCCGCGCCCGGACTGGGCGATCTGCGCCATCGCCCGGCGCAGGTCGCGGATATGGTCGCCGCCCAGAATGTCGTCGATCGTGCTGATCGCGTGCATCCGCACCAGCACGGGCTCGTCGGCGGCAATGTCGCCCTTGATGAGAGCGACGTGCTCGACCTGGTCGATCGTGTTCTCGAAGACGACGCTGCGCCACTGATGCCCCGCGCCATCCGTGATCATTCCATCGCCCGCGCGGCGGACCAGCTTCTCCATCCGCCGGCGATAGGCGATCAGATCGGCGATCGTCCCGAGCTTGAGATTATGGTACTGCGCGAACGAGACGAGGTCCGGCAGCCGCGCCATCGTCCCGTCCTCGTTCATGATCTCGCAGATCACCCCGGCCGGCGTGAGGCCGGCGAGGCGGGCAATGTCCACCGCCGCCTCGGTATGGCCGGTGCGGACCAGCGTGCCGCCGTCCCGCGCCATCAGCGGAAAGATGTGGCCGGGCGAGACGATGTCGGCGGCGCCGCATTCGGGATTGATGGCGACCGCGATGGTCCGCGCCCGGTCGGCCGCGGAAATCCCGGTGGTCACCCCCTCGCGCGCCTCGATCGAGACCGTGAAGGCGGTTTCGTGGCGCGACCCGTTCGACTGCGCCATGAGCTTGAGCCCGAGCGTCTCGCAGCGCGCGCGGGTCAGCGCGAGGCAGATCAGCCCCCTCGCGTGCCGGGCCATGAAATTCACGGCGTCGGGCGTCGCGAACTGGGCGGGGATCACGAGGTCGCCCTCGTTTTCCCGGTCCTCGTCATCCACCAGGATGAACATCCGCCCGGCGCGCGCTTCCTCGATGATCTCCTCGGCCGAGGCGAGGTATTGCTGCAGCGATGCGGTCTTGAGCTGATCCATCAGGCTACCTCCGCCAGCCGCGCGACATAGCGGGCCAGCATGTCGATTTCGATATTCACCGCATCGCCGACCGCCAGCGTGGCGAAATTGGTGTGCGTTTCCGTGTGCGGGATGATGTTCACCCCGAATTCAGTGCCGTCAACCTCGTTCACCGTCAGCGAGACACCGTTCACCGCAACGCTGCCCTTCGGCGCGATGAAGCGCGCCAGGTCCCGCGACACCCGGAAACGCCAGCGCGTCGAGCCGCCCTCCGGCCGCGTCGACACCACCTCGCCCAGCCCGTCGACATGGCCGGAGACGACATGGCCGCCCAGTTCGTCGCCCATGCGCAGCGCGCGCTCGAGATTGATCCTGGTGCCGGTGCGCCACGCGCCGAGCGTGGTCTTCGACAGCGTCTCGCCGGAAACCTCGACGGCGAACCAGTCCGGCCCGCGCTCGACCACCGTGAGGCAGCACCCCGAACAGGCGATCGAGGCGCCGAGCGCGACCTCGCCGATCCCGGCCCAGTCGGGATTGCCCGCCGGCACGCCGATGACGAGACGCGTATCGCTGACGCTGTCCGCCGGGCGCACGTCGCGCACATCGCCAACCCCGGTGATGATCCCGGTGAACATCGTTCAATCCCTCCGATAGCGCGTGCGGATGTCGCCGCCGCAAACCGACGCGTCGATGCGCGTGAAACGCGCCGCCCGGCCCAACTCCTCCACACCGAAGCCGGCCACCGCGCCGATCCCGTCATCGCCGATCACGACCGGGGCGGTGAACCACTCCAGACGGTCCACCAGATCGGCACGGATCAGCGCCGCCGCAAGAGTGCCGCCGCCCTCGGCCAGCACGCGGGTCAGCCCCGCCTCGCCCACCGCCGCGAGCGCCGCCGCAAGGTCGATCCCCACCGGGGCGGCGGGAACCTCGAACAGCCGGGCGCCGAGATCGAGCAGCGCCGCGCGCCGGGCCGGGTCGGCGCCGTCGCGATGCACGATCCAGAGGGGGTGGTCCGCGGCCCCGCGCACCAGCCGCCCGTCGAGCGGGATCCGCAAATGCGAATCGACGATCAGGCGGATGACCGGCGTGCTGCGGAAGCCCTCGAGGCGGCAGGTCAGTTCCGGATCATCGGCCAGCACGGTGCCGACGCCGACCATCACGGCGTCATGCGTCCCGCGCAACGCGTGCGCCGCCTGGCGGGCCGCCGCACCGGTGATCCACTGGCTGGCGCCGGTGCGCGTCGCGATCTGCCCGTCGAGCGAGGTCGCGAGCTTCAGCGTCACCAGCGGCCGCCCCTCGCGGATGCACTTGCAGAACCCCGCATTGATTTCCGCGGCTTCGGCACCGCCAATTCCCTCGACCACCTCGAGTCCCGCCTCGCGCAGGCGGGAGAGGCCCGCGCCGTTGGTCCGCTCGTCCGGGTCGGTCATGGCGACGACGACGCGCGCGATGCCGGCCGCGACCAGCGCATCGGCGCAGGGCGGCGTCCGGCCGTGATGGGCGCAGGGTTCGAGCGTGACATAGGCGGTGGCGCCCCTTGCCGCGTCGCCCGCCGCGGCAAGGGCTTCGGTTTCGGCATGCGGCCGCCCGCCTTGCGCCGTGCGGCCACGCCCGACCACCCGCCCGCCGCGCACGATCACGCAGCCGACGGTCGGATTCGGCGCGGTCTCGCCCAGGCCGCGCCGTGCGAGCGCGAGGGCCGTCCGCATATGCGCGAGATCGTCCATGCCTATTTCGATGGGTCCATCGTACCCAGGAAGGCCTTGAAATCCTTGGCTTCCCGGAAATCGCGATAGACCGAGGCGAAGCGCACATAGGCCACCGCATCGACCTCTTTCAACGTATCCATCACCAGCTCGCCAATCTCGCTGGACGGAATTTCCGCCTCGCCCGAGGCTTCCAGCTTGCGGACGATGCCGTTGACGATCCGCTCGATCCGCTCGTCATCGACGGGTCGCTTGCGCAGCGCGGTGCGGATCGAACGGGCCAGCTTGTCACGATCGAACGCGACCCGCCGCTGATCGGCCTTCACCACGACCAGCTCGCGCAGCTGCACGCGCTCGATCGTGGTGAAACGCTGGCTGCACTGCGGGCAGAAGCGCCGGCGACGGATGGCGGCGCCATCCTCCGTCGGCCGGCTGTCCTTGACCTGGGTATCGGCCTCGCCGCAGAACGGGCAGCGCACGCTTTTTTACCGGTAGATCGGGAACCGGGCGCAGAGCTCCAGCACCTTGGCGCCCACCGCCGCCTCGACGGCGGCGTTGTCACCGTCGTTCGATGCCGAGAGCCCGTCCAGCACCTCGACGATGAAACGGCCGACCATGCGGAACTCGTCGGGCCCGAAACCGCGCGTCGTCGCCGCCGGCGTGCCGAGGCGAATGCCGGAGGTGACCGCCGGCTTCGCCGGGTCGAACGGAATCGCGTTCTTGTTCGCGGTCATGTGGGCGCGCTCGAGCGAGGCCTCCGCCGCCTTGCCGGTCACGTTCTTCGGGCGGAGATCCACCAGCATGAGATGGCAGTCGGTCCCGCCGGTCACGATATCGAGACCGCCCTCGACCAGCGTTTCCGCCAGCACCTTGGCATTGTCGGCCAGCGCCTTCTGGTAGGCGCGGAATTCGGGGCGGAGCGCCTCGCCGAAGGCGACCGCCTTCGCCGCGATCACATGCATCAGCGGGCCGCCCTGCAGGCCGGGGAACACCGCCGAGTTGATCTTCTTGCCGAGGTCGAGGTCGTTGGAGAGGATCATGCCGCCGCGCGGGCCGCGCAGGGTCTTGTGCGTCGTCGTGGTAACGACATGCGCGTGGGGCACCGGCGAGGGGAAGATCCCGGCCGCGACGAGCCCGGCGAAATGCGCCATGTCGACCATGAAATAGGCGCCGACCTCGTCCGCCACCTTGCGGATGCGGGCAAAGTCGATGAAGCGCGGATAGGCCGAGCCGCCGGCGATGATCAGTTTCGGCTTGCGCTCGCGCGCGAGGCGCTCCAGCTCCTCGTAGTCGAGGGTGCCATCCTCGCGCTTCACGCCATACTGCACGGCGTCGAACCATTTGCCGGACAGGTTCGGCGCCGCCCCATGGGTCAGATGGCCGCCCGCGGCGAGGCTCATGCCCAGAATCGTGTCGCCCGCGTTGAGCAGGGCGAGGAACACCGCCTGGTTGGCCTGCGCGCCGGAATGCGGCTGGACATTGGCGAAGGCGCAACCGAACAGCTCCTTCGCGCGCGCGATCGCCAGTTCCTCGGCGATATCGACCGCCGCGCAACCGCCATAGTAGCGCTTGCCGGGATAGCCTTCGGCGTATTTGTTGGTCAGCACCGACCCCTGGGCCTCGAGCACGGCGCGGGAGACGATATTCTCGGAGGCGATCAGCTCGATGCCGTCCTGCTGGCGGCCGAGTTCGCGGCCGATCGCCGCCGCGAGATCAGGATCGGTCTCGGCGAGAGGGGCGTTGAAGAAGCGCGAGATGTTCGCGATCGGGCTCTGCTGGTTCATGTTTTCGGCTCCGGGGTCAGTTTGGCGAGCCTCTTCTCGTGCCGGCCGCCTTCGAATTCGGTGGTCAGAAACGCATTGAGCGCGTCCAGCGCGACCATTTCGCCGGTCAGCCGGGCACCCAGGGCGAGGATATTGGCATTATTGTGCATGCGCGAAAGGCGCGCCTCGGTTGCATCATGGGCCTGCGCGCAACGAACGCCGGTGTGGCGGTTCGCCGCGATCGCCATGCCGATGCCGGAACCGCACACAAGCAGGCCGAAACGGGCCGATCCGGCCTCGATCCGCATGCTCACCTCATGCGCGATATCGGGATAATCCACGCTCGCGGCCGAATTCGTGCCGCAATCGATCACCGCCCAGCCGGCGGCGCGCGCGGCCTCTGCCAGCCGGTCCTTCAATTCGAACCCCGCATGGTCGGCGCCGACCACCAGTGTCATGTTTTCGCTCATGGCGGGGCCTTAGCACGCCCGGCCCTGGCGCGAAACCGGATTTGCGCCACGCGATGTCGCACTGGCTGGCCGCGAATGGCGTGCATGGGGCACAACCGCGTTATGGGGTTGCGGGATCGCCGCCGATCCGCTAATTCGCCCTCCACGGCGGACCCGTAGCTCAACTGGATAGAGCACCAGACTACGAATCTGGGGGTTAGGAGTTCGAGTCTCTTCGGGTCCGCCAGTCCCCGCCGCAGAGGATGCCCGCCAATGGCCGATCCGGCGCCGATCGACCCCCGCCTTCTGGAAATCCTGGTCTGCCCGCTCACCAAGGGGCCGCTGATCTATGATCGCGAGGCCGGGGAACTGATCAGCACGAAAGCCGGCCTCGCCTTTCCGATCCGGGACGGCATCCCGATCATGCTGGTCGACGAAGCGCGCCAGATCGACCCGTGACCGCGCCGGAACCGACCGAAATCCGCCTGCGCCGGGCCGAGCGGGTGCTCGAGATCACCTTCGCCGATGGCGCTCGCTTCGAGCTTTCGGCCGAATATCTCCGCGTCGAGAGCCCGAGTGCCGAAGTGCAGGGCCACAGCCCGTCAGAGCGGCAACTGGTCGCCGGCAAGAAGGCGGTGGGCATCTCCCGCCTCGAGCCGAACGGCAACTACGCGGTGCGAATCACCTTCGACGACGGGCACTCCACCGGCATCTATTCCTGGGACTATCTTCACAGGCTGGGGCGCGAGCAGGATCAGCGGTGGCCCGCTTATCTGAAGGCGCTCGACGCCGCGGGCCTCTCCCGCGATCCCGGCTGATCCCGCGCCGCGCGGACGGCTTGCACACATCCCTTTGGCTCACAAGGCGGCCGCTGATCGCCGGTCCGGGGGCATCCATGCGTCCGACTGGCTTGCGCGGGCGCGGTTGACTATCATCTAGGGAGTCATAGCAACGGATCAGCGACCATGGATCATTTCACCGACTCGGACGCACGGCGCCCAACAGGCGCGGACGCCGCAATCATCGAGGGCAGCCAGACCACGTTCATGGCCGATGTCGTCGAGGCATCGAGAAAGGTCCCGGTTCTGGTCGATTTCTGGGCTACCTGGTGCGGTCCCTGCAAGACTCTGACGCCGACGCTCGAGAAAGTCGTCCGCGCCTATGGCGGCAGGATCAGGCTGGTCAAGATCGACATCGACGAGAACCGCGCGCTCGTTCAGCAGCTTTCGAGCCTCGGGTTGCCGTTGCAGTCGGTGCCGACCGTCGCCGCATTCTGGCAGGGACAGATCGCCGATCTGTTCCAGGGCGCCCTGCCGGAAAGCGAGGTGCGCCGGTTCGTCGACGCGCTGCTCAAGCTGGCCGGCTCCTCGGCACCCTCGGCAGACCTGATCGCTCAGGCCCGCAAGGCGATGGAGGACGATCAGCCGGAGCAGGCCGCCGCCCTGTTCAGCGCCGCGCTCGATGAGGACCAGAACCGCCCCGAGGCCTGGGCCGGCCTCGTGCGGGCGCTTGTCGCCCTCGGCGCGGATGAGAGGGCCGAGGCCATCCTGGCCGAGGTCCCGCAATCCCTCGCCGAGCACGCGGAGATCCAGGCGGCAAAGACGGCGGTTTCCGTCGCCCGCGAAGGCCGCATGGCCGCCCGCCAACTGGCCGAACTCCAGGCCAGGCTTGCCGCGGATCCGAACGACCACGACACCCGGTTCGCTCTCGCTGCCGCCCTCAACGCCACCGGCGACCGCACCGGCGCCGCCGAGGCCCTGCTCGACATCATGCGACGTCAGCGCAACTGGAAGGATGACGCGGCCCGACTTCAGCTTCTCAAGTTCTTCGACGCCTGGGGCGTCGATGACGCCGACACGATGGCCGCCCGGCGCAAACTCTCGGCCCTGCTGTTCAGTTGAGTTCACTCTTCGGCATGTCGGGGACGTCCGCACGGTTCGAGGGCGTCCCGGAGATCTTTCCGATCTTTCCACTGACCGGGGCCGTGCTGTTTCCGGGCGGGCGTCTGCCGCTGAACATTTTCGAGCCGCGCTATCTGGCCATGGTCGACGACGCGATGGCCGCGGGGCGAATGTTCGGCATGATCCAGCCGCTTCCCGACACACCGCGAACCGCGAACGGGCCGGCCATCTATCGCCTCGGCTGCCTCGGCCGCATCACGGCCTTCAGCGAGACGGATGACGGACGCTATCTCATCACCCTGACGGGTCTCGTTCGCTTCGAGGTCGTCGAGGAAGCGGAAATGCGGCGCGGCTACCGCCGGGTGCAGGGCGATGTGTCCGCATTCCGCGACGATTTCGCGATACAGTCGAATGGCGCCATCGGAGCCCCTCCCCTCGTTTCGCGAGAGCTGCTGACCGGCGCGCTACGACGCTATTTCGAAGCGATCGGCGTCGATGCGAACTGGGATGCGATCAATGAAATCTCGGACGATGCGCTGATTGTTACCCTGTGCATGGCGTGCCCGTTCAGCCCGATCGAGAAGCAGACACTTCTCGAAGCCCGGACCGACGCAGAACGTGTGCGATCGTTGCTGGCGATCCTTGAGATCCACTCCCGTCGTTCCTGATCGACGTTCAGATCCGCGACATCTGCCGCTCCGCAAGCTTCCAGATATAGGCGATGATTTCGGCCACCGCCCGGTAATGCTCGGGCAGGATCTCGGTTTCAACATCCTGCTGGAACAGCGCCCTGGCGAGCGGCGGATTTGCCACGATCGGAATGCGGGCCTCGCGCGCAAGATCCCGGATCCGCGCCGCTCGTTCATCTGCGCCCTTGGCGACGATCTTCGGCGCTTCCGCCTGGCCCGCACGGTATTCCAGCGCAACCGCATAATGTGTCGGGTTCGTAATGACGACGGCCGCCCGGGCCATCGCCACGTTGAGGCTTCGTTTGGCAAGGGCACTTCGCGCCGCCTTGATCCGCGCGCGAACGTGGGGATCGCCATCCGTTTCCTTCTGTTCGTCCTTGACTTCCTGCCGTGACATTTTGACTGAAGTCGAAAAGCGGTTGCGCACCAACACGAAGTCGACTGCGCCCGAAACAACCTGAATCATGACGGCCGCAGACAGAATGGCAACGATCGAACCAAAGATCGCCGCAAGAAGCGTCTTTTCCGAACCGAGCAGCATCGCCTCCAGGCCGTGGAGCCTTGCGTCCATGACGACATAAAGCGCTGCACCAATCGCCGCCAACTTGAGGATGGACTGTCCGGAAGCGGCGAGGTTTGGAGTCCCAAACAGTTTGCCGATGCCGGCAAGCGGGTTCAACCTGGCGAAGTTCAGGCCAATCGCCCCCCAGTTCGTCCTGAAGCCGGTCTGCAGGAGCGATACGACGATTGCCGATAGTGCAATCGCGCCTGCAAACGGAATGAAAACGCCGAGCGATGCCATTCCAGCCTGCCATAAGGCGCGGCTGAGACCGGCCCCACTGTCGACCGTTGCAGCCCTGGTGAAGGCGCTCGCAAGCGTATTCGCAAGGCGTTCGGCGGAAGACGGCAGCACACCGATCATCACCGCAAGGGCAACACCGAGACTGGCCAGTGTCGCCACTTCCCTGGACGTTCCGGGCCCCTGCTCGTCCAACGCCTTCGCAAGGCGCGTTGGCGTCGCAGCTTCGGTCCGATCTTCCTTGTCTTCAGCCGCTATGACACGACCTCATGCGATATCACGGATTCCGGCCTGCATCTCACCAGCTCGCGTAAGCATGCAGAAGCGGCAGCATCGCATCCTGCCAGACAGTGAGCATCGGGGAGGCGAGGATCGCGAGCAGAAACATGCCGCCAAGCAGCTGCAGCGGGGCGGCAACGAAATAAACCTGCATGCTCGGGGCGACCTTGGACATCAGTCCAAGACCGGCCTGCCACAGGAGACCGATGAACAGAAAAGGCGCGGCAAGATGCAAGGCCGTCACGAACTCTGCCGACACGGCCCGGACAGCGAAGCCGAGCAGCAGCCCCGCCGGGGGAAGGTGAGCGCCAATGATTGTCGACGTCAGCGGGATTACCCGGAACGACCGGATTATGGCGAGGACCGGCAACATAAAAAGACCGGTGGTGAACACTACAGCCGGCAACATGACGCTCAGGGCATTCGCCACCAGCGTGCTGTTCGGACCAATCTCGACATTCGGCAGCAACACGCTGGACAGGCCCATCTGATAGGAAATGATCTGTCCCGCTACGGGCAGGCTCAGCATGATCGCCGCCGTGAGCCAGCCGAGAGATAGCCCGACAACGATCTCACGAAGAACCAGAAACACGAAAACCGGAATCGAGGATGGAACGCCAATCGTACCGGAGACGATCAACGGCGCCACGATTGCCGTAAGAGCGATCGACAGCCCGATGCGTATCTGCGGCGGCGCATTCCCCGCCCCCATGAAGGGTAGCGCCATGACTAGACTCGAAATTCTGATGAAAATCAGCAACGGCCCGAAAACCATATCGGCAAGGCCGTGCGGAAACATGATCAGCCGACGTGAATCATGGCGGTGAATATCTCGTGCGCGAACTGCGATAACGTACCGAGCAAAAAACTGCCCATGATCATCAATGTTCCGGCGACGGCAGCCATCTTTGGCAAAAAGACAATGGTCGCCTCGTTGATTTGCGTCACCGCCTGCAGCAGCGATATCACGACGCCCGCCACGAGCGCGGCGAGCAAAGGCGGCGCCGACAGTTGCGCCGCAACAAGAAATGCCTCGTGGAGCGACGTGATGACCGCGGGATCAGTCATACCGGGAACCGCAAGCGATGCCGGACCGCTGCTCCTTTTGTCTGCCAATCATCGCTGAAGCACCACCGCCCATGATCAGATCGGCATGCTCATGATCGATTGATAGGCTTGGATCAGACGATCACGGATGGCAACGGTCGTCTGCAACGCAACCTGAGCCTGGGCAACGGAGGCAACGACATGGGTAAGGTCTCCCTTTCCCATCAAACCGGAACTGGCTGCCTGCTCCGTCGACGCGCTCTGATGAATTGCGCTCGTGATGACGTTCGACATGTAATCGCCAAAGCTGGGCGAACCGGCCGCGCCCGTGCCGGCAGCGCGACCATAGGCAGAGATTGCATTGGACGGATTTACGAGAGCCGAGATCGTTCCGGACATCAGATCAGCCCCAGCGTACGGGTCATCATGCCGCGCGTGGCATTCATGACGGAGAGATTGGCATCGTAGGAACGCTCGGCCTGCTGCATATCCATGAGTTCCACCAGACTATTTACGTTTGGCAACTTGACGTAGCCCTGGGCGTTGGCCGCGGGATTGGAGGGATCGTATTTCATTGGGAATGGCGCCGTGTCCTTGCCGATATTCGCAACCTGCACCAGGTCAGTGCCGGTGGTCTGGCTAAAGACGTCCTGGAATGAGATGGTCTTTCGCTGATATGGATTGCTGCCCGGCGTCGAGCCCGTGCTGTCCGCGTTGGCCAGATTCTGCGCGATGACCTGCAGCCGCGCATCCTGCGCTGACAGTCCCGCAGCCGTAATGTCGAGTGTGGTACCGAATTTCATTATAGTTCCTCGGATTTTACGGGTTGGGACCAAGCGCCGTAGTGAACATGCCAAGATAGGTCTTGTAGATATTCACTGCATATTGCTGGTTGATCTGGGTTCCGGCGACCGCCGCGAGCTGACTTTCAAGCGAAACCGCGTTTCCATCGGGCGCGCGTGCCGCGACGGTGGCGGTCTCCGTGCCAACGGATTGACCGGAGGATGACGGAATATCGAGGGCACTCGTCGTGGCCAAGGCAAGATTGCCAGTGCCGTTCAGCGTATCCGAGAACGCAACCGGCATTCTGGACACATATCCTGGGGTATCGATATTCGCTATGTTTTGCGCCAATACCGATTGCGATTGCGCCAGATAGACCAGCCGATCGGCGGCGAGGCCGATAAGATTCAAGGTCATTTTGCCCTCCGAAACCGGAAGGATGATGCCTTTGAAAAGTTAAAATTCCGTCAAGGATAATGGGCATTAATTTTTTTATTTCTGCGAACCCGACGCGCAGGTTCAATGAAATATTAATCTTTTTCCGGCTTTCTTCCGCAGACCGACCTGCCGCCGATTCGGACGAAGCCAGGTCGGCGGGATCAGATCCGGAGACTGCTGCAGAATGGGCATGGCAGGAATAGAGCACGTTGTTATCGCGCTGGGGGTCGTCTTGCTCCTGATTGCGGGACTTGCCGCAATTCTGCGCCGACTCCGTCTGACCAGCGCCTTGACAGGGATTGCCTCCGCTTGGGGCGTGACGGCCCAGACACAGTCCTGCCGAGTCGGCCGCAGCACGACATTGTCGATCGTTACACTGGGCGACTTCAGTTTTGTTGTCATGAATGGCCCGCGATCGGACCAAATACAGCTCTTGCCGACGGCTCGGCACGGGAACGACACCTGATGAACCGGCGTACACGCACCGGCGTGCTGCTGGGGGCCGGCCTCGGCCTTGCCCTCCTGGCCTTGCCTCACGCCGCCCATGCCCAGTCGGTCAATCTCGATCTCGGGTCGGGAGGCGCGCCCGAAACCGCGAAGCTTATCCAGCTCATCGCGCTGATCGGCGTCATCTCGCTGGCGCCCAGCCTACTTGTCATGCTCACGGCCTTCACGCGGATCGTCATCGTGCTGAGTCTGCTGCGCACGGCCCTCGGCACACAGACGACACCGCCAAACTCGGTGCTGATCGGACTTGCTCTGTTTCTCACCTATTTTGTCATGGCCCCGGTGTTCTCGCAGTCGTGGCACACCGGTCTCCTGCCGATGACCCAGGGCGATGTTGGCACGCTGGAGGGGCTGAAGCTCGCCGCCGCGCCGTTTCACACCTTTCTCGCTGATAATGCCCGCCCCGCCGATGTGCGGGTCTTCCTCTCGCTGGCACACATCAAGCCGCCGGCAAACATGCAGGATGTTCCTTGGCGCGCACTGATTCCCGGCTTCGTCGTCGGTGAGTTGCGCCGCGGATTTGAAATGGGCTTCATGATCTTCCTGCCGTTCATGGTGATCGACATCGTCATTTCCTCGATCCTGATGAGCCTCGGCATGATGATGCTGCCGCCCACCGCGGTGTCACTGCCATTCAAGATCATCTTTTTCGTTCTTGTCGATGGCTGGCAACTCGTCTGCGGCAGCCTGGTGAGAAGCTTTCCGCCCATACATTTCTAGTTGCGACTGGAACGTCTCCTCACCCTGCGTGACGGCCGGTCAGCCGGGGTCGAGCGGGATCGATATCCTGAAATGCGTTCCTCTGCTGCTCGTCGCCACGAGCGTAAGCTCGCCTCCATGGGCGCGCACCAGGTCACGGGCGATGGCGAGGCCCAGGCCCGTTCCACCGCTGCGGGCAGACCCTGTGAAGGGCCTGAACAGATTGGCCTGCGCCCGCTCGGGCAGACCAGGTCCGTCATCCACGATGTCGATGATGACCTGGCCGGCATCGATGCCGCTGCTGATGACGAGCCGGCCCGCCCCCGCCTCGGCAGCGTTGCGCATCAGGTTCAGCAAGGCGCGCTGCATCTGCGTTCTGTCCAGCGACGGCATGATTTCGGCTGGAATGTTCGTTTCGATGGTCAGGCGCTCGTGCAGCAGGCGCGTCTGCGCGGCGACGTCTGCGACCAGTTCCGCCAGGGGACAGGCCGCTCTGACCAGAGGCGGCGGGCCCTCCCGGGCGAAACTGAGCGTATGAGTGACGAGATCCGTCGCGCGTTCGACCGCGTCGACCAGGGTCGTCGCGCCGCTGGGGATCGCGGGGTCAGCACTTCCGGAAAGCCGGTCAGCGACCAGCAGCGCCGTCGATAATATGTTGCGCAGATCGTGGCTGATCTTGGCCACCGCCGTGCCGAGTGCCGCCAGCCTGGCATTGCGCCACAGCGCGGCACGAAGCTCCGTCTGCATGCTTGCGAGTTCGCGCGCGGCAACCGCGATCTCGTCGTCCCGGAACTCATCCGCCGGCCGGATCGCAAGCGGCGCGGCGTGCTCGGGATCTTCCCGGAAGCGGGTGATGCTTTCCGTCAGCCGGCGCATCGGCAGCACGAGCACCCGGTTGAGCGCGACATAGACCACCAGTCCGGTCAGCAGCGCGATGGCGAGAGAGAGGGCCGCGGTATGGTCCGCATAGTGCCACAGATGCCTTGCGAGAACGGGGTTGTGGACGACGATCTGCACGATGACATTCGGCTGCAGCGGACTTGGCGCGGTGACCAGCACATCGCGCGGGGCAAGGCCGAACTGCACATCGAGAGCCCTGAGAACGGAACCAAACAGGGTTTCGTGCGCGAGGTTGATCGAGCCCTCGGCGCGCACCGTCCCCCGCGGCGGCAACACCAGGATGCTGCGTCCGCCCTGCACGAGCCGGATCGCCTCGGTGCCGGACAGACGGAGCAATTCGTTGCGAGTCGACAGATCGACGACCCCATGCGGCGCGGTCGATACCGTCAGCGCCGCGAGATGGGCCTCGGTCACTCTGTTCATCAGCCAGGCGCTGCGTTCATGGCCGAGGCTCGGCAACAGGATCATGACCTCGACAAGCAGCGTCACGATCACGGTCAGCCAGAGCAGCCGCGCCGACAGGCTGTGGCCGATCCATCGCCCGAAGACTTTGTTCATGGCGGTCAGGCGGCCCTCGCGCGGAAAGCGGCGCGCCCTTCCTCGAACAGGCGATCGAGAAAGGCACGGTCCGCATAGGCCCGCGATTCGGGCGAAAGGCCGGCCAGGGCACGATCGGCCGGATATTCGATGAAGGTCAGCGTCGGCGGCAGCAGGGCGCATTCAGCGTCGATCGCCGTCTGGAAGGCGAGTTCCTGCACCCGGTTGAGAATATCGGCCGGCTGGCTCGGCACGCCGGCCCGAAGCCGGCTCTGCGCCCGAATCAGCACCAGCCTCTCGGGATCGAGCGCCAGCAACGGACCGAGAGGCGGATTGCCCGAATACGCCCCGTCCCAGTAAGCGATTCCATCGATCAGCACCGTCGGAAACAGGGTCGGCAGGCAGGCGGAAGCCAGAAGGGCGTCGACCGTGATGTCCTGATTCGTGAATATGCGTGACAACCCCGACTCCACGGCGGTCGCCGCAATGAACAGCCGCGGCGCCGAAGGATCGGCCAAGGCGGCACGATCGAGCAAATCCGTCAGGATGGGACGCAGCGGATTCTGCCCCAGCGGGTTGATCGACGCGTGTCCAAACATGCTGAGAACCGTCGCAATACCCTGCATTGCAAGGTTGCTGCCGAATTCGCGCCCGACCTCGAAGCCGGGTAGCCAGCGGTCGAGATGCGACGTCAGCGGCGCCAGCACGTTGGTCGCCACCACCCGGTCCCAGAACTGCGCCATCGCCGCCCGGGCGCCGTCCGCCCCGCCGCGAACGAAACCCTGGACGGCCATCGTGCCCAGAATGGCGCCGGAGGAAACACCGCAGACGGCGTCGAACACCTCCCCGGCGGCCAGCAATGCATCGAGAACACCCCAGGCATAGGCGCCGTGCGAGCCGCCGCCCTGCAGGGCCAGCGCAGTGCGACAACGATACGGTTGCTGTGAGGTCATCATCGCAATCTGCACAATCGCATATGGGTTGGGCAAGCGGAACCGCGCCGGCACGCGGCGGTTCAGCCGTCTTTGTTGACGTCGGGCAGGACAATGCCTAAGAGGACGGACCGAAGGGAGCCGCTCCGGACGGAACGCGGCGCTCTGCCTGTTTTCCGAATTCAACCGGCGGCAGGTTGCCCGCAACCACCGCCATACGGCAGTCATTGGAGTAGAGACCGTGAAGCGCACCTACCAACCCTCCAAGCTCGTTCGCAAGCGCCGCCATGGTTTCCGCTCGCGGATGGAGACCGTCGGCGGCCGCAAGGTGCTGGCAAGCCGTCGCGCGAAGGGCCGGAAGCGTCTTTCCGCCTGACGTTCCTTCGCGTTCGCCCGGGCCCGCACATCGCGCTGCGTGGCCGGGCCCGGAACCAGTCACGATCATGCGCGCCGCGCCCTTCCAGTCTCTGCCCCAGCGTGCCGATTTCCTCCGTGCCGCTGCCCATGGGCGGAAGGCGGCGCGCGAAGGTTTCGTCGTACAAATCCTGCTGACAATGCCCGGCGCGCCCGTCCGCCTCGGCCTGACCGCGAGCCGGAAGGTCGGCAACGCGGTCATCCGGAACCGGGCACGCCGCCGGCTTCGTGCGCTCGCTCGCGAAGAATTGCGCCACCGATCGGTTTCCGGGGCGGACATCGTCCTGATCGCCCGCAAAGGCACGGCAACCGCCGAATTTTCAAGCCTCCGCGCGGATTTCCGCGCCGTGCTCGACGCGGCTTTTCCCCCTGCGGCGGCAGACGCGCGATGAACACGGCGACGAAGTTGCTGCGTGGCGGGGTGCGGGCCTATCAGCTGACGCTGTCATCTGTCCTCGGCGGGCAGTGCCGCTTCTATCCTTCGTGCAGCGCCTATGCGATGGAAGCGCTCGCGGTTCATGGCGCGCTGCATGGTTCCGCCCTCGCCGCACGGCGCATCCTGCGTTGCCATCCCTGGAATCCGGGCGGGGTCGATCCCGTCCCACCGGCCCATCACCACGATGAGATGAAACAGAATGGATAATCGACGGCTTCTCTACTCGATCTCGATCTCTCTGGTGATCCTCGTGCTGTTCCAGGTCATCGCGAGCTACGTGCTGCCGCCGCCGAAAAAGGCGCCGCCGCACCCGGCCACGCAGACAGCGCAGACACAGCCGGTCTCCGGCCAGCCCGCGCCGGGCGTGCCGGCCCCCAGCGCGGTGCCGCCCGCGGCCGCGCCGGGCGGCGTCGCGGCGAAGATACCCGCCGGCCCGCGCCTCGCGATCTCGACCCCGCTGCTGCGCGGATCGATGAGCCTGGTCGGCGCCCGGCTGGATGACCTCGTGCTCACCCGCTATCACCAGACGGTCAAGAAGACGTCGCCGCTCGTGCAGCTGCTCTCGCAGGCCGGCACGGCGAAATCCTATTACGTCCAGTTCGGCTGGGATGCAGCACCCGGCAGCTCCCTCAAGGTGCCCGGTCCCGATACGGTGTGGACCAGCTCCGGCGGGGACCTCTCGCCCGCCCACCCGGTGACGCTGTCATGGAACAACGGCGCCGGCGTGACCTTCGAACTCAAGCTTGCGGTCGACCGCCAGTATCTCTTCACGGTCCAGCAGCGCGTGATCAATCACGGCGCGGCGGCGGTCGAGGTCTATCCCTGGTCGCGCATCCGCCGCGACTTCCTGCCGGAGGAGCCGGGCTCGTTCACCCTCCACAAGGGGCCCATCGGCGTCTTTCACGGCACGCTGCACGAGATGGGCTATGAGGGCGTGAAGTCGGGCGGGAAGCATCCCGCCGCCGGCGATGCGCCCGGCACCGCGTATCAGACGACCAATCTCGGCGGCTGGGCCGGCATCACCGGCAAATACTGGCTGACCGCGCTCATCCCGAGCCAGGGCCGCGAGGTGATCGGCGCCTATCGCTACCTCGCGGATCCCGGCCAGCCGGAGCACGGCGGATACCAGGTCGACTACATGACCGCGAAGCCCGTCGATGCCGCCCCCGGCGCCACCGCGTCGACCACGACCCACGTCTTCGCCGGCGCCAAGGTGCTGAGCATCCTGAGCCACTACGAAACGCAATACCGCATCCCGCTGTTCGAACGCGCGATCGATTTCGGCTGGTTCTTCTTCCTCACCAAGCCGATCTTCATCGCGCTCGACTACCTCGCTGGCGTGTTCGGCAACATGGGGGTGGCGATCATCGTCTTCACCATCGGGCTGAAGCTGGTGCTGTTCCCGCTGGTCCGCACCTCCTACCGCTCGATGGCGCGGATGCGCGCGATCACCCCGAAGGTCCAGGCGCTGCGCGAGCGCTACAAGGACGACCAGATGCAGCAGCAGAAGGAGATCATGGCGCTCTACAAGGCCGAGGGCGTCAACCCCGCCGCCGGCTGCCTGCCGATGCTGCCGCAGATCCCGATCTTCTTCTCGCTCTACAAGGTCATCTTCATCTCGATCGGCATGCGCCACGCGCCCTTCGTGCTATGGATCCATGACCTCTCGGCCGAGGACCCGACCAACATCTTCAACCTCTTCGGCCTGCTGCCGTTCCACCCGAGCGCGCTGTCGCCCTTCCTGCATCTCGGCATCCTGCCGATCATCATGGGCATCACGATGTGGGGTCAGCAGCGGCTGAATCCGCCGCCGCCGGACCCGACCCAGGCGAAGATGATGCAGTTCATGCCGGTGATCTTCACCTTCATGCTCGGCCGCTTCGCCGCGGGGCTGGTGCTGTATTACTGCGTGAACAACACGCTCACGATCCTGCAGCAATGGACGATCATGCGCGGCACCAACGCCGCCCCGCGCGCCGCCGCCAACCTCAACGCCAAGGGTTGAGCGCGGCGCCATGGAAGAGACCGACCCGATCGAGGAAGGGCGGAAACTCTTCGCCCGCGGGGCGCGGTTCTTCCATGCCGCGCAGACCGCCGAGGGCCTGCCGGAGCCGGAAGGCATCGAGATCGCCCTCGCCGGCCGCTCGAATGTCGGCAAGTCGACGCTGATCAACGCGATCACCGGCCAGGTGGCGCTCGCCCGCGTCGCCCAGGCGCCGGGGCGCACCCGCCAGCTCAACTTCTTCCGCATTGGCGACGGGCCGCTGACCATCGTCGACATGCCGGGCTATGGCTACGCCGCCGCCCCCAAGGCGGTGAAGCGGGACTGGCAGGGCCTGATGTTCCGCTATCTGCGCGGCCGGCCCAACCTGCGCCGCGTCCTGCTGCTGATGGACGCGCGGATCGAGGACAAGCCGGCCGACCACGCGGTGATGGAGCTGCTCGACCAGGCGGCGGTGTCCTTCCAGGTCGTGCTGACCAAGGCCGACAAGATGAAACCCGAGGCCCTCGCCAGCAAGCTCGCCTCGATCGGGGCGATCGCCCGGCGGCATCCGGCGGCGCTGAACGAGGTGCTCGTCACCTCCGGCGAAACCGGCGCCGGCATTGCCGAACTGCGCGCGGTGATCCACGGCCTGCTGGCTTGACCGCCCGCGCCCGGTTCCATAGAGCACTTTCCGATCCTGCCGGATCGGATGCAGTGCTCTATCGTATTGAAAATTAGAGCATCTTTATCCGACCAGATGACCCCATCCGGTCGGGTGACGCTCTGGACCGCCGGAAAAGCAAGGAAAGATCCTGCCGTCATGACGATTTCCGACCGCCACGCCGACGCCGCCGAACAGGCCCGCATCGTCGCCCTCGCTCTGCCCTATCTGCGCCGCTATGCCGGGGCGACGATCGTGGTGAAATATGGCGGCCACGCGATGGGCGAGGAATCGCTCGCCGAGGAATTCGGGCGCGACATCGCCCTGCTCAAGCAGGTCGGCATCAATCCCGTGGTGGTGCATGGCGGCGGGCCGCAGATCAACGCGATGCTCAAGCGGCTGGCGATCCAGTCCACCTTCGTCGATGGCCTGCGGGTGACCGACGCGGCGATGGTCGAAGTGGTCGAGATGGTCCTCGCCGGCACCGTCAACAAGATGGTCGCCGGGCTGATCAACCGGGCCGGCGCGCTGGCCGTCGGCATCTGCGGCAAGGATGGCGGGCTGATCCGCGCGCGCAAGCTGACGCGGACGACGCGCGACCCCGAGGGCGCGATCGAGCGCGCGCTCGATCTCGGCTTCGTCGGCGAGCCGGAGCATGTCGATGTCCGGGTGATCCATGCGCTGACCGGCGCCGGGCTCATCCCCGTCGTCGCCCCCGTCGGCGTCGGCGCGGATGGCGCGACCTACAACATCAACGCCGATACGGTGGCGGGCGCCATCGCCGGCGCGCTCGGCGCCAACCGGCTGCTGATGCTGACCGATGTCGCCGGCGTGCTCGACCGCAACGGCAAGCTCATTCCCGATCTCAGCATCGCCGAGGTCGAGGCGCTGCGCGCCGACGGGACGATTTCCGGCGGGATGATTCCGAAGGTCGAAACCTGCATCGAGGCGGTGCGGCAGGGCGTGAAGGGGGCGACGATCGTCGATGGCCGCGTGCCCCATGCCTGCCTGCTGGAACTGTTCACCGAAGGCGGCATCGGCACGCTGATCCACGCGTGAGGGCGGCACCCGGCGGGCTTTCCGCCGGGCGGCGAGCGGACCCCGCGCGGTTCAGGCGACCTTTGCGGGCAGCCGCACCACGTTGGCGCCGGCGGCGATGCGGAACCGGCTGAGCAACTCCGCCAGGGTCGCCGCTTCGGACGACATGCCGTGGCTGGCCGCGGTGGTCTGCTCGACCATGGCGGCGTTTTGCTGGGTCACCTGATCCATCTGGTTGACGGCGGTGTTGACCTCGGCGAGCCCGGTCGACTGTTCTTCCGACGAGGCCGCGATGTCGACGATCAGGCCGTTGAGCGCCGAGACCTGCCGGGCGATGCGCCCGAGCGCGGCGCCGGTTTCGCCCACGAGTTCGACGCCGGCGCCGACCTCGCGATCCGAGGTGGCGATCAGCTGCTGGATCTCGCGCGCGGCGGAGGCCGAGCGCTGGGCCAGGGCGCGGACCTCGGTGGCGACGACGGCGAAGCCGCGGCCGGCCTCGCCCGCGCGCGCCGCCTCGACGCCGGCATTCAGGGCGAGGAGGTTGGTCTGGAAGGCAATTTCGTCGATCAGCCCGCTGATCTGCCCGATCTGGCGGGATGACGCCTCGATTGCGCTCATCGCCGCGACCGCGCGCTGCACGATCTCGCCCGAATGATCGGTCTCGGAGCGCGCGTCGCCGACCAGTTTCCGGGCCTCGCCGGTGCCGGCGGCGGTGCGCCGCACGGTGGCGGTGATCTGTTCCAGCGCCGCGGCCGTCTGTTCGAGCGTCGCGGCCTGCTGTTCGGTGCGGCGGGCCAGATCGTCCGACGCCGCGGTGATTTCCTGCGCGCCCGAACGCACCGCGTCGGCGTTGCGGGCGATCATCGCCATCGCGTCGTGAAGCTGGCGGATCGCGCCGTTGAAGTCGGTGCGGAGCTTTTCGTATTCCGCGGCCAGCTTCTCGTCGAGCCGGAACAGCAGGTCGCCGCCGGCGAGGCGCTCGAGGCCGGTGCCGAGGGCGGCGATCGCGTGCGCCTGCTGGTGGGCGCGCGTGACACGCTCGGCATCGAGGGCGCGCCGCGTATCCTCGGAGAGCTGCCGCAGGGCGATCGCTTCCCCGGCCGTCCTGACCTGCTCGGCGAGCACCTTCCGCAGGGAATCGAGATCGGCGCGGATGCAGGCCATGCTGCGCGGATCGCCGGTCACCGTCCCCTCCGGCAGGTCCAGCTTCCTGACGCCGACGAAGATGATCGCGATCGTCTCGTGGTTGGCGATGACCGGCTCGTAGATGGCGAAATAGGGTTCGCCGAGGATTTCCGCCTCGCCGCGATAGGTCTTGCCCATGCCGAGCACGGCATCGTGGATCGGGCCGGGGGCGAGCCTCGTGCCGACCGCGCGGGTGCCGTCAGGCTTCTGAACATTCGTGGCCACCCGGACGTCGCGCATGAAGATGGTCACGGCGCCGCCGTATTGCGTCTTGATCTCGTCGACGACACGATCGTCGCCATTGATGCGGTAGGCGCCGAACCAGAGTTCGTCGTTCTCGATGCGCGCCGGGCCGAGGGCCGCGAGACGGGCGCGCAGGCCATCGATGTTCCGGTCGAGCCCGTTCTGCGCGACCATGTCGCGATGCGCCTCGCTCGCGGCGATCGCCACGGCGTTCAGATCCCGCGCGAGGGTGGAGATGCGGCGGCGGACGCCGAGCAGAATGGCGGCGATGGCGCCGGCCGCGGCCAGGACGATGCCGGCCAGTATCCAGACCATCGTCACCGGCCCCGCGACCGGCCGGCGGACGGGACGACAATCCTGACGGGATGGCGTTTCATGGATCGGGCTCCCCTTGACAGGCTGGGCCTAGCAGCGTGGATCACCGACCCCGCATAGCAGGCGGGACTTAATGAAAGCCTAATTTCACGGCACGGCCGTGGGATCGCGGCTGACGCGCACGAGTTCCACCCGGCGGCCGTTCATCGCCAGCACCTCGAAGCGCCAGCCGCCGAAGGCGATCGCGTCGCCCTGGCGCGGCACCCGCTTGAGCAGGGCGAGCAGGAAGCCGCCCAGCGTGTGATACGAGCCGTGGGCGGGCAGGTTCTCCAGCCCGAACTTGTGCGCCACCTCGTCGATCGGTTCGAGACCGTCGAGCTCGTAGCGGTCGGGCGCGGGTTCGCCGGCCTCGCCATAGCCCGCCTCCTCGACATCGCCGACGATCGCCTCGAGCAGGTCGCCCACCGTCACCATGCCCTCGAAGCTGCCATATTCGTCGAGCACGAAGGCGACGCCGAGCGGGTCGGATTTCAGGCGCTCCAGCGCATCGAGCGCGGAGATCGCGTCCGGCACGGCGAGCGGCTGGCGCAGCGCGGTGGCGATCGAGATGTCCTTGCCGTCCAGCATCCGGTCGAGGATGTCCTTGGCCTGGACGATGCCGACCACATTGTCGATGCTGCGGTCGCAGACCACGAAGCGGGAATGCGGCGCGGCCTTCAGCGAGGAGATCACCTGGCCGCGCGGGGCGGTGCGGTCGAGCCAGGCGATGTCCTGCCGCGGCGTCATGATCGCGCGGATCGGCTTGTCGGCGAGGCGCATGACCCGCTCCATCATGTCCCGCTCCTCGTATTCGAGCATGCCGGATTCGGTGCCCTCGGCGAGGATGGCCTTCAGCTCCTCCTCGCTGATCGCCCGGCGGTGCGGATCGACCGGGCCGAACAGGCGCAGCACCAGATCGGAGGTGAAGCCGAGCAGCCAGACCAGCGGCGAGGCGGCGCGGGCGAACATGTCGATCGGCCAGGCGACGAGGCAGGCGATCCGCTCGGCATTGCGCAAGGCGAGCTGCTTCGGCACGAGTTCGCCGAAGACGAGGGTGAGCAGCGTGACGCCGACGACGGTGAGCGCCAGCGCGATCGTGTCGGCGAGCGGGGCGAGCGGGCGGATCAGCGCGATCGCCGGCGCCAGCGAATGGGCGAGTTGCGCCCCGCCCACCACGCCCGTCAGGACGCTGATCGCGGTGATGCCGATCTGCACCGTGGGCAGGAAGCGCTCGGGCGTCTCGGCCAGCAGGCGCGCGCGCTCGGCGCCACGCACGCCTTTTCGGGCGAACAGCGCGAGCGCCGCCTTGCGGGACGACACCAGCGCCATCTCGGCGAGGGCGAATCCGGCATTGAGCAGGATCAGCAAGGTCAAAATCAGTATCAGAACAACAACGTGCATACCTTACTTCAGTTCTGACATGAACCCAGGACAACGAAACCGAGCTTCACCGGCGTAACGATCTCCGATCCAGCAGCATAGCGGATGCGCAGGACATGAACCACACGCCACTCTTTAGCCATAATCCAGCCGACGCGATGCCGCACTGCACCGTCATGGGAGATGTTCAACGCGGACTTTTTCCGCGGGTCAACCGGATGATGGTTCATGACGCATCTCGCGCGCCTCCGCCCGATCGCTCCCCGGGTCAGCCCCCGCCAGACCAGGGCGGGCTGGCGTCACCCGGGCACATGGCTTGCAGCTCTTGGCGCTGCGGGCGCCACCTTTGGCATCTGGGCCGCGCTGAACCGTCCCGTGACGAACCTGCCGCCCTATCGCGGCGAAATCGGCGGCTTCGCCTTCTCGCCCTTTCACGCCGGCGAAAGCCCGCAGAGCGGGATCTACCCCTCAATCGCCCAGATCCGGTCGGACCTCGCACTCGTCGCGAAGCACACGCATGACATCCGGACCTACACCGTCCAGGGCGATCTCGGCCAGATTCCGGCGCTCGCCGCCCCCTACCACCTGAACGTCACGCTCGGCGCCTGGATCGACCAGCATCCGAAGGCGAACGAGGCCGAGCTGAAGAAGGTGGTCAAGGTCGCCAACGCCAATGCCGACGTGAAGTCGGTCATGGTCGGCAACGAGGTGATCCTGCGTCGCAACCTCACGGTGCCCGAACTCGCCGCCGACATCGAATACGTGAAGAAGCGCGTGCATGTGCCGGTCTCCACCGCCGAGCCCTGGCATGTCTGGCTGCACCACCCCAAGCTTGCGAAGTCGGTCGACTTCATCACCGTGCATCTGCTGCCCTACTGGGAGGGCGTGCCCGAGAAGGACGCCGTGCAGTATGCGCTGATGCGGCTGCATGAGGTCGAGAAGCGCTTCCCCGGCAAGAAGGTGGTGATCGGCGAGATCGGCTGGCCGTCGGACGGCATCGATATCGGCGCCGCCCGCGCCTCGCGCGTGCTGCAGGCCCGCTTCCTGCGCGATTTCTTCAACATCGCGCAGAAGCAGCATCTCGACTATTTCGTGATGGAAGCGTTCGACCAGCCCTGGAAGACCAGCTTCGAGGGCCGCGCCGCCGGCTACTGGGGCATGTGGTCGCTCGACCGCCAGGCCAAATGGTCGCTCACCGGCCCGGTGCAGCAGAACCGCGCCTGGCTCGCCTGGGCGCTCGGCTCCAGCCTGCTCGGCTTCCTCGTCACCCTGCTGATGCTCGGCGTCAGGCCCGACATCCGCTGGCCCGGCAAGATCCTGTTCGCGGCCCTGGTGCAGGGTTTCGGCGCCGCCCTCGCCTCGCTGCTGATGACGATGGGCGAGACCTATCTCTCCTGGTCCGCCGCCGCGGTCTGGGCCGCGCTCGCCGCCGGCCAGGCGCTGCTGCTCTTCCTGCTCGTCGCCGACAGTTTCGACCTCGTGGAAACCCTGTTCGGCCGGGTGCGGATGCGCCATTTCGAGCCGGTGCCCGCGGCCCCCGGCACGAAACTGCCCAAGGTCTCGCTGCATCTCGCCATCTGCAACGAACCGCCCGAGATGGTGAAGCAGACGCTGAACGCCCTCGCCGCCCTCGATTACGAGAATTTCGAGGTGCTGGTGATCGACAACAACACCAAGGACCCGGCGGTATGGGAACCGGTGGCGGCGCATTGCGCGCGGCTCGGCAAGCAGTTCCGCTTCTTCACCCTCGGCAAGCATCCCGGCTACAAGGCCGGCGCGCTGAACTTCGCCCTGCGCGAGACCGCGCCGGATGCCGAGATCGTCGGCGTGCTCGACTCCGACTATATCGTCGACCCCGACTGGCTGCGCTGCATGGTCCCCGCCTTCGCCGACCCGAATGTGGGCTTCACCCAGTCGCCGCAGGACTACCGCGACAATGACGGCTCGCTCTTCAAGCGGATGATGTTCTGGGAATATGCCGGATTCTTCCATATCGGCATGGTCAACCGCAACGAGCGCAACGCGGTCATCCAGCACGGCACGATGACGCTGATCCGCAAGGCGGCCCTCGATGCCGAGGGCGGCTGGGCCGAATGGTGCATCACCGAGGACAGCGAGCTCGGCCTGCGGCTGTTCCGCGAGGGGTACGAGGCGGTCTATTCCAAGCGGAGCTTCGGCCGCGGCGTGATGCCGGACGATTTCAACGCCTTCCGCAAGCAGCGCTACCGCTGGGCCTATGGCGCGATGCGGATTTCCCGCCGGCACTGGAAGGCGTTCCTCTCGCCCTTCGACCGCACGCTGACGATCGGCCAGCGCTGGCACTTCGTCACCGGCTGGCTGCCCTGGATCGGCGATGCGCTGGGTCTCGCCTTCCTGCTGCTGGGCCTCGCCTGGTCGGCCGGTCTGATCCTCGATCCGGTGCGGTTCGAATTCCCGATCCTGCTGTTCATGCTGCCCTCGATCGGCCTGTTCGCCTTCAAGATCGTGCAGATTTTCGCGCTTTACGCGGCGCGGGTGCCGTGCGGCGTGGGCGACCGGCTGGGGGCGGCCGTCGCCGGGCTCGCGCTCTCGCACACGATCGGCAAGGCGGTGTGGAAAGGCCTGTTCACCAACTCGCTGCCCTTCATCCGCACGCCGAAGATGGAAAACGCGCCCGCCCTGGTGCAGGGGCTGGTAATGGTGCGCGAGGAGCTGATCCTGCTTGCCCTCACCTGGGCGGCGCTGCTCGGCGTCGGCTTCGGGCATCACTGGGCCACGCCGGAAAGCCGGCTCTGGTGCGCGGTGCTGTTCACCCAGTCGCTGCCCTATCTGGCCTCGGTCCTGGTCTCGATCATCGCGTCGATGCCGGCGAAGGCGCCGAAGCGGACGCGGATCAAGGCGCCGGCGCTGCTGCCGCAATCGCGGATGCCGATCAGCGCGCGCACCGCGGCCGGCGACTGACCGCGCTTCCTCCGGCTGAAACGAAAACGGGGCGGCAGGCGCAAACCTGCCGCCCCGATCCTTTTCCGGCCCGGATCAGCCGCCGAGCTTGTCGAGCTCGCGCAGCACCGCGTCGCCCATCGTCCGCGTGCCGATCCGCGCCGTGCCCTTCTGCTCGATATCCGCGGTGCGCATGCCGCTCGCGAGCACGTTGGAGACGGCGGCTTCGATCGCCGCCGCATCCTCCTGCATGTCGAAGGAGTAGCGCAGCAGCATCGCGAGGCTGAGGATCTGCGCCAGCGGATTGGCCAAGCCCTTGCCGGCGATGTCCGGCGCCGAGCCGTGGATCGGCTCGTAGAGCGCATGGCGCCGCCCCGCCGCATCCGGCGCCCCGAGCGTCGCCGAGGGCAGCATCCCGAGCGAGCCGGTCAGCATCGAGGCCAGGTCGGAGAGCAGGTCGCCGAACAGGTTGCCGGTCACGATCACGTCGAACTGGCGCGGATTCTTCGCCAGCTGCATCGCGCAATTGTCGGCGTACATGTGCGAGAGCTGCACGTCCGGATATTCCGCCGCGCCGAGGGCGGTGACGGTCTGCCGCCAGAGCAGGCCTGATTCCATCACGTTCGCCTTCTCGACGCTGGTCAGCCGCCCCTGCCGCTTGCGCGCCAGCTCGAAGGCGACGCGCGCCACCCGCTCGATCTCCGGCGTGGTGTAGACCTCGGTGTTGATCCCGCGCTTCGTGCCATCCGGCAGGGTCTCGATCCCGCGCGGCTCGCCGAAATAGATGCCGCCCGTCGATTCCCGGACGATCATGATGTCGAGCCCGCGCACGATCTCGGGCTTGAGCGGGCTCGCGTCGATCAGCGCGTCGAACACCGGCGCGGGGCGCAGGTTGGCGAACAGGCCGAGGCGCTTGCGCAGTTCGAGAATGGCGATTTCCGGCCGGTTGTCGAAAGGCTGCGAATCCCATTGCGGCCCGCCCACCGCGCCGAACAGCACGGCATCCGCCTCCAGCGCGCGCTCGATCACCGGTTCGGTGATCGGCTTGCCGGTCGCCTCGATCGAGGCGCCGCCGACGAGGTCCTCGGCGAGTTCGAACCGCGCCCGGCCGCTGCGCGCCAGCCAGTCGATCACCCGGCGGGCTTCCGCCATCACCTCGGGGCCGATGCCATCCCCCGGCAGGAGCAGCAGTTTCCGGTTCGCAATCATGGTCGTCTCTCCCTTGGGGTCGCGTTCGGCGGTGGTGGAGCGGGGCGGGCGGATCAGACGGTCTCGATCCGCGGCCGCCAGGCCGCGCCGTCCAGCTTCGCCTCATAGGCGTCGATCGAGGGCGCCTTCTCCAGCGTCAGGCCGATATCGTCGAGCCCCTCCAGCAGGCAGCGCTTGCGGAACGGATCGATCTCGAACCCGTAGGTCTCGCCATCCGGCCGCGAGACGGTCTGCGCCGCGAGATCGACGATGATCCGCGCATTCGCCCCTGATTCCGCATCCTCCATCAGCGCCTCGCATTGTTCGCGCGGCAGCACGATCGGCAGGATGCCGTTCTTGAAGCAGTTGTTGAAGAAGATGTCGGCGAAGCTCGGCGCGATCACGCAGCGGATGCCGAAATCCAGCAGCGCCCAGGGCGCGTGCTCGCGCGACGAGCCGCAGCCGAAATTCTCTCCGGCGACGAGGATATGCGCCTGCCGGTAGGGCTCGCGGTTCAGCACGAAATCCGGGTTCTCGCTGCCATCCTCGTTGTAGCGCAGCCCGGCGAAGGCGTGCTTGCCCAGCCCCGAGCGCTTGATCGTCTTGAGGAAGCGCGCCGGGATGATCTTGTCGGTATCGACATTCGCCATCCTGAGCGGGGCGGCGACCGCCTCCAGCCGTTCGAACCTGTCCATCATGCCATCTCCCGCGGATCGGCGAGCGCGCCGGTAATTGCCGAGGCCGCCGCCATCGCCGGCGACACCAGATGCGTGCGCCCGCCCGGCCCCTGCCGGCCCTCGAAATTCCGGTTCGAGGTGCTGGCGCATCGCTCGCCCGGCTTCAGCTTGTCGGGGTTCATGCCGAGGCACATCGAACACCCCGCCTCGCGCCATTCGAACCCGGCATCGAGAAACACCTGCGCGAGCCCCTCGGCTTCGGCCTGCGCCTTCACCAGCCCCGAGCCCGGCACCACCATGGCGCGGACATGGCCGGCGACCTTCTTCCCCCGCACGATCCCGGCGGCAACCCGCAAATCCTCGATCCGCGAATTGGTGCAGGAGCCGATGAACACCGCGTCGATCTTCGTGCCCTTCAGCGCCTGCCCCGGTGCGAGGTCCATATACTGCAACATCCGCTCCATCTGCGCCCGGCGGCCGGCATCCGGCTCGGCCGCGGGGTCGGGCACATGGCCGGTGATCGGCACCACCGTCTCCGGGCTGGTCCCCCAGGTCACCTGCGGCACCAGGGCGGACGCATCGATCGTCACCACCCGGTCGTACTGCGCGCCCTCGTCGGAGGCGAGCGTCCTCCAGTAGTCGATCGCCCGCTCCAGCGCCTCGCCCTTCGGCGCGTAGGGCCGGCCGCGCACATACTCGAACGTCGTCTCGTCCGGCGCGATCAGCCCGGCCCGCGCCCCCGCCTCGATCGACATGTTGCAGACGGTCATCCGCCCGGCCATGTCGAGCGCGCGGATCGCCGCGCCGGCATATTCGATCACATGCCCGGTGCCGCCGGCGGTGCCGATCTCGCCGATGATCGCCAGCACGATGTCCTTCGCCGAGCAGCCCGGCGGCAGCGTGCCATCCACCCGCACCAGCATGTTCTTCGCCGGCTTCTGCAACAGCGTCTGCGTCGCCAGCACGTGCTCGACCTCGGAGGTGCCGATGCCGAAGGCCAGCGCGCCCATCGCGCCATGGGTCGAGGTGTGGGAATCGCCGCAGACGATCGTCATCCCCGGCAGCGAGATCCCCTGCTCCGGCCCGATCACGTGAACGATGCCCTGCCGCGCGTCGGTCACCGGAATATAGGGCACGCCAAAGGCGGCGACATTCTGTTCGAGGGTCGCGACCTGCAGCGCGCTCTCCGGCTCGGCGATGCCGGCGGCGCGGTCCTCGGTCGGCACGTTATGGTCGGCGACCGCGATGGTCGCATCCACCCGCCGCACCTTGCGCCCGGCCATCCGCAGCCCCTCGAAGGCCTGCGGGCTGGTCACCTCATGGACGAGATGCCGGTCGATATAGAGAACCGCGGTGCCGTCCGGCATGCGATCGACGACATGCGCCGCCCAGATCTTGTCGAACAATGTCGAAGCCATGCGTGCGTCCTCCGGCTCAAGGTGCCGGACCGGGCGGGAATCACCCGCGCCCGACATGAGCATCACGCTCCGGACACCTTCAAGGTTTCGGTCAGAGCGGCATCGGGCGGCAGACGCGCAAGCGCCCGCGTGATGCCCCTCCGGCTGAAACCGTGCTGCGCGGGCGGCGCGCCGCCCGGCGGGGATGGCAGGGGGCGCGTGGCCCCCCGGCGCTCCCCCGGCGCGTCAGTCGGCGTTGGTCTCGCGCGCGGCCTCGGCGATGCGGGCGGACTTGCCGCGGCGGCCGCGCAGGTAATACAGCTTCGCCCGGCGCACCACGCCCCGGCGGGTGACGGCGATCTCGGTCACATTCGGCGAATAGAGCGGAAACACGCGCTCCACGCCCTCGCCATACGAAATCTTCCGTACGGTGAAGTTCGAGTTGATGCCGCGATTCGACCGCGCGATGCACACGCCCTCGAACGCCTGGATGCGGGTGCGCTCGCCCTCGGTCACCCGGACCGAAACGCGGAGATTGTCGCCCGGCTTGAAGTCCGGCACGGCGCGGGCTTCCGCGAGCTTGCCGATCTGCTCGGCGTCGATGGTCTGGATCACGTTCATGTCTGGCATCCTTTCGGGGGAGTTCATTTACGGAAGAGCCGGCTGGCTGGCAATGTGCCGGGCCCATAGATCTGGTCTGCGCCGCCTTGTCACGGCCTCGGCCTCGGCGCGGCGCCAGGCGGCGATGGCGGCATGATGGCCGGAGAGCAGCGCCTCCGGCACCGCCCGCCCCTGCCACACGGCCGGGCGGGTATAATGCGGATATTCGAGCAGCGTGCCGTCCGAGAAGCTTTCCTCCTCGGCGCTCTCCGCCGCCCCCATCACGCCCGGCAGCAGGCGGATGGTGGCATCGAGCAGCGCGAGCGCCGCGATCTCGCCGCCCGAGAGCACGAAATCGCCAAGGCTGATCTCCTCCGCCTCGTTGGCGTCGAGGGCGCGCTGGTCGAACCCCTCGAACCGGCCGCAGAGCAGCACGGCACCCGGCCCTTCGGCGAGCCGGCGGATGCGCGCCTGGGTCAGCGGCGCGCCGCGCGGCGTCAGCGCGATCAACGGTCGCCCGTCCCGCGCCTGGCCGATCGCGGCATCCAGCACGTCCGGCCGCAGCACCATGCCCGCGCCGCCGCCGAACGGCGTGTCGTCCACCGCGCGATGCCGGCCGAGGCCGAAATCGCGCAGGTTCACGCAGTCCAGCGCCCAGATGCCCGTCTCCAGCGCGCGTCCGGCCAGCGACTGGCCGAGCGGCCCCGGAAACATCTCGGGGAACAGGGTGATGATCGTGGCGCGGAAGCTCATTCCCGCATCTCCACCTCGACCGGCCGCACCACCACGGCGCGGCCGCCCGGCAGGTCGATCTCCGGCACCACCGCGCGGGTGAAGGGCAGCAGCGAGCCGTCGGAGAGTTCGATGCTCGCGCCGGCGCCGAAATCATGCACCGCGCGGATCGTGCCGAGTGCCGCCCCATCCGGCCCCACCGCGTGCAGCCCGATGAGGTCGGCGAAGTAGAATTCGTCCTCGTCCTCGGGCGGCGGCAGGTCGGCCCGGCGCACATAGAGCCGAAGATTGGTCAGCTTCGCCGCCGCATCGCGGTCGGCGATCGCGGCGGCCTCGTCGCCCTCGCCGATGGTGACGCGCGCGATCCCCGCCCCGGTCCAGGCCAGCCCGACCCGCCGGCCGCGCTCGTCGCGCAACGGCAGCTCGGCCAGCCCCTCCGGGTCCGGCGAATAGGTGGTGACATGCACGGCCCCGCGCACACCGTGGGGCCGGCCGATCACGCCCATCAGGATCAGGCGATCATCCATCGCTCAGCCGCGAAATCAGGCCTCGGCGGCCTTGGCGCGCTCGGCGGCGCGCTCCTGCGCCTTCTTCTTCGGCGCGGACTGCACGGGCTGCTCGCGGAACGCCGGCATCGGCGCGAGGCCGGCCTTGCCGATGAAACGGGCGACGCGGTCGGTCGCCTGCGCGCCCTGGCTCAGCCAGTGCGTCACGCGATCGGTCACGAGGCGGATGCGATCCTCGTGATCGGCCGGCAGCATCGGGTTGTAGGTGCCGATCCGCTCGATGAACTTGCCATCGCGCGGGCTGCGCGAGTCGGCGACGACGATGTGGTAGAACGGCCGCTTCTTCGCACCCGCGCGGGCCAGTCTGATCTTCAACGACATTCCATTGTCTCCTGGTCAGTAGTCTCGATGGCGGCCAGCCCGGCCGCCGTGGTTTCAGAACGGGCCGAAGCCCGTCGTTTTTCAGTCCGGGCCGAAACCCGCGGTCTCAAAACGAGCAAAAACCCGTGGTCTCGAAACGGGCGCAAGCCCGGGTCTCAGAACGGGCGGCGCCCGCCTCCCTGCGGCAGCAGCGCGGCCAACCCGCCGCGCGCGAGGCCCTTCTGGCCCAGCTTCTGCGCCCGCTTCATCATGTCCTTCATCTGCTCGAACTGCTTGAGCAGCCGGTTGACCTCCTGCACCGAGGTGCCCGAACCCGCCGCCACGCGCTTCTTCCGGCTCGCCTTCATGATGTCCGGATTGGCCCGCTCGGCCTTGGTCATCGAGGAGATGATCGCCGCCTGCCGCTTCAGGATCGAGGTGTCGAGATCCGCCTCGGCGAGCTGCTGCTTGATCTTCCCCACGCCGGGCAGCATGCCCATGATGCCCGACAGCGAGCCCATCTTGGTGATCTGCTTGAGCTGCTCGGCATAATCCTCGAGGTCGAACTTGCCGCGCGCCATCTTCTTGGCGAGCTGTTCGGCCTTCTGCTGGTCGACGTTTTCCGCCGCCTTCTCGACCAGGCTGACAATGTCGCCCATGCCGAGGATGCGCCCGGCGATGCGCTCGGGATGGAACGGCTCCAGCGCATCGAGCTTCTCGCCCATGCCCATCAGCTTGATCGGCGCGCCCGTCACCGCCCGCATCGACAGCGCGGCGCCGCCCCGCGCGTCGCCATCGAGCCGCGTCATGACGATGCCGGTGATGCTCACCGCCTCGTTGAACGCCGTCGCCGTGGCGAGCGCGTCCTGGCCGGTCATCGCGTCGACCACCAGCAGCGTCTCCGCCGGCGCGGTCACGTCGCGGATCGCCTTGACCTCGTCCATCAGCGCCTGGTCGATCGCGAGCCGTCCGGCGGTGTCGAGGATGACGACGTCGAACACCTCGCGCCGCCCGGTCTCCATCGCCCGCCGCGCGATCTGCACCGGCGTCTCCCCCGGCACGATCGGCAGGCTCGCCACCCCGGCGCGCTCGGCCAGCTGCGCGAGCTGGAGCTGTGCGGCCGGACGCTGGGTATCGAGGCTCGCCAGCAGCACCTTCTTGCGCTGCTTCTCCTTGAGCAGGAGCGCGATCTTGCCCGAGGTCGTGGTCTTGCCCGAGCCCTGCAACCCGACCATCAGGAACGGAATGGGTGATGCCGCGTTGAGGTTGAGCGGCACCGCCCCCTCGCCGCCGAGGGCGTCGACCAGCGCGTCGTTGACGATCTTGACGACCTGCTGCCCCGGCGAGACCGCCCGCAGCACCTCCGCGCCCACCGCCTGCAACCGCACCTTGGCGATGAAATCCCGCACCACCGGCAAAGCGACGTCGGCTTCGAGCAGCGCGAGGCGGATATCCCGCATCGCCTCGATCACATCGCTTTCGGACAGCGCGCCGCGCCGGCGCAACCGGTCGAAAACATCCCCGAGCTTGCCCGACAGGGCGTCAAACATCGCAACCCGCTCCATCAACGAAAAACGCGCCGCGGTGCGAAACTCGCAGCGCGACGGCTCTATTCCGCTCCGCCTATGGCCGAATTTGCCGCCGCTGGCAAGCGCGTCCCCAAACGAAAGCGGCGGAGCCAGTGGCCCCGCCGCCGGATCGTCCCGCGTTCGCCCGGCTTACTTGCCGAGCGACTGCACGATCTCCTCGGTCATCTTCTTCGCGTCGCCGAACAGCATCATCGTGTTGTCGCGGAAGAACAGCTCGTTCTCCACGCCGGCATAGCCCGAGGCCATCGAGCGCTTGACGAACAGCACCGTCTTCGCCTTGTCGACCTCGAGGATCGGCATGCCGTAGATCGGGCTCGACGAATTGGTCTTCGCCGCCGGGTTGGTCACGTCGTTCGCGCCGATCACGTAGACCACGTCGGCGGTCGAGAACTCGTTGTTGATCTCCTCGAGTTCGAACACCTCGTCATACGGCACCTGCGCCTCGGCGAGCAGCACGTTCATGTGCCCCGGCATGCGGCCGGCGACCGGATGGATCGCGTATTTCACCTCGACGCCCGCCTCCTTCAGCAGGTCGGACATCTCGCGCACCGCGTGCTGCGCCTGGGCCACCGCCATGCCGTAGCCCGGCACGATGATCACCTTCGAGGCGTTGCTCATGATGAAGCTCGCATCCTCGGCCGAGCCGATCTTCACCGCCTTGTCGCCGGCGGCCCCCGCGGGGCCGGCCGCGGCGGCGGCATCGGTGCCGAAGCCGCCGAGCAGCACGTTGAGGATCGAGCGGTTCATCCCCTTGCACATGATGTAGGAGAGAATCGCACCCGACGAGCCGACCAGCGCGCCGGTCACGATCAGCGCGATGTTGCTGATGGTGAAGCCGATGCCCGCCGCCGCCCAGCCGGAATAGGAGTTCAGCATCGAGATCACCACCGGCATGTCCGCACCGCCGATCGGGATGATCAGCAGCACGCCAAGCGCGAGCGCGAGGGCCGCGATGATCCAGAACAGCACCTGCGAGCCGCCCGAGGCGACGAAGGCGATGATCAGCACCACGAGCAGGATGCCGAGGCCGAGATTGAGCTTGTGCTGGCCGGGGAAGTTGATCGGCGCGCCGCTCATCAGCGCCTGCAGCTTGGCGAAGGCGATGACCGCGCCGGTGAAGGTGATGGCGCCGATCGACAGGCCGAGCGACATCTCGATGAGGCTTTCGAGATGCAGGTGCCCCGGCGTGCCGATGCCGAAGCTCTGCGGCGCGTTCAGCGCCGAGGCGGCGACGAACACCGCGGCAAGCCCCACCAGCGAGTGGAACGCGGCGACGAGCTGCGGCAGCGCGGTCATGTTGACCCGCCGCGCCACCACCGCGCCGATCGCGCCGCCGATGACGACGCCGAGCACGATGAGCCCCACGCCCGAGAGCAGCATCGCCGGATGCGCCAGCGTCGCCAGCGCGGCGATCGCCATGCCGGCCATGCCGAGCAGGTTGCCGCGCCGCGCGGTCTCGGGATGCGAAAGCCCGCGCAGGGCCAGGATGAACAGGACGGCCGCCACCAGATAGGCGAGCGTGATCCCCGGATCGGATGCGTAATTCATTGTCGCGCCGCCCTTACTTCGCTTTTTTCTTGAACATGGCCAGCATGCGCTGGGTCACGAGGAAGCCGCCCACGATGTTCACGCTGGCCAGCAGCACCGCGATGAAGCCGAAGGCATGCGCGGCATAGCCGCCCTTCAGCCCTGTCGCGAGCATCGCGCCGACGATGATCACCGACGAGATGGCGTTGGTCACCGCCAGCAGCGGCGAGTGCAGCGCCGGGGTGACGCTCCAGATCACGTAATAGCCGACGAACACCGCCATCACGAAAATGGCGAACAGGTCGATCAGCGGGGCGCCGTGCGGCGCGTGCGCCGCCGCCTGGGCGGCGAAGCCGGCGGCGTTCTGCGCCAGCACGGTGGCCTTGTGCGCGAGCGCGTCGGCCTGGTCCGCGAGTTGTGCAGGGGTCATGATGTGGCTCCTAGGCAGCTGCTTGCGGCTGGAAGTTCGGATGAACGACGGCGCCATCCCGCGTGAGCAGGACGCCCTTCACGATATCGTCGTCGGCGGGCAGTTTCGGCCGCCCGGCCTCCTTGTCCCAGAACCCGGTGAGGAAGGTCGAGAGGTTGCGCGCATAGAGCGTGCTGGCGGCGACGCCGATGCGCGACGGCCAGTTCCTGTGCCCGAGCACGATCACGCCGTTCTCCGTCACGATCCGCTCGCCCGGCACCGTCGCCTCGCAGTTGCCGCCGGCATCCGCCGCGATATCGACGATCACGCTACCCATCCGCATCTTCGCCACCGCGTCGGCGGTGACGATGGTCGGCGCCTTGCGCCCCATCACCAGCGCGGTGCAGATGACGATGTCGTTCTTCGCCACCGTCTCGGCGATCAGCGCCGCCTGCTTGGCGCGGAACTCCGCACTCATCTCCTTCGCGTAGGCGCCGGTCTGCGCCTTGCTCTCCTCGTCCTCGACGCCGACGAAGGTCGCGCCGAGCGACTTGATCTCCTCCTTCGCCGCCGGCCGCACGTCGGTCGCCGAGACGATGGCGCCGAGCCGGCGGGCGGTGGCGATCGCCTGCAGCCCGGCAACCCCGGCGCCGACCACGAACACGCGCGCCGGCGGCACGGTGCCGGCCGCCGTCATCATCATCGCGAAGCCGCGCGGAAACGCCTCCGCCGCCTCGATCACGGCGCGATAGCCGGCGAGATTCGCCTGGCTCGACAGCACGTCCATCGACTGCGCGCGGGTGATGCGCGGCAGCAGCTCCATCGAGCAGGCGTCGATCCCGGCCTTGGCATAGGCCTGCACCCGCTCCTGGTTCCCCATCGCGCCGAGCGTGCCGACCAGCAGCGCGCCGCGCTCGATCTGCGCCAGAATCTCGTCCCCGGGCGGCTGCACCGTGAACACGATGCCGGCCCCCTTCAGTGCCGAGGCCGCATCCGGCGCGATCTCCGCGCCGGCCTCGCGCAGCGCCGCGTCGGAGACCGAGGCCCGCTCGCCGGCCCCCGCCTCGATCACCACGTCGAGCCCGAGGGCCTTCAGCTTCTTGATCGAATCCGGCACCGCGGCGACGCGGGTCTCGCCCGGCAGACGCTCTTTCAACACCGCAAGACGCATCATATCCATCCCTTCGTTCAACACCGCGCAACGATCGTGCGCCCCGGCGTCCGAAATATTGTGTCGCACCGCACCATTCAAAGCAGCAATTATGCCACAGATGTGATAACGGTCCCGCAATCTCGCACCATGCGCGGGCCGCGCTGTCAAGACGGCACCCATGCGCGCCCGATCGTCTCGACAGGGGGACCCGCATACCCCACAATAGTGCGACTGGTTCTGAGGAGTAGGCATGACAAGCGACATGAGCAACAGGCTCGCCCCCCGCGCCGATGACGAGGACGCCCCCGAGAAGGAGGCGCCCGAGGCCGCCAAGGCCGGCAAGGTCGGGCCCGAACTCGAAAACCGTCTGTTCAAGCAGCGCAAGGTGCTGATCTTCGGCGAGATCCACGACCGCATCGCCCGCGCCGTCACCGGCCAGCTCCTCGCCCTCGCCGGCGCGAGCGACGAGCCGATCGACGTGTTCGTCAACTCGCCGGGCGGCCATGTCGAGAGCGGCGACACGATCCATGACGTGATCCGCTTCGTCGACGCCACCGCGCCGGTGCGGATGATCGGCACCGGCTGGGTCGCCAGCGCCGGCGCGCTGATCTACCTCGCCGGCCACAAGGACCGCCGCTTCTGCCTGCCCAACACGCGCTTCCTGCTGCACCAGCCGATGGGCGGCGTGCGCGGCCCGGCGACCGATATCGACATCGAGGCCCGCGAGATCATCAAGATGCGCGAGCGGATCAACCGCATCATCGCCCGCGAGACCGGGCAGGACTACGCCCGCGTCGAGAAGGATACCGACCGCAACTACTGGATGGGCGCGGAGGAGGCGATCGCCTACGGCATGGTCAGCCGCGTCGTGCAGACCATGAAGGATCTGGACGCCGCCTGATCCCCCCGGCGGCCGCGGCGTCAGCCGTGGCCGTCCTCCGGCGGGGACTCGCGCAGCAGGGCGAGCAGCGCCGCCGCGGCCCTGGTGCGCGTGCGGTCCTGGTGCTGGACCGCGAAATAGGTCCGCCGCGGCAGCTTCACCGGCACCTCCACCACCTTGCCCGCGGCCAGCGCATCGGCGCAGACCAGCTCGGAGAGGATCGTCGCCCCGGCGCCGCCGCTCACCGCCGTCAGCACCGAATTGTTCGCCGGCAGCTCGATCGCCACATCGACCGCCGCATGGTCGATCCCGAGCCCGGCCAGCGCCTCGAAGAGCACCGCCCGCGTCCCCGACCCGTCCTCGCGCAGCACCCAGCTGCCGGAGGCGAGCTCCGCCGGCCGCAGCGCGCGCCGCTTCGCCCAGGGATGACCGGGGGCGACCACCATGACCAGCCGGTCCTGCGCGATCGGCTCGGCGGCGAGCCGCGGCTGGATCAGCGTATCGCCCGGCCCCTCGACGAAGCCGAGCTCGACATCCCCTTCCAGGATCGCGCGCGCCACCTCGGCCGAATTGCCGATCGAGACCGCGAGCCCGATGCCCGGATAGGCCTGCCGGAAGGCGACGAGGCGCAGCGGCAGGAAGTGGTTGGCGATGGTCTGGCTGGCCTTGATCGCCAGCCGCCCGCGCGCGAGGCCGGCGATCTCGCGCATCGTCAGCGCCGCCTGCTCCGTCCGGTTCAGGATCGCCCGCGCCTCGGTGAAGAACACGCGGCCCGCCTCGGTCAGCGCGATGCCGCGGCCGACCCGGTGGAACAGCCTGGTGCCGAATTCACGCTCCAGTGCCGCCACCGCCCCCGAGGCGGCGGACTGGGTGAGCCCCAGCGCCTCGGCGGCCCGTGTCACATGCTCGCGTTCGGCGACCGCGATGAAGATCCGCAACTGATCGAGGGTCATCCTGAACCGGCCTCGTCAGGGCAGCCTCGTCCGAACGACGTTCGCCCAGAAGCCCGTGCCCGCTAAATTTTCATACGCACGCAAAACTATGGCATAGAGCGATCCATGCATGTAAACGCATAGGACCGGCTTCACCGGACCGTCAACAGGAGGAACACTTGAAAGCACCGATCTTGCGCCGCGCCGTCCTCGTCGCGCTGCCGCTGACCCTGCTCGCCGCCGTCGCTCCCGCCCAGGCGAAAGCCCCCGTGCTGCACGTGACGAAAAGCGTCGTCATCAAGGCGCCGGCCGCGAAGGTGTGGTCGATCGTGCATGATTTCGGCAAGCTGACCTGGGTTCCCGCCGTCAAGACCAGCAAGGCCGACAAGGGCAACCACCCCGGCTCGGTGCGCCATCTCGACCTCGGCGGCCCGGTGCTGACCGAACAGCTCATCCGGTATGACGCCCGGCACATGACCTACACCTATGAAATCCAGCACACCGCCAACAACATGAAGATCCTGCCGGTGCGCGACTATGTCTCGACGATTTCGGTGCACCGGCTCGGCGCGAACGAGACCCGCCTCGTCTGGAGCGGCCATTTCCGCCGCCTCGATCTCTCCGCCCATCCGAAGAAGGGCGAGGACAACGCCGCCGCGATCAAGGCGATTTCCGGGATCTACGAATCAGGGCTTGCCAACGCGGCAAAGCTCGCCGCACAATAAATATTGCAAACCGACTAGGCCGGCGGTTCGACCGCCGGCCCGACAATCAAGAGGAAGCGCCGGGCAGAACGGATGGCAAAGCCGAATACGTTGCTGAAACGAACGAGCAACGCCCTACTCGACTACATCAAGGACCTTCCGGAGGAGTCAGCCGCACTCGGGTCGGACAGCGCGCTCGCCCGCCAGTTCGGGGTGAGCCGCACCACGGTGCGCGCCGCCATCGAAACCATGATCGGGAGCGGCATCCTGGAACGCGGCTCGGCCGGCCTGCGGATCGTGCGCCGCCCGGAACGCGCGGACTATTACACCGAGTCGGAAACCGACGGTCCGCAGGAGCAGATCGAACGCGTCTTCATGCAGCGCGTACTCCTTGGCGACTGGCGGCCCGGGCACACCTTCTCCGAAGCCGAGCTGGCGCGCGACAGCAATGCCAGCACCGTTTCCGTCCGCGAATTCCTGATCGGCTTCTCCCGCTTCGGGCTCATCGCCAAGCAGCCGCGCGGCGGCTGGATCCTGCGGGAATTCCATGACGGCTTCGCCGCCGAGGTGGCCGACATGCGCGAACTGATCGAAATGGCCGCCCTCGCGCGCATGCCTCGCGCCGGCAGCGCCGCCCTCACCGAGGCGGCGGATGCGATGATCGCCCGCCACCGCGACATCGAGGCGGCAATCGCAAGGCGCTACACCGAGTTCGCGGCGCTGGACCGGGATTTCCATCTCTGGATCATCGGCTTCCTGAACAACCGCTTCGCCTACGATTTCTTCGACATCGTGTCCTTCCTGTTCCATTACCACTACCAGTGGGACCGGAACTACGAGGTCGAACGCACCCGCGTCGCCATCGCCGAACACATGACGGTGCTCATCGCCCTGCGGTCCGGTGCGATGGAAAAGGCCGAGCTTGCCATGGCGGTTCATCTCGCGACCTCCCGCCGTTCGCTCAAGGCCGGCCTCAAGCGCGTCGCCGCCTGACCCGCCCGGCGGCGGGCGGCCTCAGGCCAGGTAACGCGCCCGCAGATGCGCCTCGAACGAAGCGGGGTCGAGCGGCTTGCCGGTCGCCTCGACCAACAGTTCGTTGAACCCATAGCGCGCGCCGTGGCCGTGGACATTGGCGCGCAGCCAGTCCCGCAGCGGGGCAAAATCGCCCTCCGCCAGGGCGGCGTCGATGTCCGGCCGCGCCCGCCGCGCCGCCTGCATCAGCTGCGCCGCGGCCATCGCGCCAAGCGTGTAGGACGGAAAATAGCCGAACAGCCCCGCGTACCAGTGAATGTCCTGCAGGCAGCCCCTGGCGTCGTCCGGCGGCACGATGCCGAGCAGCGCGCGCATCCCGTCGTTCCAGGCCGCCGGCAGGTCGGCAACCGCGAGGTCGCCGGCCACCATCGCCGCCTCCAGGCGGAAGCGGAGAACGTATGGCCCGCCCCGTCCGCAAGGGGTGATTTTCATCTGGCTCTAATCAGTCTGCTTCAACGTATCCGGTCTCGGGCTTCGAACCCGGCCAAGATGGAGATCCGCGCGGCCTGATCCTCATAATCACACCGGCCTCGGAGGCCGTTCACTGCGTCAGGTTTTCAAGCCGCCGTTCGACTGTCAGGCCATCTTCCTTTCACCTCACGCAGACATCGACTGCCCTTTCGCGCCCAACTGTGAGCGCTGTTCGGGCGATTCCGTCATGCGGCCGCAGCCGCCGCTTCGAATTGGGCGTCGTAATCGCAACCGTGCGCCAAAACGGCCCATGCAATCCGAGCCAGCTTCGCGGCCAGCGCGACTACGACCACGTTCTTATGCGCTCGATCGAGCAATCCCCGCGCCCAGCGGCCCAACGGCGTATCGCGTTCGACAAGATAAGGCAGCGCCGCTCGTGCGCCATGGATCAAGTTCTTCCGCAAATAACGATTGCCGCGTTTGCTGATGCCGAGCAGGCGCGGTTTTCCACCCGTTGTCATTTGCCGTGGAACGAGCCCCAGCCACGCCGCCATGTCCCGCCCACGTTTGAATGCATGCGCCTCGCCGACCGCCGCCGCCAGCGCCGTAGCGTTTATCGTTCCAATTCCTGGGATTTTGGTCAAACGTCGCACAGCCACGTCGTCACGAGCCAACTGAACGAACTCGGCGTCGAAGCCGGTGATCCTCTGGTCGAGTGAACGCCATTCCGCCCGAAGATCTTCGATCAACGTCCGGATGCGCGGGCTCAACGCGGCAAAACCGCCATCTTCGGCCAATGTCTCAAGCTCGGCTTCCAGTTTCCTCCGGCCTTGCGGAACGACGATCCCTCGCTCCAGCAGCAACGCCCGCAAGTGATTGATCAGCGCCGTCCGTTCCGAGACGAGGCGCTCCCGGGCTCGGTGCAAAGCCTGGAGATCAGATTGGTCCTGGCTCTTCACAGGCACGAAACGCATCGTTGGCCGCGTCGCAGCCTCTGCGATCGCCTCCGCGTCGAGATCATCGTTCTTCTGCGCCTTCACGTACGGACGGACATATTCCGGCGACATCAGCCGCACCTCGTGGCCCCGCGCGGCGAAAATCCGCCCGAGGTGATGAGCGCCGCAACATGCTTCCATTGCCACAATGCACGACCCAAGCTCGCCAACGAAACTTTCCAACGTTCCCCGCCGAAGTCTCCGCCTCAAAACAACCCGGCCGGCGGCGTCCATGCCCACCACGCTGCAAGAGTTCTTCCCAAGATCGATGCCGAGAATCATGATATCCATCGGTCTGCTCCTCTCTCCAAACCAGCGGCGATCCTACCAGATCGCCACGAGAGGGGCGGGCCATCCCATAATCACATGCGCCGGGTAGGTCACCTCGTCCGCCTCGACGCGGATGAAACTCCGCTCGACCCGCCGCAGCCGCGCCGCCAGCCGGTCCGGCGCGAAATCCGCCGGCGCCTGGCCGAAGGCGGCGGCGAGTTGCGGGCCGAGCCAGCGCAGGAACGGATCGGATCGCGCCGCCTGCAATTCCACAATCAGCGACTGGCTTTCATGCACCGCCATGCCGGCGGCCGCGCCGACGGGCTGGCGCGCGCGCGCGCGCGGCAATCCGGCCTCGTACAGCCCGTGCCCGGCCTCGTGCAGCACGCCCATCAGGGCGGAGGCGAAATCCGCCTCGTCATACCGCGTGGTGATCCGGATGTCGGTCGGCGTGCCGCCGCAGAACGGGTGCAGCGAGCGGTCCAGCCGCGCGCCCCGGAAATCGAGCCCGACGCGCTCGGCGAGGCGGCGGCACAGCGCCTCCTGCGCCGCCTCGGCGAAGGGTGGCGTGCCCGGCAGGCCAGCCATCCGCCCCGCCTGCCGCGCCTCGACGGTGGCGAGATGGTCCCGCAGGAACGCCTCGTAGCGGTCGAACACCGGCTCGATTTCGGCCGCGGTGATTCCCGGCTGGTAGGAATCGATCAGCGCATCGTAGGGCGAGAGGCCGAGCGTCGCGCCCAGTGCCGCCGCCTGTTCGCGGATCAGCCCGAGCAGCACCTCCAGCCTCGGGCGGACGGCGGCGAAATCGGCATCCCGCCGCGCGCCGCGCCACACCGTCTCGCAGGCCGCGCTCTCGCGGGCCACGGCCTCGACCAGATCGGCCGGCACCGCCGTCGCCCGCCGATACGCCCGCCGCATCAGCGCGAGATTGCGCCGCTCGACCCGATCGGCGGGCGGCGCGATTTCGGCGGCGGCGAGATCCTCCTCGACCTCCGGCGCCGCCAGCATCCCGTGGGCGACGCCGGCGAGTGTTGCCAGCTGGTCGCCCCGCGCCGCGGCGCCGCCTTCCGGCATCACCGCCGCCTGGTCCCAGCCCAGCATCGCGCTGGCCTCGTCAATGATCGCCAGCCGCTCGAACCGCGACGTCAGGCGCTGATACGGGGTCACCGCCCCTTCGATGCTCAGGTCGTTCACGCGGTCTCCAGCAGCACTTTTCGGATGTAAAAAATATATTCGAGCACGACGACAAAGGCGAGGCCGAACCAGGTGAGCGCGTATTGCTCGGAATTGTTCGGCGGCGTCGGCAGGCTCGGCGCCGGGATCGGCCCGCCCGCGACCGGCTTCGGCCCCAGCATCACCAGGGTGAACGGCGCGGCATCCGCAAACCCGAGAGCGGCCCCGATCGCCCGCGGATCGAGCTTGTAGAAAACCAGCCGGGCCAGATCGGGGCTTGGGGCGAACGGCCCGAATTTCTGCGGCGCCTGGACATAGCCCGAAACCACCGCCGGCCCCGCGGGCAAGGGCACCGGCTTCGGCACCCGTCCCCGCACCCAGCCGAGATCGACCAGCACCACGCCGCCGTCCGCGCGGCGGAACGGCACGATCAGTTGACCGCCCCGCAGCGGGCCGGTCGGCGAATTGCGGATCTGGTCGCCATAGAACGCCGCCTTGCCGGAAACCCAGGTCCCGGTCAGCGCCACCTTTTCATAGGGCGAGGGTTTTGCGGAGAGCGGAACCGGCGGCCGTAGCTGGGCGGCATGAATCTCGCGCTGGATCCGGTCCTTGTAGTGCCACCGGTGGACCTGCCAGACGCCAAGGGCGATCAGGGCGACCAGCATGAACAGGCTGATCGCCCCCATCCCGATCAGGCGCCGCCAGCGCGAGCGCGGCAAGGCCTGATCGGTCATGCGGTCAGGCGGCGGTGATGGCGCTGCGGCCGAAGTAGTAAATGCAGACGAACAGGAACAGCCACACCACGTCGACGAAGTGCCAGTACCACGCGGCGGCCTCGAAGCCGAAATGCCGCTTCTGGGTGAACTGGTTCTTCAGCGCGCGGAAGAAGTTCACGATCAGGAAGCTGGTGCCGACGATCACGTGGAACCCATGGAACCCGGTCGCGATGAAGAACACCGACGGGAAGATGCCGCCATGATAGAAGTTGAACGGCGAGTGCGTGTATTCGTAGGTCTGGCCGCAGAGGAAGGCGAGGCCGAGAATGATGGTGCAGCCGAGGCCCTGGATCAGCCCGCGGCGGTCCCCCTCGATCAGCGCGTGGTGCGCCCAGGTGATCGTCGTGCCGGAGAGCAGCAGCACCATCGTGTTGAACAGCGGCACCGCGAACGGGTCGATCGTGGTGATATGCGCCGGCGGCCAGACCGGCTGGTGCATGTAGCCCTGGTGCGCCGGGAAGAAGAAGAAGTTGAAATAGGCCCAGAAGAAGGAGACGAAGAACATCACCTCGGAAGAGATGAACAGCGCCATGCCGTAGCGCAGGCCGATCTGGGTGACGAGCTTGTGCAGGCCGGGCGTGCGGCTTTCGCGCACCACGTCGCGCCACCAGACGAACATGGTGCTGACCGCGCCGATGAAGCCGGCAATGAGGAACCAGTAATCGTTGAAATGCGCGACGAAGATGATGCCGGTCGCGATCAGGATGGCGGACATCGCCCCCGTCAGCGGCCAGACGCTGGGCTCTACCAGGTGATACGGGTGCGGCACGTGCCCCGCGATCTGCCCTTCGGCGGTATGACTCTCAGCACTCATAAGACACTCTCTCCCGATAGAAGCCGGCCGCTAAGGCCATGATTCGTTTCACCACATATGCCCGGCATGATAAAGCTTGACGACGGCAATCGCGTAGATGAGGCCGCAGAGCGCCACGAGCGCCGCGAGCAGCGCCCAGTTCCGCCCCCGCCGCCGGCGGATGAATTCCGCCCGCTCCTCCCGGCTCCAGTCCTTGCTGCTGGCCCGTTCCACCCCGGTCATACCAGATGGTCCAGAACGAGCGCGCCGAAGATCAGGAAAAGGTACAGGATCGAGAACTTGAACGCCGCCTTCGCCGGCGCGTCCCGCGTCAGGCTGACGCCATTTTCATCCTGCCGGTCGCGCAGCACCCGCCAGGAATACCAGACGAACGCGAGGCCGAGCACCATGGCGCTCGCGCCGTAGACCGGGCCCGCGAGGTGCAGCACGTAGGGCAGCAGCGAGAGCGGCACCAGCCACAGCGTGTAGCGCATCACCGCGAGGCGCGTGGCCTTCTGGCCGGCCACCACCGGCAGCATCGGCACGCCCGCCTTCTGGTAATCGGCCGACGCGAAGAGCGACAGGGCCCAGAAATGCGGCGGCGTCCAGAAGAAGATGATCGCGAACAGCAGCACCGGCAGCAATCCGACATGCCCGGTCGCGGCGGCCCAGCCGATGACCGGCGGAAACGCCCCCGCCGCGCCCCCGATCACGATGTTCTGCGGCGTCCGCCGCTTCAGCCACATCGTGTAGATGAACACGTAGAACCCGATCGAGGCGGCCAGCAGCCCGGCGGCCAGCAGGTTCGTGGCGAGCCACATCAACAGCACCGACAATGCGGAAAGCGCAACGCCGTAGGCCAGCGCGCCATCCGGCGAAATCCGCCCGGTCGGGATCGGCCGCCCGGCGGTCCGCCGCATCACGGCATCGATGTCGCGATCATACCACATGTTGATCGCCCCCGCCGCGCCGGCGGCCATGGCGATGCAGAGGATCGCGGCAAAGCCGAGGATGGGATTGATCCCGCCGGGCGCCACGAGCAGTCCGGCCGCGCCCGTATAGACCACGAGGTAGAGCACCCGCGGCTTGAGCAGGGCGAGCCAGTCGCCGGCCGTCGCGCCGAGCAGCGACTGGTCGAGCAGCGCCGTATCGGGGACAGCGGTGGCAGAGGTGCGCAGGATCGTATCGCTCATTCCATCAATCCAGCCGGCGCGAGGATTCGCATCCGGATTTTGCCTCGCGGGAACGAGGATGGTTCTCCCCGCCGGAGAGAACCATCACCCGCCCGCTTTCGTCAGTGGCAACCCGCGCGTCAGCGGATTACCGGAACATCCTCGAAGGTGTGGTGCGGCGCCGGCGAGGGAACCGTCCACTCGAGGGTCGTCGCGCCCTCACCCCAGTAGTTGGCGGCCAGCTGCTGCCGCCCGGTGAAGATCTTGAACAGGATGTAGAAGAACACCAGCGTGCTGATGCCGGAGATCAGCGCCCCCACGGAGGAGACGTAGTTCCACCCCGCGAACGCCACCGGATAGTCCGGGTAGCGGCGCGGCATGCCGGCGAGGCCGAGGAAGTGCTGCGGGAAGAAGGTCAGGTTCACCCCGATGAAGAACAGCCAGAAATGCAGCTTCGCCGCGCCCTCGGGATAGGGCTGGCCATACATCTTGCCGATCCAGTAGTAGAAGCCGGCAAAGATCGCGAACACCGAGCCCATCGACAGCACGTAATGGAAGTGGGCGATCACGAAATAAGTGTTGTGCAGCTCGGTATCGAGGCCGGCATTCGCCAGCACCACGCCCGTGGCGCCGCCGAGCACGAACATGAAGATGAACCCGATCGCCCACAGCATCGGCGTCTTCAGCTCGATCGACCCGCCCCACATCGTGGCGATCCACGAGAACACCTTCACGCCGGTCGGCACCGCGATCACCAGGGTCGCGGCCTCGAAATAGACCTTGCTGTCCACCGAGATGCCCGAGACGAACATGTGGTGCGCCCAGACCACGAAGCCGACGAACCCGATCGCCACCATCGCGTAGACCATGCCGAGATAGCCGAAGATCGGCTTCTTCGAGAAGGTCGAGACCACGTGGCTGATCACGCCGAAGGCCGGCAGGATCATGATGTACACTTCGGGATGGCCGAAGAACCAGAACAGGTGCTGGAACAGCACCGGATCGCCGCCGCCCGCCGGCTCGAAGAACGAGGTGCCGAAATTGCGGTCCATGATGAGCATGGTGATCGCGCCGGCCAGCACCGGAATGGCCAGCAGCAGCAGGAACGCCGTCACCAGGATCGACCACACGAACAGCGGCATCTTGTGCATCGTCATGCCGGGCGCGCGCATGTTCAGGATCGTCGCGATGAAGTTGATCGCGCCGAGCAGCGAGGAAATGCCGGCCAGATGCAGCGAGAACAGCGTGAAGTCGACGGCCACCCCGGGCTGGTAGGTGATGTCCGACAGCGGCGGATACAGCGTCCAGCCCACGCCGGAGCCGGCGCCGACCAGCAGGCCCAGGTTGACGAAGATGAACGCCATGAACAGGAACCAGAAGCTCATGTTGTTCAGGCGCGGGAACGCCATGTCCGGCGCGCCGATCATCATCGGCACCATCCAGTTGCCGAAACCGCCGATCAGCGCGGGCATGACGAAGAAGAAGATCATCAGCAGGCCGTGCGCGGTCACGATCGCGTTCCAGGTCTGGCCCGAGGTGATGATCGTGTTGTTCGGATGGGCCAGCTGCGCGCGCATGATCATCGAGAGCACGCCGCCCTCGATCGCGGCGATGATCGCCCAGGTGATGTAGAGCGTGCCGATATCCTTGTGGTTCGTGCTCATCACCCAGCGCCGGAAGAATCCCGGCTGGTGGTGGGCATGTTCGCCATGGGCATCGTGCAGTGCGGTCGCGGACATTGTCATATGCTCCTGATGATCGCCGACTACAGATTAACGCGTCGTTTCATCGGTGGTTGCGCTGGCCAGGGCGATGTGCCCCTGCGCGCGCGATGCGGCCCTCTTCGCCGCATCGGCCATGGCCAGCACCTCGTATTTGCGCACGGGCGGCACATTGCCCTGCGCGGCGTCGGCCTTCGCCTCGGCCAGCCACGCCTTGAACTGCTTCAGCGGAAGCGCGACGATCTCGATCGGCATGTTGTCGTGGTTCATGCCGCAGATCTGGTTGCACTCGCCGTAATAGATGCCCGGCGCGTCGATCTTGGTCCACTGGTGCCAGTACTGGCCGGGAATGGCGTAGCGCTGCACGCCGAGCGAGGGAATGAAGAACGAGTGCAGCACGTCGGCGCTGGTGATCTTGAAGACGATCTTCTCGTTCGCCGGCAGCACCAGCGGGTGATCCGCCGAAAGCCGCGCGATCTGCCCGGGTTTGATCTGGTTGTCGGGGATCGGGTACGAGGTGAAATCGACCCCCTTGGCGGCGGGATAGTCGTATTCCCAATACCACTGGTGCCCGGTGACCTTCACGGTCATGTAGCGGTGCGTGTAGTTCGACTGTTCGTAGATCAGGTTCAGCGACGGCACGAAGATCACGACCAGCAGCAACGCCGGCACCACCGTCCAGATCACCTCGATCAGCGTGTTGTGCGTCGTGGTCGTCGCCACCGGGTGCTTCGAGGCGCGGAAGCGGATGATCACGATGGCCAGCAGCAGGCCCACCAGCCCGACCACGCCCGCCATGATCCAGAGCACGAACTGCATGAGCCAGTCGATGCTCTTCTGGATCGGGCTGGCGGCGGGCTGGAACCACCATTCCCACGGCGTCGGCGCATGCACCGGAAACCCGACGGCATTCTTCGCGGCGGCAAGCGCCATCGGCGCGCCCGCGGCGAGAACCGCGAAGCCGACCAGGCCCAGGAACAGATATTTGTTGGATCGTTTCATCAGCTCCGCCAGTTCCGTGTACTCGGACCGCGTTCGGCGCGGCCGTCGAAGTCAGTTGAAATAAAAATACGTCACAGCGCAGCCGGGGCCGATTACGCCCCTTTCACGCGCATTCAACAAACTGGATATAACAGGCCCACCCCTCGATCAAGAGACCTGATGTCACAAAGCGGGCTGGTTCCCCTCGCCCCGCGGATTGGGGAACGAAATCAGCCTGAAAAGCCCGAAGGGTCGCATCCGCGCCACACTCAGCCGCCCCCGCTGGTCGGCGGGTATCAGCCGCTCGATCGCGAAATCGGGGTGCCAGCCCAGCGCCCGCGAGGCCGGCGCCAGCGCCCGCTCGATCCACACCATCGGGCCCGACTCGGCGGCGAAATGGTTGACGAACAGGATCAGCCCGCCCGGCCGGACCACACGGCGGAGTTCCGCCGCCAGGCGGCGCGGATTCGGCACCACGGAGGCGACGAACATCGCCACCGCGATGTCGAACCGCCCGTCCTCGAACCCGGTCGCCTCGGCGTCGAGTTCCAGCAGCTGTTCGACATTCCGCAGCCCTTCGCGCTTCACCCGCGCCCGCGCGCGGTCCAGCATGTCGGTCGAGAGGTCGATGCCGGTGATCCGCTTCTCCGGCCGGTAGTGCGGCAGCGCGAGGCCCGTGCCCACGCCCACCTCCAGCACCTCGGTGCCCGGCGCCCTGTTCACCGCGTCCACCGCGGCGCGGCGGGCCGGCGCCGAAACCGCGCCGAACACGCCGTCGTAGATCCCGGCCCAACGCCGATACGCAGCCCGCACCGCATCGGCGTCGAGCGCGGAAGCGCGCCTGGCCAGCCTCTCGGCCTCGCCGGTGTTGGGGGCGCTCTTGTAGGCTTCGCTCATTTTCGGACGCTGCTCCTGTCGACCCGTCACTTGCGACCGACGATCGGCAGCGCAGCACGCCCGCCAGGGGCGCAAGACAGCAGACCGAAGGCGCGTGCCTCATGCCCGCGGCGCGGGCAGGACAAACACTGCGTGAAGCGGGCCGGACATGCAAGCCCGGAATTCATCTCCGGCGGCAAAACACCTCAGGCGACGTCCTCGCGGCGGTCGCGCACCCGCACATAGGCGATCTCGGCATGCGGCTGGCAGTAGGGCTTGCCGTTCATCGCGGGATCGCCGCAGAACCGGAAGCTCGGCGTTCCGGGCTCGCCGATCGGCCAGCAGCAGGCCGGCACCCGGGCCACCGCCCGCGGCGCCGCCGCCGGACGCGATGCCACCAGGGTCGGGCGCGGCGGCGCCGTCCGCACCGCCGCAACCGTCGATGCGCCGCCCGCCGGCGCCGCCGTCACGTGCGGCATCACCGGAACCGGCTCCGCCGCGATCGCCAGCGAAGGCAGGGTCGGCCCGGTCACCCGCGCCGGCGCGGGGCGCGACGGCCGCGCGCCACTGATGTCGCGCCGGATCGGCGAGGGACGGGCCGGCAGATCAAGCCGGTGCGCCTTGCCGACCACCGAATTCTTGGAAATATTCAGCCGTCGCCCGATTTCGGCGGTCGAAAGCCCTTCGTCCCAGAGCTGGCGGAGGCGGGCAATGATCTCGTCGGTCCATTCCATGGCCTGTCCTGTCCCTCTCATGTGCTACAACATTCTGTAGCCGAGCGACCGGCCTCACTCAACATCTAGTTGAGTTCTGCCTTGCAGTTTTCTGTGGAAAACCCACGTCGAAGGGCTATTTTATCGCCTCGCCGGCGAACGAGCCCCAGAACTGGTCGCGCCGGAGCCACCCCGCGCGGTGATCGACCTCCACCTGGCACCACGCCGCCCCCGCCTTGCAGCGCCGGATCACGCCGATCACGCCCTTGTCGAGATAGGCGACCGGCGCCGCATCCTTGTGCGGCCCCGCGCGCAGCGTGTGCCGGCCGCCGATGACGATGAAGCTGCGCAGGCCGTGCAGCAGCGCCTCGTGCACCCATCCGTCGCCGCCATCCGGCGCGACGACGTGGCGCCAGACATTGAATTCCCCGGTCACCTCCACCGGCAGGTCGAGCCGGTGATAGACCCAGATGATCGGATACTGGAAGCCCGGCCCCGCCCGCATGTAGATTTCCCTGGAGCGGAAACTCTCGAAGCGCGGCACCGGCCAGCCGGTGGCCGACCCCTTGCCCGGCCCCGGTCCCGGCCCGACCTTCGGCGCGTGCCACGCGCCGAGCGCCAGCGCCACGACGACCAGCCCGAGCCGGGCGAGGCGGCTAGACGCCCGCACAGGCGGCACAGTCCGGCACGCGGGGGATCGTGATCGTGCGGAACCGCGCATCCAGCGCGTCCCACAGCAGCAGCCGCCCGGCCAGCGAGGTGCCGATGCCGAGAATCTCCTTCATCGCCTCCGTCGCCTGCAACGTGCCCATCACCCCCGTCACCGGGCCGAGCACCCCGGCCTCCGAACAGGTCGGCACCATGCCCGCCGGCGGCGCCTCGGGATAGAGGCACCGATAGCAGGGGCAATCCGGCCCCGCATGCGGCTTGAAGGTGGAAAGCTGCCCCTCGAAGCGCAGCACCGCCGCCGAAACCAGCGTCCGCCGCGCCGCGACACAGGCATCGGCGACGAGGAAGCGGGTCGCGAAATTGTCGGTCCCGTCGAGCACGATGTCGTGCGCGGCGACCAGTGCGCCGACATTCCCCGCGTCCAGCCGGGCGCGGACCGGGTTGACGCTCACCTCCGGGTTCAGCCCGCGCATCGCCGCCGCCGCGCTCTCCACCTTCGGCGCGCCGAGAAACGCCACCCCGTGCGCGATCTGCCGCTGCAGGTTGGAGAGTTCCAGCACGTCGTCATCGACGATGGAAATCCGCCCGACGCCGGCGGCCGCGAGATAAAGTGCCGCCGGCGAGCCGAGCCCGCCCGCGCCGACGATCAGCACCGAGGCCGCGCGCAGCCGCGCCTGCCCGGTGCCGCCCACCTCGCGCAGCAGGATGTGGCGCGAATACCGGGCGATTTCGGTTTCGGTGAAGTCGAGATCCATGCCGCATAGAATCGCATCCGCGCCGCCCCGCCGCAAGGGCGCGGATCTACGCCCCCGATCGCGCTTGATCGCGGCCGGCCGGCCCGGCATGTTCCGGCCATGACCACCTCCCCTCCCGCCGCATCCGGCGCGGCCCTCGTCCTCTTTTCCGGCGGCCAGGACAGCGGCACCTGCCTCGCCTGGGCGCTCGACCGCTACGACCGGGTCGAGACGATCGGCTTCTTCTACGGCCAGCGCCACGCGGTCGAGCTGGAGTGCCGCGCCCCGCTGCGCGCCGCCATCGCCGGCCTGCGCCCCTGGCGCGCCACTCTCGGCGCCGACACGATGCTCGACATCAGCGCCGCGCTGGCCACCCTCGGCGCCACCGCGATGACCGCCGAGATCGAGATCGAGACCACCGAGGCCGGCCTGCCCAACACCTTCGTCCCCGGCCGCAACCTGCTCTTCCTCACCTATGCCGCCGCCCTCGCCTATCGCCGCGGCATCGGCACCCTGGTCGGCGGCATGTGCGAGACCGACTATTCCGGCTACCCCGACTGCCGGAACACGACGATGCAGGCCATGCAGCTCGCCCTCTCGCTCGGCCTCGACCGCGCCGTCACGGTCGAGACGCCGCTGATGTATCGCGACAAGGCCGCCACCTGGGAGCTCGCCGCCGAACTCGGCGGCGCTGCGCTGGTCGAGGCGCTGCGGACCGGCAGCCACAGCTGCTATCGCGGCGAGCGCGCCACGCTGCACGACTGGGGCTATGGCTGCGGCACCTGCCCGGCCTGCGAGCTGCGCGCGGCGGGCTGGCAGCGCTGGCGCGCGGCGCGTGCGGATTTTGTGGACGGTGCATGACGGTTTCGTGTATCGGCGTCTCACGCGGCGGTTTCTCGTGCATCCGAATGATGATATGAATTCGTATCCGGACGGTGCAGGCGTTCGCGATGCGGCACCGCAAGCCGGCCCAGCAAGCCGGATCGGCGTTTCGGCGGCACCCCCGCCCGACACCCGATCCTCGCCCACGGCCGGCCCGGCACGGGGCGGCGCGCGACGATGGACGGCGGGCGGCAGTGAAACTCAGGATGGCATCGCGCAGGCGATGAACAGGTTATCGAGACGATGAAGACGATCAACGCGATCAGGATGGGCGGCGTCGATGTTCTCCCGCTGGTCGAAGGCGGCAAGGGTGTGGCGGTCTCCAACGGACTTTCGGCCGGAAGCTGGGCCGCCTCGGGCGGCGTCGGCACGTTCAGCGCCGTCAATGCCGACAGCTACGACGACTCCGGCCGTCCGGTCCCGCAGGTCTATCACGGCACCACGCGGCGCGCCCGCCACGAGGAGCTCGTGGCCTTCGCGATCGAGGGCGGCATCGCCCAGGCCCGGCGCGCGCACGAGGAATCGGGCGGCCAGGGGCGCATCCACGCCAACATCCTCTGGGAGATGGGCGGCGCCGAGCGCGTCATCACCGGCATCCTCGAAGGCGCGAAAGGCCTCGTGAACGGCATCACCTGCGGCGCCGGCATGCCCTACCGGCTCTCGGAAATCGCCTCGAAATTCAACATCCACTACTACCCGATCGTCTCCTCCGCCCGCGCCTTCAACGCGCTCTGGCGCCGCGCCTACCACAAGGCGCAGGAACTGCTCGGCGGCGTCGTCTACGAAGACCCCTGGCTCGCCGGCGGCCATAACGGCCTGTCCAACTCCGAAGACCCGACCAGGCCCGAAAGCCCGCTGCCCCGCGTCATCGCGCTGCGCCGGCAGATGCGCGAGTTCGGCCTCGGCGAGACGCCGATCATCATGGCCGGCGGCGTCTGGTGGCTCGAGGAATGGGAGGACTGGATCGACAATCCGGATCTCGGCCCCGTCGCCTTCCAGTTCGGCACCCGCCCGCTGCTGACCAGGGAAAGCCCGATCAGCGACGTCTGGAAGCAGAAGCTCCTCACCCTCAAGCAGGGCGACGTCTTCCTCAACCGCTTCTCGCCCACCGGCTTCTATTCCAGCGCGGTGAACAACGGCTTCATCCAGGGCCTGCGCGCCCGCAACGAGCGGCAGGTCGCCTACACCACCGAGCCGGTCGGCGAGCATACCGAGGAATACGGCGTCGGCCCGCGCAAGCGCCCGGTCTGGCTCACCCCGGCCGACCTCAAGGACGTCCACGCCTGGGAGCGCGAGGGCTTCACCGAGGCGATGCGCACCCCGGATTCCACCCTCGTCTTCGAAACCCCCGAAACCGCCGAGGAAATCCGGCTCGACCAGGTGAACTGCATGGGCTGCCTCTCGCAGTGCCGCTTCTCCAACTGGTCGCAGGAAGAGCCCGATTTCTCCACCGGCAAGAAGGCCGACCCGCGCAGCTTCTGCATCCAGAAGACCCTGCAGGACATCGCCCACACCCATAACGACCCCGATTCGGTCGACCACAACCTGATGTTCAGCGGCCACAACGGCTACCGCTTCGCGACCGATCCGTTCTATTCCAACGGCTTCATCCCGACGGTGAAGCAGCTCATCGAACGGATCCTCACCGGCCGCTGACCGCGTCAGATCCTGACCGGAAGCTGACCGCGTCAGATCCTCACCGGCCGCTGACCGCGTCAGATCCTCACCGGCCGCTGACCGCGGCCGGCGCCCTCCGCGTCAGCCGATGCCGAGGGCTTCCAGCACGCGCGCGGGCGTGATCGGCAGCGCCGTGATCCGCGCGCCGCGCGGCGCGAGCGCGTCGTTCACCGCGTTCAGCACCGCCGCCGCCGCCGCCGCCGTGCCGGCCTCGCCCACGCCCTTGGCGCCGATATGGCTCTCCCGCGTCGGCGTGCAGACATGGCCGATCACGATGTCCGGCATCTCGGCCGCCATCGGCACCAGATAATCCGCCATCGTCGCGTTCAGCATCTGCCCCTCGGAATCGTAGCGGCATTCCTCGAACAGCGCCGCCCCCAGCCCCTGCACCACGCCGCCGCGAATCTGCTCGTCCACCAGCAGCGGGTTGATGATCGTCCCGCAATCCTCGACCACGAAATGCTTCAGCAGCCGCACGAAACCGGTCTCGGCGTCCACCTCCACCACCGCCGCCTGCACCCCGTTGGTGAAGGCGAAGGGATACTCCCGCGGCACGTAATGCCGGCTCGCGACCAGCGCCGGCTCCACCCCCTGCGGCAACGTGTCGGGCCGGAAATGGGCGATGCGCGCCAGCTCGGCGAGGCTCATCCGCTCGGCCCCGCCCGCCGCATCGACGATCACGCCATCCCTGATATCGAGCGCCTCCGGTGCCGCCTGCAGGATGCTCGCCGCCAGCGCCAGCACGTTCTCCCGCAGCGCCGATGCCGCGCGGAACGCCGCCTCGCCGCCCACCCCCGCCCCGCGCGAGGCCCAGGTGCCGCCGCCATAGGGTGTGGCGTCGGTATCGCCGAGCTTCACCAGCACCCGCGCCGGGTCCACCCCCATCGCCGCGGCCGTCACCTGGGCGAGGATCGTCGTCGTCCCCTGCCCCTGCTCGGTGGCGCCGGCATGCAGCACCACGTCGCCGGCCGCATCGAGCCGCGCCGTCGCCCCGTCCTGCGCGGCGATCCGCGCCCCGCCGACGCCGTAGAACGCCGCCCCCGGATTGGTGATCTCGATGAAACTCGCAATCCCGATGCCCCGCCACACCCCGCGCGCCCGCAGCCCGGCCTGCTCCGCCCGCAGCGCGTCGTAGTCCATCAGCCGGACCAGCTCGTCGAGACAGGCATGGTGCGACAGCGCCTCGAACTTCATCCCCGCCGGCGAGGCGCAGGGATAGGCGTCGTCGGCGATCAGGTTGCGCCGCCGCATCTCGACCGGGTCGATCCCCCGCCGCCGCGCCGCCTCGTCCACCAGCGCCTCCGTCACCGCGGTCGCGATCGGATGCCCCACCGCGCGATATTGCGACATCATCGCCTTGGTCTGGAACACCACCCGCGCCCGCGCCGCGTAATGCGCGAAATCATACGGCCCGCCGACCAGATTGATCACCTGGTTCGCCTCCACCGCCGAGGTGCGCGGATAGGCCGAATACGGCCCCACCCCGGTCAGATCGTCCACCGCGAAGCCCTCGATCCGCCCGTCTTCCGCCACCCCGATCCGCGCCGACACCCGGTGCCCGCGCGCATGGATATCGCCGGTGAAACTCTCCAGCCGGTCGGCCACGAACCGCACCGGCCGGCGCAGGATGCGGCTCGCCGCCACCGCCGCCATCTCGTCGGGATAGACATGGATCTTGATCCCGAACGACCCGCCCACATCCGGCCCGATCACACGGATTTGCCGCTCGGCGAGGCCGAGCAATGTGGCCAGCACGGTCTGGAACATGTGCGGCACCTGGGTGCCGAGATGCACGGTCAGCCGCTGCTCGCCCTCGTTCCAGTCCGCCACCAGCGCCCGCGGCTCCAGCGTCACCCCGGTATGCCGGGCGAAATCGAACTCCAGCGCCACGCGCTCCGCCGCCGCGTCGATCGCCGCCGCCCCGCCGCCCGCCTCGATCGTCCGCGCGAACGCGAGATTATCCCCGAGTTCGGGATGGATCGCCGCCGCCCCCGGCGCGAGCGCCGCCAGCGGATCGACCACCGGCGCGAGCGGCTCATACTCCACGAGAATCCGCTCCGCCGCATCCTCCGCCTCGGCCCGGCTCGCCGCCACCACCATCGCCACCGGCTCGCCCTGGAACCGCACCCGGCCTCGCGCCAGCGGATATTGCGGCGCCGATTTCAACCCCTTGAGATGCGTCAGCACGCCGACCCACGGCGCGCACCGCCCCTCCAGCGCCGCCGCGTCGAACACGCCGACCACCCCCGGCATCTCCCGCGCCGGCGCCAGGTCGATCGCCCCGATCTCCGCATGCGCATAGGGCGATCGCAGGAACGCCGCATGCACCATGCGCGGCAGCGCGATATCGCTGGCGAACAGCCCGCGCCCCTGGGTCAGCCGCCGCGCATCCGGCCGCGCCATCGCCCGCCCGATCGGCCGGTCGGCGCCGTTCATGCCGCCCTCCGCGCCCGCGCCGTCGCCTCGACCGCGTCGATGATCGCCTCATACCCGGTGCAGCGGCAGTAATTGCCCGAAAGATGCGCGCGGATCGCCGCGCGGTCGGTCGGGTCGGGCGCATGGGCGAGGAAATCCGCCGCCGCCAGCATCATCCCCGGCGTGCAATAGCCGCATTGCAGCGCGTTGCGGCGCCAGAACGCCTCCTGCAAATCCGCCAGCTCGCCCGAATCCGACACCCCCTCGATGGTCTCGACCACGCATCCCGCCGCCTGCACCGCGAGGACGAGGCAGCCGCGCACGATCGCCCCGTCCAGCCGCACCGTGCAGGCGCCGCACACGCCATGCTCGCAGCCGAGATGCGTGCCGGTCAGGCCGAGCCGCTCGCGCAGGAAATCCGCCAGATGCAGCCGGGCCGGCACCTCGGCCTCGACGCGCTCGCCATTCACGATCAGGGAAATCGCCGTCATGGAGCCAGACATTCCTTCATCACCCGCCGCAGCAGCACCCGCGCCAGGTGCAGCCGCACCGGCGCCGAAATCTCCGGGTCCGCATGCGGCGGCAAATCCTCCGCGAGCGCCGCGCACGCCGCCTCGATCCCCGCCGCCCCGTCCGCGAGTGCGCGCTCCGCCGCCGGCGCGCGCAGCGCCGCATGGCCGACCGCGAAGAACCCGAGCCGCACCGCATCCCCCTCCGCCGCGGCGGCAAGCCCGACCAGCGCGTAATCCCCATGCCGCCGCGCCAGCTCCGCGAAGCCATACCGCCGCCCCGGCACCAGCGGAATCTCCACCGCGGTCAGAATCTCCCCCGGTTCCAGCGCGGTTTCGAACAGGCCGGTGAAAAAATCCGCCGCCGCGATCCGCCGCGCGCCCGCCTGCCCCTCGGCGATGATCGTCGCATCGAGCGCCAGCATGCAGGCCGGCAGTTCCGCCGCCGGATCGGCGTTGGCGAGGCTGCCGCCGATCGTCCCCCGCGAGCGGATCGCCGGATGCGCGACATGGGCGAGCGCGGTCGCGATCAGCGGCGCATGGGCGGCGATCTCGGGTGCTTCGAGCAGCATCGCATGGGTGCAGCCGGCGCCGATCCGCAGCATCGTCGCGGTGACGTCGATGCGCCGCAGGTCCGCGATCCGGCCGATATCGACCAGCAGGCCCGGCGCCGACAGCCGGAAGTTCAGCGCCGGCAGCAGGCTCTGCCCGCCGGCGAGGAGCTTCGCCCCCTCATGGGCGGCGAGCAGCCCGACCGCCTCGGCGACCGACCCGGCACGGACGTAATCGAATGGAGCAGGTTTCATGACATTCCTCGCCCGAAACCTGTCCGATCGCGGCGGGCGCGTCAATCGCCCCGCCGCCGCACCGCGCTCACCTCAGGGGCTGGCGGCCGCGGTCCTTCAGCATCCACAGCGCGACCACCGACATCGCGCAGCCGACCAGCAGATAGGCGCCGGCGGCGAGCTTCACTCCGGTCAGCCCGATCAGCGCGGTGGCGATCAGCGGCGCCGTGCCGCCGCCGATCCCGAGCCCGACATTGAACGCCAGCGAATAGCCCGACAGCCGGTATTCCGAGCGGAACTGCTCGGAGAGCATCGCCGGGGCGACGCCCATGATCGAGCCGAGCATCAGGCCCGAGACCACCTGGGCGATGGCGAAGGGCGTCAACGCCCCCTGCGCCATCGCGAAGAAGGGCAGCGCCAGAACCAGCAGCGCGCCGAAATTGCCGATCAGCCAGGAGCGGCGCAGGATCCAGTGATCGGTCAGCCAGCCGGTCAGCGGGATCAGGACCAGCACGAAAAGCTGCGTGACGGTGACGATCTCCAGCGCCAGGCTGTCGGAAATCGCGCCGAACTTGGACCCGAAGGTCGGCAGGAACACGAGGGTGAGATAATCCGCGACGCCATAGCCCCAGGTGAACAGCATCGCCAGCAGCATGATCTTCGGGCTGCGGCGGAACGCCTGGCGGATCGGCAGTTCGTCATCCTCCGCCGCCTTGTCGGGCTCATATCCGGTATCGGTCAGCCGCGAACGCACCAGATAGGCCAGCACCGCGAGCACGCCGCCGGCGAGGAACGGCACGCGCCAGGCCCAGCCCTGCACCGCATGATGGCCCGCCATCAGCGTGGTCAGCGCGGCGAAGCCGGCGGCGAGCAGATAGCCCCCGGTCGAGCCGAAATTCGCGAAACTGCCGGCGAAGCCCCGCCGGTTGGCCGGCGCGGTTTCCACGAGATACGACACCGAGCCGGTGAACTCCCCGCCCACCGACAGGCCCTGGAACAGCCGCACCACCAGCAGCAGCACCGGCGCCCAGAAGCCGATCTGCTGATAGGTCGGCAACAGCCCGACCGCCGTGGTCGCCAGCCCCATCATCACCACCGAGGTCACCAGCACCGTCTGCCGCCCCACCCGGTCGCCCAGATGGCCGAAGATCACCCCGCCGATCGGCCGCATCATGAACCCGATGGCGAACCCGCCATAGGCGCCGAGCAGCGAGGCGATCTTGTCGGACGAGGGGAAGAACAGGCTGGCGATCATCGGCGCGAGATAGCCGTAGAGGCCGAAATCGTACCATTCCAGCACGTTCCCGATCGTGCCGGCGCTGAGATTGCCGAGCGAGAGGGTGCGGCGTTTCCTGCGCCGCGAGGGCGCGGTGGCGGAGGAAGCCGGGTGCGGCTCAGAAGCAGGGTGCGGCATCTTGGACCTCGCTTTCGTTCTTCCCGAACGGCGGCGACGCATCGCCGCGCCCCGGTGAGGGGCGGCGCGGGGCGAACCGGTCGGGTCCTGGGTTGCGGCCGGACGGCGTCAGCGCGCCATCACGGCGCCGGTCGCCTCGTCGCGGCGCCCGGCCCGCCGCGCCCCGGCAACCGGGGCACGCGGCGGCTCATGAATCAGGCGCCCGACGGGCACCATCTGAGATTGCAGTCTCGATCCAGATATGGAGGCGGCAGCTCACGGATCAAGAAAAAATCGCAGGATTCATGTCATTCCCGGCGAACGCGCGGAAATATCCCTGTATTTTACTCGATCTTCCTCAACCGGCGCATCGCCGCCAGATCCGGCCTCGCGGCGATGCGCCTGCGTTCATTCGGGCAGATACACGCTGGCGATCAGCCCCTTGCCGCCCGGCCGGTTCGCCAGCGTGATGTCGCCGCCATGCGCGCGGATCGCGTTGCGGGCGATGGCGAGGCCGAGCCCCGAGCCGCCGGTCTCGCGGTTGCGGCTGGTCTCCAGCCGGCGGAACGGCTCGAACACCCGCTCCAGCTCGCCCGGCGGCACGCCCGGCCCGTCATCCTCGATATCGACGCGCAGCGTATGCCGCTCCGCCTGGTGCAGCGAGACCCGCGCCGACTGGCCGTATTTCACCGCGTTGCCGATCAGGTTGGCGAAGGCGCGCTTGAGCGAGAGCGGCCGGCCGCGGATGGTGATGTGATCGGGCCCCTGATAGGCGAGCCTGGCCGAAGCGGCGGGGGCGATATCGGCCGTCTCGTCGATCACGGTGCGCAGCAGGATCGCGAGGTCGACCGGCACCGAGGCCTCGGTCTGCGCCACGTCGCGCCCGAAGGCGATGGTCGAGGTCAGCATCGCCTCCAGCTCGTCGAGATCGGCGAGGATCTTCTCGCGCTGCGCGTCGTCGTCGAGGAATTCGGCGCGCAGCCGGAGCCGGGTGATCGGCGTGCGCAGGTCGTGGCCGATGGCGGTGAGCAGGAAGGTCCGGTCCTCGACGAAGCGGCGGATGCGCGCGGCCATCGTGTTGAACGCGATGGCCGCGGTGGCGATCTCGGTCGCCCCGCCCTCCGGCAGCGACGGCGCATGGGCGATGTCGCGCCCGAGCTGCTCGGCGGCGGCGGCCAGCGTGCGGACCGGCGCGGTCAGCCTGACCACCCCCCAGAAGATCAGCAGCGCGCCGAGCGCGAACATCACCAGAAAGGCGCTCGCGAAGCCGGGCTGTTCCCAGGGCGGGCGCGGCCGGAACGGGCTCTGCACCGTCAGCCAGCCGCCATCCGGCAGCTCGAAGCTCAGGATCGTGGTCGAGGGCGCGGTCGTGCCCCGCATCACCACCTGCCTCGGCTGCAGGAAATCGGGCATCGGAAAGGCGAGCAGCGAACCCTGGATGATCTGCCGGGTCGGCAGCGGCAGGGTGAAGGTGCCCGAATAGGGCGGCACCGGATCGAGACTGACCCGGTCGCCGGCGACGCCGTTCGCCTCCGCCACGATCTGCGTCCGCAGCGGCTTCGGCGCGCTCACCACCCGGCGATAGAGCGCGCCGTCGCGCGTCGCGATCGCGCGTTCGGCGACGATCCCGTTCACCTCGATCTGGTTGAGCACATGAACGCCGAGGCCGATGGCCTGGATCAGCGAAAACCCGAGCAGCAGAACGAGCCCGGTGCGCCAGGCGAGGCTGGAAGGCCAGAATTTCAACCGTGCCCAGATCCGGCCGAGGGTCATGAACGCTCGACCGGCGCCGCCAGCACATAGCCGCCGCCGCGCACCGTCTTGATGATCTGCGCGTGCCGCCCGTCATCCTCGAGCTTGCGCCGCAGCCGCGAGATCGCGACGTCGATCGCCCGGTCGAACGGCCCCGCCTGCCGCCCGCGCAGCAGGTCGAGCAGCATGTCGCGGGTCAGCACCCGGTTCGGCCGGTCGAGCAGGGCGAGCAGCAGGTCGTATTCCCCGCCGGTCAGCGGCACCTCGACCCCGTGCGGGTCGAGCAGCCGGCGCCGCGACGTCTCCAGCACCCACCCGGCGAAGCGGTAGAGCCGCGCCGAGCTTTCGCGGCCCGGGGTCTCGTTCTCGCCGACGCGGCGCAGCACCGCGCGGATCCGCGCCACCAGCTCGCGCGGGTTGAACGGCTTCGTCACATAGTCGTCGGCGCCGAGTTCGAGGCCGATGATCCGGTCCGGCTCCTCGCCCAGCGCCGTGAGCATGATGATCGGCACCTGCGATTCCCCGCGCAGCCAGCGGGCGAAATCGATCCCCGATTCGCCGGGCAGCATGAGATCGAGCACGACGAGCTGGTAATGGCCGTTGAGGTAGGCCCGCCGCGCCTCGCGCGCATCCCGCACGGCGGTGACGCGGAAGCGCTGGCGTTCGAGAAAGCGGGCGAGCAGTTCACGGATTTCGCGGTCATCGTCGACCACGAGGATGTGCGGCATGATGTCCATGGCTGTTACAATAGCCGGGATCGTTTCACTTTGGGCGCACCGTTGCATTTCCTTACGCAAAATGATCATGCCCCGGCGTCCAAGATTTTACTTGCGCCCCCGGGGTGATGGCCCTATGTCGCGCTCCACGCAGCAACGCACGTGCCTCTGCCTCCCGTCGGGGGTTACGCAACGACGTCAAGCGTTCTGGCAACAACCCGGCATTCGTGCCGGTTTCGTCTGGTCGCTGGTTCGTTCGACCGTTTCGCAACCCGCCCTGCGCCGCAAGCGCCGGGCCCATGGATCTGGGAAGGGAGTGGGTCATGACCCCCAAGCTCGCCCGTTTTCTCGATTCCGGCATGGTCTCCACGCCGGCCATCCTCGTCGATCTCGATCGCGTGGCGGCGAATTTCGCCGCCCTGCGCGCCGCCCTGCCGGATGCCGCGATCTACTACGCGGTGAAGGCCAATCCGGCCGCCCCGGTGCTCGATCGCCTGGTCGGCCTCGGCTCGCGCTTCGATGCCGCCAGCATCGAGGAAATCCGCGCCTGCCTCGCCGCCGGCGCCGCCCCCGCCGCGATCAGCTTCGGCAACACGGTCAAGAAGCGCGCCGCCATCGCCGAGGCGCATGCGCGCGGCGTCGATCTCTTCGCCTTCGATTCCGACGAGGAGCTGGACAAGCTCGCCGCGGCCGCGCCCGGCGCGAAAGTCTATTGCCGCCTCGCCGTCAGCCAGGACGGGGCGGACTGGCCGCTCTCGCGCAAGTTCGGCACCAGCGGCACCCATGCGCGCGACCTGCTGGTCCGCGCCGCCGAACGCGGCCTGATCCCCTGGGGCGTGTCCTTCCATGTCGGCAGCCAGCAGACCGGCGTCGGCGCCTGGCGCACCGCGATCGGCCAGGCCGCCGCCGTGTTCACCGACCTGCGGGCGCGCGGGATCGACCTGCGGCTGCTCAATCTCGGCGGCGGCTTCCCCACCCGCTACCGCGACGACATCCCGCCGCTCGGCGATTTCGGCGCCGCGATCATGGATGCCGTGCGCCAAGCCTTCGGCAACAACGTGCCGGACCTGCTGATCGAGCCCGGCCGCGCCATCGTCGGCGATGCCGGCGTTGCGGTGAGCGAGGTGGTGCTCGCCTGCACCCGGCACGAGGATGAGGGCCGCCGCTGGGTCTATCTCGATCTCGGCCGTTTCGGCGGCCTCGCCGAAACCGAGGGCGAGGCGATCCGCTACCGCATCACCGCCCCCGGCGTCGCCGGCGCCGACGCGCCCGCCGTGCTCGCCGGGCCGAGCTGCGATGGCGTGGATGTGATGTATCGCGAAACCCCCTGCCCGCTGCCCGCATCCCTCGCCGCCGGCGACCGCGTGCTGATCCACGATACCGGCGCCTACGTGACAAGTTACGCGAGCCAGGGGTTCAACGGTTTTCTCCCGCCGGAAGAACACTATCTCTGACGCAGTCGCGCCGCCCGGCGTCCGGGCGGCGCGTTGTTGCAACCAGCGCTCAGGGAGAGCCTCATGACCGACAAGATCACGACGACCATCGGCAGCATCGACATCAAGGCCGCCGACGGTTCGGGCGCGTTCAAGGCCTACACCGTCACCCCCTCCGTCAAGCCGACCGGCGCGGTGGTGGTGATCCAGGAAATCTTCGGCGTGAACGACGCGCTGCGCGCGACCTGCCAGGAAATCGCCGAGATGGGCTTCATCGCCATCGCGCCGGACCTGTTCTGGCGGCAGGAGCCGGGCGTCGACCTCACCGACAAGTCCGAGGCCGAGTGGAAGCGCGCCTTCGAGCTGATGAACGGCTTCGACCAGGACAAGGGGATCGAGGATCTCAAGACCACCCTCGCCACCGCCCGCGCCCTGCCGGGCTGCAACGGCAAGGTCGGCACCGTCGGCTTCTGCCTCGGCGGCCGCCTCGCGGTGATGATGGCCACACGGTCGGACGCCGACGTGAACATCTCCTATTACGGCGTCATGCTCGACAAGCTGATCCCCGAATTCGGCAACATCGGCCGCAAGCTGGTGATGCACATGGCCGAGCTCGACGAGTTCGCCCCGAAAGAGGCGCGCGACGCGGTGATGGCGGCGACGAAGGGCAACGCCCTGGTCTCCTCGCATGTCTATCCCGCCGTCCACCACGCCTTCGCCCGCGTCAACGGCGTGCATTTCGACCGCCGCGCCGCCACCATCGCCAATGGCCGCACCGCCGAGGCGCTGGTCGAGGCGCTGTCCTGACCATGCGGGGCGCGGCGCGGCCGATCCGCCGCCGCGCCCTGCTCGCCGGGCTCGCCACGAGCCCGGCCCTCGCCCACACCACCGCCCGCGCCGCCGCGCCGCCATCCCCCACCACCGCCATCGCCGCCGCGATCGACTCGATTCCCCCCGGCCCCGCCCTGCTGGCGAGCTACCCCGACGCCGAAGCCAACCGCCGCTTCCCCGCCTTCTTCCCCGCCAATGACGGCGTCGCCTATGTCTATGACAACGCCCTCGCCGGCCTCGCGCTGATCGCCGCGGGCGACGCGCCGCGCGCCGCCCGCATCGCCGACGCCCTCGTCCTCGCCCAGACCCACGACCCCGATCACCGCGATTTCCGCCTGCGCAACGCCTACCGCGCCGGGACGATGCGCCTGCTCCACGGCGCCGTCCCCCTGCCCGGCTGGTGGGACGCGGCGGGCGGCCACTGGGCCGAGGACCCGTACCAGACCGGCAGCGAAACCGGCCCGATCGCCTGGGCCATCCTGCTCTGGACCGCACTCGCCCGCGCCAGGGTCAACGCGGCCCGCTACCGCGAGGCGGCAACACGCGCGGCGGACTGGATCGTCACCCAATGCCGCGCCCCGCGCGGCTTCACCGGCGGCGTGTTCGGCTTCCCGCCGCATCCGCAGCGCCTGCGCTGGACCAGCACGGAACAAAACACCGATCTCGCGGTGGCCTTCGCCCGGCTCGGCCGGCGGGCGGAGGCCGCCCACGCCGCGCGCTTCGTCCGCGCCATGCGCGATCCCGCCACCGGCCTGTTCGCCGCCGGCCTGCTGCCCGGCGGCGCCCCCAACCGCCTCGTCGCCGCGGACGCCAATCTCTGGCCGGTCCTCGCCGGCCTGGGCCCGCCCGCCGGAATCGCCGCCTGCCTCGGCGCGCTCGGCCAGCCGCGCGGCGCCCCGGCCGGAATCGGCTTCAGCGCCGCCAGCCAGGGACTCTGGACCGAGGGCACCGGCTTCGCGCTGCTCGCCCTGCGCCGCGCCGGCGGCCACCAGACAACGGCCGCCCGCTTCGCCGCCACGCTGCGCGCCGCGCGCACCCGCTCCGGATTCCTCCGGGCGACGGGCGGCGCCGTGCTGTCCACCGGCCTCGCGGTCGGGCCGGGCCGCGGCGCGAAGCCGTTCCTGTATTATCCCGTCCCCGCCCTCGCCCCCACGGCCTGGGCCGCGCTCGCCGATTCCGGCCACGACCCGCTGATCAGCTAACCGTTTCTCAGCCGTTCTTGCGCTCGACCGGTTTTTGCAGTTCTGTCGCCGTGCATTCGCCGTCCATTTTCGATCCGTCATTTCAGCCGCGAGACCATTTCAGGTGCCCCAGCCCGCCCATCTCCTATTGCGCCTCCCCGCCGAGCAACGACCCGCCTGGGCGCTCTTCGATCCGGTCTGGTACGCCCTCCGCCATCCGGACATCGCCGCCGGGCGCGACGAGGCCGCCCTGCTCGAATACTACCTCGCCGTCGGCGGCCGGCTGGGGCACAGCCCGAGCCCGCTCTTCGACGAAGGCTTCTACCGCGCCAGCAACCCCGACATCGCGGCGCTGGTCGCCGAGGGCGGCTACGCCTCGGGCTTCGATCATTTCTGCCAGTACGGCCATCGCGGCCTCTCGCCGCACTGGCTGTTCGACGACACGCTCTACGGCGACCTGCACGCCGACATGTCGCTCGAGAATCTCGACCGCCACCGCTGCTTCGGCCGCTACGACCACTGGCTGAAATCCGGCCAGCGCGAGCAGCGGATCTGCCACTTCCTGTTCGACAGCGCGTTCTACCGCCGCGAGGTCGAGGCGGCGGGAGAGGGCGCGGCGCGGCTCGAGTCCATGGGCCCCTTCGTCCACTATCTCTACGCGCTCTGGGACGACACGCCCGAACGCGCCACCTCGCCCTATTTCGACCCCGCCTGGTACGCCGCGATGCACGAATCCGCGCGCGACGACATCGCCGAGGGCCGCGCCCGCAACGCGCTGCACCACTACGTCACGCGCGGCGAGGCCGCCGGCTTCGACCCGGTGCCGGAATTCTCCGAGCGCTACCATCTCGACACCTATGACGACATCGCCGCCGCCGTCGAGGCCGGCGTGTTCCGCAGCGGCTACCATCATTTCGTCCGCTACGGCACGCTCGAACTACGCCGCCCCCGCGCCGACATCGACCTGATCTACTACCGCGACACCAACCCCCGCGTCCGCAACGATCTCGCCGCCGGCGCGGTGCGCGACGCCTTCGCCCATCTGCGCACGATCGGCCTGCGCGAGGGGCTCGACCACTGCCCGCCCGAGCGCGTGCCGGACCTGCCCGAACGCGCCGCCCGCCAGCTCTTCGAACTGCGCGCGCGCAACCAGTCCGCCCTGTTCGCCCGCCTGCGGGTCGACTTCGCCCCGTCCGCCCCGCCCACGCTCTCGGTCATCATGGTGCTGCACGAGAAATTCGAGCTGACCATGCAGGCGCTCGCCTCCCTGCGCGCCAACTTCCCCGGCGATCTCGACCTCATCCTGATCGACAACGGCTCGACCGACGCCACCGCCCGGATCGAGACCTATGTCCGCGGCGCGACCATCCTCCGCGAGCCCGGCAATCCCGGCTTCCTGCTCGCCTGCAACCGCGGCCTGCGCGAGGTCCGCGCCCCGGCGGTGCTTTACCTCAACAACGATGTCGAACTCGGCTTCGGCGCCATCGCCGCCGCCCTGCGCCGCCTCGCCTCGGCACCCGATATCGGCGCCGTCGGCGGCAAGGTCATACGCACCCATGGCCGCCTGCAGGAAGCCGGCTCCATCGTCTGGGCCGACGGCTCGACCCAGGGCTACCTGCGCGACGCCTCGCCGCTGGCCCCCGAGGCGAATTTCGTCCGCGACGTCGATTTCTGCTCCGGCGTCTTCCTGCTCTGCCGCACCGATCTCGTGCGCCGCCTCGGCGGCTTCGACGAAGCCTTCCGCCCCGCCTATTACGAGGAGGTCGATCTCTGCGTGCGGATGATCGAGGCCGGCTTCCGCGTCGTCTACGACCCGGACGTCACCATCCACCACCTCGAATACGGCAGTTCGAGCAACGCCGAGGCGGCGATGCAGCAGATGCGCCGCAACCGCCGCGTCTTCGTCCGCAAGCACAAGGCGTTCCTGCACTTCCAGCAGGCGCCGGCGCCGGGCGGCGAAATCCGCGCCCGCGCGCGCAACGGCGCCGGACGGCGGCTGCTGTTCCTCGAGGATACCGTGCCGCTCCGCCGCCTCGGCTCCGGCTTCGTCCGCGCCAACGACGTGGTGCACGCCATCGCCGATGCCGGCTGGCAGGTCTCGGTCCTGCCGGTGAACGGCGCGCGGCACGACCTGATGAGCCAGTTCGGCGACCTGCCCGAAACCGCCGAGGTGCTGCACGACCGCTCGATCATGACCCTGCCGGCCCTGCTCGCCGAGCGCCCCGGCTTCTACGACGCGGTCTGGATCTCCCGCACCCACAACCTGATGCGCACCGCCCCGATCTTCGAGGCGGCGGGGATCGATCCGGCCACAACGCCCTTCGTGGTCGATACCGAGGCCGTCGCCGCCACCCGCGAGGCCGAGGCCGCCGCCCTGCGCGGCGAGGCCGCGTTCGACCTCGCCGCCGCCGTCGCCGCCGAAATGCGCCCGGCCATGGTCTGCCGGCATGTCACCGCGGTGAACGAGGCGGAAGCCGCCCTGCTCCGCGCCGCCGGCCTGCCGGGCGTCGCCGTGCTCGGCACCATCCGCGCGCCCGATCCCACGCCGCGCCCCTTCGCCGCGCGCGCCGGCCTGCTCTTCGTCGCCAGCATCCACCGCGAGGACAGCCCGAATCTCGACAGCCTGCGCTGGTATCGCGACGAAATCCTGCCCGCCCTGCGGCGGATCATGGACGAGCCGCCGACCCTCAGCTTCGTCGGCTACACCGCGCCGGATCTCGACCTCGCCGAATTCCAGGGCATCCCGGGCATCGAGCTGCGCGGCACGGTGGCCGAGCTGCGCCCCGCCTATGACGAGCACCGCCTGTTCATCGCCCCCACCCGCTTCGCCGCCGGAACACCCTACAAGGTGTATGAAACCGCCTCGTTCGGCCTGCCCTGCGTGGCAACGAAGCTGCTCTGCCGCCAGCTCGGCTGGACCCCGGGCAAGGACATCGCCACCCCGGCCACCGCCGACGCCGCCGCCTTCGCCGCCGAGATCGCCTCGCTCTACCGCGACGAAACCCGCTGGACCGCGCTGCGCGATTCCGCCCTGCGCCGCCTCGCCGCGGAAAACGGCCGGGCCCCCTTCGAGGCCACGGTCCGCCGGATCCTCGACGCCATCAGCGCCTGACCGTTTTTGCGCCCGCCCGCGCGCCAGACCAGACACCCGCTCCAGCGCGCCTCAGACCGTATTTCTGCTCCGCCATCCGGTCGGCGGAGCAAAAATCCGGCTTACGCCGTCCGGTCGCCGCCCGCGCCGATCGCCGCCTGCGCCGCCGCCAGCCGCGCCACCGGCACCCGATACGGGCTGCACGACACGTAATCGAGCCCGATCTCCTCGCAGAACGCGATCGAGGCCGGATCGCCGCCATGCTCGCCGCAGATCCCGAGCTTGAGCCCGCCCTTGGTGCCCCGCCCGCGCTCGGCGGCGATGCGGATCATCCCGCCGACGCCCTCGATGTCGAGCGAGACGAACGGGTCCTTCGGCAGGATTCCGCTCTCGACATATTTCGGCAGGAACTTGCCGGCATCGTCGCGCGACAGGCCGAACACCGTCTGCGTCAGGTCGTTGGTGCCGAAGGAGAAGAAATCGGCCGACTGCGCGATCGTGTCCGCCGTCAGCGCCGCGCGCGGCAGCTCGATCATCGTGCCGATGCTGTAGTCCAGCACCCGCCCCGCCTCGTCGAACACCGCGCTGGCCACGCGCTCCACCTGCCCGCGGGTGATGTCCAGCTCGCGCTTCATCCCCACCAGCGGGATCATGATCTCCGGCACCGGCGCCTTGCCGGTCTCGGTCTCCACCTCCAGCGCCGCCTCGAAAATCGCCCGCGCCTGCATCTCGTAGATTTCCGGGAACGAAATGCCGAGGCGGCAGCCGCGATGCCCGAGCATCGGGTTCGCCTCGGAAAGCTCGGCCGCGCGCTGGCGCATCGCCTCGACGCCCATGCCCAGCGCCGCCGCCACTTCCTCAAGCTCCGCCTCGCCATGCGGCAGGAATTCGTGCAGCGGCGGGTCGAGCAGGCGGATCGTCACCGGCAGCCCCGCCATGATGCGGAACAGCGCCACGAAATCCTGCCGCTGATACGGCAGCAGCTTCGCCAGCGCCGCCCGCCGTCCGGCCTCGTCATGCGCCATGATCATCTGCCGCACCGCGCCGATCCGCTCCGGGTCGAAGAACATGTGCTCGGTGCGCGACAGGCCGATCCCCTCGGCGCCGAACTTGCGCGCCGTCTCGGCGTCCAGCGGCGTCTCCGCGTTCGCCCGCACCCGCAGCCGGCGCACCTCGTCGGCCCAGCCCATCAGCTTGGCGAAATCGCCCGACAGCTGCGGCTCGATCATCGGCACGAAGCCGGTGAAGATCTCGCCCGTCGCCCCGTCCAGCGTGATCGTGTCGCCCGCGCGCACGACCACCCCGCCGGCGGCGAGCGTCTTCGCACCGTAATCGACGTGAATGCCGCCCGCACCCGCAACGCAGGGCCGCCCCATCCCGCGCGCGACCACCGCCGCGTGGCTGGTCATCCCGCCCCGCGTGGTCAGGATGCCGCGCGCCGCGTGCATCCCGTGAATATCCTCGGGGCTGGTCTCGATCCGCACCAGGATCACCGCCTCGCCCTTCTGCGCCCGCATCTCCGCCTCGTCGGCCGAGAACACCACGATGCCCGACGCCGCCCCCGGCGAGGCCGGCAGCCCGCGCGCCAGCAGCGTCTTCTTCGCCTTCGGATCGAGCGTCGGATGCAGCAGCTGGTCGAGCGATTGCGGGTTCACCCGCGTCACCGCCTCGCGCTGGTCGATCAGCCCCGACTCCGCCATCTCCACCGCGATCCGCACGCTGGCCGGCGCGGTCCGCTTGCCGTTGCGCGTCTGCAACATGTACAGCTTCTGCCGCTGGATGGTGAATTCGATGTCCTGCATGTCGCGGTAATGCCGCTCCAGCGTCTCGCGCACCCGCACCAGCTCGGCATAGGCCTGCGGCATCGCCTCCTCCAGGCTGATCTCGCCCGGCTTCGCATAGGATTTCGACAGCGGCCGCGGCGTGCGGATGCCCGCCACCACGTCCTCGCCCTGCGCGTTCGGCAGATATTCGCCGTAGAACTCGTTCACCCCGGTCGAGGGATCGCGGGTGAAGCAAACCCCGGTCGCGCAATCCTCGCCCATGTTGCCGAACACCATCGCCTGCACGTTCACCGCCGTGCCCCAGTCGGCCGGGATCTCGTGCAGCCGCCGATAGGTGATCGCCCGCTGGTTCATCCACGAGCCGAACACCGCCCCCACCGCGCCCCAGAGCTGGTCGTGCGGGTCCTGCGGGAACGGATGGCCGGTCTCGGCCTGCACCACGTCCTTGTAGGCCTCGACCACGCGGTGCCAGTCCTGCGCCGAAAGCTGGGTATCCTCGGTCGCCCCCTCATCGAGCTTCACGTTCTCGATGATCTCCTCGAAGCGGTGATGTGCCACACCCAGCACCACCGAGCCGTACATCTGGATGAACCGCCGGTACGAATCCCAGGCGAAGCGCGCATCCCCCGCCCCCTCGGCCAGGCCCTGCACGGTGACGTCGTTGAGCCCGAGATTGAGCACGGTATCCATCATCCCCGGCATCGACACCCGCGCGCCCGAACGCACCGACACCAGCAGCGGGTTGTGCTTGTCGCCGAAGCGCCGCCCCACCTCGCTCTCGATCTTCGCCAGCGCCGCGTCCACCTGCTCGCGCAACCCTTCCGGATAGGCGCGGTCATTGTCGTAGAACGCGGTGCACACCTCGGTGGTGATGGTGAAACCCGGCGGCACCGGCAGGCCGATGCTCGCCATCTCGGCCAGGTTCGCCCCCTTGCCGCCAAGCAGGTTGCGCATTGCCGCCGAACCGTCGCTGGCGCCGGGACCGAAGCTGTAGACGTATTTGCTCATCGGGGCATTACCCTTCCAGTTTCGAGAAATCGGCGACGCGATGCATCACGTCGCGCAGGCGGGCCAGCAATCGCAAACGATTGCGGCGTAATTCTGCTCCCGTCGCGTTCACGGTCACATGATCGAAAAACGCGTCGACCGGCGCGCGCAGCGCCGCGAAACCCCGCATCGCGCCAGCGAAATCCTCATCGGCCAGGCGCCGCACGGCCTCGCGATCCACCGCCTCCAGCGCATCCGCGAGCGCGATCTCCGCCGCCTCGGCCAGCAACCCGGGATCGATCGTGCCCTCGTGCGGCCCGTCCTTCGCATCCTCGATCCTGAGGATGTTTGTACTCCGCCGATACGCCGCGAGCAGGTTCGCCCCGTCCTCGCTGGCCAGGAACGCCCCCAGCGCCTCGGTCCGCGCGATCAGCCGGGTCAGGTCGTCATCCCGTGCGGTATCCAGAACGGCATTCAGCACGTCGAACCGCTTGCCCTCGCCGCGCAGCTTCACCCGCAGCCGCTCGATGAGGAAGTCGAACACCTCCGCGCCCACCAGCGGCATCAGGTTCAGCCTGAGCCCGTTCTCCAGCACGATGCGGATCACCCCCAGCGCCGCCCGCCGCAGCGCGAACGGATCGCCCGACCCGGTCGGCGTCTCGCCGATGCGGAAGAACTCCCGCAGCGTGTCGATCTTGTCCGCCAGCGCCACGGCGGCGGAAACAACCCCCGAAGGCACCTCGTCCGACGGGCCTTTCGGCTGGTAATGCGTGCGGATCGCCCCGGCGATCGCGTCGCCCTCGCCGGACGCCTCGGCGTAATACCCGCCCATGATGCCCTGAAGCTCGGGGAACTCGCCGACCATCCCGCTCACGAGATCCGCCTTGCACAGCCGCCCGGCCCGCGCCGCCGCATCCGCCGCCGCCGCATCCGCGCCCAGCGCCAGCGCGATCTCCCGCGCCAGCGCCTCGATCCGCCCGGCCCGCGCATGCTGGGTGCCGAGCTTCGCGTGGAACGTCACCGCATCGAGCTTCGGCAGCCACGAGTCCAGCGTCTGCTTCCGGTCCTGCGCCCAGAAATGCTCCGCATCCGCGAGCCTTGCCCGCAGCACCCGCTCATTGCCGGCGATGATCGCCGCCCCGCCGTCATTCGCCGCGATATTGGCGACGAAGGCGAAATAGGGCGCCGGGTTCCCCGCCGCGTCGCGCGTCGCGAAATAGCGCTGGTTCACCTTCATCGACAGTTCGCGCACCTCCGGCGGCAGCGCCATCTGCCCCGGATCGATCGCCCCGATCAGGCAGACCGGCCACTCCACCAGCCCCGCGACCTCGTCCAGCAGCCCCGCATCCCCGGCAACGCTCAGCCCCTTTGCTCCGGCCGCCGCGCGCAGCCCCTCCGCGATCGTTTTTCTCCGCTCATCGGCATCGACGATCACGCGCCGCGCCCGCAGCTCCTCCTGCCATTGCGCGGCGGAGGTCACCCGGAACGCGCCCGGCGCGAGAAACCGATGCCCCTCGCTCTGATCCCCGCTCGCCACCGGCCCGAGCGTGAACGGAATCACCGCGCCATCGAGCAGGCACACCACCCGCCGCAACGGCCGCACCCAGGTGAACGCCCCGCTCTGCCCCCAGCGCATCGATTTCGGCCAGCCGAAACCGGCCAGCGCCTGCGCGAATTCACCCGCGATCAGCTCGCCCGCCGGCCGCGACGGCAGGTTCCGCCGGAGCAGGAAATACCCGTCCTCCTCGACCAGCTCTTCCCGCGCCGCACCGTTCTTGCGCAGGAACCCCTCCAGCGCCTGCGGCGGTGCCGAGAGCTTCGGCCCCCGCACTTCGCTCGCCGATTCCGGCACCTCGGCGTCGATCGTCGCCACGACGGCAATCCGCCGCGCGGCGCCGAAGGCCTTTATATCGCGCGGCGACAGCGGCGCGAGCTGCGCGCCCACCAGCTTCGCGAGCTGCTCGGCCGCCGCTTCCTGCATCCGCGCCGGAATTTCCTCGGAGAAAAGCTCCAGAAAGAACTCAGCCATTCTTCCGCGCCTCCGCCTCGGCCCGCTCGCCGGCGACCCAGACCTCCGCGCACGCCTTCGCCAGCGCCCGCACCCGGCCGATATACGCGGCGCGCTCGGTCACCGAAATCACCCCCCGCGCATCCAGCAGGTTGAACAGATGGCTCGCCTTGATGCACTGGTCATAGGCCGGCTGCGCCAGCCCCCGCCCCACCAGCGCCCCGCATTCCTGCTCCGCATCCCCGAAATGCCGCATCAGCATTTCGGTATCGGCGAATTCGAAATTATGCGCCGAATAGTCTTTCTCCGCCCGGAGAAAAACATCGCCATAGCTCAGCGCGTGCGGCCCCTCGGCGTCGTTGAAGCGGAGCGAGAACACGTTCTCCACCCCCTGCACATACATCGCCAGCCGCTCCAGCCCGTAGGTCATCTCGAAGCTCGGCACATCCACCGCGATCCCGCCGACCTGCTGGAAATAGGTGAACTGCCCCACCTCCATCCCGTCGCACCAGATCTCCCAGCCGAGTCCCCAGGCGCCCAGCGTCGGGCTCTCCCAGTCATCCTCGACGAAGCGGAAATCGTGCCGCAGCGGATCGAGCCCGATCTCCCGATAACTCGCCAGCAGCAGTTCCTGCGCGTCCGCCGGCGAGGGCTTCATGATCACCTGGTACTGATAATAATGCTGCAACCGGTTCGGATTCTCGCCATACCGCCCGTCCGAGGGCCGGCGCGAGGGCTGCACATAGGCCGCCGCCCACGGCTTCGGCCCGAGCGAGCGCAGCGTGGTCGCCGGATGGAAGGTTCCGGCCCCCATTTCCATGTCGTAGGGCTGCAGGATCACGCAGCCCTGGCGGGCCCAGAACCGGTGCAGCGCGAGAATGATATCCTGAAAGCTCAGGGCGTGTTTCTGGTCTTGCATGGGTCCGTGATATGGAGCCGGTGATTTCGCAGGCGTTTTCGCGATGCACCATTACGAGGCAAGGGGCATGAGGGCAAGATTCGGACGGGCCGACCTGATCGGAATCGCGGTGGTGATCGCGCTCGCCGCCGCCGCCGCCGGCTTCCGCATGGCGACGATCGAGCCCCGCGCCTATGTCGGCCTCTGCGCCGCCGCCCACGCCCCGCTCGTCTGCGCCCCGCGCCACGCCGTGCTCTGGCTGCAATACGAGCGGCTGTTCGGCTTTCCCGCCCTGCTGCTCGGCCTGCTCGCCTTCGCCTTCGCCAGCCGCGCGCTCGGCGTCGCCGGCGCAGCCCTCGGCATCGTCGCCGTCATCAATTACAACGGCACCGAAGGCATCGTCGGCGCCGCCCTCGCCTTGTGGGGCTGGCTCGAAGCCGCGATGCCCGCCGCTTTCGACCGGGGAGAAGGACAACGCCATGCGCGCGAATAGCCACACCATGCTCGATTTCGACCTCGGCGAGGAGATCGACGCCCTGCGCGATTCGGTCCGCCGCTTCGCCGCGGCCGAAATCGCCCCCCGCGCCGCCGCGATCGACCGCGACAACGATTTCCCGCACGATCTCTGGTCGAAGATGGGCGACATCGGCCTGCTCGGCATCACCGTGCCCGAGCAATATGGCGGGGCCGGCCTGGGCTATCTCGCCCATTGCGTCGCGATGGAGGAAATCTCCCGCGCCTCGGCCTCGGTCGGCCTGTCCTACGGCGCACATTCCAATCTCTGCGTCAACCAGATCCGCCTCAACGGCACCGAGGCCCAGCGCGAGCGCTACCTGCCGGACCTCGTCTCCGGCCGCAAGGTCGGCGCGCTCGCGATGTCCGAGCCCAATGCCGGGTCGGACGTCGTCTCGATGCGCCTGCGCGCCGAGAAGCGCGGCAATTCCTACGTGCTGAACGGATCGAAAATGTGGATCACCAACGGCCCCGAGGCCGACACGCTGGTGGTCTACGCGAAAACCGACCCCGAGTCCGGCCCGCGCGGCATCACCGCCTTCCTCGTCGAGAAGACCATGCCCGGCTTCTCCTGCGCCCAGAAGCTCGACAAGCTCGGCATGCGCGGCTCCAACACCGGCGAGCTGGTCTTCGAGGATTGCGTCGTCCCCGAATCGAACGTGCTCGGCGGGGTCGGCCGCGGCGTCAACGTGCTGATGAGCGGGCTCGACTACGAGCGCGCCGTCCTCGCCGCCGGCCCCCTCGGCATCATGCAATCGGCGCTCGACATCGTGATCCCCTATGTCCACGAGCGCGAGCAGTTCGGCCAGAAGATCGGCGAGTTCCAGCTCATCCAGGGCAAGCTCGCCGACATGTACGTGACGATGAGCGCCGCCCGCGCCTATGTCTACGCGGTGGCCAAGGCGTGCGACCGTGGCCGGACCACCCGCAAGGACGCCGCCGGCGCCATCCTCTACGCCGCCGAGAAGGCGACCTGGATGGCGCTGGAGGCGATCCAGTGCCTCGGCGGCAACGGCTACATCAACGACTACGCCACCGGCCGCCTGCTGCGCGACGCGAAACTCTACGAGATCGGCGCCGGCACCTCGGAAATCCGCCGGATGCTGATCGGCCGCGAACTCTTCCGCGAAACCGCCTGACCCGCGGCCCGCGCCAGGGGGGATTTGACGCCGGCGAAAAACTGCGGCACCGGAAGCGGCCATGCGCCATTTCCTGGATTTCGAGAAGCCGGTCGCCGAGCTGGAAGCCAAGATCGAGGAGCTGCGCCGGATGACCGATCCGGGCGAGCTCAACATCGCCGAAGAGGTCACCCTCCTGTCCGACAAGGCGGAGCGGCAGTTGCGCACCCTCTACGGCAGGCTCTCGCCCTGGCAGAAGACCCAGGTCGCCCGCCATCCCGAGCGGCCCAAGGCGCGCGACGTCATCGCCGGGCTGATCACCGAATTCACCCCGCTGGCCGGCGACCGCGGCTTCGGCGAGGATGCCGCCATCGTCGCCGGGCCGGGCCGCTTCAAGGGCGAGCCGGTCATGGTCATCGCCATCGAGAAGGGCTGGGATCTCGAATCGCGGCTGAAGCACAATTTCGGCTCGCCCCGGCCGGAGGGCTACCGCAAGGCGCGCCGCCTGATCGAGATGGCCGGCCGCTTCGGCCTGCCCGTGCTCTCCTTCGTCGACACCTCCGGCGCCTATCCCGGCGTCGATGCCGAGGCGCGCGGCCAGGCCGAGGCGATCGCCCGCGGCATCGATGCCTGCCTCGCCGCCCCGGTCCCCTTCATCGCGACCATCATCGGCGAGGGCGGCTCCGGCGGCGCCATCGCCATCGCCGCCGCCGATACCGTGCTGATGTTCGAGCACGCGATCTATTCCGTGATCTCGCCCGAGGGCTGCGCCGCCATCCTGTGGGAAGACCGCGCCAACGCCGCCCAGGCCGCCGAGGCGATGAAGATCACCGCCCAGGACCTCAAGCGCCTCGGCATCATCGACCGCATCGTGCCCGAGCCGCTCGGCGGCGCCCATCGCGACCCCCAGGCCGCGATCACCGCCCTCGGCGCCGCGATCGCCGAAACCCTGCCCGGCCTCGCCGCCCTCGCGCCCGAGGCCCTGCGCGCGAAACGCCGCGAGAAATTCCTCGCCATCGGCCAGACCCTGCCGGTCTGACCGACTCGTTTCCCGGTCAGGCCCTGCCGGCCTGACAGACTTGTGTCCCGGTCAGGCCCTGCCGGCCTGACCGTGTGCTTGCGGTCAGCCCGGCAGATGCTTCGCGATATAGGGCGGCAGCACGAAGCTCGCCGCGTGCATCTCCGGCGACCAGTATTCCGTGGTCCCGAGAATCCCCGCCGCTTCCGCCCGCGCGCGGATCGTCGCCGCCGGCAGACGGGTGAGTTCCGGGTCCTTGCCGGCCCAGCCCAGCGTCATGAACCCGCCGACATAGGTCGGCACCGCGGCGACATAGGCGGTCACGTGCGGAAAGAATTTCCGCCGCCGCGCCGAGGTCTCGCGCAGCTCGTCCGCCTGCATGAACGGCACGCCGCACTGGTTCACCACCAGCCCCCGCGCGGTCAGGATGCGCGCGCAATTGGCATAGAAATCGTCGGTGAACAGCACCTCGCCCACCCCGATCGGATCGGTCGAATCGACGATGATGACGTCGAAACTCGCATCCGGCGCCTTCTTCACATAGTCGATCCCGTCGCCGACGATCACCTCCGCGCGCGGATCGTCCCAGGCCTCGCCCGCGATCTTCGGCAGGAACTCCTTCGCCAGCCGGATCACCTCGCCGTCGATCTCGACCATCACCGCCCGCTCGACGCCCTTGTGCATCAGCACCCGCCGCAGCACGCCGCCATCGCCGGCGCCGATGATCAGCACCGATCGCGCCGCCCCATGCGCCAGCAGCGGCACATGCGTCAGCATCTCCTGGTAGACGAACTCGTCGCCCTCGGTGATCTGCACGATGCCGTCCAGCATCATCACCCGCCCGTGGAACTCGCTCTCAAAGATCGCGATGTCCTGGAAGTCGCTCTTCGTCCGCGCCAGCTCGCGCGTCACCCCGAAGCGCTGGCCCCAGAACGGATACAGCGTCTCGTTCACCCACATGTCGGTCATGTCTTCGCTCCATGCGAAAACACCGCCCTGCCGGTGGCAAGGCGGTGTGTCGTCATCAACGGTTTCGCCTCAGGCGGTGACGCCGCGGCGCTGTTCGCCCACCTGCACGTCGCTCGGCGAGAACGCCGCGCGCAGGAACGGGATCGCCTTGTAGGGATCGCACACGCCGCACATGAAGATGTCGATCGCGGCGTAGTTGCGCTCCGGCCAGGTGTGGATCGAGATATGGCTCTCCGCCAGCACCACCACGCCGGACACGCCGCCATTCGGCGTGAAATGGTGGAAATGGCTGTGCAGGATCGTCGCCCCGGCGGCGAGCGCGCCCTCGCGCAGCGTCGCGTCGATCAGCTCGGGACTGTCGAGCTTCTCGGCCCCCCACAAATCCACGAGCAGATGCGTCCCGGCGAATTTCACGCCGTCACGCTCGACGAAATAATCCTTCGGCACGGCGACCTCATCGGTCGCGTCCTGAGCAACAGTCTGGTTTTCGCTCGGAATTTCCGAGACCATCCCCAGTCGGGCAAGTGCGTTCATCGCGAACCCCCTCAACCAGTGACAGCCTGTAGAACGCGGCACCGCGCCGCGCCCCCCGGGGCCAAGAGCGCGCGATATGCGGAAAAACCTCTGGACTTGCAAGGGGTTTTTCAAGGTTCTTCGATGAAATTTTACCCCCCCTGCGCAGGGGGGCAATGCGCGCCGGTTATGACGCCGCGCCGGCTCGGAGCGAAAACACCTCCGCGCCGATCAGCGCGAGGTCCTGCGGGCGCGACAGCCGGTGCTCCCCGTCCTTGACCAGCGTCACCCGCACATCCTCGCCCGTTACCGCCTCGGCGATCCGCAGCGCGGTCCGCCACGGCACCTCGGCGTCGCGCTGCCCCTGGATCAGCCGCACCGGCGCATCGATCGGAATCGGCCCGCCGAGCACGAGGTTCCGCCGCCCATCCTCCAGCAACGCCGCGGTCACCGGCGTCGGCGCGCCATAGGGATTGGGCAGGTGCAAGATGCCATCCCGCGCCAGCGCCGCCCGCGCCGCGTCATCGAAGGCGGGCTCCATCAGCTCGGCGGTGAAATCGGGTGCCGCGGCGATGCCGACGAACCCCGCCAGCCGCGCCCCGAGCCGCCGCGCCAGCAGCAGCCCGATCCACCCTCCCATCGACGATCCGACCAGCACGAGCTTTTGCTCCGGCACCATGGCGGCGATCACCTCTGCGGCATCGTCGGCCCAGCGCCCGATCGTCCCCTCCTCGAACCGCCCGCCCGACTGCCCGTGCCCGGAATAGTCGAGCCGCAGCATCGCCCGCCCGCGTGCCGCGCATTCGTCGCGCAGGAACAGCGCCTTGGTCCCCTGCATGTCCGAGGCGAAGCCGGGCAGGAACACCACCACGGGCCCCGCGCCGCGCAGAAGGGCACAGGCGAGGCTGGTCCCGTTCGCCCCGATCCGCGCCACGCTCTCGTCCATCCGGCCCTCCCCTTCGCTGCCCGCGCATGGTATCGGCGCGGCGCACGAAAGGTCCGCCATGCGCCATCCCTCGGATTATGCGATTCTACAGGTTCTGCCGCGTCTGGAAACCGGGGGCGTGGAGCAGGTGGTGGTCGAGCTGACCGAGGCCGTCGCCCGCACCGGCGCCCGCGCCTTCGTCGCCAGCCAACCGGGCCGCCTGGTCCGCGCGGTCGAGCGCGCCGGCGGACGGCATGTCGGGATCGACCTCGAATCCCGCAACCCGCTGAAGATCCTCGCCGCCGCGCGCCGCCTCGCCCGGCTGATCCGCGCCGAGCGGATCTCCCTCGTCCACGCCCATTCCCGCGCCCCGGCCATCGCCGCCCGCCTCGCCGCCCGCCGCTGCGGCGTGCCCTTCGTCACCACCTATCACGGCGCCTATGGCCAGCGCGGCCCGCTCAAGGCGCGCTACAACGCGGTGATGGCCTCGGGCGACCGGGTGATCGCGATCTCCGGCTTCATCGCCGATCTCGTCCGCGCCCGCCACGGCGTCGGGGCGGACCGCCTGCGCATCGTCCCCGGCGGGGTGGACTGCGCGAAATTCGACCCCGACGCCGTGGGCGGCCGGCGGATGGAGGCACTCGCCCGCGCCTGGCCCCTGCCCGACGGCGCGCCGGTGATCATGCTCCCCGCCCGGCTCACAGGCTGGAAGGGCCAGCGCGTCGCCATCGAGGCGCTCGCCCGCATGCGCCACCGCGACCCGATCCTCCTCCTCGTCGGCGCCGCCCAGGGGCGCGAGGCCTATCGCCGCTCCCTGGTCGAGACGATCCGCCGGCTCGATCTCGTCCCCCGCGTCGTCTTCGCCGGCGACTGCGCGGACATGCCCGCCGCCTACAAGCTGGCGGACATCGTGGTGAACGCCTCGACCGACCCCGAAGCCTTCGGCCGCACCATCGTCGAGGCCCAGGCGATGCGGCGGATCGCCATCGCCACCGATCACGGCGCCGCCCGCGAAACCATCCGCCACGGCGAAACCGGCTGGCGCACCAAACCCGGCGACCCCGCCGACCTCGCCGCCGCCCTCGACGCCGCGCTCGACCTGCCGCCCGAATCCCGCCTCGCGATGGGCGAGGCCGCCCGCGCCTATGTCGCCGAATTCTACTCGATCGCGGCGATGCAGAACGGCAATCTCGCCGTCTACGACGAGCTGCTGGGATGACATCGACGCCGCGCATCCTCGTCATCCGCCACGGCGCGCTGGGCGACATCGTCCTCAGCTTCCCCGCCTTCGCCGCCATCCGCGCCGCCCATCCCGCCGCCGAGATTTCGCTCCTGACCACGAAACCCTTCGCCGCCTGGCTCGAAGCCGCCCCCTGGTTCGACCGCGTGATGATCGACCCGAAGCCCGGCCCGCTCGACCTCGCCGGCCTGCGCCGCCTGCGCCGCGCCCTCGGCGGCTTCGCGATGGTCTACGACCTGCAAACCTCCGGCCGCTCCAGCCGCTATTTCCGCCTCGCCGGACGCCCGCCCTGGTCCGGCATCGCCTCCGGCTGCGCCTTCCCCCACGCCGACCCCGCGCGCGACCGCACCCACACCCGCGAACGGATCGAAGGCCAGCTCGAAGCCGCGCGCATCCCCCTGCCGCTGCCCCTCCCCGACCTGTCCTGGACGCTCGCCGCCCCGCCCATCCCCCTGCCGGAGCGCTTCGTCGCGCTGATCCCCGGCGCCGCCCCGCACCGGCCGGAAAAGCGCTGGCCGGCGGAAAACTTCGGCGCCCTCGCCGCCGGGCTCGACCTCCCCTCCGTCGTCCTCGGCACCGCGTCCGAAGCCCCGCTCGCCGCCGCCATCGCCGCCCGCGCCCCGCGCACGCTCGACCTCACCGGCCGCACCACGATCCCCCAGCTCGCCGGCACCCTCGCCCGCGCCAGCCTCGCCATCGGCAACGATACCGGCCCGATGCACCTCGCCGCCGCCCTCGGCGTCCGTTCCGTCGTGCTGTTCGGCGGCGCCTCCGATCCCGCGCTGACCGCCCCGCGCGCCCCCGATGGCGGCTGGCCCGCCATCCTCCGCCGCCCCGATCTCGCCGCCCTTGCGGTGGCGGACGTTGCCGCCGCCGCGCAGGATGGGCATAACGACGCGTCATCCCCGCCCTGAAGGAGCACGCAATGCCCGCGATCACCCTGCCCGACGGTTCCGTCCGCGACTATCCGGGCCCCGTCACCGGCACCGAGATCGCCGCCTCCATCGGCCCCGGCCTCGCGAAGGCGGCGCTGGCGATGGAGGTCGACGGCAAGATGATGGACCTCTCCCGCACGCTCGATGCCGATGCGCGCCTCCGCTTCATCACCCGCCGCGATGCCGACTCCCTCGAGCTCATCCGCCACGACGCCGCCCATGTGATGGCCGAGGCGGTGCAGGCGCTCTACCCCGGCACCCAGGTCACCATCGGCCCCGCCATCGAGGGCGGCTTCTATTACGATTTCTTCCGCAACGAGCCCTTCACCCCGGACGACCTGCCGGCGATCGAGGCGAAGATGCGCGAGATCATCGCCGCCAACGCCCCCTTCACCCGCGAGGTCTGGGACCGCGACGAGGCGATCCGCTTCTTCGAAGCCCGCGGCGAGCGCTTCAAGGCCGAGCTGATCCGCGACCTGCCAGCCAGCGAGACCATCACCATCTACCGCCAGGGCGACTGGCTCGATCTCTGCCGCGGCCCGCACATGCGCGGCACCGGCGATATCGGCGGCGCCTTCAAGCTGACCAAGGTCGCCGGCGCCTACTGGCGCGGCGATCACCGCAACCCGATGCTCAGCCGCATCTACGGCACCGCCTGGCGTGACCAGAAGGAGCTGGATGCCCATCTGAAGCAGCTTGAGGAGGCCGAACGCCGCGACCACCGCAAGATCGGCCGGCAGATGGACCTCTTCCACATGCAGGAGGAAGCCGTCGGCAGCGTGTTCTGGCACGAGAAGGGCTGGCGCCTCTACCGCACGGTGGAGGCCTATATGCGCCGCCGCCAGGAGGAATTCGGCTATATCGAGGTCCGCACCCCGCAGCTGCTCGACCGCAAGCTCTGGGAAGCCTCCGGCCACTGGGACAATTACCGCAGCCACATGTTCATCGCCGAGGTCGAGGACGAGGACAAGGTCCTCGCCGTCAAGCCGATGAACTGCCCCTGCCACGTGCAGATCTTCAATCACGGCCTGCGCTCCTACCGCGAGCTGCCGCTGCGCATGGCCGAGTTCGGCGCCTGCCACCGCTACGAGCCCTCCGGCGCGCTGCACGGCATCATGCGCGTCCGCGCCTTCGCCCAGGACGACGCCCATATCTTCTGCACCGAGGACCAGATCGCCGATGAAACCGTCCGCTTCGTCGAGATGCTCCGCCGCGTCTACGCCGATTTCGGCTTCCCCGAATTCGCGGTGAAATTCGCCGACCGCCCGACCCCGCGCTCCGGGTCGGACGAGGTGTGGGACAAGGCCGAGGCCGCGCTGCGCTCGGCCTGCGAAACCGCCGGCGTCACCTTCACCGTCAATCCCGGCGAGGGCGCCTTCTACGGCCCGAAACTCGAATTCGTCCTCCGCGACGCGATCGGGCGGGACTGGCAGTGCGGCACGCTCCAGGTCGATTTCGTCCTCCCCGAGCGGCTCGACGCCTCCTACGTCACCGCCGAGTCCGGCCGCGCCCGCCCGGTCATGCTGCACCGCGCGATCGTGGGCAGTTTCGAGCGCTTCATCGGCATATTGATCGAGAACTGCGCCGGCCGCTTCCCGCTCTGGCTCGCCCCCACCCAGGCGGCCGTGGCCAGCATCGTCACCGACGCCAACGACTATGCCGAGACGGTCGCGGCGAAACTCAAGGAAGCCGGCCTCGCCGTCGCCACCGACACCCGCAACGAAAAGATCAACGCCAAGGTGCGCGATCTCTCGCTCGCCCTGGTGCCGAACATCCTCGTCGTCGGCCGGCGCGAGGCCGAGCAGCAAACCGTCTCGATCCGCCGCCTCGGCTCCGACAAACAGGACAGCATGACCCTCGACGAGGCCGTCGCCACCCTCAAGGCAGAAGCCACCCCGCCCGACCTGCGCTAGTTTTTTGCTCCTCCGTTCCTTCGGGCGAAGGCGGCGCCCGAACGGGAGCGGAGCAGAAGAAGCAAAAAGGGAGCAAAATTCTTGCCCACCCTGGCGCAGGTGTGTTCTTGTTCCGTTCATGGATGTCGCCCGCCGTTTCCGCGCCCTGATCGACACGCTATGCGACGCCGTCGCCCGGCGCGGGGCTGCCGGCGCCTTCGGCCCCGGGAGCGGCGCCCTCACCATCCTGCTCTGGACCCGCCTGCGCCGCTACGCCACATCTTTGCTCCGCCTCTGCGCCGACGATGTTTCTGCGCCGCGCCCGCGTCCCTCTCGCCGCCGGGCGCGCCCGCCGGCCAATCCCGCAAGGCTCGCCTTGCCGCGCCGCACCGCCTGGCTTCTCGCTCCGGTCCCCGAGGCCGTCGCCGCCGCCGGCCAGCTCCGCGCCCTGCTCGCCGATCCCGAATTGCAGCGCCGCATCGGCGAGGAACCGCGCCTCGGCCGCATCCTCCGCCCGCTCTGCCGCTGCCTCGGCGTGAAACTCCCCGCGCCGCTCCGCCTCCCGCCGCGCGCAGGCAGCAGGAAGCGGACCAAGCCCGCCCCCGCAAGCAGCGCGCATGCGAGAGGAGCAGAATCACGGCCGCTGGCGTGCCGGTTCCGCCCGCCCGCCGCCTGCGCGCCGCCGCGCCGGCGCAACCGCGCCCCGCCGCTCGTCCGGTCCCGATGATGATCCCGTCAGGCGCGCCCGCTCAGCCGAGCAGGGCGACCGCCCGCGCGCATTGCGCCGCCGCCTCGCGAATCGCGGGCAGGATGCGGCGCATCACCTCGTCATGCGACACCCGCGCCGCGTTGGTGGCGACATTCAGCGCCACCGCCTGCCGCTGCCCCTTGCCCGGCACCGCCACCGCGACCGAGCGCAGGCCGAATTCGAGTTCCTGGTCGTTCAGCGCGAACCCGTCCCGCCGCACCGTCGCCAGCCGTTCGAGCAGCCGGCCGACATCGGTGATGGTCGCGGGCGTGAACCCCTGCAACGGCGCCCGCCCGTACCGGGCGCGCACCTCGTCATCGCTCAGGGTGGCGAGCAGCGCCTGGCCCATCGAGGTCGCATGCGCCGGCAGCCTGGTGCCGACCCCGAGCGACAGCGCCATCAGCCGCTGCGGCGCCGCCGAGCGCGCGACGTACACGATGTCGGTCCCGTCCAGCACCGCCGCCGAGCTCGATTCGCCGAGCTCGCGCGTCAGCCCGGTCAGATAGGGTTCGATGAGTTCGGGAAAACGCAGGCTGCCGAGATAGGCGTAACCGAGTTCCAGCACGCGCGGGGTGAGCGCGAACCACCGGTCGGTCTGCACGGCGTAGCCGAGATCGCACAGGGTGAGCAGGAACCGCCGCGCCGCCGAGCGCTGCAACCCGGTGACGCGGGCGGCGTCCGACAGGGTCATTTTCGGCCGGTCCGGCCCGAAGGCGCAGAGGATGGCAAGGCCGCGGGCGAAACTCTCGACATGGTCGCGCGGATTGGCCGGCGCGGCGGCCGGCGGGGCGGGCTGGATGGAATCGGCGGACAGGGACGACATTCGTGCGTTCTGCGCCCATCTGCCCCGCGCTTGCAAGATGGCGGACCGGCGCGCCGGGGAATCGCAAACATGCGTCTTGCGGAAAGCGTCCTTGCGGTTTCCCCCGCGCTTGTCCACAGGCTTATTCAGATTTCTGTGGACAACTCGCCGGAGATTGCCGAGGCGGCTGGCCGGTTTCGCCGGCCTGGACGGGCTCAGCCCTTGACCCTGGCACCGGTGCCGTCGGTCACGCTCACCTCGATCGGAATGCCGCGGGCGACCGAGGCGCCGACCGTGCAGAACTGTTCGAACTGGCCGAGAATCCGATCGAGATGCCCGATCGTCCCCGCCTCGGCGGCAAACCCGATCGCGACCTGGATCGCCTGCACCCGCAGCCGCCGGTTCTCGTCCCGGTCCACGGTGGCCCGCGCGGTGGTGGTGATCGCGCCGGGCGCCTCGCGGAACTTGGTCATCGCGAAATGAAAGCTGGAGGACATGCACGAGCCCACCGCCGCGAGCAGCAGCTGCACCGGCTCCGGCCCCGCCCCGCCGCCGAGCGGCGGCGGCTCGTCGGACACCAGCTTCGGCAGCCCGCCGCCGAATTCGGTCTCGAAGCGGAAATTCTCGATCTGACGCAGGACGATCTCGTGCGTGTCGGCCATCGGAGCCCCTCCTTCTGCTGCCGTGCAACATGCACGCAACCGGCGGCAACCGCCAGATGGCCGAAGGCGGACCTGCTCAGAGCCCGAAATAGGCCTCGTGCACGGCGTCGCTCGCCTCGAGCTCGGCCCGCGTGCCGGAAAGCCGCACCCGCCCGCCATCGATCAGGTAGCCCCGGTCGGCCAGCGGCAGGAAGGCGACGTTCTGTTCGGCGATCAGCAGCGTCATCCCGCCGGTGATCGCGGTCTTCAGCACGTCGACCACCTGCTTGACGAAGACCGGCGCGAGGCCGGACGAGGGTTCGTCCATCAGCAGCAGCTTCGGTTCGCAGACCAGCACCTTGGCGATGCCGAGCATCTTGCGCTGCCCGCCGGACAGGCTGGAGGCGAGGTCGCGCCGCTTGCCGGCGAGGGCGGGAAACAGGTCGTAGAGCCGGGCGCTGCGCCGCCGCACCTCGGCGGCCGAGAGGAAATAGCCGCCGAGGCGGATGTTCTCCTCGATGGTCAGGCCGGGAAACACGCCGAGTTCGGACATGAAGGCGATGCCGCGGCGGATGCGCTGGTCCGGCGGCAGGGCGCCGACCGCCTCGCCATCGAAGGTGATCGTCCCGCCGGTGCAGGGCAGCAGGCCGATGATCGTGCGCAGCAGCGTGGTCTTGCCGGCGCTGTTGGCGCCGAGCAGGATCACCGTCTCGCCCGCGTTCACCGCGAGGTCGATGCCCCAGAGAACCTGCATCGGGCCATACCCGGACTCGACGCCCTTGAGTGCGAGAAGGGTCATGCCGTCAGCCTCCGATGAACGCGGCGACCACGTCCGGGTCCCGCGACGCCGCCTTGAGCGAACCCTCGAACAGCATCCGCCCCGCGCCCAGCACGATCACCCGGTCGGTGATGCGGTTGAGGAAATCGAGCAGATGCTCGACGACGATGAGCGCGATGCCCCGCGCGGCGAGCGATTTCAGCAGTTCGGCGATGCCCCCGAGCTCCGCCGGATTGAGCCCCGCGCCGATCTCGTCGATCAGCAGCAGCCGCGGATTGGTCGCCAGCGCGCGGCCGAGATCGAGCATCTTCTGCTGGTTGACGGTCAGCGCCCCGGCGATCGCGTCGGCGTGGTCGGCGAGCCCGATGCCGGCGAGGATCTCGTCGATATCCACCGCGCCGCGCCCGGCGAAGGTCGCGGCAACCTCGATGTTCTCGCGCACCCGCATCGCGCGGAAGCATTTCGGCACCTGGAAGCTGCGGTTGATGCCGAGCCGGGCGATGCGGTACAGCGGCAGGCGCTGGATTTCCCGCCCCTCGAACAGGATGCGCCCGGCATCGGCCTGGTGCACCCCGGAGATGACGTTGATCGTCGTCGTCTTGCCGGAACCGTTGGGGCCGACCAGGCCGAGAATCTCGCCTTCGGATATCGAGAAACTCTGCCGGTCGAGCACGGTGAGCCCGCCGAAGCGCTTGCTCACCCCGTCCAGCCGGAGCAGCGGTTCAGAGGACATCGACATTTCTCCGGATCAGCAGCGACATCAGGCCGTTGGGCAGGAACAGCACCAGCAGCACGATCAGCAGCCCGTAGAGCAGTTCGAAATATTGCGGCGCGGAGACGCCGATCACCGCGTAGAACGCATAGAGCAGGGCCGCGCCGAGCAGCGGGCCGATCACCGTGCCCACCCCGCCGAACAGGGCGAAGACGATGGCGAAGACCGAAATCTGCAGGGTGAACACCGCGTCGGGGTAGAACACCGACAGGTTCCACGCATAGGCGCCGCCGACCAGCCCGGCGATGCCGGCCGAGGCCAGCCAGACGATGAGGCGCTCGCGCACGATGTTGACACCCGCGAGCCCCGCGCTGATCGGGTCCTGGTGCATCGCCCGCAGCCCGAGCCCGAATCGCGAGCGGCGGAAATACGCGGCAAGCCCGGTGGCGAGCAACAGGATCGCCAGCATCGTCGCGTAGCTCGCCGTGGGCGCGTAGACCTGCTCGATCTTCACGCCATAGGGCCCGCCGGTCACATGCTTGAGCGCCTCGTTCGCCACCACGTAGTAGATGATCTGCGAGGCGGCGAGATTGGCGATCGAGAAATACGCGCCTGACAGGCGCAGCAGCGGCCCGAGGATGAGCCCGACCACGACCGCCGCCAACCCGCCGCCAAGCACGCAGACCAGCACCGGCAGGCCGGTGAAGGTGACCAGCAGCGAGGTGGCATAGGCGCCGGTGCCGAAGAAGCCGACATAGCCGAACGGCAGATATCCGGTGAAGCCGTAGAGCAGGTTCAGCCCCTGGGCGAGCGCCATGAACGTCATCATGGTGAACAGCACGGACTGGTTGCCATAGACATGCGGCAGGACCAGGAAGGCGGCGGCGAGGATCGCCAGCACCGCGACGGGATAACGCATTGTACTGTTCCGCTTACGCACTGCGCACCGCCTTGCCGAGCAGGCCGGAGGGCCGGATCAGCACGATGATGAGGAGCAGCGCATAGGGCACGAGATTCGACCACGAGGCGTAGTAGGTCTGCATCAGCATCGTTCCCACGCCGAACACGAGGCCGCCGACCACGGTGCCGAGCGGATTGCCGAGCGAGCCGATGATGATGATGGCGAAGGATGTCGTGGTCAGCCCGTCGCCGATCGAGGGCGACACCGAGCCGACCATGTAGGGCACGAACACGCCGGCGATCCCGGCGAGCGAGAGGCCGATCATGAAGGCGATCGCCGACACCCTGTCGACATCGATGCCGGTTGCCCGCGCCTCGTCGCGGTCGGCCATGATGGCGCGCGTCGCGAAGCCGAGCCGCGTGCGCGTGAAATAGAGCCAGAGCCCGCCGATACAGATGACGCTGACCGCGGCGGCGACCCACCAGCTGTCCGGAAATTCCTGGCCGAACGCGCCGATATTCCCCGAGCCCAGCGCGTTACCGGGCAGCGAGCGCTGGTCCGCGCCGAAGATGAGGAGCATCACCGCCTCGATCATCTGGGCGATGCCGAAGAACAGGATGAAGGACAGCATCTCCGGGTCCTGGCTGCGCTGCAGGCGCGGCACCACGCCGTAATAGAGCGGATAGCCGATCAGGATCCCGCCGAGAATCGCCAGCGGAATGCCGAAGATCGGGTTGAGGTGAAGGTCATGCACCAGAAGCCACGCGCCGAACCCGCCCAGCATGATGAACTGGCCGTGGGCGAGATTGATCATCCGCATCACGCCGAAGACGAGATTGAGGCCGATGCCGACAAGGCTGAAGAAGATGCCGTAGAGAATGCCGCCGATCAGCGCGTATTCGAGAAGTGCCAACGGCGCGCCCTTTCTTGCAGGGAAGTTGGAAACCAGTGGTCCGGATCGACGAAAGATCCCGGCCCGTCACGGGCCGGGATCCTGCGGTTCCGGGGCGCCGGTCAGTGGTGCGGCGCGGGATAGACCGGCTTGCCGGTCGCCTTGTCCTGCGGATAGACCACGACGATCTTGTTGGTCTTGCCGGCGGGGACGAGCTGCGCCACCGGCAGCAGCTCGCCGAGCTGGGCGCCGTTCGCGTTGATCTTGAACTGGCCGAGCACCGTCGTCGTCTTGCCGGACATGTCCATCAGCGCCTGATGGAAGGCGAGCTGGGTGAATTTCGGCGCGGTGCCGAGCATGTCCTGCATGATCAGCCCGGTATTGTAGCCGGCCGCATCGAGGAAGTTCGGCGCGTTATGCGTCGCCGCGGTGAACTCCTTCACGAAGGTCGCGGTGTTCGGGCCATAGGTGGTCTTGGCGAAGGAGACGAGCGGCGGCGTCGGATAGGTGTAGGTATAGGCGAGGGTTTTCGCGCCGACATTCTTCGTCATCAGGGCGAGAAGCTGGCCGGGGAAGATGGTGAACGTCATCTTGAAGTGCAGGCCGCTGCCGGCCAGCGTGTGCAGGAAGGCGATGTCGTTCGGCGGATAGCCGAACTCGATCACCGCATCCGGCCGGTGCGCCGCGATCGTGTGCAGCAGCACGGTGTAGTTGGATTCGCTGGTGGGCACGCCGTGATAATACACCGGCGTGACGCCGCCCTTCTTCAGCGTCGCCTTCAGCGTTTCCGCCTGCGAGGCATCGAAATCGTTCGAATCGTAGATGACGGCGACGCGCTTGATCTTGTGGTCGAGCAGGAAATGGCCGAGCGGCAGCGGCCACACCGTGGAGGCGGGAATGCTGACATCGGCGAGATAGTCGGTCTTCTTGGTGAAGAAGTTCGCCCCCGAGCCGGTCGGGTCGATCAGCAGCATGTGGTGCTCGGCGGCCAGCGGAATCGCGACCGAGGTGAGCACCGAGCCGAAATCGGCGACCAGCAGGTTCACGTGGTCCTGGGTGATGAGCTGGTTGTACAGCGTCGTCGCGGTCGCGGTCGAGCTCTGGTCGTCATAGGCGACGATCTTGACCGGGATCTTCTTGTCGAACGCCTTGACGAAGACGCCGCCGGACTTGTTGACCGTCTTCGCCCAGTATTCGAGCCCGTGATACTGCCCCTCGGACGCCACCGCGAAAGACCCGCTGCTCGCATAGAGCGTGCCGATCTTCAGGACCGACGGCGCCGTCGCGGCGGACGCCTGGCCGATGCCCGCCAGCGCCAGGCCCGAGGCCAGGACTCCCGCCGCGCAAAAACCCCAGGCGCGTCTGAATTGTGCCCGCATGGTTGCTCCCCTTGATGCAATGAGCCAGTCACGGCCAATTGTTGAAATTTGACCGACCGATATGACCACAGAAGCCGGACGGTCAATACTCGCAACCAATAAACCTTGCCTATCCGGTTGACTCCCATACCTACTAGATCTAGTGTTGGGCATGGATGTCCTGGCCCGTGAAGACCTGCCGTTCCCGCAGTCTCTGCCGGAATTCCAGCGTATTTTCCCGAACGACGCGGCCTGTGCCGCCTATCTCGAAAGCGCCCGCTGGAATGGAGGGTTCGCCTGCCCAAGGTGCGGCGTCGTTGGCGAGCCGTTCCGTTTCGAGGCGCGCCCGGGCGTTCTGCGCTGCCGGGCCTGTCGCAAAGACGTAAGCCTGATGGCTGGGACCGTTATGGAACGCAGTCACACGCCGCTGTCGACTTGGTTCTGGGCGGCTTACTTGATCGCCAGCCAGACGCCCGGAATGTCGGCCGTCCAATTTCAGCGGCAACTCGGCCTGTCGCGCTACGAGACCGCCTTCGGCATCCTTCATAAGCTGCGCGCCGGGATGGTGCGCCCCGAGCGCGACAAGATTGGCGACACGCCGCAAGAACACGTCGAAGTGGATGAAACGTGGGTTGGAGGACGAACCCGAGGCGATGGACGGGGTGTCCATCACAAGGTTCTCGTCGCCTGTGCCGTGGAGGTGCGCCACCGGAAACCGGGAACCAAGCTCGACAATCGGAAAGACGGTCGCTACGCGGGACGCGTTCGTCTCGCTGTTGTCCCCGACCGTAGCGCCAATTCGCTCTGCGGATTCGTCGAAAACGCCGTTGCTCCCGGATCGCTGATCGTTACCGACGACTGGAGCGGCTATGCCGGTCTCGGAAGGCGCGGGTTCGACCACCATGCAATCGCCGAATGCGGCGACCCGGAGGTGGCAGAAGAATTCCTGCCGATCGTCCACTTGGTCTTTACCAACCTGAAGACCTGGATCAACGGCATCCATCACGGGGTCAGCGCCAAACATCTACAAGCCTACCTCAATGAATTCACGTTTCGGTTCAACCGGCGCCTCTATCCCTTCAACGCGTTCCGCTCGCTGCTCGGAATCGCGGGTAGGGCAGCCGCACCAACCTTTGACGAGCTTTATTCCGGGGAATGGACACACCCTACATTTAGTGGGTGTGGGTAACAACCGGATAGGCAAGCAATAAACAAGCCGTGATTGCCGATTTTCGCCCCGGGGATGAAATACCGATCGAACTCGATCCATGACTGCAACGATTCTGCGCGGACGACGCGATTATTTGCCGGCGCGGCGGATGCCGCCACCCTTGCCGAATGTCCGTCCGGGCGGCATACGACATTCGTCACCGGTCCCGCGCGAGCGGGTGAAAAGGGAACATCGTGCGCTTCGGCCGGGCTTCATTGTCCCGGAAGCAAGTCGATGGCTGCCCCCGCAACTGTCAGCGGCGAGCCGGTGGTCCGTCCGCCCGCAAGGGCGAGCCACTGAACCGGTAGCGGTTCGGGAAGGCAGGGCCACCAGCGTCGAGCCGCGAGCCAGGAGACCTGCCGGTGTCGCACCAACCTTGCTGCCGGGCGGGGTGCACCGGAAGCCGGAGCCGACCCATGACTGCACGCATCAGCGGCAGCGCCTGCCGCGCGCGTCCTCTCGTTTCCCCCTCATCGCGCCGTTCGCGGTCCCACGCCCACCGGGGAGGCCGCGCATGAGCATCGCGACCAGTCTCGGCTTTCCCCGCATCGGCCGCAGGCGGGAACTGAAATCGGCCCTCGAGGCGCACTGGGCGGGCGAGCTGTCCGAAGCCGGCCTGCAGGAGGCGGCGCGCCTGCTGCGCGCGGAGTCCCATTCGCTGCAGCAGGGGCTGGGCATCGGCCACATCCCCTCGAACGATTTCGCGCTCTACGACCATGTGCTGGATACCGCCTGCATGGTCGGCGCGATTCCGCCGGGCTATGGCTGGCGCGGCGGCGAGGTGACGCTGCCGACCTATTTCGCCCTCGCGCGCGGCACCGGCGGCGGCGATGCCGCGGCCGGCCTGCCCGCGCTCGAAATGACCAAGTGGTTCGACACCAACTATCACTATCTCGTCCCCCGGCTCGCGGCGGGGCAGCATTTCGCGGTCACCGCCAACCGTCCGCTCGCGCTGTTCCGCGAGGCGCTGGCCCGCCACCGCCGCACCCGGCCGGTGGTGCTCGGCCCCGTCTCGTTCCTGCTGCTCGCCAAGACCGATGACGGGTCCGATCCGCTCGACCTGCTCGACCGCCTGCTGCCCTGCTATGCGCAGGTGCTGGCGGAGCTGGCCGCCGAGGGCTGCGCCTGGGTGCAGATGGACGAGCCGGTTCTCGCCCTCGACCTCGCGCCGAAGGCGCGGGCGGCGCTGCGCCACGCCTATGAGACCCTCGCCCGCGGGGCGACGCCGCGCCTGCTGCTCGCCAGCTATTTCGCGCCGATCGCGGACAACCTGCCGACCGCGCTGGCCCTGCCGGTCGCCGGCCTGCATCTCGACCTGGTGCGCGGCCGGGACGATCTCGCGCCGGTCCTCGCCGCGATCGGCCCGGCGACATGGCTCTCGCTCGGGCTGGTCGACGGGCGGAATGTCTGGCGGGCGGACCTGCGCGCCGCCCTCGCCACCGCGCGCGAGGCGGCGCGCGCGCTCGGCGGCAGCGAGCGGCTGATGATCGCGCCGAGCTGCAGCCTGCTGCACGTGCCGGTCGACCTCGCGCAGGAGGACCGGCTCGATCCGGCGATCCGCCCGTGGCTCGCCTTCGCCACCCAGAAACTCGCCGAGGTCGCGACCATCGCCCGCGGCCTCGACGAGGGGGAGGGCGCGATCGCCGAGGCGCTGGAGGTCTCTGACGCCGCACTCCGCACCCGCCGCGACAGCGCGCGGGTCCACCGGACCGACGTCGCCGCCCGGCTGCTGGGCGCGACACCGGAGATGGAACGCCGCCCCGCCCCGCACGCCGCGCGGCGCGCGCGGCAGCGGCAGCGCCTGCCCCTGCCCGCCTTTCCGACCACGACGATCGGCTCGCTGCCGCAGACCTCGGGCGTGCGCCGGACCCGGGCGGCGCTCGCGCGCGGCGAGATCGGCGCCGTCGAATACGACGAAGCGATCGCGACCTGGACCGAGGACGCGATCCGCCTGCAGGAGCGGATCGGGCTCGACGTGCTGGTGCACGGCGAGTTCGAGCGCAACGACATGGTCAAGTATTTCGGCGAGCAGCTCGACGGTTTCGCCTTCACCCGGCATGGCTGGGTGCAGTCCTATGGCAGCCGCTGCGTGGCGCCGCCGATCATCTGGGGCGATGTCGCGCGGCCCCGGCCGATGACGGTGCGCTGGGCGCGCCATGCCCAGTCGCTCACCGCCCGGCCGGTGAAGGGGATGCTGACCGGGCCGGTGACGATGCTGCAATGGTCCTTCGTGCGCGACGACCTGCCGCGCGAGACGGTCTGCCGGCAGATCGCGCTGGCGCTGCGCGACGAGGTGGCCGACCTCGAGGCCGCCGGCCTCGCCATCATCCAGGTGGACGAGCCGGCCTTCCGCGAGGGGCTGCCGCTGCGCACCGCCGACCGCGAGGCCTATCTGCGCTGGGCGTTGTCCTGCTTCCGCCTCGCCACCGCCGTGGTGCGCGACGACACGGCGATCCACACCCATATGTGCTACGCCGAATTCCAGGACATCATGCCGGCCATCGCCACGATGGATGCGGACGCGATCTCGATCGAGACCGCCCGCAGCCGGATGGAACTGCTGGAGGCCTTCGCCGGCCACGGCCCCTCCGCCTACCCGGCCGAGATCGGCCCCGGCGTGTGGGACATCCACAGCCCGCGAATCCCGCCCGAGGAGGAAATCCTCGCCCTGCTCCGCCTCGCCCGGCGGAAGCTGGCGGACGACCAGCTCTGGGTGAACCCGGATTGCGGGCTGAAGACCCGCAACTGGCGCGAGGTGATTCCGGCGCTGGAGAACCTGGTCGGCGCCGCGCGGCGGCTGCGGGCGGAGGCGATCCCGGCCTGATCCCGCCCGCCGGCCGGATGCGCGCCATCCGGCCGGCACCGCGCGGGGCGGCGTTTGCGGCGCGGCCGATCGCGGATACACCGGCATCGGCCGCAACCCGCCGCCGGAGCCCGTTCCGCATGCCGATCGCCGCATCCCCCGCCGCAGCCCAGCGCCGCGTCATCGTGCTGACGGGGATCCTGTTCGTCTCCTACCTGACCGTCGCGATGGCGCTGCCGACCGTGCCGATCGAGGTGCACGACCGGCTCGGGCTCGACAATGCGCTCGGCGGGCTCGCCGTCGGCCTGCCGTTCCTGACCACGCTGCTGACCCGCGCGCAGGCCGGCCGCCTGGCGGACGAGCGGGGCGGGCGGCGCTGCATGCTGCGCGGCCTCGGCGTCTACACCGTGGCGAGCGCGATCTGCATGGCCGCCGCCGTGCCGGCCGCGCCGCATCTCCGCTTCGCCGTGCTGCTCGCCGGGCGGGCGCTGCTCGGCGTCGGGGAAAGCCAGGTCGCGGTCGGCATGATCGGCTGGGGCATCGGGCTGATGGGCCATGCCCGCTCGGGCAAGGTGATCGCGCTGGTCGGCGCGGGGATGTATGGCGCGCTCGCGGTCGGCGGGCCGCTCGGCCTCGCGCTGTTCCGCGCGCTCGGCTTTGCCGGGCTGATGGCAACCTGCACCCTCCTGTCGGTGCTGGGCGCCGCCATCGCGTTCCGCTTTCCCGACGCGCCGCCGACGCCGGGACAGCGGCAGCCGCTCTGGCGGGTGGTGCGGCGCATCGCGCTGCCGGGTGCCGCGGTCGGGCTGCAGGGGATCGGATTCGCCGCGCTCGGCGCCTTCATGTCGCTCGACTTCCTGAGCAAGGGCTGGCCGGGCGCCGGGCTTGGGCTGACCTGTTTCGGAATCGGCTTCGTGCTGATGCGCCTCGCCTTCGGCGACCTGCCGGACCGGGTCGGCGGCACCGCGGTGGCGGCGGGGTCGCTGCTGGTCGAAGCCACGGGACAATATCTGATCTGGCTTGCGCCCGAGGCATGGGTCGCGCTGCTCGGCGCCCTGATGACCGGGCTCGGCTGCTCGATGGTGTTTCCCTCGATGGGCAAGGAAGCGATCCGCCGGGTGGAGCCGCATCTGCGCGGCACGGCGATCGGCGGATTCGCCGCGTTCCAGGACCTGGCCTATGGCGCGACGGGCCCGGTCGTCGGCCTGCTGGCCGACCGCACCGGCTATGCCAGCGTGTTCCTGATCGGCGGGATCGCGGCCACGCTCGGCTTCGGCGCGGCGCTGCTGGCCCATCGCGGCGCGCGCGGCGCGGCGGGCTGATCGCCCGCCCGCCCATCGGCCGGCGCGGCGTGGCCCTTGCGTCGATCCTTGCTAGATTCCAGAACCGGAGGCGGCGCCGCGCCCTGCGGCGCCGGCAGGCGAGGAGACCGACGATGACCAAGACGCGCAAGACACCCGAGGAGTTGCGCAGCCACCGCTGGTTCGGCGCGTCCGACCTGCGCAGCTTCGGCCATCGCTCGCGGATCAAGCAGCTCGGCCACGCGCCCGAGGATTACGCCGGCAAGCCGGTCATCGCCATCGTCAACACCTGGAGCGGCCTCGCCCACTGCCACGGGCATTTTCCAGCCCGCGTCGAGGCGATCCGCCGCGGCGTGCTGCAGGCGGGCGGCTTTCCGGTCGAGATTCCGGTGATGGCGCTGCCGGAGAATTTCGTGAAGCCGACGACGATGCTCTATCGCAACCTGCTCGCGATGGAGGTCGAGGAAAGCCTGCGCTCGCTGCCGGTGGACGGCGCGGTGCTGATGGGCGGCTGCGACAAGACCACGCCGGCCACCATCATGGGCGCGATCAGCGCCGGGCTGCCGGCGATCTTCATGCCCGCCGGGCCGATGCTGCGCGGCGACTGGGGCGGGCGCATCCTCGGCTCCGGCTCGGATGTCTGGAAATACTGGGACGAGAAGCGCGCCGGCAACATTTCCGAGGCGCAATGGGAAGACATGGAATCCGGCATCGCCCGCTCGGATGGCGTGTGCATGACGATGGGCACGGCGATGACGATGACCTCGCTCGCCGAGGTGCTCGGCCTCACCCTGCCGGGCGCGACCTCGATCCCGGCGCCGGATTCGCGCCATGCCCGCATGGCGGCGGCGACCGGGCGGCGGATCGTCGAGATGGTCTGGGGCGACGTCACCCCCGCCGACCTGCTCAGCCAGGCGAGCTTCGAGAACGCGATCGTCGCCAGCGCGGCGCTGGCCGGCTCGACCAACGCGATCATCCACCTGATCGCGATGGCCCGCCGCGCCGGGATCGAGCTCGATCTCGACCGGTTCGACGCGCTCTCCGCCGGCGTGCCGGTGCTCGCCAACATCCGCCCCTCCGGCCAATACCTGATGGAGGATTTCTACTACGCCGGCGGCCTGCCGGCCTTCCTCACCCGCCTCGCCGACCGGCTCGACCTCGCGACCCGCACGGTGAACGGCATGACGCTCGGCGATAACATCGCCGGAGCGACCGTGTGGAACGACGACGTGATCCGTCCGCTGGACAATCCGGTCTCCCGCGCCGAGGGGCTCGCGGTGCTGCGCGGCAATCTCGCTCCCGGCGGCTGCGTGATGAAACCCTCCGCCGCGGAGCCGCGCCTGCTCAAGCATGAAGGCCCAGCGCTGGTGTTCGACGATTACGACGCGATGGCGAAGGCCGTCGCCGATCCCGATCTCGACGTCACCGCCGATCATGTGCTGGTGCTGCGCAATGCCGGGCCGCAGGGCGGGCCGGGCATGCCGGAATGGGGGATGCTGCCGATCCCGGTGAAGCTGCTCCGCCAGGGCGTGCGCGACATGCTGCGGATTTCCGACGCGCGGATGAGCGGCACCAGCTACGGCGCCTGCGTGCTGCATGTCGCCCCGGAATCCTTCGTCGGCGGGCCGCTCGCGCTGATCCGCACCGGCGATGTCATCGCCATCGACGTCGCGGCACGGCGGATCGACGTGCGGTTGTCCGATGAGGAACTCGCCCGGCGCCGCGCGGCGTGGACGCCGCCGCCGCCGCGCTTCCCGCGCGGCTATGGCGCGATCTTCGCCGCCCATATCGGCCAGGCCGATACCGGCTGCGATTTCGACGTGCTGGCCCGGCCGGGGACGATCGCGGAGCCGGAAATCCACTGACATCTGGTTAGTACGGCCGGGTTTCACGGTACCGCATCTTGCGCCCGCCCTGTCGGGACCGAACATAAGGGGCAACCCTATTGACGTTCTTCGAAGGACATTCCGCATGACACGCATCCTCCGCCAGCCGGAAGGGCTGGATCGCGCGCTGGCCACCGGGCGCTTCGCGATCGGCCAGCCGGTGTCGCGTAGCGAAGACCCGGTGCTGCTGCGCGGCGAGGGGCGCTATACCGACGATCTCGACCGGCCGGGCCAGCTCTACGGCGTCGTGGTGCGCAGCGGGGTCGCGCATGGCATTCTGCGCGGCGTCGATACCGCAGCCGCCGCGGCGATGCCGGGCGTTGCCGCGATCATCACCGGCGCCGACATCGCGGCGTCGGGCTTCGGCCCGATGCCGGCGGCCGCGAGCCGCAACCGCGACGGGTCGGACACGCCAAGGCCCCGGCAATTCGCGCTGGCGACCGACCGCGTCAGGTATGTCGGCGACCCGATCGCCTTCGTCGTCGCCGAAACGCTCCAGCAGGCGCGCGACGCGGCCGAGGCGGTGCTGGCCGAGATCGACGCGCTGCCGGCGGTGACCGACGCGCGCGACGCCGCCACCCCCGGCGCGCCGCAACTGCACGACGAGGCGCCGGGCAATCTCGTGCTCGACTATCATTTCGGCGATGCCGAGGCCGTCGCCGCCGCCTTCGCCCGGGCCGCGCATGTCACCCGGCTGAGCCTGCGCAGCAGCCGCGTGATCGTCAGCCCGATGGAGCCTCGTGCTGCGATCGGCGAGTTCGATCCGGCGGAGGGCTACGTGCTGCGGCTCGGCTGCCAGGGGGCCGTCAACATGCGGGGGCTGCTCTGCACCGTGCTCGGCGTGCCGAAAGAGCAGGTCCGGGTGCTGGCCGGCCATGTCGGCGGCTCGTTCGGCATGAAGGCCTCGTGCTATCCCGAATATGTCTGCGCCCTGCTCGCCGCCAGGCAACTCGGCCGGCCGGTGAAGTGGACCGACGAGCGCTCCGGCAGCTTCCTCTCCGACAGCCACGGCCGCGACCACGAGATGCTGGCCGAACTGGCCCTCGACGCCGAGGGCAATTTCCTCGCGACCAGGCTGACCGGGTTTGCCAATCTCGGCGCCTATCTCTCCAACGTGGTGCTGCTGCCGGCGACGCTGAACGCGGTGAAGAACTTCGTCGGCGTCTACCGCACCCCGCTGATGGAGGTTTCCAGCCGCAGCGTCTTCACCAACACCACCCCGGTCGGCGCCTATCGCGGCGCGGGGCGGCCGGAAGGCAATTACTACATGGAGCGGCTGGTCGAGACCGCCGCGCGCGAGATGGGGCTCGATCCGCTGGCGCTGCGCCGGCGCAACCTGATCCGCCCGGAGGCGATCCCGCATCGCGCGCCCTCGGGCCTGACCTATGACAGCGGCGATTTCCCCGCGACCCTCGACCGCGCGCTGGCCGCGGCGGACTGGGACGGGTTCGCGGCACGGCGGGCGGAGAGCGAAGCGCGCGGGCGGATCCGCGGGCGCGGGATCGGGCACTATCTGGAAGTGACGGCGGATGCGAGCCCCGAGATGGGCGGCATCCGCTTCGATGCCGATGGCGGGGTGACGATCGTCACCGGCACGCTCGATTACGGCCAGGGCCACGCGACCCCCTTCGCCCAGGTGCTGCACGGCAAGCTCGGCATTCCCTTCGAGCGCATCCGGCTGGTGCAGGGCGATTCCAGCCAGCTCCTCGCCGGTGGCGGCACCGGCGGCTCGCGCTCGATCATGCAGAGCGGCGCCGCCATCATCGAGGCCGGCGACCTCGTGATCGAAAAGGGCCGCCGTGCCGCCGCCCATCTGCTCGAAGCCGGCGAGGCCGACATCGAATTCGCCAACGGGCGCTTCAGTGTCGCCGGCACCGATCTCGGGATCGACATCATGGACCTCGCCGAACGGCTGCGCACCGCCGGCACCCTGCCCGAGGGTGTGCCCGCCACGCTCGATGTCGGCCATGTCACGCACGGCGTGCCCTCGGCCTTCCCCAATGGCTGCCACATCGCCGAGGTCGAGCTCGATCCCGAAACCGGGGTGATCGAGGTCGTCGCCTATCACACGGTCAACGATTTCGGCGTGCTGGTGAACCCGATGCTGGTCGCCGGCCAGGTGCATGGCGGTGTGGCTCAGGGGATCGGCCAGGCGCTGCACGAGCTGGTCGCCTATGACGAGGCCGGCCAGCTGCTGACCGGCTCGTTCATGGATTATGCGCTGCCGCGGGCGGATGCGGTGCCGGGGATCGGCTTCGCCAGCCACCCGGCGCCGGCGCGGACCAATCCGCTCGGCGTCAAGGGCTGCGGCGAGGCCGGCTGCGCCGGCAGCCTGCCGGCGGTGATGAACGCGGTGGCCGATGCGCTGTCCGGCTTCGGCATCGCGCATATCGACATGCCGGCCACCCCGCGCCGTGTGTGGGAGGCGATCCAGGCGGCGAAGATCCGGCCGGGTGGATGATGCTCCGGTTATCAATATGATGGAGCACTACATCCGATCCGACAGGATCGGAAAGTGCTCTAGCGCCGGTAGGTTTTAGCCAGCCTGGCCGGGTCGCGCCCGGCCAGAAACAGCGCCAGGCGGATGAGGTTTCCCGCGGCCCGGCGAAACCAGCCGTCGCGCTGGTAGGTCCGGGCGCTGGTCCCGATCACGAGATCCATCAGGGCGAGGCGGCGGCCGAGGCGGCGGGCCAGCGCGACATCCTCCATCAGCTTCAGGTCGGGCACGCCACCCAGCGCCGCGAGCAGGCGCGCATGGATCAGCAGGGACTGGTCGCCATAGGGCAGGCGAAAGACGCGGCACCGCCATCCCGCGAGGCGCTCGACGATCCGCGCGCGAATATCGCCCGACGCGAAGCGCAGCCTTCCATAATAGGCCCGCGCGGGGTCGGCCCGGGCGAGCGTGTCGCGGAGAGATTCCGCCCAGCCCGGCGGCAGTTCGCTGTCGGCGTGCAGGAGCCAGATCCAGCCGTCGGCGATCCGTTCGGCCCCGCGGCGAAGCTGGCCGCCGCGGCCGGGCGGACCTGCCACCACATCCGCGCCGTGACGCCGCGCGATGGACACGGTGTCATCCACGCTGCCGCCATCGGAGACGACGATGCGCGCGACGAGCGCCGGCGCCCCGGCCAGGACGGCCAGCAGGGCGCCAATGCGATGCCCCTCGTCGAGGGTCGGGATCACGACCGTGACGTGGGCGTCGGCCTGTAAGCATGCGTCCCGGCCGATCGGACTCTTTCTCCTGCCTGCGCGATTCGGTTGCGACATGCCGCAGCATAGCGCGTCCGGCGGGACAGGCGAGCGGCCCCGACAAAAAGGGCCCCGGATGACTCCGGGGCCCAGTTGGGAACAGGGAATTCAACGTCTGGGAGAAACGTTCATCCGGTTGATACAGGAGACGCGAGTGCTCCCGATATGACCTAGATCAAACCGCGTCATTTATTTGCATGGGACAACGAACCCGCCCGGCGGACGGCGTCAACTCCTGCGCACCAGCCCGGTCTGGATCAGGACGGCCATCAGCAGGAAGAGGCCGGAGGCGAGGTTCTGGTAATACGAGCTGAGATTGCCGATCTGGTCGATCACGTTCTCGATGACGCCGAGCAGCAGCACGCCCGAGAGGGCGCCGGCCATGGTGCCGACGCCGCCGGTCAGCAGCACCCCGCCGATGACGGCGGCGGCGATCGAGCGCAGTTCGTCGCCCTGCCCCGCCGTCGACAGGCCGGAGGAGAGATGCGCGCCCAGCAGCGCGCCGGCGAGGCCCGCCAGCGTGCCCGACAGCACGTAAGTCGCGACCTTGACGGTGGCGACCGGGACACCGAGCATCCGCGCCGCCTCCTCGTTGCCGCCGATCGCGAACACGGCGACGCCGAAGCGCGACCGGTTCAGCACCAGCGCCGCCAGCGCGAAGCCGGCGAGCAGGATCCAGATCAGGTTGCCGACCCCGAGCAACGTGCCGTTGGCGATCTGGCCGAACAGGCCGGGGTGGAGGATGACCATGCTGCTCCTGGCCAGGACGAGGTCGAGGCCGCGCACGCCGAGCAGGGCGGCGAGCGTGACGATGAACGGCGCCATGCCGGCGCGGGCGATCAGCAGCCCGTCGATCAGCCCGACCGCCGCGCCCGCCAGGCAGGGCACCAGCAGGGCGGGCACCCAGCCATAGGGCACCGCATAGGCCGCCAGCACCGAGCCGAGGCCGATGACCGAGCCGACCGACAGGTCGAACCCGCCGAGAATGATCACGAAGGTCTGGCCGATCGTCACCAGGCCGACGAAGCTCGCCGCGACGCCGATATTCTCGAAATTGTTGACCGTCGCAAAATACGGGAAGACCGCGCTGGCGATGATCGCGGCGATGGCGAGGACCACGATGGCGCCGCGCGACCGGATCAGCGCGATGATCCGCGCGCGGCGTTCGGTGTCCGGTGCTGCGATGCCCGCACCGGCGGCTGGCGCGCCGCTCATCCGCCGGCCCGCTGCAGGTACAGCGCGGCGACGATGAAGGCCGCCTTGAGGATCTGCGCGTAGCTGAAATTGATGTCGTTCATGATGAAGCTCGCTCCCAGGACCTGCAGCAGCAGGACGCCGAAGACCCCACCGGCGATCGAGACCCGGCCGCCGGAGAGCGGCGTGCCGCCGATCACGGCCGCGGCGATCGCGTCAAGCTCGAAATTCAGCCCGATATAGTTGGGATCCGCCGCGCCGAGCCGGGCGGCGGCGAACAGGCCGGCAAGCCCCGCGAGCAGGCCGCTCGCCGCATAGACGGCGAACAGCGTCCGCCGCACCTTGATGCCGGCGATCACCGCCGCCGCCTGGTTGGCGCCGATGAAGACGAGGCTGCGCCCGAAGACGGTGGTGCGCACGACGAGGGCGACCGTGGCGGCCAGCGCGAGGGCGATGATCGCGACCATCGGCACCAGCGACACGGCGCCGATGCCGAGCCAGTCGAACACCCCGCCCGTGGGCAGCGACACGCGCGATCCGTCCAGCAGCGCCTCGGCGAAGCCGCGGGCGGTGACCAGCAGCGCCAGGCTCGAGATCAGCGGATTGATGTCGAGGAAGGCGATGAGCGCGCCGTTCAGCAGGCCCACCGCGAGGCCGGTGCCCAGCGCCGCGACGACGGAAACACCCGCGCCGCCCGGCAGCGCCAGGGCCATCACCGATGCGGCGAGCGCCATCGACGAGCCGACCGACAGGTCGATCCCCCGCGTGCCGATCGCCAGGCTTTGCCCGAGCGTGATGAGGATGATCGGCGCGGCCTGGAACAGCAGGTTGCGGATCACGATCGGGTTGCGGAACCCCGGCGTGAAGATCAGGTCGACGATCACCAGCAGGGCGAAGGCGATGTAGACGCTCTGCGCGCGCAGCATCGCCGCCGGCGTGTCGTGGCCGGCGCGCGCCGCAAGCCCGGCAAGGCGGGACGGCCTGTTCATGACGGCGCTCATGCTCCCGCCCGCTCGTGCGGGGCGGCCAGCCGGTCGAGCACATCCTGCACGCCGGCGCCGGCGGTTTCCATCGTGTCCGCGACACGTCCCTCGTCGAGGATCACCAGCCGGTCGGCCAGCACCATCAGCTCCTCCATTTCCGAAGACGTCACCAGCACGCCGAGGCCGCGCTCGACCAGGCGGCGGATCGCGTCATGCACCTCGGCCTTGGCGCCCACATCGATCCCCCGCGTCGGGTCGTCGAGCATGATGGCGCGCGGGTCGGTGGCGAGGCAGCGGGCCAGCAGGACCTTCTGCTGGTTGCCGCCCGAAAGCGAGGTGATGGGCGCATCGGCGCCCGCCGTCTTGATCCCCAGCAGGCGGACGAACTCGGCCACCATTTCGGCCTGCCGGCGGCGGGAGACGAAGCCGTAGCGGGAGATGCGCCGCAGCGCGCAGGCCGTCAGGTTCTCCGCGACCGAGAGCTTCGGAAAGATCCCCTCCGCCCGCCGGTCTTCCGACAGGAAGGCAAGGCCGGCGGCAATCGACCGCTCCGGCGCGGGGGCGGGCAGCGGCCGGCCGCCGACCTCGACCGTGCCGGCACCCGGCGTCTCGATCCCGAAACTCGCCTTCATCGTCTCGGTGCGGCCGGAGCCGAGCAGGCCGGCCAGGCCGACCACCTCGCCGGGCATGACCTCGTAGGACACGTCCCGCACCCGGTTGCGCCAGGTGAGATGGCGCGCGGCCAGCGCAGGGGCGCCCGAAGCCGCCGCGCGCGGCGCGTGCTGGCGTTGCAGCGTCTCCGCGCTCCGCCCCAGCATCGCGGCGATCAGCGCCTGGCGCGGCAGGTCGGCGGCCGGCGCGCTGGCGACCAGGCGGCCGTCGCGCAGCACCGAGAAGCGGTCGCACAGCCGGTAACATTCCGACAGCCGGTGGCTGACGAACAGGATCGCGATGCGCTCGGCCTTCAGCCGGTCGACCACGCGGAACAGGGTCTCGACCTCGCCACCGGTGAGCGCGGAGGTCGGCTCGTCGAGAATGACGACCTTCGCGCCGAGCCGGATGCCGCGGGCGATCGCGACCATCTGCTGGAGCCCGAGCCCGAGCGTGCCGAGCCGCGCCCGCGGATCGATGCGCAACTCGTAGCGCGCCAGCAGCGACTGCGCCTCCGCCTCCATCCGGCGCCGGTCGATCAGCCAGCCAAACCGCCTCGGCTCGTGGCCGAGGAAGAGGTTCTCGGCCACGTCCCGTTCGGGGATCAGGTTGATCTCCTGGTAGACGGCGCTGATGCCGTGGCGTTGGGCGGTGCGGGGGGAGTCGAACCGCACCGCCGCGCCGCCCAGCCTGATCGTTCCGTCGTCAGGCTGATGGAACCCGGTCAGCAGCTTGATCAGCGTCGACTTGCCAGCGCCGTTCTCGCCGGCAAGTCCATGCACCTCGCCGGCATTGAGCGTCAGCGATACCCCCTCCAACGCCCGCACCGCACCGAAACGCCTTGAAACCCCCACAGTTTCCAGAACCGCCTCAGCATGCTTGCACCCGGCCATGCCGCTCCTCCGCCGTTAGAACGGCACGTTGTTCTTCAGCGCCGCCGCTGCATTCGCCGGGGTGTAGATATGATCCGTCAGCACGATGTGCCGCGGCACCGGCTTACCGTCGAACCAGTTCTGCAGCTCGTGAAACGCGATCGGCCCGAAGCGCGGATTGGTTTCGTCATCGGCATAGATCCAGCCGTCAACGATGTCCTGAACCCCCTGCCGGGTGCCGTCGATCGACACGATCTTGACCTGTCCCGGCTTCTTGCCGGCGTCGCGCAGCGCGGTGATCGCGCCGAACGCCATCGTATCCGCTTGGGCATAGACCGCATTCACATTCGGATGCGCGAGCAGAATCTGGCTCATCACCTTCTGCGCGTCGGTGGTGAACCAGTTACCGGTCTGCTCGGTGACGATCTTCATGCCAGGATAGGCTTTGAGCCCAGCGGCGAAGCCCTTGGTGCGCGCCACCTCCACCGAATTGCCGTAGGCGCCCTGAATCTCTGCCACCATCGCGTGGCCGCCGGTCGCCTTCGCTAGTTCTCGCGCGTCGATCTCGCCTTGCTTGAAATAGAAGTTGGAGCCCAGGAAGCTCAGATAATCGCTGCACTTCGAGCCCGCGGTCCGCCGGTCGAGGGTGAGGATGGGAATGTGCTTGGCTGCGGCCTGCGCGAAAGCCGGTTGCAAGCCGGTCGAATCCAGCGGCGCGATGATCAGCGCCTGCGCGCCTTGGTTGATCATGTTCTCGACATCGGCGACCTGGCGCGACTGGTTGCTATGCGCGTTTGTATAGATCAGCCGGCGGACATGAAACGCTTTCGCCGCATCCCGGACCGACTTGGTCTCACCGGCTCGGAACGGATTGGCATTCGATTCAGACTGGCTGAATCCGACTACGAGCTTCGACAAATTGACATGCGTAGGGTGCGGATTCACGCACACCGCCTTCGACTGCATCTGGGTCATTTTTGCCGTATCCAGGGCTGGCGCCGCCCGCGCGACTCCCACGAAGCTCAAGACGGCCGCCATCGCGCCAAGCGCCGAAGCGCTCCTGAAAATCATCATGTTTCCTCCTTCATGACCGCCTTGACGGCGGCTAGTTGATAGTTTTTTATCGATAACAAGCGATCAAAAACCTGTCAATTATATTTTTTCATCAGATCGTATAAATGAAGAACAGAAAGGAAGAAATACCCGTTTTCGTGAACAAAACCGAAGGCGGGACCTTGCCGAACCCCCAAGTATTCCGAAATTGTCAAGTATTCCGAATTTAACTTGCACGGTCTCCGGGAATTATTCCTCCACCGGTTCCAAGATTAATTCGCCCTCCCTTTCCGACTTTATTCGCCCGGCTGGGCGGAGTTGGTCGGTTCGGATGTCAACGGCGGATCAAAGCCAGGCCGGCGCGGCGACGTAAAAACCAGCCACCGGGTTGTGACGTGACAGATATGAGAACGGCCCCTGCAGGGGCCGTTCTCATATCAGCTGCCTGATTGGCGGTGGGTATCAGCTGTCGTTGATTTCGCCGTTCAGCTCCAGGATCTGGACGTGCTGCGTGAGACGATCGAGCAGCGCGCCGGTGCCGGAATTTCCCAGAGCGATGATGTTGTCGCAGCGCGCCAGATCGAGCACCAGCATCTTGTTCAGCGACGGGATCGCGGTGAAGTCGAAGGTATCGAGGCTTTCGACCGCCTGGAAGTGCGTCGCACGGATCCGCCGCTCCACCAGCCGGCGTTCGCGATCGAGCAGTTCCAGCTCCGCCAGCCGCAGCAGGAATTTCGGATGATCCGCGCGATCCTTCGCGCACTCGCAGCGACCTTGGCATAGTCGCGCAGGAAGGTCGGCAGCTTCAACGCCTTCAGATGATGAGCCAGCAGCACCTGCGGCGTCTCGATCGCGCCGCTCATGCCGCGTCTCGGCTCGGCAAAACGCCATAATCCGCGGCAGAGGTCATCCGCACATGCGCCGCCGGCATCACTAAACCCGGCAGGGGGCTTCCTGCGCCACGACCGTGAAGATGCACGTGATCCGGTAGATTCTGTTCCCCTGTCGCGGGCAGGTCCGGTGCCCGCGACATTCCGTTTGAGCCGGCTCTGCCGGTCAGAGCCGTTCGATCCTGCCGGCAGCCTCGTCGATCAGCGCCACGACCTCATGGACGCGCTCCTTGTCGAGCCCGCCCTGCAGCCGGTTGATGATTACGTTGCGCAGGTTGTGCATGGCCCGCCGCACGGGCACCGCATCGAGACGGCCGCGCGCATTCCCCACCGCATCCAGCCGGGCAAGGATCAGCGTGACCTCGTCTGCCTGTTCGGCGAGATATGCCTGGCCTTCAGTGGTGATCTCGTAGAGCTTGCGCGTACCGTCCGTGACCTGCTCGCTGGCCAGTCCCGTTTCCGCGAGCAGCGTGAGCGTCGGATAGACGATGCCCGGGCTGGGCGCATAGGCGCCGCCGGTCCGCTCCTCGATCGCCCGGATCAGTTCATAGCCATGACGCGGCTGCTCGGAGATCAGTTTGAGCAGGACCAGGCGGAGCTGGCCTCCCTCGAACATGCGGCGGCGACCATGACCATGGCGGCCAAAGCCGCCGTCATCGTCGTCGCTCCAGCCGCGACCGCCCCCGAAACCGCGGCGACCGGCGCCGAATCGCCCGGCAAGGCGCATCATTTCTTCATTCAGGCCATGCCGGCCCATGTGTCTTCCAAACATGACTGTCCTCGTCACTCCAATATGATGGCACTAAGATATATCTTAATTAGGCCCATGCAAGACCGATCAAGATATATCTTTTGTGTCGGTCGTAATGAACGCCCCGCAAAGGAGGCGCCGGGAACAGGCTCAACCCCTCGCAGCGGGACATGATCGTGTCGGTGTAACGCAACGCGATGTCCGGCGAAGCCTCGGTCGCGATCCGCCGCTACAGCGCAACCAGCTGGCCACGCGCCTCCGGCGTGAAATCAACCGGATAGCGCTTCACCGGGAACCGGTGGCTTTCGCATGTTCGGCGGCCACGGCAGCGCGCATCCCGTCCATGGTGACAGCGCGTGACGGATCGGCTTTCAGCGCATCAAGAGCCGGGGCCACCTGATCACGCAGCCACGCTTCCACCACCCGGTCATGCGCCAGCAAGGTGCGCAGCCCGTCGCGGATCACCTCGCTTTCGCTCGCATACTCGACGGCGGCAACCTTGGCAGGGATCTGCTGTGCCATTTCCTTTGGCAAGGTGATGCTCAGCCGGGTCGAGCACATCGCTTATGCTCCCTTCGAAATAGGATTTAATCCTTCCATATGATGCCGATCTGTCTCGACATTCCCTGCCAGTGCCGACTTTACGCTGGCAATCTACCGGTATTCGTCGCCTCCGGTTGCCCTGGCCGACCCGGTGCCTCTTTTCCTCGGGCTCGCGGGCGGGTGTGGTTATCCGCCTGGGCGCGCAGGCCCCAGATGGACTTGTCGAGGTTGATCTCGCCGGCCCGGGCCCTTGCCGCCATGCCGCGGAAATCCCCCCGGGCGTGCTCCTGAAACGCCCGCCGGCCGCGCCGAGATCATGCCGCAGTCCTGTCCGTCGCAATCATCGCCAGGCTTAGCAGGCAAGTTCCTCAAGACCTCGGTTTGTATTGGTATTTTGTCCGAAACCGGTACCTTCATGGGTCTCGGCGAGCTTCGCCCGGCTGGCCAAGCTCTGACATGCACCCTTTGCGCAACGCGTTCATTTACCGGTTCAGGCTCGATGCCGTTCGCCGGCAGGCCGGGGCAGATGGTCAGCTGATCGAACCATGCATCTCGCAGCACAGCAGGAAGGCGTGCGTTTGCGGACAGCCCCTATCTCAGAGCCGGACCGAAAAATATAGTTGAACGATTACAGTAGGTTGTGATTCAGTTCGTTTGCGAAGACGGATGGAGGCACGATGACCTAGACTGAAATCGCTCGGCGACGATATCGCCGGTCTGGATTGCGCTACGCAAGCGACCTGACCGATGCCGAATCGGCCTTGATCGCACCGTTCATGCCGACTCGACTGCCTCGAAGCCGGCCCCGGACGGTGCCGCTGCGGCGGATTATGGAGGCCATCTTCTAACCGGTTGCCAGTGGCGGAGGCGGCTCAAGGTTCCGCCTGCGGAGCGGGTGGAATGCCGCCGGAGGTGGCAGATCCCGAAGCAATTCGCGCCGTTCGCCACCGCGCAGGGGTATTTCCACCGCTTCTGCCGCGACGGCACCCTCGATCGGCTCAATCACGTCCTGGTCATACAAGCGCGGGAGTTGGCCAGACGCGAGGCCTCGCCTACAGCCGGCGTGATCGATAGCCAGTCGGTCAAGGCCACCGAAGCCGGCGGGCCGCGCGAGTTCGATGCCGGGGAGAAGATCACGGGCGCAAGCGCCACATCATCACGGATACAATCGGCCACCCCGTCAGCGCCGTGGTTCATCATGCCGGTATTCAGGACCGTGACGGGGTAGGTGACGTACTCAAATCCGCCAAACCCCTGTGCGTCGATTCGTCCGCTTGCACGCTCTCCTCGATACTGGCGAATATGCCCACTGAAAGGCGGTCCCGGGTGAGCGGGACCGCATCAGTCAAGATCGACCAGCGGGTCTCAGAGGGCTTTCTGCCGCAGGCGAACGACGAGACCGAGAACGAGCAAGCCTGTTCCGAGGAGCAGAACACTGCCCGGTTCCGGTACGTCCACTTTGAGAACTGCCGGTGCTCCGTTCGCCTCAACGTAGTCGACAGCGAAACTTGTCATCGATCCCACAGGTAACGTGCCGGTATCGCTGACGGCTTGAGTTTCGCCAGGCGAGTAAGTCACCTTGTTGCCGTTTGCATAGCTGCTGGCGCCATCGTCGTGGGTGATCGTGACGTAGGTGCCTGCAGCTATATTCGCAGCGGGGCCTTGGAGCGAGAACTCCAGATATGAATAATTCGAGCTTCCTGGAGAACTCATCGTGGTTCCAAGGAACGCAGCCTTGCCACCCGTACCGCTGAAATTTGAGATGTTGGCGGTATTCGTAAAGAAGTCGGCGTACGTATTCGACTGTCCCTGATTATTGGTGTTGTCGAAATTCAACTGCCCTGAGTATGTGAAGGAAGCCAGTGCATCTACGGCCGATGGCGCAGGCTGGCTTGCAGCGTTTATGAAGTTGGTGCCGCCAATTTTACCGGTCGTTGTGGTCCAGGCCGTTACTAGCCAGGTCGGATTATAAATATCCGCCCGCGCTATTCCCGTGAGGCCGAGGAGCACCACGGCTCCATGTAACAGATATTTGCGGACGCTAGACATGTTCAATCTCCAAACGTTTGAGAAATCATGCCATGAATGACCACGGACACTTCATACATTGAAGTGCGTTCAATGATCACGCAAAAATTGTGCCGTATTTGCAATATTAATAAAATCAAACAGATATCGCGTCTCATTTTATGAGACGTAAGGAATTCCGACAAAATATTATTTCATTTTATACTATGGGTTGAAATCAATTCAATACTATACTACAGGTTGATTACATTGTGTCGCTTCTATTCGTTCATTCGATATCAAAATCTTCAGAAAATTCTCGATACAAGCATCATTCTTAAGTAGTATTCGCCCAGTCTACTCTGTCAGACCATCGCTCCAGCACGAATATTTGCTCGCTCGCAAAAACGTAGCAGGCCATTTCGGAATGGAGTCGGAGCGTCTTTGATTGAAAGTTGAATGGTTGGGCCATACGTGATTCCTGGCAGGTGTTCGAAGCCTTGCCTGAGACACTGTGTGGACGCCAACCACCCGTGCGCAGCATAGCCGCAACGGGCTACGCTATGGAAGTAACGTGACCGACTAGGAGTGGCTGCTCCTGTCGCCTTTCCTGCCCGCCCCGAGCTCATGCGGCCGGCATCGGAAGTGGAAGATGCGCGAAATTGTCAATGCGATCTTCTACGTACTGCGTGGCGGGATTGCATGGAGCCTGCTGCCGAAGGATTTTACGCGTTGGCCCACGACCTATCGCTGGTTTGCTGGTTCCGCAACGACGGCACCTGGGAGCGGATAAACCATCACCTTGATGCTCGACCGCGAGAGGACGGGTCAGGGCGCGAGCCACACGGCGGCTGTGATAGATAGTCAGAGCGTCAAGACGACCGAGAGCGGCGGCATCCGGGATACGACGCAGGCAAGAAGATCAAGGCTGCAAGCGTCACGCCACGGTCGATGTCGACGGTCGGGCGATCAAGCTCCAGGCCCATTCGGCGGCCATCCAGGGCCGTGATGGAGTGGGGTTCCTGCTGGGGTCTGGTCCACTTTTGGTGGAGTGGGTGTTTGACACATCGCCCGCAGTATGTTGTGGCAAATAATGTTGTGTGCAGGATATGCGCATGATATATGCGCATATCCTGCACACTTACTTCTGGAGGAGCAGCGGATGTCTATGCCACAACCCAGCGACCGCACTATGGCTTCTTCGCGGCGCGCAACCAATGTCACACTGCCCGCAGCATTGCTGCAGGACGCCCGGAGCCTTGGCATCAATCTGTCGCAAGCTTGCGAACAGGGCGTGGCAACGGCCGTTGCCGCGGCCCGGAGACAACGCTGGCTCGATGAAAACCGTGCAGCATTTCAGGCGTGGAATGAGCATGTCGAGTCGCACGGCTTGCCCTTGGCGGCATACCGGCAGTTTTGATGGCACGGTTCGATGTGCACCCTATGCCCGGAGGCAGACCGGGTTACGTACTCGACGTTCAGGCCGATCTGCTCTCGGAATTGGCGACGCGGATCGTTGTCCCGCTCCTGCCGGCAGAGATGGCGCCAAAACCCTTCAGCGACCTCAATCCAGTGTTCGAGGTTGACGGCACGCGTCACGTCATGATGACGCAGGCAATCGCCAGCATACCACGGCGCGAGCTGAGTCAGCATATTTGCTCGTTGGCTGCGGAGCGCGACAGCATTACCCGCGCCCTCGATGTCCTTCTCATCGGGTTCTAACCCGATTTTGTTCGTGCGCTCCGATAGCATGTAACACGAGTTGATGGAGGTTCCGCCAAGATAGTTGCTTATAGGCCGGGTAGCTGACGAGCGGCTTTTTTCCAAGGTAATTGGTCGGGCCGAAGCCTCGTGGCGAAAAGCTCTTTGCGCGGTTGAACGGTCCAGTTGCAGGGCATCTAAAACGGGATCACGCACTTGCCCGTAGATCTTTTCGCGCACGATCAAGAGCGCACCTTCATCATATCGATCCAATGGCGACACGCGAGCCGGGCGCATGCTGGAACCGACTTCCGAACGGTTTGCGGCCGGCCAGTTCAACACCCGATCACATTACACTATGCGGAATAAGATGCGGAGCAAGCGCCACGGCGCCGATGGATGCGGCGGCAGACCGATCACGGCACCTTGTATCCAGAGCGGCCAAGCAGAGGTGCGATCGTTTCAACGAGCCAGTCGACAAAGACCCGCACGCGCGGCGAAAGCTGGCGATGATTCGGATAGATGACGGAAATCGGAGTGGGACTGGGCTGGAAGTCCTGGAGAATCTCCACGAGTGCTCCGGTGTTTAGATCATCCTTGAACCGCAAGCGCGGCGCCTGCACCAGCCCCATCCCGAGGCGCGCCGCAGCAGCACTCGTGTCCGCCCCATTAACCATGACGCGAGCCGGCAACGTCCTCTCGACCTTCACGCCATCGACCATGAATTCCAGCGGCAAGGGCTGGCCCGTGCGCGAGGAGACGAATCCGACCATGAAATGCCCGTCCAGCTGATCCGGCGTTGCTGGCACGCCATGTTCGCTGAGATAGGCGGGGCTGGCACAGATGATCTCCTCCAACACGCCGAGATGCCGGACGATCATATCGCTATCAGGAAGAGTGCCCGCTCGCACGACACAATCAACCCCTTCGCGTACCAAATCGACAAAGCGCTCGCCCTCACCGATATGCACCGTCACGGCTGGATGCAGAGCTAGAAAGGTCGGTAGTGCCGGCAACACGATGCGCGCCAGCGTGCCGACCATGTCGACGCGCAGCAGCCCTGCCACGGCACCGCTGGCCCCCCGGTCCGCATCCTCGAGATCGGCAAGGATACCAATGCAGCGTCGGTAGTAGGCTTCACCCTCGACGGTCGGCTGCACATGCCGTGTCGAGCGTTGCAGCAACCTGGTTCCCAACCTCTTCTCCAGCGCGTTGATCGTGGCGGTGGCTGCCGGTCGGGAGATGGAGCAATCCGCCGCCGCAGCGGTAAAACTGCCACGATCGACGATACGGACGAATAGCTCGAGGGCGGCGAGGCGATCCATGGTCATTATTCTGTCCTGCAAAACAAAGTCGTCTGCAACAGCGGCCTTATTCCGTCGGGCGGGCGGGCCAAATCCGTAGCACCGGAACAGGAGACCCTCATGCCCGCACAATCTCATATCGCAATCGTCACCGGCGGCAGTCGGGGCATTGGCCGTTCGACCGTTGAGGCGCTCGCCCGGCGCGGCGTCAGGTCGATCTTCACCTATCATCGCAGACGGGCAGAAGCAGATGAGGTGGTCGCCGCAACCGAGCGGGCAGGCGCGCGTGCCGCAACCTTGCAACTCGATACGGGGAATACCGCGACCTTTCCGGCCTTTGTCGCCGAACTGCGCAGGATTCTGGCCGAGTGGGGGGTGGAGCAGTTCGACTATCTCATCAATAATGCCGGAACGTCCCACCACGCACCGATCAGCGATATCACCGAGGCGGATTTCGATGCGCTGTTTCGGGTGCACGTGAAGGGCGTTTTCTTTCTTACACAGGCCGTGCTGCCGCTGATCGTCGATGGCGGCCGGATCGTGAACGTCTCGTCGGCGCTGACCCGCGTGGCCTATCCAGGCAGTACTGCCTATGCGTCGATGAAAGGTGCTGTTGAGGTGATGACGAGATACATGGCGAGGGAACTTGGCGCCCGGCGCATTACCGCCAATGTCGTCGCTCCCGGCGCGGTGCAGACCGATTTCAGCGGCGGCATCGTGCGAGACAATCCCGAGGTAAACAAGCGCATTTCAGACCTGACAGCGCTTGGACGGGCGGGTTTGCCCGACGATATCGGTCCGATGATCGCTGCCCTCCTGTCGGAGGACAATCGATGGATCAATGCGCAACGCATTGAAGCCTCCGGTGGGATGGTGATCTGAGGTCGGGGCTCTCCGACCGATACCACGACGGGGTATGGCGCAGGGAAGCGCGCCACGCTCCTTCACGCGAATCACAAGCCATGATTGGCACGTTTCCCGGATGCGTCATCTTCACGCGCATCAAGGTTGAGACAATAATGGAGTTCCTGATGCGCAAGATAGGTCTTATCGGAGGTCTCGCGCTCCGGGCGGGTATTTTCTATTACGAGCAGATCCAAAAAAGGTTCGCCGCGAGCCAAGCTCCACTGCAACTCGTCCTCAGCCACGCAGACGTCTTGCGGGTGTTATCTTATGTAGCCGCAGAGGACAGGATTGCTCTTGGCGCCTATCTCGGGGGCCTGGCCAATGAACTCGCCGATGCCGGGTGCGAAATCGTCGCCATTTCCGCCGTCGCGCCTCATATCGCCATATCGGACATAACACGTGTGGCCCGTGTTCCCCTGATCAGCATATTGGATGCCGTTCCAGGGGTTACGCATGAAAGAAGCCGGTGAGCACTTGCTCCATGTAACGGTTATCCCAGGCGGCCATTTTGCGGCGCCCCTTGAGACTGGCCTTTGATGCCTGATGGCGGCGAACGAGGTTGATTGCGATCTTGCGAAGCAGGGAGAAGTTCTGGACGGCGTTGCGATCCCGGATCCGGCAGTGATCTTCGTTGAAGGTGACGTCGAGCACCCAGTGTAGGCTGTTCTCGATCTGCCAATGTTGACGGATCGCTTTCGCCAGGATTTCGGGTTGATCGTCGCTGCTGGACAGGAAGTAGCGGATTTCGGCTTCGATCTTGCCGGATCCGTTGACGCCGCGGATGGTTTCCACGGCCAGAACGCTCTTCAACCCCGGCCAGTCGCGCAGCGGTTCCAGCGCTACGGCGTCCGGACAGACGAACACCCGGCGCCGAACAAGACGACCATGACCATCATCGAATTCGTCATGCACCGGCCGATCAACGGGTGAGCGGCTGAAGCAGGTGGTTGCGCAATACTCCTGCACGGCGCTGTGTTTCTTCCCCTGGTTTGCTTTGAGGGTGACGAGATAATCAGCACCCCGCTCGAGAATTTTGGACGCGATGGCTCGCTGGCACCCCATCGCGTCCAGCGTGACAATGGCGCCCTTGATGTCCAGCACATCCAGCAATTCCGGGATCGCGGTGATCTCGTTCGATTTGTCGCCGACCTGACGCTGGCCGAGCACCAGCCCCCGATCACTCGCCCATGCACTCACAACGTGAAGCGCCGCCTGGTCCCGGCTGCGATCAAACGAGCCGCGGATCGTTTTCCCGTCAATCGCCACCACTTCCCGGTCCAAAGTCGTCCCGAATGAGCGCGCCCACGCTTCGAAACATGCCTCGAAACGCCCGGTATCGATCAGCATGAACACACGCCGGAAGGTGTCGTGCGATGGAATGCCGTTCGGCAGCGCCAAAAACGTGCCCAGCCATTCCTGCTTGCTACGGCCATACAGTGCCATATCCTCCCAGCTTTCCGCCCCGGCAATCACCGCGCACACCGCAATCACCAGAATATCAATTAGCCGGTGCTCAACCTTGCCGCCGCAGCGGGGGTCTTCCAACGCCGAAAATTCCTCCACAAGCCGCCTCACCGACATGCACGTCTCCCAATCTCAAGGAGACTCCCCGAATCACACCCGATTCCATGCCGTCAACTATGCCCGAAATTTTCATGCGTAGCCCCTGGATGCCGTTCCCGCAGGACTTGCTGCCGCCGGGACGGATCGCGTTGCTGTGTTCGGCAACCGTGCTGTCATGCATACGCGCGTCTTCGGAGCCGTTGCGAAACAACGGGATATCTCGCTGGACAGGGATGATCTCGATTGGGTGCACAATACGTATGCCGAGATCGCCATTCACGGGAAACGGGCGACGCAGCCTGAAATGACGGAATTCAGCAGACTGGCCAATCGGCTTTTGCAAAGGAAGAATGCGCAGGCAATTCTTCTAGCGGGAACCGATCTATCGTCGTTTTATGCGGAACATCAGCCGGATTTCCCACATATCGATCTGGCTCAGCTTCACATCGACCAAATCGTTCGTCATGCTCTGGCCTGAGAGTGCGCCGCTTTTTTCCTGTATTTCCTCTCTCAGGGTGCTGGCCACCTCTTATCCGAGGAGATTTATTCATTCTGCACGCCCATATCCATGGCGATCATATCGGCTGGAACACGATGCTAGCAGGTTATCGCCGGGTGCCGACCTTTCCCAATGCCCGGCACATCTTCCCAGCAAGGGAATACTTGAAAGACAACCTGCGATGAGAGACCGAATTGAGAAACAGGGTGACGTTGCGATGATCGGCAGAAGTGACATTCAGGCTGCGGAGAGATTGATTCGGCCGCACATACGACGCACGCCGGTTCTGGCCTGCAATGGCGTTGATTTCGGTCTAGCCTCACAGCCGATCACTCTCAAACTCGAATTGCTGCAGCATGCCGGCTCCTTCAAGGCACGGGGCGCCTTCACAAACCTGCTGACAAGAGAAATCCCGACGGTCGGCGTGGTTGCCGCTTCGGGAGGAAACCACGGTGCCGCCGTGGCTTATGCGGCGATTAGGCTCGGAATCCCTGCGCGCATCTTCGTGCCGGCGATCTCGTCTCCGGCCAAGATCCAACGCATCCGCGATTTCGGCGCCGAACTTGTCGTCGGCGGCGAAGGTTATTCCGATGCGCTGGCCGCGAGCGAGGCATGGATCGCAAATAGCGGTGCCCTTGCCATCCATGCCTTCGATCAACGCGAAACGTTGGTCGGACAGGGTACGATTGCGCTTGAAATGGAGGAGCAAGTGGCTGGGCTCAATACCCTACTGGTCGCTGTCGGCGGTGGTGGACTGATCGGAGGGATCGCCAGTTGGTATCACGGGCACATCAAGGTCGTGGGCGTCGAGCCCGAATCATCGCCAACCCTGACGAGGGCGCTCGCCGCCGGCCGACCGGTTGATGCCGAAACCGGCGGAATTGCGGCAGACTCGCTGGCACCGAGGCGGGTCGGCGATCTGGTCTTCCCTATTGCCCGTGATCATGTCGCCGACGTCGTTCTGGTCGGGGATGACGCAATCGCCGATGCCCAGCGTCGCTTGTGGAAAGTGGCGCGCGTGGCCGCTGAGCCAGGCGGCGCTACGGCTCTCGCCGCTTTGCTCTCCGGGCGCTACCGACCTGCACTAGGTGAGAATGTCGGTGTCATCATTAGCGGGGGCAACACCACCGCGGTATCCTTTTGAGGAGCGTCCATCATCGTCGCACTCCCTTCCCTGAAACCTGCTCGCATGGGCTCCGGTGCAAACGGCTGGCCCCGGTATCTTGCTAGCCATTTAGTGGCTTTGAGGGCGGCGCGATGGCCAGGTTCCTGGACTTGGAGGATCTGTTCAAGTGGCGGCACTTCGACCGCGAAGTGATCATCCTGTGCGTGCGGTGATATCTGCGCTTCAAGCTCAGCTTCCGGGAACTCGTGGAGATGATGGAGGAGCGCGGCCTGTCGATAGCCCACACCACCATCATGCGGTAGGTGCACAACTATTCGCCGAAATTCGAGCGCCGGTGGAACCGCTTCGCGCAGCCGGCCGGTGCGTCGTGGCGTGTGGACGAGACCTAAGTGAAAGTCCAGGGTGGATGGGTCTATCTCTACCGGGCGGTCGATCGCGCAGGAAATACCGTTGACTTCCGTCTCAGCCCAAAGCGTGACGTTGCCGCGGCCAAGGCGTTCTTCCGCAAGGCGATCAAAGGTCAGGGCTCGGGCCCGCGGACCGTCACGTTGGACGGCTAGGCCGCATCGCACCGCGCAGTGCGCGAGATGAAGGCTGACGGTGAACTGGCTGCTGACACGAAGCTGCGATCGTCGAAGTACCTGAATAACCTCCCTGAGAAGGACCATCGGGGCGTGAAGTCGCGGGTCGGTCCGATGCTCGGGTTCAAGCGGTTCGAGACCGCCGCGATCACGGTGGCCGGGATCGAATTGCTGCGACGGATCCGCAAGGGGCAATTCCGCCTCGGTCGGCTACGTCTTCGGGGTCGACCTGCACCTGCCGTCTGGGAGGCCGTCCTGGCAGCCCAATAAAGCGACAACACCGCAGCCTCGCCGCCACAACCTTTGACTCGTCAGGCTATTTGCACCAGAGCCCTATGGGCCAGGTTCACCACGGGAGCGCCACAACGACAGCAGATAATCGCCAAAACCATAGGATGTAGCTCGCGATTGTCTGCCTGGCATCCGGCTCCTCATCCCGCCAACCGCCGCTCATACCATCTTGTCGGACATTTTTTTACGATATAACATCCCGATAACAACGGCCATTCCGGCCGGGAGCTTGCCCGAAAATCTGTGGATCACCGGTCCCGTTGGAGACCGGCGTCGGGGAAGGCGCCTGCGGAACGGCGCACCGAGGAGGACTCTCGTATGGCTGCCACCGTTCTGATCTGGAACAACCACCTGCGCCCGGTTGGAAATTCGTATTGCGGTCATGCAGCAATGATTATCGACTCGAACTGGAAGGCGATGGCCTCTTCCTATGTGAGTTGGTGGCCAGAAAGCGAGGAGGATAATAACTCGAGCCCAAGCCTGAGCGTGTTCGCCGATCTGTCCGAGGAGAATTACGCGCCGGACCACATCTTGCGGATCCCCGTCTTCAACACTAACGCCGCCATGTCGAAGTGGGCCGAGATCAGGAACAAGCCAAAAAGTACCTACAGATTTTTGCGCAAGAACTGCTCGACCATCGTCTCACGGGTGCTGCTCGCCGGCAACACGAAGCCGCTCGGCTTCGGCGTCTCGAACAACCTGATCTGGACACCGATCCGGGTGAAACGGCTGGCCGACGCTATGGGCGCCGAGCGCAAGGAGTGGTCCTGGCTGATCGACCAGTTTGTGTCAGCCGGCGTGCTCCCGGAGGGCATGCGGGTACACCTCAGTAAGCTCGCCAAGCGCGACAGCGCCCACGGCTCCTCAACCACGGTCTGCTGCTACGCGCAAGGCTACAAAATCTACCAGCAGCCACTGATCATTCTCAACGGCAAGACCATCGGCAAACAGGATCTCGGCACCGAGGTCTTTTCGCTGCAGCACAACACGATCAAGCGTGGCGTAGTGGAACAGGGCGAGAACGGTAAAAGGCGCGCCGTATTCTACACCTGATGCCGCCAGCCACCTCCTCCTGCCCGCTCCGCTCACCGAGCCGGAGACAAAAAAGCAAAGACTGAGGCTGATAGGCCCCAAGATGCACAAAGGCTGGGCCGGTAGGTCCCAGACGGCTCTGTTGCAAATTCTGGCTTGCTCTGATGGGATTTGATGCAGGCTGGTGGAAGAGCGGTGGTGTCGGCGTTCAGAGGGCGGAACTTCGAGGGTGAGATCGTGCTTTGGGCAGTACGCTGGTATTGACGGTATGGGATCAGCTACCGGGATCTTGAGCAGGTGATGTGTGAGCGCGGCGTGAACCTTGATCATTCGACGATGTACCGCTGGGTTCAGCGATATGCCCCGGAGATTGAGAAGCTGCTGCGCTGGCAATGGCGGCGGCCGACCTTGACGAGCTGGCGGGTCGATGAGACCTTTATCAAGGTCCGCGGCAAATGGGCATATCTATATCGTGCAGTCGACAAGCATGGGAACACGATCGATTTCTTTCTTTCGCCGACGCGGAACGCGAAAGCGGCAAAGCGCTTTCTGGGCAAGGCCCTGAGCGGGTTGAGGGACTGGGAGAAGCCCGAGGGCATCAATACCTACAAGGCGCCGACCTACGCCATCGCCATTGCGGAACTGAAAGCCGAAGGCAAATGTCCCGAGGCTAACCTCCATCGCCAGGTCAAATACCTGAACGCAGCATTCAACGCTACTTCGTCAGCACATGATATATTTGTCCATCAGGCCGCAGTGTATCCGGGGACTCGTTTCCGTGTGCTGTGACGTGCGCGCCACCGACATCGACGTTAGTTTCATTTTGCCATTCTGACAAACCTCCCCGGTGACCATTCATTATTCCTTTTCAATCGGCTTTTTTCGGCGGCGCACTACCCTCGCCAAGATCCCACCACAATCCGGCAAAGCCGATAAGGGCCTCGCGCGCCATCGGCGCCAGCATGTGTTCGTCTGGGCCATGCTGGCTACAACCATTGTAGCTGTGCGGGATCCATACCAGCGGCACGTCGAGGTGATCGACGAACGCATCGCCCGGCAGCCCGCCCGACATGTTCGGAATCACCTGCACGTTGCGTCCCAGGCTCCGCCTGAAACTCTCCGCCGCGAAGCGTATCCAGACCGATGCGGGATTGGTCCGGCTCGCCGCCATCCGCATCCCCGCGTTCTCGATGGCTACATCGGGAAACCCGACCTCGTCCAGATGCCGTCTCAATGCCGGTGCGAAATCAGCCGGATCGGAATCCGCAGTATAGCGGATCTGGCAATGCGCCCGGGCGTCTGGTGCGACTGCATTTACCGGGTTTTCAGGCCGTCCCGAAATCATCGCAAGGACGATGAAGCTGTTCCAGCCATAGATTTTCTCGGCGTCGGTCAAGCCCGGTTCGCCCCATTCCGGCCCGACTGCGCGGGTGGTTCCGTCTCCCACCGGGCAGTCCTTCAGTGCCGCGCGCACCTCCGCCGGTACCCCGCCCGCCGGCAGCCAGCCGCGCACAAGTATCCGGCCATGACGATCGCAGATCGATGCCAGCGCATGCGCCATGATTACGGCGGGGTCGGGTGCCAATCCGCCCCAATGGCCGGAATGCACCCCGCCCGGGCGCAGAGCGCAGACGAGGTCGAAATGATAGGTCCCGCGCGAGCCGGCCGCGATCGTGGGCACGTCCGGTCGGACGCGCGGCCCGTCGGAGGCGATCAGCACATCCGCCTTCAACGCATCGCGATGCGTGCCGACGAAGCGGTGCAGCCCCACCGAGCCGCATTCCTCGCTGGTCTCGATGACCATGCGGACATTGAAACCGAGCCGCCCGTCCCGTTCGGCGATCACGACCTCCAGCGCGGCGAGGTCGATCGCGTGCTGGCCCTTGTTATCCGCCGTGCCGCGCCCGTACCAGCGATCGCCCTCCACGGTCAGCCGCCATGGTGCCAGCCCCTCGCGCCATTGCTCGTCGAGTCCGCGCACCGTATCACCATGGCCGTACGTCAGCACCGTCGGCAGGGCCGGATCCTCGATCCGTTCCGCCACCAGAATCGGTCCGAATGCAGGCTCCGGATTTGGATGGATGGCAACCGTGAAGCCCAGCCGCTCGAGCCATGGCGTCATCTGCGCCGCCAGATAACGTGCGACGTCCGGCGCGAATGTCGCATCCTGCGACGTGCTCGGCACGGCAACCAGTTCGGCGAGGCGCTCGCGAAACGTACCCGAGTCGAACAGCCCGGCCGCGCGCATTACCGCCCCGTCGCGGCTACCCACCGACTAGCCCCCCGTTAGTCATGCCATCCTCCCTGACTCATCCATTCCGATAGGTGTAGCTGTATCCGTTCAGCGCGGGCGCCCCGCCCAGATGTGCGTAGAGCACCCGCGATCCCGCCGGGAAGACCCTCTTGCGAACAAGATCGATCATGCCCTGCATGGATTTTCCCTCATAGACCGGATCGGTGATCATCGCCTCGGTGCGCGCGGCGAGGCGGATGGCGTCGTTGGTCGCTTCGCTTGGCACGCCATAGGCCGGATAGGCATAATCAGGGACAATGACGATTTCCCGGTCTTCGACCCGCCGCCCCAGCTGAACTAGGCTCGCCGTGTTGTCGACGATCCCGCGCACCTGCTCGCGCACCCGCTCCGGCGTTCCCGAAGCGTCGATCCCGATGACCCGATCCGCCCGCCCGTCCGCCGCAAAGCCGACGATCATGCCCGCTTGGGTTGAACCGGTGACCACGCAAACGATGACGTAATCGAAACTGAATCCGAGCTCCCGCTCCTGCGCGCGCACTTCTTCGGCGAAGCCGACATAGCCGAGACCGCCGAGCGGATGCACCGAGGCGCCGGCCGGAATCGCGTAAGGCACCCCGCCCGCATCCCGGACCGATTGCAGCGCATCCTCCCAGCTTTGCCGGATGCCGATATCGAATCCGTCCTCGACGATCCGGCTGTCCGCCCCCATCAGCCGTGTCAGCTGGATGTTGCCGACGCGGTCATACACAGCGTCGTTATGCGGGACCCAGCTTTCCTGAATCACGACACATTTCATGCCGAGTTTCGCCGCCGTCGCCGCCACCATCCGCGTGTGGTTTGACTGCACCCCGCCGATCGAGACTAGCGTATCCGCGCCGCTGGCGATCGCGTCGGGGATAATATATTCGAGCTTGCGTAATTTGTTGCCGCCCAGAGCGAGGCCGGAGTTGCAGTCATCCCGCTTCGCCCAGATTTCAACCGCCCCGCCCAGCGCCTGCGACAGGCGCGGCAGCGGTTCGACCGGCGTCGGCCCGAAAGTGAGTCTGTAGCGCTCGAACTTGTCCAGATTCATGCCATTCCCCCGGCCTCCGCCGCAACGATCCGGGCCGCGACGGCTGCACCGATATTTGCGAAAGCCGTTGATTCCAGTCGTGTTTCTGATCTCAGCCTATCCAGGTTCCCGAGAAATGTGCTTTCTATTTTTGTTATTTTTTTTCCTTGTTTTCTTGTCATGCTACGTTGTTTCGGCGGATTCTTTCACTTTTCGGTGGCTTTCCGGGAGAAATCATGAGTCATGACCTAGACCGCATCGACCTTGAAATCCTGCGCCTGCTCCAGGCCGACGGGAGACTGTCCAACATTGACCTCGCGAACCAGGTGAATGTCAGCCCCGCCACGTGTCACCGCCGGACACAGCGTCTCTTTGCCGAGGGCTATATCGGCAGCGTGCGCGCGATGATCGCGCCGTCACGGGTCGGCCTCGGTGCGGTCGCCTTGGTGGGCGTCGTCCTCGACCGCTCCACCCCGGAAAGTTTCGCGATGTTCGAACAGGCGGTAATGGGCCTCAAGATGGTTCTCGATTGCCACCTGGTCGCTGGCGATTTTGACTATCTGCTAAAAATCCGTGTCAGGGACCTTCCCGACTTCAACCGCCTCCACGCCGAAACGCTGATCGCCCTCCCAGGCGTGCGCCAGGCGCGCACCTTTTTCGTGATGAAGGAAGTCAAGGATAGCGGCCCGCTGGATATCGGATGTGAATGAGACAGTTAAAGGCGCACCGGTGTACGCCTAAATCCGGTGTGCTGGGTCCAAAGTCAGCGCAGTTCCGAAGCTCGCCTGCAGATGCTCGATGAATCGACGAAGTTTCAGAGAGACGTGCCGCTTCGTCGGGTAGATGGCATGAATCGCTAGCTCCGATGTCTTATGCTGGGACATCAGAATCTGCAGCGTCCCAGAAGCGATGGATTCGCCGAACACGAAGCTCGGCCCGTATGCTACACCTATTCCCGCCAATGCCGCAGCCAATAGCATCTGCATATTGTTCACCGCTAGTCGCAGCGGGCCATCGATAAGGTGGGTACGGCCACTTGGATCCGTTAGCGTCCAGTCACCGGCGGAAACGGCTTCGGTGAATGCCACTCGCGGGGCCTGACGGAGCTGTTCCACGGTTTTCGGCACACCATGGCGCGCCAGAAAGGACGGGGCCGCACAGAATACCATGTGGCACGGGGCAAGCCGTTGGGCCACGAGGTCGGAATCCTTAAGCCGGCCGATGCGAATGGCCACATCGATGCTTTCCATCAGCAGATCGACATAGCGGTCGCTGAGCGTGGTCTCGACTGTAACCTCGGGATACGCAGCCAGATATCTTGCGACCACGGGACCAAGGTGTATCGCGCCAAAGGTTGTCGGTGCAGCAACACGTAGCACGCCCCGCACCGTCTGGTGCGCCCGCTGGGCCTCCCGATTTGCGTCCTCGTAGTCTTCCAGTATGAGCTTGCACCGCTTGAAGTACGCTTGCCCCACATCTGTCAGCTTCAGCACTCGCGTACTGCGCTGAAGTAGGCGTACCCCAAGTTGATCCTCGATCGCGGAGACATGTTTCCCCGCCATAGATGGCGACAGGCCGAACCGCCTGCCGGCCCCGACAAGACTGCCCTCCTCAACCGCAGCTACAAACACCGACATACTGACCAGCCGATCCATCCTCGTCCCCCATTCGATAATCTCATTATCAGATGCAGATAAGATTGAGGCAATTATGGCGCGTTCTTATAAAGCCTAATCTCTGATCCGTGTCCGGTCGCTCAGACTGGCTTAGAAAGGAGATCGACGATGAAAGTCGCCACGAACGGGATAGTGCTTCATGTCGAAGAGCAGGGCGATGGCGAGCTAGCCCTTGTCTTCCTGCATTACTGGGGCGGTTCAAGCCGTACCTGGAAACACGTCACAACCGGCTTGGCTCCCGCCTTTCATACCGTTGCCATCGACAATCGCGGATGGGGACAATCCGACGCGCCAAATGACGGGTATGCCCTGACGGATCTCGCGGCCGACGCGGAAGGTGTCATCGAGGCGCTGAAGTTGCGGCGCTATGTGCTGGTCGGCCATTTAATGGGCGGCAAGGTGGCTCAGCTCATGGCATCGCGCCGGCCTGCCGGGCTGGTCGGCCTCGTTCTTGTGGCTCCTTCTCCGCCCCAGCCCATGGCCATGCCGGACGAAGCGCGAGAGATGATGGCGGGGGCATACACCACCCGCGCAACCGTGGAGGCGACCATAGACAACGTGCTGACAGCACGGCCTCTCTCGGCAGAGGATCGCGAGCAGGTGATCGCGGATAGCTTGCGCGGCGCGCCGCCGGCAAAGATCGCCTGGCCGAAAGCAACTAGTCTGGAAGATATCACCGGCCAGGTCGGTATCATCAATGTACCCGTCATCGTCATTGTCGGCGAAAGCGATCGCGTAGATAGCCCAGCACTTCTTCAGGTGGAATTGCTAACTCGTGTTCCGCAAGCGGCAATGCGCGTGCTGCCGAGCACAGGGGTTACGCATGAAAGAAGCCGGTGAGCACTTGCTCCATGTAACGGTTATCCCAGGCGGCCATTTTGCGGCGCCCCTTGAGACTGGCCTTTGATGCCTGATGGCGGCGAACGAGGTTGATTGCGATCTTGCGAAGCAGGGAGAAGTTCTGGACGGCGTTGCGATCCCGGATCCGGCAGTGATCTTCGTTGAAGGTGACGTCGAGCACCCAGTGTAGGCTGTTCTCGATCTGCCAATGTTGACGGATCGCTTTCGCCAGGATTTCGGGTTGATCGTCGCTGCTGGACAGGAAGTAGCGGATTTCGGCTTCGATCTTGCCGGATCCGTTGACGCCGCGGATGGTTTCCACGGCCAGAACGCTCTTCAACCCCGGCCAGTCGCGCAGCGGTTCCAGCGCTACGGCGTCCGGACAGACGAACACCCGGCGCCGAACAAGACGACCATGACCATCATCGAATTCGTCATGCACCGGCCGATCAACGGGTGAGCGGCTGAAGCAGGTGGTTGCGCAATACTCCTGCACGGCGCTGTGTTTCTTCCCCTGGTTTGCTTTGAGGGTGACGAGATAATCAGCACCCCGCTCGAGAATTTTGGACGCGATGGCTCGCTGGCACCCCATCGCGTCCAGCGTGACAATGGCGCCCTTGATGTCCAGCACATCCAGCAATTCCGGGATCGCGGTGATCTCGTTCGATTTGTCGCCGACCTGACGCTGGCCGAGCACCAGCCCCCGATCACTCGCCCATGCACTCACAACGTGAAGCGCCGCCTGGTCCCGGCTGCGATCAAACGAGCCGCGGATCGTTTTCCCGTCAATCGCCACCACTTCCCGGTCCAAAGTCGTCCCGAATGAGCGCGCCCACGCTTCGAAACATGCCTCGAAACGCCCGGTATCGATCAGCATGAACACACGCCGGAAGGTGTCGTGCGATGGAATGCCGTTCGGCAGCGCCAAAAACGTGCCCAGCCATTCCTGCTTGCTACGGCCATACAGTGCCATATCCTCCCAGCTTTCCGCCCCGGCAATCACCGCGCACACCGCAATCACCAGAATATCAATTAGCCGGTGCTCAACCTTGCCGCCGCAGCGGGGGTCTTCCAACGCCGAAAATTCCTCCACAAGCCGCCTCACCGACATGCACGTCTCCCAATCTCAAGGAGACTCCCCGAATCACACCCGATTCCATGCCGTCAACTATGCCCGAAATTTTCATGCGTAGCCCCTGCTGCCGAGCACTGGGCATTTGTTAATGCTGGAGGCCGCTGAACAACTCATCCCTTTGATCGAAGAGTTCTGCAGATCACTGCCTATCCTACCGAAGGATTGATCGGGCTCCGGCTCGTTCAGCATGGGCGGTACTCAAAATGCATCCTTGAGATTGCTAGCGCCATCTGTCATATTAATAGATGACACATGACGCATGGAGGTCGATCATGACTGCGACGATCGAAAGCCAACCGACCCTGATTGCGGCGAGTCCCTACAGAAGGTAACCGCGCTGTTCGGCGGCCCGCGCGCTTTTTCGCTGCGCAACACCGGCCCTATTGAGGCTCATGAGCTACTTTTCAAGGGGCTACCGGCCACGGCGCTTGATCATTTGCTTGCGCAACTCACTCTTATCCGCAAGATGGATTCGCTGGCAAAGGCGATTGGGATGAGCCTCCGCACCTACCAGCGATTGAGGGAGACGCAAGCAAAGTCGCTAAGCCGAGAGCAAAACGGCCGGGCATGGAAGTTTGCCGAGATCCTGTCCAGGGCAACCGACGTCTTCGGCTCACAGCTTCGGGCGGAGCAGTGGCTTGAGGAGCCGGTGATCGGCCTCGATCGGCGCCGACCAATCGATCTTCTCGAAACACCTGCTGGAGTAACACTCGTGGAGGATTATCTGACGCGCCTCGAATACGGCGTTTACACATGACGCCACTGCCGGCCGCCCTTGGAGGGACCGGGCTTGTAGCGTGGCGCATTGACCAGGAGGTGTATGCGGCCAGTTGGGATAACGGCGAAGGCGCCCACCTCGGCGGAGGGCGCTGGAACAGCAGAGGCGTGCGCGCAGTCTATTATTCGCTATATCCGGCGACCGCGATTCTCGAGGTCGCCGTGCACAAGGGATTTGGCATACTCGACACATCCCCCACACGCTCACGGCAATAACCGTGGACGACCCGGCGCAGGTTTACGTTGTGGACCGCCGCATGGTTCCAAACCCCAACTGACTTCGTCCGGGTATACCGTCGGCTGGCCAGCAGAAATTCGGGGACGAACTGTTGAGGCAACATCGGTGTTTTCTGATCCCGAGCACCGTGTCGACGTATAGCTGGAATCTGATCTTCCTCGGAGAAGCAGACTAGTCCGGCTATACGATCAGGCATCAAGAGCGCTTTGCGCCCGACCCGCGCCTCCACCGCCAGCCAGCCCCTGATTCCCGGGCCTGCGCAGGGCGCTGAGTCCAGCGTCGGGACAGCGGAGCCTATCACCGCTTCCGCACCAGCCCAGTCTGGATCAGGACGGCCATCAGCAGGAAGAGGCCGGAGGCGAGGTTCTGGTAATACGAGCTGAGATTGCCGATCTGGTCGATTACGTTCTCGATGACGCCGAGCAGCAGCACGCCCGAGAGGGCGCCGGCCATGGTGCCGACGCCGCCGGTCAGCAGCACCCCGCCGATGACGGCGGCGGCGATCGAGCGCAGTTCGTCGCCCTGCCCCGCCGTCGACAGGCCGGAGGAGAGATGCGCGCCCAGCAGCGCGCCGGCGAGGCCCGCCAGCGTGCCCGACAGCACGTAAGTCGCGACCTTGACGGTGGCGACCGGGACGCCGAGCATCCGCGCCGCCTCCTCGTTGCCGCCGATCGCGAACACGGCGACGCCGAAGCGCGACCGGTTCAGCACCAGCGCCGCCAGCGCGAAGCCGGCGAGCAGGATCCAGATCAGGTTGCCGACCCCGAGCAATGTGCCGTTGGCGATCTGGCCGAACAGGCCGGGGTGGAGGATGACCATGCTGCTCCTGGCCAGGACGAGGTCGAGGCCGCGCACGCCGAGCAGGGCGGCGAGCGTGACGATGAACGGCGCCATGCCGGCGCGGGCGATCAGCAGCCCGTCGATCAGCCCGACCGCCGCGCCCGCCAGGCAGGGCACCAGCAGGGCGGGCACCCAGCCATAGGGCACCGCATAGGCCGCCAGCACCGAGCCGAGGCCGATGACCGAGCCGACCGACAGGTCGAACCCGCCGAGAATGATCACGAAGGTCTGGCCGATCGTCACCAGGCCGACGAAGCTCGCCGCGACGCCGATATTCTCGAAATTGTTGACCGTCGCAAAATACGGGAAGACCGCGCTGGCGATGATCGCGGCGATGGCGAGGACCACGATGGCGCCGCGCGACCGGATCAGCGCGATGATCCGCGCGCGGCGTTCGGTGTCCGGTGCTGCGATGCCCGCACCGGCGGCTGGCGCGCCGCTCATCCGCCGGCCCGCTGCAGGTACAGCGCGGCGACGATGAAGGCCGCCTTGAGGATCTGCGCGTAGCTGAAATTGATGTCGTTCATGATGAAGCTCGCTCCCAGGACCTGTAGCAGCAGGACGCCGAAGACGCCGCCGGCGATCGAGACCCGGCCGCCGGAGAGCGGCGTGCCGCCGATCACGGCCGCGGCGATCGCGTCAAGCTCGAAATTCAGCCCGATATAGTTGGGATCCGCCGCGCCGAGCCGGGCGGCGGCGAACAGGCCGGCAAGCCCCGCAAGCAGGCCGCTCGCCGCATAGACGGCGAACAGCGTCCGCCGCACCTTGATGCCGGCGATCACCGCCGCCGCCTGGTTGGCGCCGATGAAGACGAGGCTGCGCCCGAAGACGGTGGTGCGCACGACGAGGGCGACCGTGGCGGCCAGCGCGAGGGCGATGATCGCGACCATCGGCACCAGCGACACGGCGCCGATGCCGAGCCAGTCGAACACCCCGCCCGTGGGCAGCGACACGCGCGATCCGTCCAGCAGCGCCTCGGCCAGGCCGCGGGCGGTGACCAGCAGCGCCAGGCTCGAGATCAGCGGATTGATGTCGAGGAAGGCGATGAGCGCGCCGTTCAGCAGGCCCACCGCGAGGCCGGTGCCCAGCGCCGCGACGACGGAAACACCCGCGCCGCCCGGCAGCGCCAGGGCCATCACCGATGCGGCGAGCGCCATCGACGAGCCGACCGACAGGTCGATCCCCCGCGTGCCGATCGCCAGGCTCTGCCCGAGCGTGATGAGGATGATCGGCGCGGCCTGGAACAGCAGGTTGCGGATCACGATCGGGTTGCGGAACCCCGGCGTGAAGATCAGGTCGACGATCACCAGCAGGGCGAAGGCGATGTAGACGCTCTGCGCGCGCAGCATCGCCGCCGGCGTGTCGTGGCCGGCGCGCGCCGCAAGCCCGGCAAGGCGGGACGGCCTGTTCATGACGGCGCTCATGCTCCCGCCCGCTCGTGCGGGGCGGCCAGCCGGTCGAGCACGTCCTGCACGCCGGCGCCGGCGGTTTCCATCGTGTCCGCGACACGTCCCTCGTCGAGGATCACCAGCCGGTCGGCCAGCACCATCAGCTCCTCCATTTCCGAAGACGTCACCAGCACACCGAGGCCGCGCTCGACCAGGCGGCGGATCGCGTCATGCACCTCGGCCTTGGCGCCCACATCGATCCCCCGCGTCGGGTCGTCGAGCATGATGGCGCGCGGGTCGGTGGCGAGGCAGCGGGCCAGCAGGACCTTCTGCTGGTTGCCGCCCGAAAGCGAGGTGATGGGCGCTTCGGCGCCCGCCGTCTTGATCCCCAGCAGGCGGACGAACTCGGCCACCATTTCGGCCTGCCGGCGGCGGGAGACGAAGCCGTAGCGGGAGATGCGCCGCAGCGCGCAGGCCGTCAGGTTCTCGGCGACCGAGAGCTTCGGAAAGATCCCCTCCGCCCGCCGGTCTTCCGACAGGAAGGCGAGGCCGGCGGCAATCGACCGCTCCGGCGCGGGGGCGGGCAGCGGCCGGCCGCCGACCTCGACCGTGCCGGCACCCGGCGTCTCGATCCCGAAACTCGCCTTCATCGTCTCGGTGCGGCCGGAGCCGAGCAGGCCGGCCAGGCCGACCACCTCGCCGGGCATGACCTCGTAGGACACGTCCCGCACCCGGTTGCGCCAGGTGAGATGGCGCGCGGCCAGCGCCGGGGCGCCCGAAGCCGCCGCGCGCGGCGCGTGCTGGCGCTGCAGCGTCTCCGCGCTCCGCCCCAGCATCGCGGCGATCAGCGCCTGGCGCGGCAGGTCGGCGGCCGGCGCGCTGGCGACCAGGCGGCCGTCGCGCAGCACCGAGAAGCGGTCGCACAGCCGGTAACATTCCGACAGCCGGTGGCTGACGAACAGGATCGCGATGCGCTCGGCCTTCAGCCGGTCGACCACGCGGAACAGGGTCTCGACCTCGCCGCCGGTGAGCGCGGAGGTCGGCTCGTCGAGAATGACGACCTTCGCGCCGAGCCGGATGCCGCGGGCGATCGCGACCATCTGCTGGAGCCCGAGCCCGAGCGTGCCGAGCCGCGCCCGCGGGTCGATGCGCAACTCGTAGCGCGCCAGCAGCGACTGCGCCTCCGCCTCCATCCGGCGCCGGTCGATCAGCCAGCCAAACCGCCTCGGCTCGTGGCCGAGGAAGAGGTTCTCGGCCACGTCCCGTTCGGGGATCAGGTTGATCTCCTGGTAGACGGCGCTGATGCCGTGGCGTTGGGCGGTGCGGGGGGAGTCGAACCGCACCGCCGCGCCGCCCAGCCTGATCGTTCCGTCGTCAGGCTGATGGAACCCGGTCAGCAGCTTGATCAGCGTCGACTTGCCGGCGCCGTTCTCGCCGGCAAGTCCATGCACCTCGCCGGCATTGAGCGTCAGCGACACCCCCTCCAACGCCCGCACCGCACCGAAACGCCTTGAAACGGCGACCGTTTCAAGAACCGGCACAGACATGGGCGTCAGTAGGGAACGCCGCTGGCCAGCGCCGCCTTGGCATTGGCGGGCGTGTAGAGATGATCGCGGATCGTGATCTTCTGCGGCACCGGCTTGCCGTCGAGCCAGTTCTGGATCTCGTGCATGGCGATCGGCCCGAAGCGCGGATTGGTCTCGTCATCGGCATAGATCCAGCCGGAGACGATGTCCTGCACGCCCTGCTTGGTGCCGTCGATGGTCACGATCTTGACCTGCCCCGGCTTCTTGCCGGCGTCGCGCAGGGCGGTGATGGCGCCGTAGGCCATCGTGTCGCTCTGCGTGTAGATCGCGTTGACATCGGGATGCGCGAGCAGAATCTGGCTGACCACCTTCTGCGCGTCGGTCGTCGACCAGTTGCCGGTCTGCGCGGCGATGACCTTCATGCCGGGATATTTCGATATCGCGGCGGCGAAGCCCTTGGTTCTCGCGGTTTCCACCGAATTGCCGTAGGCGCCTTGGATCTCGGCGATCACGGCGTGCCCGCCCGTCGCCTTGGCCAGTTCGCGGCCGTCGATCACACCCTGGTTGTAGAAATCCGACCCGACGAAGCTCAGGAAGTCGGAGCAATGGGTTCCGGCCGTCTCGCGGTCGATCGTGATGATCGGGATATGTTTCGCGACCGCCTGGGCGAAGGCCGGCTGCAGCCCGGTCGAGTTGAGCGGCGCGATGACCAGGGCCTGCGCACCCTGGTTGATCATGCTCTCGACATCGGCGACCTGCTTCGCCTCGTTGGAATGCGCGTTGGTGTAGATGTAACGCTTCGCGTGCACCTGATGCGCGGCTTCCCGCAGCGACCGCGTCTCTTCGGCGCGGAACGGGTTCTGGTTGCCCTGCGACTGGGAGAAGCCGACCACGAGGCTCGACAGCTTCGCGTGGCTCGGGTGCGGGTTCACACACACCGCCTTCGACGTTCCCAGGATCATCTGCGCGGCAGTCTGCTTCGCCGCCTGTGCGGATGCGACCGTCAGCATGGCAGCGCCGATGCACGTGGCCGCAAGCAATATCGTTCTGGTCTTCATGTCCCCTCCATTCGCTCTCTTCGGCGTTATCGGGCCGGTTGGCCGTTGTAGTTCCGTATAATGGAACTTAGTTCTATATTCATGCTAAGCGGGCTGTTACAAGCTGTCAAATGCGGATCGGACATCGGCGCCACGGCCCGGGATGCCGCCGCGAATGGCGGGGATTTCGCAGCCCGTTCTGGCCGCTGCGGATAAATTCGGTTTTTTGCAACCAAGGGGGGGGGGTTAGCGAATTGACAGCGCAACGTCCCGCTCTACGCTGAAGGCCCCATGAGGATCGACACTCCCGCCAACGAGGCGTCATCGAGCGTTGCCAAGGCCCTGGCGCTGCTGCGTGCCGTCAGCCTCGCCGAGCCGCCCGCCGGGTTCAACGCCCTGCTGGAGCGGACCGGCCTGCCGAAGGCGACGCTGCACAGGCTGCTGCGCGAACTCGCCGATGCCGGGCTGGTCCGCCATCATTCGCCCGACCGCACCTATCGGCCGGCGCTCGGCCTGCTGGAACTCGCCAGCCGCGCCTGGGACTCGATCGACCTGCGGCAGGTGGCTGCCCGCCATGTCGACGCGCTGTGGCACAGCACGCAGGAGACGGTGCACGTCGCCGTGCGCGACGACATCGAGATCATCTATGTCGACAAGCGGGAAAGTCCGAAGGCGCTGCGGCTGTTTTCCTCGATCGGGCGGCGCGGGCCGCTGTACTGCACAGGCGTGGGCAAGGCGATTTTCGCGCATCTTCCCGCCGCCGAGCGCGACGATGTCCTCGCCCGCCTCACCCTGACGCGCCATACGCCGAGCACCATCACGTCGCGGGCCGGCCTGCGCGCGGAGTTCGAGCGGATCCGCCGCGACGGCGTCGCGTTCGACCGCGCGGAGCATGAGGAAGGCATCGTCTGCGTCGCGGCGCCGATCTTCGACCGGCAGGGCCATCCCGTCGCCAGCGTCAGCGTGACCGCACCAGCCGTTCGCATGAATGACGATCGCGTCGCCGCGCTGGCGCCCGAGGTCAGAAGCGCCGCGGAACGGATTTCGCGCGACCTCGCCTTCTCCAACTGCCCGGTCTGATCGCCCCCGCGCCCGCCCGGAGCACCGCCGCCGGACAATGCCCCGCCCCAAGGCAGGCCGGTTTCGCGGCCCGGCTGCCGGAATTTCCGAACTGGCCGGGAATATTATTTAATATCATATATTTGATGATCGTTTTTGACGAGTTCGGGCTACACTCGCGGCGCGCGGGCGCATTGGGGCCGCCCGCGGGATGGATTTGCGAGGATGCCGAACATGGGGGCAGATGCCGGGACCGCGCCGCAGGGGCGCTCTGGCTGGGCGTTGCGGGGACTGCCGATCTCTTTCGCCGCGGCCGACATGCAGTCGAAGGCCAGCGCCCGCTACGTGCCGCATCCGGGGCCGGGCGGCGCCGATTGCGCCGTATGCCAGTTCTACGAACCCGCACACCCGGGGGCGCCGACCGGAAACTGCATGGTCGTCGCGGGTCTCGTGGGGGCGCGAGGCTATTGTGACTTCTTCACCTCGCGGTGAGCGATGACGCCGAGACCGCCTGCTTCCGGCGAGTCCGCGACGTCCGGCTGGGCGCGCCGGTTCCGGCGGCGGATGCGCCTCGGCGCCGCCGGATTCGTCGTGCTGTTCGTGGCGGTCGCGGTGAAGCTGACCGATGCCACGGTCATCGATCCGCTTCCGCCGAACCAGGCGGCGCTCTCGGCGCTCAGGCCCGACCTGAGCACCAGACCCCTGGAACCGGACCGCGCCGCCATTCTCGATCGCAATGGGCGGCTGCTGGCCGTCTCGCTGCCCGGCGCCTCGCTCTATGCCGATCCGCGCCAGATTCGCCATCCGTGGCGCGACGCCAGGGCGCTGGCCAGGAAGATCGCGGGCCTGGACGTCAGATCGACGGCGCGCCGGCTCGGCATGAAGCATTACGGATTCGTCTATATCTCCCGGCACCTCACCGCCACGCAGGAGCTCGCGGTGAACCGGCTCGGCATTCCCGGCCTGTATTTCCAGAGAACCTGGCAGCGGCATTATCCGCAGGGCGACCTTGCCGCGCATATCCTGGGCGGCGTCACCCCGGGCCAGCACGGCCTTTCCGGAGTTGAGGCCTATTACGACAAGCGGCTGCTGAGCAAGCCCGGCCAGCCGCTGCGCCTGTCGATCGACCTGCGGGTGGAGGCCATCGTCCACCACGAGGTCGCGCGCGCCATGCGCGACTACAAGGCACGCGGCGCCTGCGGAATCGTGGAATCGATGAGCGGGCGGATCGTCGCCATGGTCAGCCTGCCGGATTACAACGCCAACGATTACCACGACGCGCCGGCCGACACCCTGTTCGACCGCTGCATCTCGGGCGACTACGAGCCTGGCAGCGTGATGAAGCTGATGACCCTGCCGGCGGCGCTGCAATCGGGGCTGATGCATTACTGGGACAAGTTCAACACGACCCATCCGCTCGTCATGAACGGTTTCGCGATCACCGACTACGAGCCGGTGCACCGCTGGCTGGCGATGCCGTCGATCCTTGCGTATTCGTCGAATATCGGCGCCTCGCGGATCGCGACCATCCTCGGGCCGAAACTGCAGCGCGCCTGGCTGCGCAAGATGGGATTCTTCAAGCCGCCGCCGATCCAGATGACCGGCGCCCAGCCGCCGATCTGGCATCCCGCCGATACCTGGAAGCTGCTGACGACGATGACGGTGAGCTTCGGCAACGGCATCGCCATGGCGCCGCTGACGCTGGTCAATGCCGTGGTCGCGGACGTGAACGGCGGCATCCTCTTCCGCCCGACGCTGCTCGCGCGCCGGCCCGGCGCGCCGCCGCGCACGGGCGTCCGGGTCATGCGGCCGGGCGTATCGGAAACGATGAGGCGGCTGATGCGGGGCGTCGTGCTGTCGGGAACCGGCGTCTACGCGCGGGTGAAGGGATATCGCGTTGGCGGCAAGACCGGCACGGCGCAGGTCGTCGGCCGGGATGGCCGCTATCGGAACCATCTCAACAACTCGTCCTTCATGGCGGTGTTTCCGGCCGACGATCCGCGCTACGTCATCTACGTGCTGGTGATCCATCCGAGGCCGACGAAGAAGATGGCCGGATTTTCGCACGGCTTCACCACCGGCGGCTATGTCGCCGCGCCGGCGGTCGGGCGGATCATTGCGCGGATCGGCCCGATGCTCGGCATCGCCCCCCTGGAAGGCGCACGGCTTGCCGAGGTGAACCGGCGGTTCGACATTCCGCTCGACCCTCCCGTTCCGCCGGGGCGCACCGCGCTCGGCCCGGGTCATCCGTTTCCGCCCGGCGCCAATGCCTACGCCTATATCCTCGCGCACAGGAAGCCGCCGCGCCATCCGGACCGGCTCGCGGCGCGGCAGGCCCTGAAACGTGTCGAACTGGCAACGCCGGGCGTGGCGCTGCCCGCCGCGCCGCCCACCGTCCAGCGCATCGCGACGCGGGACGCCGCCCCCCACGCATGATGCGGAAGGCGGCGGGCCAGGCTTGGAGGCCTCACCACGGTCGCGTATGAGTGCGGAATGACGCCTGCCGGTGAGCACGAGCTGGGTGGGACGGAACCGGCCGGCGCAAAGGCAGCCGGCCGGCCGAGTTCCCTGGATGCCTATGAAAGCCTGCTCTCGGCCATCGAGGGCGGCGAGTTCGCGCCCGGCGCCCGGCTCCGCGAGGTCGAACTCGCGCGACGCTTCGGGATCAGCCGCACGCCGGTCCGCGAGGCGTTGAAGCGCCTCGAGCATCAGGGGCTTGTCGTCCACGAACCCCATCACGGCGCGATCGTGGCGACACTCGACGATACCCAGCTGGCGGAGCTTTATGAAATGCGCGAGGTCCTGGAAGGAACCGCCGCGCGCCTCGCCGCGCTTCACGCGACCGAGGCGGAGATTTCGCTCTTGGCCGCCCTCGTCGAGCGCGACGCGGCGCTGGTCGACCGGCCCGAGGAGCTGGCGGCCAACAACCGCATCTTTCACCGGCAGATCCGGAACGCGGCGCGCAACCGCTACCTCAACGGAATGCTCGAAAGCATGCGCCTCTCCCTCGCTTTGCTGGGCGGCACCACCCTCGCGGTCCAGGGGCGCGGAGCCGACTCCGTCGCGGAGCACCGCGCGGTCGTCGAGCGGATCGCCGCGCGGGATTCCGCCGGCGCCGAGCGCGAGGCCCGCGCCCATATCCGCGCCGCCTACCGTGCCCGCATTCTCCGCGCGCCCGGCTAGAGCATCATCCGATCAGATGGAGTCATCTGATCGGATAAAGATGCTCTAATTATCAATATCATAGAGCACTACATCCGATCCGGATGGATCGGATGGTGCTCCAAACCGGTAGCCGCGGCACTCCCCAGCTTCGTGAAATTCCCTTGCCGCAGAAGACCGCTCGCCGATTCAGATCCACGATGCGCCTGCCCCGGGAGACATCCGGATGCGTTTCGCATCAAAAAAGAGCCAGCGGCGTGCATGCCGCTGGCTCGAATTCCGGCCGGGCGGGGCCCCGCCGGATCGCGGGAAACCCGGTTCAGGGCATCAGAACACGGTCGATCACCTGAATGACGCCGTTCGACTGATTGACGTCGTATGTCTCGATCTGCGCCACATTGCCCTTGTCATCGACGACCTCGATATTGTGCGGGCCGTTCATCCGGAAGGTGAGGTCGTGCCCCTTGTCGAGGGTGGGCAGTTTCACCATGCCGCCATGGCCTTCGATGTCGGCGCGCAGGGTGTCGAAGGTGAAGTCACCAGGGACGACGTGATAAAGCAGGATCGAGGTGAGTTCCGCCTTGTTCTTCGGCTCGAGAAGCGTGGCGACCGTGCCTTTCGGCAGCATGTCGAAAGCCTCGTTGGTCGGCGCGAAAACGGTGAACGGCCCCTTGCCCTCGAGCGCCTTCACGAGGCCGGCGGCCTTCACGGCGGCCACCAGCGTCGTGTTGTCCTTCGAGTTCACGGCATTCTGCACGATGTTCCGGGTGGGATACATCGGCGCGCCGCCGACCATCACCGAATCGTTCGTCATCGCGGCGAAGGCCGCGCCGCAGGCGGCGAGGGCAAGCGCGCTGCCCAGGGCCAGATGGCTGAGTTTCATGGTCCGTTATCTCCTCTGCTCGATCGCCGGCGGCGATCTCATGCCCCGGTTACGCAGCGGGCATTCAAACGGATGAGTTGCGGAAAGATTTCCTCGGTCACGAGATCGTGAGGACAGGAGTGCGAGGCGGCCATTCGTGCCGCCCCGCCGGCAGATCAGCTGCGATAGCTGCCGTTGATGTCGATATAGCCATGCGTGAGGTCGCAGGTCCAAACCCGCCCGCGCCCGCGCCCCAAGCCGAGATCGACATCGATACGGATGTCCGACCCGCGCATATGCGCGACCACCGGCGCCTCGTCGTAGCCCTCGACCACCCGCCCGTCGCGGGCCATCCAGACGCCGCCGACGGCCACCGCCAGCCGGTCGCGGTCGGCCGGCTCGCCGGACTTGCCCACCGCCATGACGATCCGCCCCCAGTTTGCGTCCTCGCCCGCCACGGCGGTCTTGACCAGCGGCGAATTCGCGATTGCGAGCCCGATCCGCCGCGCCGAGCGCGCGGAGACGGCGCCGGCGACGTTGATCTCGATCAGTTTCCGCGCCCCTTCGCCGTCGCGCACCACCATCAGGGCCAGATCATGCAGCACGGCGTTCAACGCCCGGCGAAAGGCGGCCAGGTCGCGCGCGTCTTCGACGGGTGGATTTCCGGCCGCGCCGGTCGCGAACAGCAGCACCGTATCGGACGTCGACGTGTCCGAATCCACGGTGATCGAATTGAAGCTGGGGCCGACGCCGCGGCGGAGCAGCGCCTGCAGGGTCGCGGCGGGCACCGCCGCGTCGGTCACGATGAAGGCGAGCATCGTCGCCATGTCGGGCGCGATCATGCCGCTGCCCTTGGCGATCCCGGAAATCCGCACCTCGACCCCGCCGATCTTCGCCGTGCGGGTCGACGCCTTGGGAAAGGTGTCGGTCGTCATGATCGCGCGCGCGGCCTGCGCCCAGCGCTCCGGCGCCAGATCGGCGGCGAGCCCATCCATGACCGCGACGATCCGCTCCGCCGGCATCGGCTCCCCGATCACGCCGGTCGACGCCAGGAACACCTGCTCCGGAGCGCATCCGAGCGTGCGCGCCGCAGCTTCGGCGCTCAGCCGCGCCGCCGCCGCACCTGCCGCGCCGTTGAAGACGTTGGCGTTGCCGGCATTGACGACGAGGCCCCGCGCGGTTCCGCCGGGCAGGATGTCGCGGCACCAGGTCACCGGCGCGCCGGGACACTTGTTGCGGGTAAAGACGCCCGCAACCGTCGTGCCGGGCGCGAAGGAAGCGAGCAGCACGTCATCCCGCCCGCGGTAACGGATGCCGGCGGCGGCGGTCGCAAACCGCACGCCGCCGATGGCCGGAAGCTCGGGCAACGGCACCGCCAGCGGCGATACCGGCAGGTCCTTCGCCACGGCGTCCCGCTCAGTTCTTCGCGGGCGCGGCGGAAGCGCCGCCCTGCACCGGCGTGCCGTCCGGATTGAAGAGCTTGATATCCAGCCCCTTGCGCGCATCCTCCAGCGCGGCGGTGACCGCCTTGTTGGTGATCTGCTGCCGGATCTGGTCCTTCACATCCGCCAGCGGCGGCACCGGCTTCTCGCGCTTGCCCTGGCTCTCGATGACATGCCAGCCGAACTGCGAATGAACGGGTGTCTTGGTGTAGGTGCCCGGCTTCAGGGCAAAGGCCGCATCCGCGAAGGGCTTCACCATCTCGTCCTTGGTGAACCAGCCCAGTTCGCCGCCGTTCTTGGCGCCGGGATCGATGCTGTACTTCTTCGCTAGGGCGGAGAACTTCGCACCCTTGCCCAGCTGGGCGATGATCTTCTCGGCTTCCTGCTGGGTCTTCACCAGGATCTGCCGCGCCTTTACTTCCTCGGGCTGCTTCGCCTTCACGTAATGCGAGTCGTAATAGGCCTTCACCGCCGCATCCGTCAGCTTCGGCTCGACCAGCGCGCGGAGATAGGCGCGTTCAAGCGCCTGGTCCGCTGCCGCCTTCATTTCGGCGGCCACCTTCGGATCCTTGGCGGTGCCGGCCTTGCGGGCCTTGACCAGCAGGGCGCGCTCATCGACGAGGCGGTTGAGAAGCACCGGGAAAAGCTCCTGCGGCGGCGCGTTCTGCAACTGCGGCGGGAGATCCTGCGCCGCCTTGGCGACGTCCGAAAGGTGGATGTCATGGCCATCGACGATCGCGACAACCGTGTCCTTCTGCGCCTTCGCGGCGGGCTGGGCCTTGGTTGCGGCCGCCGGTGCCGTTGCACCCGCATCGCCGCCGGTGGCCGCCTGCGCAGGGCCGGCCAACCCCAGCGCAATCACCGCGGCGAAGGCGAAACCGACCGAATATCCTGAGAGAGAACGCTTCATGCTGCTGGTCCCTAGTGGAAATCGGCCGCACCATGACTGAAGCGCGCATCGCCCGCAACCCGCCCGCCTCCGGCTTCGCTTACATTTGCGGCCATGCCCCCACCCGTAACGATGCTTGATTTGACCAGATCGGCGCACACTCTTATGTCAGATCAGCGCCCGCAGTCCGGCCGCCGCGCAGAATGGCGCGCGGGCGGGCTGCCTTCACACCCAGACCACTCGGGACAGACAGTTTCAGACTCGCGGATAGACCGGAAGCTCGCTCCAACATGTTCTCAAGCATCGCCCGCGCCATCATCGGCACCAGCAACGACCGCGCGCTGAAAGCCTATCGCCGCCGCATCGCCGAAATCAATGGCCACGAAGCCGCCCTGGCCACGCTCGATGATGCGGCCCTCCAGGGCAAGACCTCCGAATTCCGCGACCGCCTCGCCGCCGGCGAAAGCCTCGACCGCCTGCTGCCCGAGGCGTTCGCCGTCTGCCGCGAAGCCGCGAAGCGCGTGCTCGGCATGCGCCATTTCGACGTGCAGCTGATCGGCGGCATGGTGCTGCACGATGGCAAGATCGCCGAGATGAAGACCGGCGAGGGCAAGACGCTCGTCGCCACGCTGCCGGTCTATCTCAACGCGCTCAGCGGCAAGGGCGTGCATGTCGTCACCGTCAACGATTATCTCGCCAAACGCGACGCCGGCTGGATGGGCCAGCTCTACAACTTCCTCGGCCTGTCCGTCGGCGTGATCGTGCCCGGGCTGGAGGACGATGCGCGGCGCGAGGCCTACGCGGCCGACATCACCTACGGCACCAACAACGAGTTCGGCTTCGACTATCTGCGCGACAACATGAAATACGCGCTGGCCGACATGGTGCAGCGCGACTTCAATTACGCGATCGTCGACGAGGTCGACTCGATCCTGATCGACGAGGCCCGCACCCCGCTGATCATCTCCGGCCCCTCCGACGAGCCGACCGAACTCTACAACCAGGTCGACGGCATCGTGAAGCAGCTTGTCGAGGACCCCGAGACCTACGACAAGGACGAGAAGTTCAAGACGGTGAACCTCACCGAGCTCGGCTCCGAGCGGGTCGAGCAGATGCTCTCCGAGGCCGGGCTGCTCACCGAGGGCAATCTCTACGACGTCTTCAACGTCTCGCTGGTGCATCACACGAACCAGTCGCTGCGCGCGCACACGCTGTTCACCCGCGATGTGGACTACATCGTCAAGGACGGCCAGGTCATCATCATCGACGAGTTCACCGGCCGCATGATGGAGGGCCGCCGCTATTCCGACGGGCTGCACCAGGCGCTGGAAGCCAAGGAGCACGTCACGGTCGAGCGCGAGAACCAGACCCTCGCCTCGATCACCTTCCAGAACTATTTCCGCCTTTACCCCAAGCTCTCCGGCATGACCGGCACGGCAATGACCGAGGCCGACGAGTTCGACGAGATCTACAAGCTCGCGGTGGTCGAAATCCCGACCAACGTGCCCGTCGCCCGCAAGGACGGCGATGACGAGGTCTATCGCTCGGCCGACGAGAAATACGAGGCCGTCGCCGCGCTGATCGAGGAATGCCGCCAGCGCCAGCAGCCGGTGCTGGTGGGCACCACCTCGATCGAGAAATCGGAGATCATCTCGAACCTGCTCAACAGCCGGAAAATTCCCCACGCCGTGCTGAACGCGCGGTTTCACGAGCAGGAAGCGGCGATCGTCGCCGAAGCCGGCGCGCCGGGTGCTGTCACGATCGCGACAAACATGGCCGGCCGCGGCACCGACATCAAGCTCGGCGGCAATCTCGAGATGCGGTTGAAGACCGAACTCGAAAGGCTGCCCGAATCCGCCCGCCCGGCACGCGAGGCGGAGATCCGCGCCGAGATCGAGGCGGCGCACGACATCGTCCATGCCGCCGGCGGCCTGTTCGTGATCGGTACCGAGCGGCACGAGAGCCGCCGGGTCGACAACCAGCTGCGCGGCCGCTCCGGCCGCCAGGGAGACCCCGGCGCCTCGCGCTTCTTCCTCTCCCTCGAAGACGACCTGATGCGGATCTTCGGCTCCGACCGGATGGGCCCGATGCTGGAGAAGCTCGGCCTCAAGGACGGCGAGGCGATCATCCATCCGTGGATCAACAAGGCCCTCGAAAAGGCCCAGAAGAAGGTCGAGGCGCGGAACTTCGACACCCGCAAGAACCTTCTCAAATACGATGACGTGATGAACAACCAGCGCAAGGAGGTTTATGCCCAGCGCCGCGAGTTCATGCGCGCCGAAAGCGTCGCCGATGTGATCGGCGAAATGCGCGCCGACACGATCGCCCAGATGGTCGAGCGGCGAATCCCCGAGAAGGCCTATGCCGAGCAGTGGGAAAGCGCGGAACTCGCCGAGGACGTGAAGCGTGTGTTCGGCCTGGAGCTGCCGGTCATCGACTGGGCCGCCGAGGAAGGCATCGACGAGAGCCATCTGCGCGAGCGCATCAGCGAGGCGGTCGAGGCCCACATGGCCGCCAAGGCCGCCAATTTCGGCCCGGATTTCATGCGCTTCCTCGAGAAATCGATCCTGCTGCAAACGCTGGATCATCTCTGGAAGGAACATCTGCTCGCGCTTGACCATCTGCGTCAGGGCATTGGCCTGCGCGCCTATGGCCAGCGCGACCCGCTCAACGAATACAAGGCCGAGGCCTTCGCCCTGTTCACCGCGATGCTCGAGGACCTGAAGGAACAGGTCTCGTCGGTGCTCGCACATGTTGAACTCGGCTCCGACCCGGCCACGGCACCGGCGCCCGCCTTCGATCCGGCATCGATGTTCACCAGCCATCCCGCCAGCGGCCCGTATGACGGCGTCGCCCTGGCGGAACCGCAGCCGACGCTCGCGCCGGAGATGGCGGTCAGCACCTACCGGGCCGAATCGGTTGATCCCAACCGACCGGAGACCTGGGCGTCCACGCCGCGCAATGCCGCCTGCCCATGCGGCTCGGGCAAGAAATACAAATACTGCCACGGCAGGGTGACCTGATCGGATGCGGCTCCGGCCTCTTCTTGCCGCACCGCTCTTTCTGCCATCGATGCTGGCCGGCATCGTTCCCACCGCAACCGCTGCACCGCGGGCGACGGTGTTCGTCGCCCCGATCGACTTGTTCGACACGGCGGCCGACCAAAGGCCGGCCGCCGTCGCCGACCAGCGTCTTTGGCTACATGAGGCCGCCGCCCGGATCCGGGCCGATCTCGACCATGCGGGTCCGGTCAAGGCCGTCGGTACCGCGGAGACGCGCGCGAGAATGGCGCCGATCAACGACGATTACGATCATCCGTCGACATGCCCGGAATGCCTCGCCACCGCCGCGAGGAAGGCGCACGCCCGGTTCCTCTTCGTCGGCACCCTGCACCGGGTCAGCGATCTGATCGTCTATCTGAAGGGCTATCTGCTCGACCTGCGTTCCGGGCGCGAGTTGATGGGAAGAACCTTCGAAGTGAAATCCGACGACCACATCATGCTCGACCGCGTGGCCGACCGGATGGCCACAGCCATCGAACGCCATCTGCCGCACTGATTTTCCTGAGGCTGGCCAGGGGAGGCCCTGCCTATTGCCCGATATTGCGCCCGATGCCCGTCGTCATGCCGGGCACGAGCGCCGGAGTCCCGCGATCACGCAGGCTCTTCGACCTCGACACTGAGCCTTTGCGTAAGGTCGATGAGTTCCGTCCGCAGCCGTTCAAACTGCAGATCGTCGAGACCTGCGCGGCAGCGCACCTTATGCTGCACGGCGGAAAGCTGGGCGGCGGCAGCGTGGCTCTTGGCGGTCAGCTTGACGACAACCACGCGCTCGTCGGCCTGGCTGCGTTCCCGTGACACCCACCCGGCCTCGGCCAGACGCTTGAGCAGCGGCGTTACCGTCGCCGCATCGAGGCGGAGCGCCTCCGCAATGCCGTTGACCGTGGACTCGGCGCGCTCGAACAGCACGAGCAGGACGATGTATTGCGGATAGGTCAGGCCGAACTCGGCCAGCAGGGGGCGATATACCCGCGTGATCGCATGTGTCGCGGCATAGAGCGCGAAACAGAGCTGCTCGCCCAGACACAGATTGCTGAAACCCTCACGCGCTGCGGCCATCTGACCCGATCCCGTTGCTTTTGCCAAATCGGCAGGCGCGTTCCGAATCGCCCCGTGCACCACCGCCAGAGCCTAAATGACAAAAAAATGGAAACGGCACAAATACGAACCGCCCCGGACGGTGCCGGGGCGGCTGCATGCCGAAATCCGCTTCGCTCAGCGCTTGGAGAACTGGAAGCTCCGGCGGGCCTTCGCCTTGCCGTATTTCTTGCGCTCCACCGTGCGCGGGTCGCGGGTGAGGAAGCCCGCCGCCTTGAGAATGCCGCGCAGGTCCGGCTCGTAATAGGTCAGCGCGCGGGAAATGCCGTGCCGCACCGCGCCGGCCTGGCCCGAAAGCCCGCCGCCGGTGACGGTCGCCATCACGTCGAACTGATTGTAGCGGTCGGCGACGAGGAACGGCTGGGTGATCAGCATCCGCAACACCGGCCGCGCGAAATACTGTGCCGCCTTGCGGCCATTGATCACGATCTCGCCCTTACCCGGCTTGATCCAGACCCGGGCGACCGCGTCCTTGCGGCGGCCGGTTGCGTAGGAGCGGCCCAACGCATCGCGCTTCGGCTCGCGCTTGGGGGCCTCGGCGTCGGCGGCGGTGCCGGCGGTCGGGGTGATGATGGTCTTCAGATCGGCGAGCGTACCGGTTCCGGACATGTTCACGCCCTCGCGTTACGGTTGGTGTTCTTGCGGTTCAGCGCCGCGACGTCGAGCGCCTGCGGCTGCTGGCCATGATGCGGATGCGACGGACCGGCATAGATGTGCAGGTTCTTCATCTGCTGGCGCTGCAGCGGTCCACGGGTGATCATTCGCTCGACCGCCTTTTCGATCACGCTTTCCGGATTCTTGCCTTCGAGGCGCTGGCGGATTGACCGCCCCTTGATGCCGCCCGGATAGCCGGTGTGGTAGTAGAAGACGGAATCGTCCATCTTCTTGCCCGTCACCTTCACCTTTTCCGCGTTGACGACAATGATGTGGTCACCGCAGTCGACATGCGGGGTGAATTGCGGCTTGTGCTTGCCGCGCAGACGATTGGCGATCAGGGCGGCGAGCCGGCCGAGCACAAGCCCGTCGGCGTCGATCAGCACCCAGTCCTTCTGCACGTCCGCCGGTTTCAGCGAAACGGTGGTCTTCATGACGGGAGTCCTCGTGACATCATCCATACGATGGCGGCGCGTATGCGCGAAATGCGCCATCGCGTCAAGCGGATCAGTGAGCGGTAACCGATTACCGCAAAGCGGACGCGGTCGCTTCCAGGGCCGTCGGCACCGGCGTGGATGCCGAAAATCCGAGGGAATCCCTGGCAAGGGCGACATCGGCATGAAACGAGCCGGCGAAGCTCCGCCACGACTCACCCTGCCCGGCCATGCGTGCGGCCGCGCCCAGCCATGAGGGCGGAAACGGCAGCAGCGTGACCCGCCGGCCGAGGCCACGGCCCAGCGCGCGGATCAGCCCTGTCGTTGAAACCGGCTCGGGATGCGCGCCGATCACGCAGTCCGGCGGATCTTCCGCGCTCACCGCCCGCTCGATCAGGAGGGCGAGATCGTTCACCGCGATGAAGCTGCGGGCATTGCTGATGGCGCCGAAGGGCAGCGGCAAGCCACGGCGGATCAGCCGGACAAGTCGCGGAATGTTGCCGGCACATCCCGGCCCGATCACCGCGCAGGGCCGCACGATCACCAGCCGCGTCGCGCTGCCGGCCACCGCCGCCCGCACGGCGGCCTCGCCTTCGAGCTTGCTTGCGGCATAAGCGTCGTCCGGCCGGGGGGCGCTGATCTCGTCGAACATCTCGTCCCGCCGCTTGCCGAACACCGCCGCCGAGGAAACCAGAACCAGGCGCGGCACCCCGCGCGCGACCGCGGCCTCGGCCACCCGGCGGGCCGCCGTCACATTCGCCGCCGCCAGCGCCGCCGGATCAACGCCGGTGCGATGCGCCAGTCCCGCCGCGTGAACCACCGCGCCGACCCCGCGCATCGCGTTGACGAGGGCGGGAGCGGGGGCGGCAAGGTCCCCGGCGTCGACCGCGCGCGCCGCCCCGGGCACCGCGCGCGCCCGACGCAGCGCGACGACGACTTCCGCGCCCGACAGGGCAAGGCGGGCAGTCACCGCCCGGCCGATGAACCCGGCGGCCCCGCTGACCAGTACCGTCCGTTCGCTCATGAGCCGTTCCGTCGGCGGGACGTCGTCACGCCCGCTTCGGCGCCCTCGCCCTGAGCGCGGCAAGTTCCGCCTGCAGCCTCTCGACCTCGGCGCGCAGGGTCTCGATTTCCTCGGCGGCGCCATGATCGTCCGCACCGGCGGCGGATGCCTCGCCCTGCGCCCCGAACGGCGAGAACAGGCTCATGGCCCGTTCCATCATCGCCATGTTCTGGCGGCCGATCTCTTCCATGCCGGGGGGGATGAAATTTCCCATCGTCTGCTGCATCGCCGCGCGCATCTGCGACTGCTGGCGGCTGAACTGGCTCATCGCCTGCTCGAGAAAGCGCGGCACGACGCCCTGCATGTTGTTTCCGTACAGACCGATAAGCTGGCGGAGGAAATTGGTCGGCAGCATGGCCTGGCCAACCTTGCTCTCCTCCTCGACGATGATCTGGGTGAGCACCGCCCGGGTGATGTCCTCACCCGTCTTGGCGTCGAATACTTCGAAATCGCGCCCTTCCCGCACCATTTCCGAAAGGGTTTCGAGCGTGATGTAGGTCGAGCTTTCGGTATTGTACAGGCGCCGGTTGGCGTATTTCTTGATGACGATCGGCTTGGTGCCGTCCGGCGTCTGAGGCATTTTCTTCGCCCTTTCCCCTCGTCGCAAGGCGTGGAATCCGGTCGCCGTTGATTCGGCAGTTTGCAATGCAACACCATGACAGAGACGAACGGCAAAGGCCAGCGCCGCCTCATGCCAGTTCGAGGAGCATCCGCAGTCCGACCAGGCCGAGCATCGCGGCGAGCAGCAACCGCAGCAGGCGCTCGGGGGCGCGCTTCACGAACAGGCTGCCGATCACGACGCCGGGAAGCGATCCGGCGAGGAGGGCGCCGAGCATCGGCGCATCGATTCCGTGCAGCCAGAGCCGGCCAAACCCGGCAACCAGCGTCAGCAGCAGCGCATGGGCGATGTCGGAGCCGACCACCTCCCGCATCGACAGCCGCGGGTAGAGATAGATGAGCGCGACCGTGCCGAGCGCGCCGGCGCCGACCGAGGAGAGCGTCACCGTCACGCCCAGCACGATCCCGAGAGCGATGGTCATCCATGCCGGTGGCGCACGATGCAATCCGCCGGCGCCGCGATGCGTGACCCAGGGCTTCACGGCAAGCGAAGCCGCCGCGAACAGCAGCATCGCGCCGAGCAGCAGCAGGCTGAGCCGGTTCGCCGCGGCACCGTGAACGCCGAGGCGGGCAAGCAGCAGGATCGCCAGCGCGGCGCCCGGCACGCTGCCGGCGCCAAGGCGCCAGACCACCGGCCACGCCACGGTGCGGTTCGCGCCGTGAACCGCGGTCCCGACCGCCTTGGTGAAGGCCGCAAACAGCAGGTCGGTGCCGATTGCGGTGGAGGCGCGGATGCCGAAGAGCAGAACGAGGATCGGCGTCATCACCGATCCGCCGCCCACGCCGGTGAGCCCGATGAGCAGGCCGACGACGAACCCGGTGAGCACGAATGCCGGCGACATGGCCACTCCTTGTCAGGCGACCACTGGCAGAAGGGACGCCTTTCGCGCTAGAAAATTCTCGGTATAGCGCGGTTGCCAGGATGCCTCATGACAGACGCCGGACAGGGCGACAAGCACGAAGCCGAACCTCCGAACGCCGAATCGCGCCTCGGCGAGCTTGCGCGCGACTGGATCACGCTCTGGCAGAGCGAGTTGACCGCCCTCGCGCAGGATCGCGAGTGGCGCGAGGGCTGGACCGGATTGATGACGCTCTGGGCCGGCGCCGCGACCGCCGCGATCGGCACGGCCGAGGCGCTGTCCCGCCATGACCCGCCCCGACGCGCCCGGCCCGATGGAGCGCCGCGGCCCGCGTCCTCTCCTGCTGCACCTGATGCTGGCGGCGATGCGGTCGAACGCCTCCATCGCCGCATTGCCGAACTTGAGGCACGTCTGGCCGCACTGGAACGCGACGGACAGTCTGGCGGATCCTGATTTCGCCGCGGCGGTGGTGCGCGAGGCCCTTGCGCAGGATGCCGCCCTGCTTGCCGGCATCGCCGCCTATCGCCGCCACCCGTGGCGCCGCACCCTGGCCGATCCGCCTGCCGTGTGGGCCGAGGGCTCTTCGCGTCTACTCGACTACGGCGGCACCGGACCCGTGCTGTTCTTCGTCCCCAGCCTCGTCAACCGCGCCCATATCCTCGATCTCGCCGAGGACGCCTCGTTCCTGCGTTTTCTCGCGGCGCATGGCGCCCATCCGCTGCTGCTCGACTGGGGCTGGCCCGGCGCCATCGAACGGCAATTCACGCTGACCGACTATGTCGCCGGCCGCCTTGAACGGGCGCTGGAGGCGGTGGCCGGTCCGGTCGTCCTGGTCGGCTACTGCATGGGCGGGCTGCTGGCCCTGGCCGCCGCCCTGCGCGCGCCGGAGCGTATCCGTGCCCTCGCCCTGCTGGCGACGCCGTGGGATTTCCATGCCGAGGACGAGGAGGCGGCGCGCAGCCTCGCCACCAGCCTGCCCATCCTCGAACCGCTGATGGCGGCCACCGGCACAGTGCCGATCGACGCTCTGCAGACGCTGTTCGCAACCCTCGATCCGTTCGGCGTCACCGCGAAATACCGGGCATTCGCCGCCCTCGACCCCGCGAGCCCGCGCGCGGTCCGCTTCGTTGCGCTCGAGGATTGGCTGAACGACGGCGTGCCGCTCGCCGCCCCGGTGGCGCGGGAAACCCTTGGCGGATGGTATGGCGAGAACGCGACCGCGCAGGGCGCATGGCGCATCGCCGGCCTGCCGGTGAACCCCGCCGCCATCACCTGTCCCACCCTGATCGCGACACCGGCGCGCGACCGGCTGGTGCCCCCGGCCTCCGCCGCCGCCCTCGCCACGGTCGTTCCGCACGCTACGGTGATCGCGCCGAAGGCCGGCCACATCGGCATGATCGCCGGCATGAGCGCGCCGCAAGCCCTATGGCAACCATTCGGCGAATGGGTGGCCGGGCTGTAGCCCTTGCGGCGGCAAAGGTCTATGCTGCACCGCACGGAACCGAGAGGAGGAGCACAATGGACGACATCGTCATCGCCGCGGCCGCCCGCACGCCGGTCGGCAGCTTCAACGGCGCCTTTGCCGCCACCCCGGCGCATGTGCTGGGCGAGGTTGCCATCAGGGCCGCCATGGAGCGTGCCGGACTTTCCGCCGACGAGGTCGACGAGGTGATCCTCGGCCAGGTGCTCTCCGCCGGCGCGGGCCAGAACCCCGCCCGCCAGGCCGCGCGCAATGCCGGCATCCCGGATGCCAAGACCGCGTTCGGCATCAACCAGGTCTGCGGCTCCGGCCTGCGCGCCGTCGCGCTGGCCGCGCAGCAGGTGATGTCCGGCCAGTCCGACATCGTCATCGCCGGCGGCCAGGAGAGCATGTCGCTCAGCAGCCATGTCGCCCATCTGCGGGCCGGCACCAAGATGGGCGACGTCAAGTTCATCGACTCCATGATCAAGGACGGGCTGTGGGATGCCTTCAACGGCTACCACATGGGCACCACCGCCGAGAACGTCGCCCGGTCCTATCAGATCACCCGCGAGGAGCAGGACGCCCTCGCCCTCGCCTCGCAGCAGAAGGCCTCGGCGGCGCAGAAGTCCGGCCGCTTCCGCGACGAGATCGCGCCGGTGACGATCGTTACCCGCAAGGGCGAGGTCGTGATCGCCGATGACGAATACATCCGCCATGACGCCTCGGCCGAGAGCATGGCGAAGCTCAAGCCCGCCTTCTCGAAGGACGGCACCGTGACCGCCGGCAACGCCTCCGGCATCAATGACGGCGCCGCCGCCCTCGTCGTCATGTCGGCGAAGGAAGCGGCGAAGCGCGGCCTGACGCCGCTGGCCCGCATCGCCAGCTTCGCCACCGCCGGCGTCGATCCCGCGGTGATGGGCACCGGGCCGATCCCCTCCTCGCAGAAGGCGCTCGCCCGCGCCGGCTGGTCGGTCGTCGATCTCGACCTGATCGAGGCGAACGAGGCCTTCGCGGCACAGGCCTGCGCGGTGAACAAGGGCCTCAATCTCGACCCGGCGAAGGTCAACGTGAACGGCGGCGCCATCGCCATCGGCCACCCGATCGGCGCCTCTGGCGCGCGGGTACTCACCACGCTCCTGTTCGAGATGCAGAAGCGCGACGCCCGCAAGGGGCTCGCCACGCTGTGCATCGGCGGCGGCATGGGCGTGGCCATGTGCGTCGAACGCTGAAACACCAGGGAGGAAACCAACCGGATGCGTAAGGTCTATTCCGGCGCCGTCGAGGCGCTCGCCGGTCTGCTGCGCGACGACATGACCATCCTCGCCGGCGGCTTCGGCCTGTGCGGCGTGCCGATGGCGCTGATCGAGGCGATCCGCGAAAGCGGCGTGCGCAACCTGACCATCGTCTCCAACAATGCCGGGATCGACGGGGTCGGTCTCGGCATCCTGCTCGACACGCGGCAGGTGAAGAAGATGATCTCCTCCTATGTCGGCGAGAACGCCACCTTCGCCCGGCAGTATCTCGCCGGCGAGTTGGAGATCGAGTTCAACCCGCAGGGCACGCTGGCCGAGCGCATCCGCGCCGGCGGCGCCGGCATCCCCGCCTTCTTCACCGCCACCGGCTATGGCACGCAGGTTGCCGAAGGCAAGGAAACCCGCGAGTTCGACGGCCGGCACTACGTGATGGAACGCGGCATTTTCGGCGATCTCGCCGTGGTCCATGCCTGGAAGGGCGATACCGAGGGCAATCTCGTCTACCGGAAGACGGCGCGGAACTTCAATCCGATCTGCGCTGCCGCCGCGAAGGTGACGGTCGCCGAGGTCGAGGAACTCGTCGAACCCGGCACGATCGACCCCGACCACATCGTCACCCCCGGCATCTACGTCAAACGCATCGTCAAGCTCGCGCACGTCGAGAAGCACATCGAGAAACGCACCGTCCGCGAGCGGGCCTGAGGAGGGAAACATGCCCTGGACACGCGATCAGATGGCGGCCCGCGCCGCCCGTGAACTGAAGGACGGCTTCTACGTCAATCTCGGCATCGGCATCCCGACGCTGGTGGCGAACCACATTCCCGAGGGCATCTCCGTGCAGCTGCACTCGGAGAACGGCATGCTCGGCATCGGCCCCTTCCCCTACGAGGGCGAGGAGGACGCCGACCTGATCAACGCCGGCAAGCAGACCGTGACCGCATTGCCGACCACGAGCTATTTCGATTCTGCCCAATCCTTCGCCATGGTGCGCGGCGGGCATATCGATATTTCGATCCTGGGCGCGCTGCAGGTGGCCGAGAACGGCGATCTCGCGAACTGGATGATCCCCGGCAAGATGGTGAAGGGCATGGGCGGGGCGATGGACCTCGTCGCCGGCGTGCCGCGCGTCGTCGTGCTGATGGAGCACACGGCGAAGGGCGAGCCCAAGATCCTGAAGAAATGCACGCTGCCGCTCACCGGCAAGGGTGTGGTCAGCATGATCGTCACCGACATGGCGGTGTTCGAGGTCGACCATGCGCGATCCCCGTCGCTCGTCCTGGTCGACAAGCCCGACGACGTGACGATCGAGCAGATCCGCGACGCGACCGAAGCCGATTTCGTGGTGCACAGCACGATGCACCGTAACCCCGCCGCCGCGGAGATCGAGGAATGAGCACGAATACCGACCTCCATGCGCGGCGCGAGGCCGCCGTGGCCCGCGGTGTGGGCATCAGCCACCCGATGGCCTACACGGCCCGCGCCGAGAACGCCGAGCTGTGGGACGCGGACGGCAAGCGCTACATCGACTTCGCCGGCGGGATCGCGGTGCTCAACACGGGGCATCGCCATCCGAAGGTGATTGAGGCGGTGAAGGCGCAGCTCGACCGCTTCACCCATACCTGCTTCCAGGTCACGCCGTACGAGCCTTACGTGGCGCTCGCCGAACGGCTCAACGCGATCGCGCCGATCGAGGGGCCGGCCAAGACCGTGTTCCTGACCACCGGCGCCGAGGCGCTGGAAAACGCGATCAAGATCGCCCGCGCCGCCACCGGCCGCCCCGGCGTGATCACCTTCGCCGGCGGGTATCACGGCCGCACCCTGCTGACCATGGCGATGACCGGCAAGGTCATTCCCTACAAGAAGCGCTTCGCGCCGATGCCGGCCGAGATCTACCACGCGCCCTTCCCGTACGAGCCCTTCGGCGTCAGCGTGGCCGACAGTATCCGCGGCATTGACATGCTGTTCCGTGCCGATATCGAGCCCGAGCGCGTTGCCGCCATCGTGATCGAGCCTGTCCAGGGCGAGGGCGGGTTCATCCCGGCGCCGACCGAGCTGCTGGTGGCGCTGCGCGAGATCTGCGACCGCCACGGCATCCTGCTGATCGTCGACGAGGTGCAGACCGGTTTCGGCCGCACCGGGAAGATGTTCGGCATCGAGCATTCGGGCGTCAAGCCGGACCTGATGACGATCGCGAAATCCCTCGCCGGCGGCTTCCCGCTCTCCGGCGTGATCGGCCGCGCCGCGGTGATGGATGCGCCGGAGCCGGGCGGCCTCGGCGGCACCTATGCCGGCAATCCGCTCGCCTGCGCCGCCGCCCTCGCCGTGCTCGACGTCATCCGGGATGAAAACCTGGTGGAGCGCGCCAATGCGATCGGCGCCACGATGAAGAGCCGGCTGGAACGCATCGCCTCGCGCAACGATGTGGCGCCGATCACCGCGATCCGCGGTCCGGGGGCGATGATCGCCTTCGACATCGTCAGGCAGCGCGGCAGCTACGAGCCCGACCCCGACACTACGAAGCAGGTCATCGCGCGCGCCCGCGAACACGGGCTCATCGTGATTTCCTGCGGCGTCTATGGCAACGCCATCCGCCTGCTGGTGCCGCTGACGGTGAGCGACACGGTTCTGGGCGAGGGGATGGACGCGCTGGAAGCCGCCCTCGACGGCTGAGCCGGCCTATCGGTAACACGGGCGCGGGTCGGCCTCGGCCACCCGCTCCCAGTGCGCGCGCAGCAGCGCGATCTTGTCGAACACCAGTGCGAGGTCCGCCATTTCGCGCGCAAGGCGCCGCTCGGTGGCAAGGCCGCGATGCGACGGCTCGCCGGAAATCAGCCGCGCCCCCGCCGAGACCCTGAGCCAGCCGACCTGCCCGCCCGCGCCGTCCGGCAGGGCGACAGGCTGGCCGATATGGCAGATCCGCGCCGCCACGCGCCGCTCGGCGGCGGTGTCGAACAGGGCAGCGCAATCCGCATTCAGCCAGTGATAAAGCCGCCGGGCCGCCGCCGGGTCGAGCAGGCGTTCCGCCGCCCCCGGCGCGCGCACGGCGAAGGCAAAGACGCTGCGCAGCGTATCCCATCCTTCGCCCTCGCGCGCCGGATCGGGCACATCCTGCAGCACGAAGACATCATGACGGGCAACCGCCGCCTCGACTGCCTTGCGGAAGCGCAGGATCACCTCGGCCTTGCGCGCATCCGACACCGAGGCGAGCGCCCTGAATTCGGCGAGCGCCGCCCGCCAGCGCAACAGCAGACCGTAATTGGCGCCCTCCGGAAGCGCCCGCGCCGCCTTTGCCGCGGGGGGCCATTCGCCCCGGCTGAAATAGGCCTCAAGCCCCGCGGGCAGCCTGCCGCGCCCCAGCCGCCGGGCGATCGCCGGCGGAATCAGCGCGGCCCCCGCAAAGGGCGGGCCGGTGAGAAACTTCGAGCCGGTCACCTGCACGACGGCGTCAAGGCCGAGATAGGCGCGGATCCGCGCCGGCGCCATCCGCAGCTGACAGGCATCGACGACGATATCCAGACTGTCGCCGAAGCGGGCCCTCAGCCGCCGCAGCAACGCCATCGATGGTGCGAGCAGCCCGGTCTTGGACAGATCGAGCGCATGCAGGATCACGCGCCGGCCTGATGCCACGGCGGCCTCGACAGCTGCGACGATCTCCGCCTCGACCGCATCGCGATGACGCGGAGCGCCGCGTTCGTCCCGCAACGGAATCGAAACCAGTTCGGTATCCGGACGGAAGCCCTCGATGGGTGCCGCGCGCGAAACGTCATGCCCGTTTGCCGTATCGATCGCAAAATGCCGCCCGACCGCCGCCATCGGCACACCGCTTCCCGTCTCCTCGGGCGCGAGCAGGATGGTCGTGATGGGGCGCACCGCGTCCGGCAGATGGCTCAGCGCCAGCGCCAGCAATTCGCTGTCGGTGCCGGAAGCCGCAAGCACGACGGCTCCGCCGCGCGGAAGGCCGAAATCGCGGCCGATCGTCCGCCTTACGGCTATGGCCTGACGCTCGATCGGGCGACGCGTACCCTCCAGCAGCATCGCGGCCGTGATCTTCAGCCGGAGGCGGTCCGCCGCTTCGTATCCCCGTTCGGAGACCGACGATGCGGTCGACGAGGCAAAGGTCACCGCCCAGGGGCGGGGCCGATGGCTGCAACCATAGCCGTTCAGATCGCTCTGGGGATCGCGCATCAGACGGATGTCGCCCCCCGTCTCCATGATCGACTCGGCGATCCCGATCACCGGCCATAGGGCGCGCAGCCTCGCGATGGCCGCCTCGTCCGCCACGGCCGCCCCGGCGCCGGCCACATAGTCCGCCAGACGGCGCGACACATCTGCCAAGCTGGCGGCACTGGGCGGCAGTTCCGCCGCCATCGTCGCTGCCCAGCCCATGCCGTCTGGCAGGGTCAGATGTTCGGCTTCCGCGAACTGGGCCGCGACGCGCGCAGCCGCAAGTCCGGCCAGAGGAAGCGGAACGCCCGCGCGCGCCAGGAGCATCCATTCGCCGGCCAGTCTCGCGGCAACGCGCGCAACGGCCGCCCCCGCGGCTTCATCGATCGTCGTTCGGCGGGCCGCGAAGTCGATCACGAGGTCCGACCGCGCCTCGCCAAGGCGACATTCCATTTCGCGAAGCATCCAGAACGCCACGTTCCGACGCAGTTCGGCACTCACCGGCATGTCTGCGCGGGTACCGGTGAGCCGGGCCGGCTCGGGCATGGGATCACTCATGAGAGGCTTATAGCCGTTCCCGGGCCGCTCGGCCAAACAGGTCAGGGATCATCGGCGCGGAACGCGTCGCGTATCGCGTGCACGTCATCCCCGACGAGCAGCACAACGTCGAAACGTGTCTCCGCTCGCCCCCAGTCCGGCTGGCCGGCGAGGACGATGGCCGCCGCGGCGACAAGACGCCGGCGCTGGCGCGGCGCAACCGATTCGATCGCGGACCGCAGAGCATTCCGTGCCTTTACCTCCACGAAGACGAGCGTTGTGCGGTCGGCCACCACGAGGTCGAGTTCGCCCGCCGCCGTGCGCAGCCTTTGCGCAAGCACAACAAAGCCTTGTGCGGCGTACCATCCGGCGACACGCCTCTCGGCATCGCGCCCTCGATGCTCGGCCCGCCGACGGGCGGCTGCCCGTCTTTCAGATTCGTTTCTCACACCGATTGTCTCGACAAATTAATAAGAATACGGCATATGCAATTTTTCAGATGCCATAGCCATGACGATTCGGTCCGATGTCAGGATAATCGAGGTTCATGCCCAGAATTTAGTATGCCGATAATGTTTTGCGTCCCGATCTATTTCTGATAGAAACGGATTGAAAATTAGGCTCCGCATTTGGAACGAATTCGTGTTTTAAAAGTGAGAACGGATGATGCATTTTAACGATATTGGTCAGCAACTCCGGGCCTACCGCATGGAATCCGGTCTCAAGGCCGAGGAAATTGCTGCCCGTCTCGGCGTATCCCGCGCGGCTCTCTACCGCTATGAGAAAGGCGAGGTCATCAAGCTCGACACCGTCAAGCGCCTCGCGGAGCTGCTCAAGATCTCGCCGCTGACCCTGCTCGGGATCGGCATCGAATATTACAGCCGTCCGATCGGCTACCTCGAAAGGCTGCGACAGATCGAGGAGACATCCGATCAAATCCTGCAATTTTTCGGGCCGGTCTGCTACCTGACGACCTCGGATGAATATGACTCGACCCTGACCCAGGTGTTCGAGGAAAACGCGGAATCGAGCGGACAGGATCGGGCCATGGCCCGCTCGGCGGCGGAACAGGTTCTGGGCGTGCTCTCGGTTCGCAAACGCATGTTCGTGGCGCGCCGCCCGTCGGTCATCGCGATTTTCACGACCACCGCGCTACGACGATTCATGGAGCAGGGCATCGCCAGCGCGCTGCCGCTTTCCGAAAAGCTGCGTCGGAAGTGCCGCGAAACCGCTCGCAGGGAAGTCGAACGCATGGTCGAACTGATGGAGAGCGAGCCGATCGGCCTGCAATTCGGCCTCATGTCCGGGGCCGAACCGAACGGCCCCTTTACGATTCTGCGCGCGCGCGAGCGCGCATCGCTGTCGATCAATCCCTTCTCGACCGACGCGCCGCCGGATGCTCAGACCGGCGTCGCCATGATTACGAGCGCGGAAGATGCCGTGATGACGCATCAGCGTATCGCCGAAGGCGCCTGGCGCGATGCCATCAAGGGCCGCGCCGCCGCCGCGGAGGTGCGACGGATGCTCGAGCCTGCCATGGCCTGACCCGACGCGCCGGCGGGGAGACAAATCTTCGCCGGCGGGTTAATGCTCGGGCATGTCATCCCCACTGATCTCGACGGAAGCGCTCGCTGCAACGCTCGACGACCCGGCCCTCGTCGTTTTCGACGCGTCGTTTTACCTGCCGAACGAGCCACAGGATGCGCTGTCGCTGTTTGACGAGGCGCACCTGCCGGGCGCCGCCTTCTTCGATATCGAGCGCATTGCCGATACGACCTCGCACCTGCCCCATATGCTCCCGGATGAAGGAGGTTTTGCCTCTGCCGTCGAGGCGCTCGGGGTCGGCAATGACAGTCGGATCGTGGTCTATGACCAGCGAGGCCTGTTTTCGGCGGCTCGCGGCTGGTGGATGTTTCGCGTCTTTGGCCACGAGAACGTCTTCGTGCTCGACGGCGGATTACCGAAATGGCGCGCCGAGGGCCGCCCGCTCGAACAGGGCAAAGCCAACCTGCGACCACCTGGCCGCTTCATTGCCCGTTTCGATCCCTCCCGTGTGCGGGACCGCGCGGCGATTGAAGCCAATGTGGCGTGTCGAGCGGAAACCGTGCTCGATGCCCGGGCCGCCGGCCGCTACGCCGCCACAGTGCCGGAGCCGCGCGCCGGCATGCGCGGCGGCCACGTCCCCGGCGCCCGTTCGCTACCCTATTCCGAACTTCTGGGCGCTGACGCAACCATGCTCCCGCCGGATGCGTTGCGCGCCCGCTTCGCCGCCGCCGGCATCGACGATACCAGCCGCCCGGTCACGATGTGCGGCTCGGGCGTCACTGCCGCGGTTCTCACCCTCGGCCTGGCGCGCGCCGGCCTGCCGATGGGCGCGCTCTATGACGGCTCATGGGCCGAATGGGGCGCCCTGCCCGACACCCCGGTTGCCACCGGAGAGGATCCCGCATGACTGAAGATCGCTTCGAAACCCGCCTCTCCCTGGCCTCACGCCGGCCGGTCAAGTCGCACGGCTATGTGAATCCCAAGCTCGTCCGCGGCTCCACCGTGCTCTATCCCTCCTGTGCCGCGCGCCGCGAAATCGGCAAGCGCCGCCTCGAACAGGAGGAGATCTACGGCCTCTATGGCAGCGAAACCCATTTCGCGCTGGAAAACGTTGTCGCCGAAATCGAGGGCGGCACGCATTGCCAGATCGTCTCCTCGGGCCTTGCCGCCATCACCGTGCCGCTGCTCGCCTGGCTGAAGGCGGGCGACCACATGCTGGTGCCGGACTCCGTCTATGGCCCGACGCGCCGCTTCTGCGACAGTGTACTCGCCCGCTATGGCGTCGCCACCACCTATTACGATCCGCTGATTACCGAAGACCGGCTGGCGGCGCTGATGCGCCCGCAAACCACGGCCATCTTTTCCGAGAGCCCCGGCAGCCACACTTTCGAGGTGCAGGACGTGCCGATGCTCGCCCGCGTCGCCCACGCGCATGGCGCCAAGCTGTTCATGGACAATACCTGGGGCATCCGCACCTTCCAGCCCTTCCGCCACGGTGTCGACGTGTCGATCCAGGCGCTGACGAAATATGTCGGCGGCCATTCCGACATCGTGCTCGGCGCCATCACCGTCGCGACGGATGAGGACTGGGCCTGGCTGCGCGCCGGCGCGCTCGATCTCGGCCAGTACGCCTCGCCGGACGATTGCTGGCTGGCCCTGCGCGGCGCGCGCACCCTCACGGTCCGCCTCGCCGAGCAGGAACGCGCGGCCCTCGCCGTCGCCACCTGGCTCGCGGACCGGCCGGAAGTGCTGCGCGTGCTGCATCCCGCCCTGCCCTCCTGCCCCGGCCACGAATTCTGGAAGCGCGATTTCACCGGCGCCTGCGGCCTGTTCGGCGTGGTGTTCCAGCCCGAGCATGATTACGATGCCGTCTGCGCGATGGCCGACGCGCTGCGCCTGTTCGGCATCGGCGCGTCCTGGGGCGGCTATGAGAGCCTCGCCCTGCCGACCACCAACACCATCACCCGCACCGAAGGCACCGGCCGCTTCGGCGGCGAGATGCTGCGGCTGCAGATCGGCCTCGAACACACCGACGACCTGATCGCCGATCTCGAACAGGGCCTCGCCGTGCTGCGCGGCCAAGCCCGCACCACCTGCGCCTCGCCCCCCTGCATGGCCGGGGAATTGCAAGACGGCTTCAGCCCGGACGGCACGGCATGACCCACCCCGTCATCACCGCCGCCCGCTTCAACGAAGCCGGACTCATTCCCGCCATCGCGCAGCAGCACGATACCGGCGAGGTGCTGATGATGGCCTGGATGAACGCGGAGTCGATCGCCGAGAGCCTCGCCACCGGGCAGGTCTGCTATTTCAGCCGCAGCCGGGGGAAGCTCTGGCGCAAGGGCGAAAGCTCGGGCCATGTGCAGCGCCTCGTAGAGATGCGGCTCGACTGCGATGGCGATACGCTGCTGCTCCTTGTCGAGCAGACCGGGCCGGCGTGCCACACCGGCGCGCATAACTGCTTCTTCCGCCGTGTCACCAAAGACGGGCTGGAGGAGATCGCCTAGAGCACTTTCCGATCCTTTCGGATCGGATGTAGTGCTCTATCATATTGATAAACAGAGCATCTCCATCCGATCAGATGACTCCATCTGATCGGATGATGCTCTAAGCAGTTTTCGGCCGTCAGGCCGCGGCGTCAACGCGGCGCGTCAGACGTGGAAACTCTCGCCGCAGCCACAGCGGCCCTTCTCGTTCGGGTTTTCGAAGGTGAAGCCCGAGGTGAATTTTTCCACCTTGTAGTCCATCACCGTGCCGATGAGGAACAGGGTGGCCTTGCGGTCGATCAGCACCGTGACCCCCTTGTCGCTCACCTGTTCGTCGGTCGGCGCCGGCTCGTCCACCCAGTTCATCTCGTAGGACAGGCCGGAACACCCCTTGGTACCAACACTGATTCGCAGCAGCCGGCCCTGCTGGCCGTTTTCATACAGCGCGCGAAGGCGATCGGCGGCGGCGTCGGTCAGCTGCATCAGCGGCGGCAGGCTGCGGCGGGGCGGTGCGGATTCGGTGCGGATCGTGGTCATCGCAGACTCCTCAGAACATGTTGAGGGCGAGGCGCGCCTCGTCGCTCATCCGCGAGGGATCCCAGGGCGGATCCCACACGGTCTCGACCTCTACCTCGCTCACCCCCGGCACCGTCCCCACCGCGAGGCGCACCGCCTCGGGCAGTTCCTGCGCGCTGGGGCAGGCTGGCGCGGTCAGCGTCATCTCCACCTTCACCGCCCCACCCTCGATCTCGATCGCGTAGATCAGGCCGAGCTCGAAGATGTTCACCGGAATTTCCGGGTCATAGACCGTGGAAATCGCCGCGATCACGTTCTCCTCGCTCACCAGCGGCGCGGTTTCGCCCTCCGGCGTCCAGGTGGTCACGGGTTCGGTCCTGGCCATGTCATCCGCCATGTCCGGTCTCCATCGTCTTGGTCAGCGCGGCGCGCAGCGCCTGCCAGGGAAGTGTGGCGCAGCGGTGGCGCGAGCGATATTCATGAACGCCCGACAGCGCCCGCAATTCGCTGAACTCCTCGCGGTCGGGCACCGCCCCGGTCGCCACCATCGCCTCGAAGGCGCCGGCAAGCTCCTCGGCCGCCGCGCGCGAGCGCCCGGCCACCGCATCCGCCATCAGATCGGCCGAGGCGACGCAGATCGCGCAGCCGCGGGTCTCGTGCCACACCTCGCCGATCGCCCCGCCCGCGCAGCTCAGGCGCAGATGCACCCGGTCGCCGCACATCGGGTTGTCGCCCTCCGCCTCGGCATCGAAGCGCGCCGGCCGGCCGGCATGCAGCGGCGCGCGGGCGCGTTCCATGATCAGCCGCTGGTAGAGATCGCCGACATCCGCCGCACCGCTCATCCGCCGAACACCTGCTGCACGCGCCGCAGCCCCGCCGCCAGCGCGTCGATCTCCTCCATCGTCGTATAGACGCCGAACGTCGCGCGGGCGGTGCTGTCAAGCCCGAGCCGGCGGGTCAGCGGTTCGGCGCAATGGTGCCCGGCCCGCACCGCGATCCCCTGCTTGTCGAGCAGGGTGGCGACGTCGTGCGCATGCACCCCGTCCATGGTGAAGGCGACGACCCCGCCGCGGTCCTGCGCCCGCCCGACCACATGGACGCCGCCGATCGCATCGAGCGTCGCCAGCGCGTGATCGGTCAGCGCCCGCTCATGCGACGCGATCGCCGGAAACCCGATCGCGTTCACATAATCGATCGCTGCCGCGAGACCCACCGCCTCGACGATCGCCGGCGTGCCCGCCTCGAACCGGTAGGGCGGCTCCGCCCAGGTCGATTTTTCGTAGCTCACGCTGCGGATCATGTCGCCGCCGCCGAGGAAGGGCGGCATCGCGTCGAGCAGCTCGCGCTTGCCGAACAGCACCCCGATGCCGGACGGCCCGTAGAGCTTGTGGCCGGAGAACACGTAGAAATCCGCATCGATCGCACGGACGTCCACCGCCCGGTGCACCACCGCCTGCGCGCCATCGAGCAGCAGCCGCGCCCCGCGCTCGTGCGCAAAGGCGGCAAGCCGCTCCACCGGCGTGTAGGTGCCGAGCACGTTCGACATATGGGTGATCGCCAGCAGCCGCACCCGCCCATCGGCGAATTGCCGCTCCAGATCGGCGAAGTCGAGCTCGCCGGCATCGGTGATCTTCGCGATGCGCAGCTCGATGCCGTGCGAATCCCGCAGCATCTGCCAGGGCACGAGATTGGCGTGGTGCTCCATCTCGCTCACCACCACCGCATCGCCCGGACGCAGCGCCGACCGGCCGAAGGTCGCGGCGACGAGGTTGATCCCCTCGGTCGCGTTGCGCACGAAGACGATCTCCTCCCGCGCCGCGTTAAGGAAAGCCGCCGCCTTGTCGCGCGCGGCCTCGTAGTCGTCCGAGGCGCGCTCGCTCAGCCAGTGCAGCCCGCGATGGACATTGGCGTAGCGTGTCTCCATCGAGCGGACCATCGCATCGATCACCGCGCGCGGCTTCTGCGCCGAGGCGCCGCTATCGAGAAACACCAGTTTCTTGCCATGCACCGTCTGCGACAGGATGGGGAAATCGGCGCGGATGCGCGCGATGTCGAAGCCGGGCTGCTCGATGGCCGCGCTCATGCCCCCTCCCGCCACCAGGCGCCGATCGCCGCCTCGAAGACGGCCCGCGCCGCCTCATCGGTCACCGGCTCCAGCGCCTCGTCGAGAAAGGCGCGGATCAGGATCGATTTTGCCTCCGCCGCCGGCACGCCGCGGCTGCGCAGGTAGAAAAGCTGTTCGGGGTCGAGCGCGCCGATCGTCGCGCCATGGCTGCACTTCACGTCGTCGGCGAAGATTTCCAGCTCCGGCTTGCTGTCGATCTCCGCCTCGTCGGAGAGCAGCAGCGCCTGGTTCATCTGATAGCCGTCGGTCTTCTGCGCGATGCGATCGACCTCGATCCGGCCCTGGAAGACACCGCGCGCCGCCCCGGCCAGGACCGATTTCACCGTCTGCCGCGAGGCGCAGTCCGGCGCGTCGTGCCGCACCACCGTGGTCACGTCGCCATGCTGGGTGCCGGCGAGCAGTTGCGCCGCGTTGAGATGCACATCCGCCGCAGGGCCGGTCAGCCGCGCATGGGTCTCGTTGCGGCTGAGCCGGGCGCCGCGATTGAGGGTGAAGCTCTCATAGCCCGCTCCGCCCGCGATCTCGGCGAAGATGGTCGCGACATGCACCGCCTCGGCGGATTCGTCCTGGAGCCGATAATGGTTGAGCCGCGCCCCCGCGCCGAGGTCAACCTCGAAGACCGGCGCATGCAGGTAGCTGCCCTCGCCACGCGCCGTCTCGATCAGCGTCAGCGTCGCACCGGCGCCGAGCACGATCCGGTGGCGCGGCGCGATGGCCGGCATCGTCTCGCCCCGGCCCGCCGCCAGCGCCACCAGGAACAGCGTGCCGCCCTGCTGGCCCGGCGCCAGGGTGATGGCCACGCCATCCTCCGCCAGCGCGGTGTTCAGCGCGACGACCACGCCGCCGCGCGCCGGATCCGCCGCCGCATCGCCCAGCTGGCTCACCCAGTCGGGCGCCGCCGAACGCGCGGCATCGAACCGGCCGTTGACGAACACGACGCGCGGCCCCTCCGGCAGTTCAGCCGCGACCTCCACCGCCGGGGCGGGGCCGAGAGCAAAACCGCGCAGCCCGGCCGCGAGATCGGTATAGTGCCAGGCCTCGTCGCGCTTCGTCGGCCAGCCGCCGGCGCGCACCCGCGCTGCCGCCGCCTCCCGCGCGGCCGCGCCCGGCAGCGCGGCGAGATCGAAACCGTCGAGCAGGTCAGTCCCGCTCATGCCGCCTCCAGCCCCGCATAACCGTTGGCCTCCAGTTCGCGCGCAAGCTCCGGCCCACCGGAGCGGACGATCTTGCCGGCCGCCAGCACATGCACCCGGTCCGGCACGATATGGTCGAGCAGCCGCTGATAATGCGTGATCACCAACGCCGAGAAACTGGGCCCGCGCAGCGCGTTCACCCCTTCGGCGACGATCTTGAGCGCATCGATATCGAGCCCGGAGTCGGTCTCGTCGAGCAGCGCCAGGGTCGGCTTCAGCAGTGCCATCTGCAGCACCTCGTTGCGCTTCTTCTCGCCGCCCGAGAACCCGACATTGACGTTCCGCTTCAGCATGTCGTCCGGCATTTTCAGCGCCTTCACCGCCGCCCGCGCTTCCTTGAGGAACTGAACGGCGTCGAGCTCCGCCTCGCCGCGCGCCCGGCGGATCGCGTTCAGCGCGGTGCGGATGAAATTGGCGTTGCCCACCCCCGGCAGTTCGACCGGATACTGGAAGGCGAGGAACACACCCGCCGCCGCCCGCTCCTCCGGCTCCATCGCCAGCAGGTCGGCGCCGTTATACGTCACGCTGCCGCCGGTGACCTCGTAGCCCTCGCGGCCCGACAGCACGTAGGACAGGGTGGATTTTCCCGCCCCGTTCGGCCCCATGATCGCGTGCACCTCGCCCTCCGGCACGGTCAGGTCGATCCCGCGCAGGATCTCCTTGCCATCGATGGTCGCGGTCAGTCCCTTGATTTCAAGCATGTTGCGTCCTCAGCCCACGGAGCCTTCGAGAGACACGGCGAGCAGCTTCTGCGCCTCGACCGCGAACTCCATCGGCAATTCCTTCAAAACGTCCCGGCAGAACCCGTTGACCAGCAGCCCCACCGCGTCCTCTTCCGAAAGCCCGCGCGAGCGGCAGTAGAACAGCTGGTCATCGGCGATCTTCGAGGTTGTCGCCTCGTGCTCCACCTTGGCGGTGCGGTTGCGACTCTCGATATAGGGCACCGTATGCGCGCCGCAGCGATCGCCGATCAGCAGGCTGTCGCACTGGGTGAAGTTCCGCGCATTCGTCGCCCGCGGCATGATCCGCACCAGGCCGCGATAGGTGTTGTTCGAGCGTCCGGCCGAAATCCCCTTGGAGACGATCGTGCTCGTCGTGTTCGGCGCCAGATGGATCATCTTGGTGCCGGTATCGGCCTGCTGGAAATTGTTCGTCACCGCCACCGAGTAGAACTCGCCGGTCGAGCCCTCGCCCTGCAGGATGCAGGAGGGATATTTCCAGGTGATCGCCGAGCCGGTTTCCACCTGGGTCCAGGAAATCTTCGAGTTCCGCCCCCGGCAGGCGCCGCGCTTGGTCACGAAGTTATAGATGCCGCCGCGCCCCTCGGCATCGCCCGGATACCAGTTCTGCACGGTCGAATACTTGATCGTCGCCTCGTCGAGCGCCACGAGCTCGACCACCGCGGCGTGAAGCTGGTTCTCGTCGCGCATCGGCGCCGTGCAGCCCTCGAGATACGACACGCTGGCCCCAGCCTCGGCGACGATCAGTGTGCGCTCGAACTGGCCGGTGTTGCGGGCGTTGATGCGGAAATAGGTCGAAAGCTCCATCGGGCAGCGCACGCCCTTCGGCACGAAGACGAAGCTGCCATCGGAAAACACCGCCGAGTTCAGCGCCGCGTAATAGTTGTCGCCCGCCGGCACGACGCTGCCGAGATATTTCCGTACCAGATCGGGATGCTCGCGCACCGCCTCGGAAATCGAGCAGAAGATCACCCCGGCCTTGGCCAGCGACTCGCGGAACGTGGTCGCGACCGAAACGCTGTCGAACACGGCATCGACGGCGATTCCCGCCAGCGCCGCGCGCTCGTTCAGCGGAATGCCGAGCTTCTCGTACATCGCGAGAAGTTCGGGATCGACCTCGTCCAGCGACTTCGGCGCCGGCTTCTTCGGCGCCGCGTAATAATGCAGGTCCTGATAGTCGATTTTCGGATGGCGGATGCGCGCCCAAGCCGGGTCTTCCATGGAGAGCCAGGCGCGATAGGCCTTGAGCCGCCATTCGAGCAGCCATTCCGGCTCACCCTTCTTCGCCGAGATGAGCCGGACGATGTCCTCGTTCAGCCCCTTGGGCGCGAACTCCATCTCGATATTGGTCTCGAAGCCGAACTTGTAGCCGCCGCCGGATATCCGGTCGACGGTCTCGATCGTCTCGTTCACGGCAGGCATGGAAACCCCTATTCGACAGTTGACGGCGCGCGCGCCGCGACATCCGATCCTTCGACCCGCAACGCCCTGGGCAATGCGGCCGCCTGCATGTCATCCAGCGAGATCGCGTTGAGCGCATCGCTGATCGCATCGTTCACGACGCCCCAGCGCCCCGCCATCGGGCACAGCGAAGCGCTGTCGCACGATCCGCCGGTGCCTTCGACGCAGGCGGTCAGCGCAATGGGTCCGTCGATCGCCACGATCACATCGGCGATCGGAATCGCGGCGAGCGGCCGCCCGAGCCGATACCCGCCATGCGCGCCACGCTGCGACGACACGAGGCCGGATTGCGCCAATCCCTTCAGCACCTTCGCCACGGTCGGCTCCGGGATGCCGGTTCCGGCGGCGATCGAGGGCGCGGTCTCGACGCATCCAGCCTGGGCCAGACGCACCAGAACCACCACGGCGTAGTCGGTCAGTCGTGACAATCTCAACATGGCTCACCCGATTGCGGACAATGCAGGTCCTGTTTCCGCACATGGGCTATCGGGCAGCGCCCGTCAAGGCCGGTTGCGGGATGGCGCCCACGCGAATCGGCCGCGTGCGCGGGGCAGCCGATCAGCCCGCCCCGAGCAGGCGCTCCACCGCCGGCACGAGCGCCGCCGTTTCGTCGATCGACACCGTCGCTTCCGCGCGCCCATACCCCCAACGGACGAAGATGGACGCCACGCCCAGCCCGTCCGCGGTGGCGATGTCGTTGTGGTGGTCGCCGACCATCACCGCCGCATCCTTGCCGACCGCCATTGCCTCGAGCACCGCGCCGAGATGGCGGGGGTCGGGCTTGCGGAACGTGGTGGCGTCGCCGCCGATCAGGACCGGGAAGAAGCGATCGAGGTCCAGCGCCGCCAGCACCTTGCGCGCCGAGGCCTCCGGCTTGTTGGTGCACATCCCCAGGCTGTAGCCGCGCGCGGCCAACGTGCCGAGCGCCTCGGCGATGCCCGGATAGGGCTCGGTCAGGTCGGTCACATGGGCCTCGTAATCGGCGAGGAAGATGGCCTCGTCCTCGTCATCCGGCGTCATTCCGCGGGCTTCATAGCCCCGTTTCAGCAACATTTTCGCGCCATCGCCGACCATCGGCGCCACCTCTTCCCGAGGGACCGGCGCCATGCCATGGCGCGCGAGGGAGCGATTCAGCGCTGCCGCGAGATCCGGCAGGCTGTCGATGACCGTGCCGTCCAGATCGAAAACAACACCGCGTGCAGCATTCATGACACACTCCGAAATCCTATTTGATGGCCGGACACTTTACAGGCGCGGCTGGCCAGGGCTACCGCTTCGCTCATGCACAATACCGCCGTGATTCTTGCCGCCGGCCTCGGCACCCGCATGAAGTCGAGCCGACCCAAGGTGTTGCACCACATCGCCGGCCGGCCGATGCTCGCCCATCTCCTCGCCGCCTGCAAGACGGCCTTCGCGGCCACCGTGGTCGTCACCGGGCCGGACATGGACGAGGTCGCCCGCGCCGCCGCCCCGCACCCGACCGTGATCCAGCGCGAGCGCCTCGGCACCGCCCATGCCGCCCTCGCCGCCGCGGACCATTTCGGCGCCGGCGCCGTCACCCTCGTCTATGGCGACAATCCGCTGGTCACCGGCCCGACTCTCCAGCGCCTCGGCGCGCGGCTCGGCGCGGGGGATGCGGCGCTGGTGCTGCTCGGCACCCGCCCGCCGGAACCCGGCGCCTTCGGCCGCATCATCGGGCCCGCCGGCTTCGCCGAACGCATCGTCGAATTCGCCGACGCGACCGAGGCCGAGCGCGCGATCGGCCTGTGCAATGTCGGCGGCTTCTCCGCCGCCGCCGCCGACATGCGCCGCTGGCTCGGGAGCATCGGCAACGACAACGCGAAAGGCGAATACTACCTGACGGACCTCGTCGCCGTCGCCCGCGCCGAAGGTGCCTCCGTCGCCGTGGTCGAGGCGCCGTGGGACGAATGCCGGGGCGTGAATTCCCGCGCCGAGCTCGCCGCCGCCGAGGCGGCGATGCAGTCCCGCCTGCGCGCCGCCGCCCTCGCCGCCGGGGTGACGATGACCGCCCCCGAAACCGTCTTCCTCGCCGCCGACACGGCACTCGCCGCCGATGTCACGATCGAGCCGCATGTCGTCTTCGGCCCCGGCGTGACGGTCGGGCCGGATGTCACGATCCGCGCCTTCTCCCATCTCGAGGGCTGCGCCATCTCCGCCGGCGCCATCATCGGCCCCTATGCGCGGCTACGCCCGGGCAGCGACATCGGCGCCGGCGCCCATGTCGGCAATTTCGTCGAGCTCAAGGCCGCCCGCCTCGGTGCCGGCGCCAAGGCCAACCACCTGACCTATCTCGGCGATGCCGAAATCGGTCCGCGCGCCAATATCGGCGCCGGCACCATCACCTGCAATTACGACGGCTTCGCCAAGCACCGCACCACGATCGGCGCCGACGCCTTCATCGGCTCGGACGTCGCCCTCATCGCCCCTGTTTCGGTGGGCGACCGCGCGATCATCGCCGCCGGCAGCGTCATCACCGACCCGGTAGCGGCGGATGCGCTGGCGCTCGCGCGCGGCCGGCAGGTCGAAAAACCCGGCCGCGCGGCCGAACTGCGCATGACGAAGGGAAAACGCTGATGTGCGGCATTGTCGGACTGATCGGGCGGAACGACGCCGCTCCCCTGCTGCTCGACGGTCTCTCCCGCCTCGCCTATCGCGGCTATGACAGCGCCGGCATCGCCACCCTGGTCGAGGGCGCGATCACCCGCCGCCGGGCCGAGGGCAAGCTCGCCAACCTCGCCGCCAGCCTCGCCGCGGCACCGCTCGCCGGCACCACCGGCATCGGCCACACCCGCTGGGCGACGCATGGCGCGCCCACCGAAGGCAACGCCCATCCGCACGGCACCGCCCGCGTCGCCGTCGTGCATAACGGCATCATCGAGAACCATGCCGAACTGCGCGCCGAGCTCGAAGCCGCCGGCCAGGTCTTCTCCACCGAGACCGACACCGAAACCGTTGCCCAGCTCGTCGATCTTCATCTCGCCCGCGGCCTCGCCCCGGTCGAGGCCGCCGCCGCCGCCTTCGCCCGGCTCGAAGGCGCCTATGCGCTGGCGCTGATCTTCGCCGGTCATCCCGAGCTGATCATCGGCGCGCAGCGCGGCGCCCCGCTCGCGGTCGGCTTCGGCGAGGAGGAGATGTATCTCGGCTCCGATGCCCTTGCCCTCGCGCCGCTGACCCGCCGCATCGCCTATCTCGACGATGGCGACTGGGTGATCGTCTCGCGCAGCGGTGCCGAATTCCGCGACGCCGCGAACAACCCGGTCGCCCGCGAGGTCAAGCTGACCCGCCTGACCGGCGCGTCCATCGGCAAGGGCAATTTCCGCCATTTCATGGAAAAGGAGCTGCACGAGAACCCCGCGATCATCGGCGACACACTGAACCGCATGATCGACCCGGCAACCCGCCTGCCGGTCCTGCCGGACCTCGCGGTCGACCTCGCCGCCATTCCGCGCATCAGCCTCTCGGCCTGCGGCTCGGCCTACTATGCCGGTCTGACGGCGCGTTACTGGCTGGAGGAGATCGCGCGGATTCCGATGGATGCCGATGTAGCCAGCGAGTTCCGCTACCGCGAGCCACCGCTCGACCCCGCGGGGCTCGGCCTCGTCATCAGCCAGTCCGGCGAAACCGCCGATACCATGGCGGCGCTGCGCTACATGAAGCGCCAGGGCTGCAAGGTGATGTCGGTGGTCAACGTGCCGGAAAGCACGATGGCGCGCGAGAGCGACCTGATGCTGGAAACCATCGCCGGCCCGGAAATCAGTGTTGCCAGCACCAAGGCCTTTACCGCACAGCTCGCCGTGCTCGCCGGCTTCACCCTCGCCCTCGCCCGCGCCCGCGACGCGCGGAGCGATGCGGAAATCGCGCCGCTGGTCGCCGCCTTGATGGAGCTTCCCGGCAAGATGGCCCAGCTCCTTGCCGATGATACGGAGATCCGCGCCCTTGCCGAAGACATCCGCGATGCGCGCGACGTGCTGTTCTTCGGCCGCGGCTCGATGATGCCGATCGCCCTCGAAGGCGCGCTGAAGCTGAAGGAACTGAGCTATATCCACGCCGAAGGATACCCCGCCGGCGAAATGAAGCACGGGCCGATCGCGCTGATCGATCCCTCGGTGCCGGTCATCGCCGTGCTGCCTTCCGGCCCGCTCTTCGAAAAGACTGCGTCCAACCTGCAGGAAGCCGCGGCACGCGGTGGACGGATCATACTGTTCAGCGACAAGGCCGGCGCCGCCCGCCTCGCTGGCATCGCGAACCGGACCATCATCATCACCGAGTGCGATCCGTTCGTCGCGCCCATTCTCTACGCGATCCCGGTTCAGCTTCTCGCCTACCATGTCGCCGTCCTCAAGGGCACCGATGTCGATCAGCCTCGTAATCTTGCGAAATCGGTAACCGTCGAATAATCAATCATCGGGACGAATTTTAGTTGTCGAAGGATAATGAAATTGTGAACCAGATAATAAAGATGTATTCCAGATCATGGAGATTTATCCTCGGGTGTTTTTCGACCGGATTGAATTGATGGGCGATTCCAGCTTGCGCAGAATTCTGATCCAGAATCCGTACTGGTGAAGGTGGTCGGCATGGATGGCAGGGTCTGACTCAAATTCCCTGCAGATGTGGTCATGCGGGCACCATGAACCGTGCCTTGAGCAAATCGATCTTGGCGCGGCCGTACATCTGGCACTTTATGGATTTGAGGCGTGTAATTTTGCCTTCGACCTGACCGCTGGCCCATGGCGACGAGACAGCGGCGGCGCGTGGTCCGTTCGCTGACCATGCGCAGCGGCCTGTAAAGCCTGATGCCTTCAGGCGCCGCCAGAGTTCGGAACCAACCCTGCATCCTGCGTTCCACTCGGCCTCGAGCGTGAGCGACCAGGCATCGAGCGCGCTCTGACGCTGCCGGAATGTATCGTGGCGCTGGCCGCTCAGGATCTTGCGGAACGTCTGGCACGACGCGCCGGTGGTGCGCGCCATCGTCTTGATCGGCACGCCTCGCCCGGCAAGATCCACAATCTGTCGGTTGAGTGCCTGGCGAAGCTGAGTGCCATCCCACTGGATATGCTCGGCGCGGGTCAGGGTCGCGGGATGACCGGCCGCGCGGGTGCGGGCGTACGGCGCAGGCACTGCATCTCGGATCGAACCGCGCAAGCACACCGCAGACGCATTCTCGAACATGTGCCAGCGCTCGGCTACCTGACGCGCCTGGGGCGCCGCTGCGGTGGCGGCAGCGCCATAGCCAGGGCCGCGATCACGGGGCAGATGATCTCGACCTGCGGGCTCTGCTCAAGCCAGGCGGTCACGGTCTCGCGCCACCTGTCCGTCAACAGGTCGATGACCTGACGACTTCGAGATCGACGACGATGCCGCCGTCGCTATCCCCGCGGCGCCAGGAGAAGTCGTCGATACCGATCACCCGCGCGGGCGGCGGTGGCTCTGTCAGCGGATCACCCCGCACACCAGCGCATTGCAGCGCCCGACCCACCGACCGTACCGGCGGCCAAATGCGGGTGCTAACAGCTCGCTGAGCGTTTGCCGCCGGCAAGAGGCGTGTCCGCACCGAAACGTCGTATCAATAGCCGAAGCTGGACCGCGCTCCCACTGACGGGCATTTCCGAGAGCATGCGATCGCGCCGGCTGTGGCAGGATGTCGACGGCGTGCCGTAGTCCGGACACGTTGCCTGCGAAGCGGACAGCCGGCCCGACATCTGCACAACACCGCCAACGAGCATCTTGCGCTCCACGATCAAGCCCGGCAGCGACAGGCTGCTGTCCCACGTCTTTATACCCACCGACCTTTTCCTCCAGGCCATCTGGTAGCAGAAGTGGGCAGACCACAGATCAATCCCCTCAAGGCCGCACGGCGTTTGGTTCAGACCCAGAACTGGGCGCCGAAATCGAAGGCGAAGCCCTCGCGGCGGCGAGGCCGGGTGGGTATCGGGCAGGCCGGTAGAGCATCATCCGCGCCGCCGGTCTATTGCCGGGAGATCAGCCGCGCCGGATCGCGAAGACGCAGGCGGGGTGGCCGGCGGCGCGGCAGGCGGTTTCGCGCACGACAAGGTGGCGGTCGACCAGCGCCTGGAACAGCACCTCGAAGGTGCCGGCGTGAAAGTCGCAGCCGGGACCGGCCGCGCCGGGCACCGCGATAGGGTTTGCCGCGAGGAACAGGCGCAGCCCGCCGCGCCAGGCGGCATCGAGCCCGTCCGGCATGCCGAAAGTCCAGGCGTGGCGGCGGATCGCCGCGACCAGCAGGCGGGCGGCGAGCGGCGCCGGGGCGGCGCGGAGCGCGAGGCGGACCGGGCGCGGAATCCGGTGCGCGAGGAGATAGCGCCCGGTCGCCTCGCCCGCCGCGCGCAGCACCGCCCCGCCCGGCCCGGCGCCGAGGCAGGCGCGCACCGCGCGGTGCAGCCCCAGCACCTCCGCCGCTGGGACCATCGCGGCGGGCGGATGGGCGAGATGGGGATCGGCGCCAGCCACGCGCGCGACCCTGGCAACGCAGGCTGGCCCGCCGGCGGCGGCGAGGGCGGCGAAGACCTGGAGGATCGCGTTCGGCCCGATGCGCGGCCCCGACGGATTGTCGAGCGCGGTCAGGGTGGTGGTTCCGCAGGGCTGGGCGCCTTGCTTGGGTGCCGCTTGTTGTCATGCATGGTGCGCCATTCGACCTGTTCCGCGCCGGCCCTGCTTCGCGCGCCGTCGAAATGGAAATCGACCTTGCGCTTCGATTGCGGCCCCCAGTAGCCGACCCGGCCGAGATCGTAGAATTTCCGCTCGAAGCCGGATTTCATGAACGCCTTGAGGCAGCCGAGCAGGTAGCGCCGCCGCGCGCCGGAGCCGGCCCAGGGGTAGGAGAAGAACGCCTTGCGCATGTAGAAGCGGCGGTAATTGTGCATCACCCGGTCGAGCAGTTCGGCGCGGTCCATTGCCGCGGGGCGGATGATCGGGGTGACGAAATTGTATTTCTCGTAGTCGAACACCTCGACCTTGTCGGCCAGGTCGCGGAACAGGTCGGAGAAGGGCCAGGGCGTGTACATCGACCAGTTGGCGAGATCGGGCGCCCAGTCGCGCGCCATGCGGTAGGTTTCCTCCAGCGTTTCGCGTGTTTCGTTCTCCAGCCCGACGATGAACTGCGCCTCGACCACGATGCCGGCGGCGCGCAGCAGGGCGATCGCCTTGCGGTTCTGCTCGATCGTGGTTTCCTTGTTGAAACGGTCGAGCTTCATCTGGGCGGCGGCCTCGGTGCCGAGGGAGACGTGGATGAGCCCGGCGCGGCGGTAGAGCGGCAGCAGCGCCTCGTCGCGCAGGATGTCGGTGACGCGGGTGTTGATGCCCCAGAGCAGGCCGACATCGCGTGCGATCAGCTCCTCGCAGAAGGCGACGAATTTCTTCCGGTTGATCGTCGGTTCCTCGTCGGCGAGGATGAAGAAGCCGACGCCGTGCTCATCGCGCAGACGCACGATTTCATCGACCACTTTCGAGGGATCGCGGTAGCGGTAGTCGCGCCAGAATTTCCATTGCGAGCAGAACGAGCAGGTGAAGGGGCAGCCGCGCGCCATGTTCGGGATGGCCACACGGGTGCCGAGCGGGATGTAGCGGTAGCGGTCCCAGTCGAGGATGCTCCAGTCGGGGGCGAGGGCGTCGAGATCCTTGACGGTGGGGGCGGCTTCGGTTGCGACGACCTTGCCCGCCTCGCGGAAGGCGATGCCGCGGATGTCGTGGCGGGTTGCCGCGAAATTCCCCGCCGCCACGGCACGGGCGAGATCGACGATGATCCCTTCGCCCTCGCCGCGGACGATCACGTCGATCCAGGGGGCTTCGGCGAGAACCTGGCCATACATGAAGGTGGCGTGCACGCCGCCGAGAACCGTCAGCGCGCCGGGATGTTCCTCGCGCGCGATCTTGAGCAGGCGCTCGGCCTTGTAGATCGAGGGGGTGATCGCGGTGCTGCCGATGATGTCCGGCCGTTCGGCGCGGAGGATGTCGCGCAGGGCGTCGTCCGACAGGTCGTTGGTCATCGCGTCGATGAAGCGCAGATCGGTGAAGCCGGCGGATTTCAGCGCGCCGGCGATGTAGGCGGCCCAGGCGGGCGGCCAGTTTCCGGCGATTTCGGCGCCGCCCGAATGATAATTCGGATGCAACAGCAGGATCCGCATCCATCCCTCCCGGTGATTTTGATATGTCAGGTTATAGTGACAATTCAAAATGTCACTTTGATCTGCATCAAGGAGGGGTGCCGAGTGATGACGCTTTCAGATGAAGTATATCATTTGATTACATAAAATATGATCATATGGTGTCCATGTCGAAAGATTTGGGACTACGGAATGTTAGTCCTAGGTTCTGGACTCAGCAGACCCATGCCGTGACGGCGAGGACGAGGCATCTAACAGCAAGAACGTCACGTGCGGCTTTGTCCTAGCGTGTGACGATGGCGCGCCGGTCCTTGAGCCTGCAGAAGGCGCACTCGATGAGATTGCCCAATCTGTAGGCGACGGAGTCGAAAGCCGGTATGGCGCGGCGGTTGGGCATCGTCGAGATCACGAGCCTTGTGCCCTGCCGGGTGAGGAAGGCGCGGAGGTCATCGGCGTCGTAGGCCTTGTCGGCGATCAGGTCTTCTGGCGGCGGCATGGTCGGCAGAAGCGATCGGGCGCCGCTGATGTCGGATACCTGTCCCGGCGTCAGGAGGACGGCGGCGATGCGCACCCTGCTCATCCGCGGCGGCGTGGATCCTGGTCGTTCGTCCACCCCTCGATCGGCCGATCGCCGCCCATCGCGTGTCGTTCAGTCAGAAGCGGTCCGCCATGTTCCAAGCCCTGCGTGGAGGCTTGAATCTAACGCTCTGTAGTCACGGAAATGGTACAGAACCTCGAGCATTTTCCGATCCTTCCAGATCGGATGTAATGCTCGATTGTATTGATAAAGATGCTCTAACCGAACCCGGTGCCGCGAAAGCGGCGCTCGACCGCGTGGCGCGCCAGCTCCTTTACATCGGCAAGCCCGAGTTTGCCGCGGATCCGCGTGCAGTTGTTGGCGATCGTCTTGTAGCTCACCCCCATCGCATCGGCGATCTGGCCGATCGAATTGCCCATGCCGAGCAGATGGACGATCTCCGCCTGGCGCGGCGAGAGCGTGGCGTCGACCTCAGGCTCTCGGGACGGCTTCTGGCCAGCGCGCGCGAGGACATCCGGATCTGAACACCGTCACCACCAGCATCGCACCGGCATGGCCTCGGCGTGTCGAACTCTATCTTGGTGAGAGAGAGTTGCGGACCGACATCGTCGTGCAGGTCACGGCAAGGTCGACCCGCTCTTCCTCCTGAATCCGGTCCATCTGATCCTGAGCTGGCGTGCCTCGGCCGCGCGTGCCGCGAGGCCGCGCACCAGACCGTTGAAGGCGGCGACCAACGAGCGCCGTTCACGCGGGCCGGCGGTGCGGCCGGCGCGCAGATCGGCGATGCCGCTTGCCAGCTTGGCGAGCGGCGCCAGGATCCAGCCGATCAGCCGCCAGCCCAGCAGCAGGGAGGCGCCAACGAAGAGAACGACGAACAGCGTGTCATCCGAGATGTTGGCTCACACCTCGGATGTCTCGTCGCGCGCCGAGAGATCCAGCACGATGATGTCGTGGGCTCCCGCAGTCGCGACGCCGCGAGTTCCCGGCGCGCGGAATCGTAAAGCATGGCGCGGATGTTGCGCGAGCCGTCGAAGATATGCACGAGGCCGCGCAGAACGCCGTTGCGATCCGGCCGGTCGCGCAACAGCCGGAAATCGTTCAGAACGGTTGCTTTCGCGACCTCCTGCGCCGCGTTCAGCTCGGCATGCACATGCCGTCATCCGTTCCAGATGACGACGGCGCCAAGCGTGACCAGGATGATGCCGAACATGACCCGCATGCGCAGCGACATGAAAGTTGCCGCGCATGACCTCGCCGGCACGGGGCGCGTCAAATCCGGCAGTCTTGCCGGGGCGGCGGCATCGGCGTCAGGTCCCTCCGTGGAAGGCTTGCACCGCCGCCGAGGCGCCCTGCGCGATGAAGGCGGCATCCGAGCCGACGGTGACGAGATCGAAACCCGCATCGACCATCTTGCGCGCATAGGCGGCCGAGCCCGTATGCACCGCGGCACGCTTGCCGTGGTGTTTGGCGCGGGCGAGGATATGCAGGATCGCGTCGTGAACGGGAGAGTCCACCGGATCGAACCGCGGCGCCTCGCCGAGCGACAGCGCGAGATCGCTCGGGCCGATATAGACCGCGTCGAGTTCCGGAAGCGAGACGATGTCGTCGATCGCCTCAAGCGCCGCGCGGGTCTCGATCATCGCGAAGCCTGTCACCATGTCGTTGGCGCGCTGGGCATAGTCGGCGCCATGGATCAGCGCGGCGCGGATCGGGCCGTAGCTGCGCCGGCCGCGCGGCGCGTAGCGCAGGCAGGAGACGAAGGCTTCGGCCTCGGCGCGGGAATTGATCATCGGGCAGATCACGCCGAGCGCGCCGGCGTCGATCGACTTCATGACGATGCCGGGCTCGAACCAGGGCACCCGCACCATCGGGATCACCCCGGTCGTCGTGATCGCGGTGAGCATCCGAACCGCGTCGCCATACTCGATCAGCCCATGCTGCATGTCGACCGTCAGGCTGTCCCAGCCCTGACGCGCCATGAGTTCGGTGGCGAACCCGGCCGGAACCGACAGCCAGCCGTTCAGCACGGCACGGCCCGACTCCCAGATTTGCTTGAATGTCATCCGCTCCTCCGCTCGATGAGCAGGCAGAATTCCACACTCGCGCGGCGGAGACAAACTGGGGTAGCGCCGCTGCCCGGTGGCGTCGGCATGCGCCGGTGCCTATATCGAAGGCATGAAAATCCTCGTCACCGGGTTCGAGCCGTTCGGCGGCGACAGCGTCAATCCCTCCGCCCTGCTCGTCGAGCGACTTGCCGCGGAACCTGTCGCCGGCACCGAGACCCGCCGGCACGTCCTGCCCTGCGCGTTCACGCCGCTCGAAAGCGCCCTGCGCGAGGCGATGACGGACTGGGCGCCCGACGTGGTGATTGGTTTCGGCCTCGCCACCGGACGATCGGGCATCAGCATCGAGCGGGTGGCCATCAACCTGGTCGACGCGCGCATTCCCGACAATGACGGCAATGCGCCGATCGACGAGCCTGTCGCCTTCGACGGCCCCGCGGCGTATTTCAGCACTCTGCCCGTCAAGGGCGCGCTGCAGGCGGTGCGCGCGGCCGACATACCCGTCGCCGTCTCGCATACCGCGGGCACCTTCGTGTGCAACGCCACCTTCTATCTCGCGCAGCACATCGCGGAGACAATGGCCCGGCCGGCTCTGGTCGGGTTCGTGCATGTGCCCTGCTTGCCGGATATGCCCGCCGCCCAGGACGGCGCCGCATCCCTGCCACTCGATCGGATGATCGCGGCAGGCCGCGCCGTGATCAAAGCGTGTCTCGATGGCAACACCGGACCGCGAATTAGCGGCGGAACGATTGCATAGATTGCGATTTCCGCAACATTTGGCTACAAAATCATGGTGTTGCCGATCTGACACAAAAAAATCCCCGCCGGCGGACCGGCGGGGAAGTCAACAGGGAGGCTTCACGTCTGGGAGACGTCGGGATCCGAAGATCCCTATCCGGTCGGTCAGGACCGGATCACTCGCGGCATCTCTGCCGAACTCTCGACCGGAGCAACCGGCCTGTCTGTCACATAAGACGGCACAGACGGGAATAAAGGGTTCACTCTGTGAACCCGCCATGAATTTATCGCATAACCTGCATAAGTCGCCTTTCGTCAGATCGCGCCCGCAAATTCGGCGAGTTCCCCGTTGAACCGTTCAGCAAATTCGTATTGTGGCGTGTGACCGCATTCCGGATACAGAGACAACCGTCCCTCAGGGACGGTTGCGGCAATATGCTCGGCCATCGACGGCAGAACAATCGCATCCTCATCCCCCTGGGTGATCAGCACCGGACGGTCGAGTTCGGCCAATGTCCTTGTGAAATCGAGCGTCCGCATCAGCAGGAAGGCGCGGATCGCGGGTGGCGTGAGCGCGAACGCGACCAGCGCGCGCTCGGCATCGGCCGGCGGCAGCGGGCGATGCGTGGTGGCGTGGATCACGCTGCGCGCCCCCTCGATCATCACGGCGGGATCGTCGCTGGCCGCCATCAAGGCCCCCTCGATGAAGCGGCGACCGATATTGACGGGCGGGTTCGACGAAATCACGGCGGCACCCACGAAGTTTACAGCGCTCACATTCTTGGTGCCATGGCGGGCCAGATAATCGCCGATCACGTAGCCACCATAGCTCGCGCCCACCAGAACCGGCCGCCTGAGCCCGAGCGCGATCATCACCGCCGCGATATCGTCGGCCCAGTGGGCGCTGGTCTGGTACATCGCGGGATCGAGCGGTTTGTCGGAAAACCCGTGCCCGCGCAGGTCGATGCAGACCAGGCGGAACCGCTCGCGTAGCGCGCTGTCGAACTGCGACCGCCATGCAAGGTAGCAGGACGACCAGCCATGGATGAACAGGATGGGTTGCGCGTGCTCGCTCCCCCATTCCCGCACATGCAATCCGACACCGCCCGAGCCCATCACCCGATGGACCCGGCCGGCCTCGTGCTCGATCATCCCGCTCACTTCGGCGCCGGTCAATCAGGCCATCCGGTTGCGGACAAGATCGTCGACCACCGCCGGGTCGGCGAGGGTCGAGGTATCACCCAGGCTGTCGGTCTCGTTCGCGGCGATCTTGCGCAGGATTCGGCGCATGATCTTGCCCGAGCGCGTCTTGGGCAGGCCGGGCGCCCACTGGATCGCATCCGGCGCGGCGATCGGGCCGATTTCCTTGCGGACCCACATCACCAGTTCCTTGCGCAGTTCCTCGGTCGGCTCCTCGCCGGCGACGAGCGTCACATAGGCGTAGATGCCCTGTCCCTTGATGTCGTGCGGGAAGCCCACCACCGCGGCCTCGGCCACCTTGGCGTGCGCGACCAGCGCGCTCTCGACCTCGGCCGTGCCCATCCGGTGGCCGGAGACGTTTATGACGTCGTCCACCCGGCCGGTGATCCAGTAATATCCATCCTCGTCGCGGCGGGCGCCGTCGCCGGAGAAGTAGAAGCCCCGGAAGGTCGAGAAATAGGTCTGGATGAACCGCTCGTGATCGCCGTAAACCGTCCGCATCTGGCCGGGCCAGCTGTCGGCGAGGCAGAGATTGCCTTCAGTCGCCCCTTCCAGGACGTTGCCGTCGCCATCGACCAGAACCGGCTTCACGCCGGGCAGCGGCAGCGTCGCCGAGCCTGGCTTCTGGTCGATCGCGCCGGGCAGCGCCGAGATCAGGATGCCGCCGGTTTCGGTCTGCCACCAGGTATCGACGATCGGGCAGCGCTGGTCGCCGACGACGCGATAGTACCAGAGCCAGGCTTCGGGATTGATCGGCTCGCCGACCGAACCCAGCACCCGCAGCGAGGCGCGCGAGGTCTTTTTCACCGGCCCCTCGCCGTCGCGCATCAGCGCGCGGATCGCGGTCGGGGCGGTGTAGAAGATGTTGACCTTGTGCTTGTCCACCACCTGCCAGAAGCGGCTGGTGTCGGGGTAGTTCGGAATCCCCTCGAACATCAGCGTGGTGGCGCCGTTGGCGAGCGGACCATAGACGATATAGGTATGGCCGGTCACCCAGCCGACATCGGCGGTGCACCAGTAGACCTCGCCGTCATGGTAATCGAACACATACTGGTGGGTGAAGCTCGCCCAGACCATGTAACCACCGGTCGTGTGCAGCACGCCCTTGGGCTTGCCGGTGGAGCCGGAGGTGTAGAGGATGAAGAGCGGGTCCTCGGCATTCATCGGCTCGGGGGGGCAGTCGAGCGGCATGGTCGCCGCCGCCTCGTGATACCAGACGTCGCGGCCGTCCTGCATGTCGACCTGGCCGCCGGTCGCCTTCACCACGACAACCTTCTTCAGCATCGGGCAGGATTTCGCCGCGGCATCGACATTGGCCTTCAGCGGCACCTTGCGGCCGCCGCGACGGCCTTCATCGGCGGTGATCAGGACCGAGCTGTCGCAATCCTGGATGCGGTTGGCGAGGCTGTCCGGCGAGAACCCGCCGAACACCACGGAATGAACCGCGCCGATGCGCGCGCAGGCGAGGATCGCCACCGCCGCCTCGACGATCATCGGCATGTAGACGGTGACGCGGTCGCCCTTCCGCACGCCGAGCGACTTCAGCACATTCGCCATGCGGCACACTTCGGCGTGCAACTCGCGATAGGTCACATGCTTCTGTTCGCCGGGATCGTCACCTTCCCAGATGATCGCAACCTGGTCGCCGCGGGTGGCGAGATGCCGGTCGAGACAGTTGGCCGATGCGTTCAGCACGCCGTCCTCGAACCACTTGATCGAGACATTGCCGGTGAAGGTGACGTTCTTGATGCGGGTCGGCGGCGTCATCCAGGTGATGCGCTTGGATTCCTCGGCCCAGAACGCCTCGGGATTTTCCGCCGCGCGGCGCGCCATGTCGCCGTATCTCGCACGATCGACAAGCGCGTTAGCGGCGATCTCCGGCTTCACGGGAATGGTTTCGGGCTGCGACATGCCTGGTTCCTCCTTAAATTTCTTTCGAGTATGGCAAGTTTCCCTGAAATCTGAAAGTGCTGCGGTGCAAAAACCGCAGCGCCGTTACCCCGCCATCAGCGCGGCCTCCATCGCGGCGACAGCGCTCATGTTCACGAGGCCGCGGGCGGTCACGCTCGGGATCGCGATATGTAGCGGCTTCGACAAGCCGAGCAGGAACGGGCCGACCGTCACCGCCTCGCCAGCGGCCTTGAGCAGGTTGAAGCCGATATTCGCCGCGTCGATCGAGGGCATCACCAGCAGGTTGGCCGAGCCGGTCAGCCGGCTGTCGCACACCGCGCGGGCGCGGATCGGTTCGAACAGTGCCGCGTCGGCGTGCATCTCGCCATCGACCTCGAGTTCCGGATCCTGCGCGTGGATCAGCGCCAGCGCCCGGCGCATCTTGCGCGCGGAGGCCGAGTTCGACGCCCCGAAATTCGAATGCGACAGCAGCGCCACCTTCGGCGTGATCCCGAAATGCGAGACCATTCCCGCCGCCAGATGGGTCATCTCGGCGATGTCCTCCGACGAGGGGTCCTCGTTCACATGCGTGTCGCAGAAGAAGAGGTTGCCGCTCTGCAGGATCAGCGCCGTCATCGCCGATACCCGCTTGATCCCAGGCTTGCGCGGAATGATCGGCATCGCGTAGCGGAACTGGCGCGACCAGTCGCCGAGCCCGCCGCAGATCGCCGCATCCGCCTCGCCGGCGGCGAGCAGCATCCCGGCGGCCACGGTCGGCCGGCGCGAGAGCTGGCGCTGCGCCGCATCCGGCGGCACGCCGCGGCGGTTGACGATGTGCTGGTACGTCTCCAGCAGCCGGCGGAACAGCCCCTGCTCGCGCTCGAAATCGACGATGCGGAAATCCTGCTCCGGCTTCATCCGCAGGCCGAGTGCGGCGATCCGCTGCATGATCGCCGCGGTGCGGCCGACCAGCAGCGGCGTGCCCATCCGATCGTCGATCACGCTCTGGGCGGCGCGCAGCGTGCGCTCGTCCTCGCCCTCGCCATAGACGATCCGCACCTTCGCCGAGCGCGCGACCTCGATCACCGGGCGCAGCAGCAGGCCCGAGCGGAACACGAGGCGTTCGAGATCGTGCTGGTAGACGTCGAAATCCGCGATCGGCCGGCGCGCCACTCCTTCATCCATCGCCGCCCGCGCCACGGCAGGGGCGATGTGCAGGATCAACCGCGGATCGAACGGCTTCGGAATGATGTAGTCCCGCCCGAATACCGGGGCGACGCCGCCATAGGCCGCCGCCACCGTCTCGGAGGCCTCGATCCGCGTCAGCTCCGCGATGGCGGTGACGGCGGCGAGCTTCATCCCTTCGGTGATGGCGGTCGCCCCCACATCCAGCGCGCCGCGGAAGATGAAGGGAAAGCACAGCACGTTGTTGACCTGGTTCGGAAAATCCGACCGCCCGGTGCAGACGATCGCATCCGGCCGGTGTTCCGCCACCAGCTCGGGGCGGATTTCCGGCTCCGGGTTGGCCAGCGCGAGGATCAGCGGGTTGGCGGCGAACTTGTCCAGCCATTCCGGCTTCAGCACGCCGGGGGCGGACAGGCCGAGGAAGATGTCCGCCCCGTCCAGCACTTCCGGCAGGGTCCGCGCCGCAGTGTCGCGGGCGAAGGGCTCCAGCGTCTCGTTCAGGTTCGGCCGGCCCTTGTAGATCACCCCCTCGATATCGGTCATCACGATGTTCTCGGGGTTGGCACCGAGCGCGATCAGGATGCGCACGCAGGAAATCGCCGCCGCCCCCGCGCCGGAGGTGACGATCCTGACATCGTCGATCGTCTTGCCCTGCACGATCATCGCGTTCTGCACGGCGGCGCCGACGATGATGGCGGTGCCGTGCTGGTCGTCGTGGAACACGGGGATGTTCATCCGCTCGCGCAGCGTCTGCTCGATGCGGAAACATTCCGGCGCCTTGATGTCCTCGAGATTGATGCCGCCGAAGCTCGGCTCCAGCGCCGCCACCACCTCGATGAACCGGTCCGGGTCCGGCTGGTCGACCTCGATGTCGAACGTGTCGATCCCGGCGAATTTCTTGAACAGGACGGCCTTGCCCTCCATCACCGGCTTGGAGGCGAGCGCGCCGATATTGCCGAGGCCGAGCACCGCCGTGCCGTTGGTGATCACCGCGACGAGATTGCCGCGCGTCGTGTAGTCATAAGCGGTATCGGGATCGTCCTTGATGGCGAGGCAGGCCGCCGCCACGCCAGGAGAATAGGCCAGCGCCAGGTCGCGCGAGGTTTCCATGCGCTTGGTCGGCGTGATCGCGAGTTTGCCCGGCCGCGGATGGCGGTGGTAATCGAGTGCGGCCTTGCGAAGCGTTTCATCCATATCCGGTGCCCCCCTGAGTGGAGCAAGAATGCGCGATCAGGGCGGCCCGGACAACCGGGCTTTCACATGGCAGGATAGCGATGACGAATTTGTCAGCAGGCGAAATGACCTCGCCCGGTGCGAGCCCGGCGTCCCGGCTCGGAAATCTGGTGCGGTCGAGAAGACTCGAACTTCCACAGGGTTTCCCCCACAAGCACCTCAAGCTTGCGCGTCTACCATTCCGCCACGACCGCCTCGTAGCGGGAGCGCTATAGCCGATGGATCGCGCGGTATCAACAACCACGAATGCGGTCGAATGGGCAAAAGCGCCCGGATTGACCGATTATCCCTCTGCGCTGGCGGAAATGCAGGCCCGCGCGGCGGCGATCCGGGCGGGAGAGGAGGCGGAGCGGGTCTGGCTGGTCGAGCATCCGCCGCTTTACACGGCGGGAACCTCGGCGCGGGACGCCGATCTGCTGCACCCCGGCGATGCGCAGGTTTTCCGCAGCGGGCGCGGGGGGCAATGGACCTATCATGGCCCCGGGCAGCGCGTGGCCTATGTCATGCTCGACCTCTCCCGGCCGCACGGCCGCGTTCCGGCGCGGGATGTGCGCGGGTTCGTCGCCGGGCTCGAAGCCTGGCTGATCGACACGCTGGCCGGGTTCGGCGTGCGTGGCGAATTGCGCGAGGGGCGCGTCGGCATCTGGGTGGCCAACCCGTTGGGCGGCGAATCGAAGATCGCGGCGATCGGCGTGCGGGTGTCGCGCTGGGTCAGCTATCATGGGATCGCGCTGAATGTCGCGCCAGACCTGGGGCGATTCGGCGGCATCGTGCCCTGCGGCATCAGCGAGCATGGCGTGACGTCGCTGGCGGCACTCGGCGTCACCGCGACGCTGGATGCGGTCGATGCGGCGCTGGCCCGGTCATTCGAGCGGGTCTTCGACGCGGCGCCGCAGCCGGTTTGAGGTTTCAGCCGGCGATGGTCAGCACCGGACTGCGACGGAAGGCCGAGGCCAGGCGGCGGGCCATCCCGATCAGCCGCCAGGGCGCGAGCGCCATGAGCACCAGCAGGAACACCGCGCCCGCCACGCTCGCGCCCAGCACGAGTTGCGACAGCAGCCCGATGCCGGGCGCCACCGCATGCAGGAACGCGGCGGTCGCGAGGCGGGCGGCGACGAGGGCGGTAATCGGCGCGCCCATCAGCCGCAGCAGCGGCCAGCCCGACTGGCCGATCCCGATCGACAGCGCCGGCAGCAGCAGCAGCGCGACGACCAGGCCGCGGGCGGACAGCGCCCAGGCGAGCGGCACGAGCCCGTAGGGTGCGGCGAACCAGGCGGCGAGCCCGATGGTGCCGGCATTCAACGCCGCAAAGATCGACACCAGCCCCGGCCGGCGCAGGGCGGTGAGCATCGGCTTGACGAAGGCGTAGATCGTCGAGGCCGGCACGATCAGGCTGAGCGCCGCGAACACCGGCGCCGCGCTGGCCCAGCGCGCGCCGAACATCAGCACCACAAGGGGGTGTGCGACGGCACCGCTGACGGCGGCGGCGGCCAGCGAGAGGATCGCCAGCGTATCCATCAGCGCCGAGGCAACGGCATACCGCCGTTCCTGGTCGTCGCGCACGGCCACGAACACGGGGAGAAAAACCTTGCTCGCCGGCAGGATCGCCAGTTCCTGCAGCACTTCGGCGAGGCGCTGGGCAATGCGGAACTGCCCCACGGCAAACACCGGCACGCGCATACCGACCAGCACGACATAGCCGGTATGGGCGAGATAATCGACGAACGCTGCCCCCATCATCGGCAGGTTGAAGCGCAGCGCCGCGGCGAGAGCGTCCCATCGCGGCGGCCGAGGCGGATGCCAACGGGCGGCGATCGATGCCGCGACCGAATAGAAGCCGATCCCGACCATCCTCTGCACGACAAGGGCCGCCAGCCCGTAGCCATGGAAGACGAGTTCCAGCGCCACCGCGCCGCCCAGCATCGTGCTGCCCAGCGACATCAGGCTGAGCGCGCGAAACCGGAACGCCTGGGCGAGCCTTGCCGCCGGCACGATGAGGAACGCGCCAAGAAGGATGTTGAGCGACAACGCCCGCATGACCCAGCCAAGCGCCGATGCCTGATAATACCGGGCAATCGGTCCGGCAATGGCGAAAAGCAATCCGGTGACAACGAGCGCAAGGAGCATCTGCGCCCAGAACGCCCCCGCCTCCACGGTCCGGTCTCCGGGGGCGGCCACAACCTGCTCACCCGCGCCGCCTGCCGTGACCATGCGCGCAAGTTCGGAAATCGCAGACGCCAACGCGACGATTCCGACATCCTGCACCGAGACGTGGCGGAGCAGCACGACAAGGATGGCGAATCCGAAACTCCGCTCGCCAAGGACGGTGAGCAGGTTCCACGCCGTGCTCCTTGCCGCGCCGCGCTGAAGACTCATACCCGCCACCGGCGAGGCAACATGCCTCGGCACACAGATGCGCGACTTTCACGATCGCAGGGCGAGATACAAGTCATGATTGTCAAGCTACATCTTGGTGCGAATTTTGCCCACCCGGTGCGACAACCAGAGGCAGCGCCCTTTACGAATGCGGTGCGCCTCACTAGAACCATTTTCGCATACGCCGTGACCCTCGGCGGAGGGGTGGCCGAGTGGCCGAAGGCGGCGGTTTGCTAAACCGTTAGACGATGTAGAGTCGTCTCGTGGGTTCGAATCCCATCCCCTCCGCCAGTTTCGCTTTTCACGCGATCTCAATCAGTCTCAACCACCTGAAATCTCTTCACTTTCCTCCGTGACGGTGTCCTAATCCGTCTCACGAAATACCCCTCAATCCCGGGGCGCCCTGGGGTCGGATGCGGGGTATGGGACAGGAAGCAGGGGTATGCTCACCGACATCGCCATCCGCAAGGCACAGATCCGAGACAAGCCATACAAGATGTTTGATTCCTATGGTTTGTACCTGCTGGTCACGCCGGCTGGAGGAAAGCTCTGGCGCTTCCGCTACAAGATCGGCGGCAAGGAGAAATTGCTCAGCATCGGCCCCTACTCCGAGGTGATGCTCTCCGCAGCGCGGGATGCGCGCGACGAGGCCCGGGCAGGCCTGCGCGCTGGTCGCGATCCCTCGCTGGTGCGCAAGCAGCTGCGCGCCCAGGCGGCCAATGACGACCGCAAGTTCGAGAAGGTCGCAAGCGACTTGCATACGCTGAACAAGTCCCGCTGGACCGAGCGCCACACGGCGGACGTGATGATCAGCCTCGAGCAGATGGTTTTTCCCCTCCTCGGCACTGTCGACGTCGCGGAGATCACGCCACCGATGGTCCTCGACGTCATCCGGCGAATCGAAGCGCGCCCGGCGCTGGAGACCGCGCGCCGGGTCCGCCAGCGGATGTCGGCGATCTTCCTGTTTGCGATGGGGCTCGGGCTCGCAACCACCGACCCTGCGGCGGTGATCCAGAAAGCCATGGCGCCGATGACCAAGGGGCGGCAACCGGCCGTGGTCACGCTGGAGGAAGCCCGGGAGGCGCTGGCAGCCTGCGAGGCGATCCCTGCGCACCCGGTGACCCGGCTGGCGATGCGGTTCCTCGCCCTCACCCATGTCCGACCCGGAGAGGTGCACGGCACACGGTGGACCGAGTTCGAGGGGCTGGAGGGAGACGAACCGCTCTGGCTGATCCCCGCCCACGGATGAAGATGAAGGACGCCCACAAGGTGCCGCATGGCTGGCGGGCAACATTTTCCTCGATCATGAACGAGCGGTTCCCGGCTGACCGGGCGATGACCTCAGCCCCGGCCACGACCAGCACCCGATCGACGAAACCTTTGACCAATACGTCCCGGAAGGCATAGGTCGCCGGCACCGAGTAGTCGTTCATCCGATAGCGGACAAGCGCCGTCGACGAGACCCGCGCCGGCTTCTTCTCGCAGGGCTCGAACGGTCCCGCCGGCAACACCCTCAATGCCGCGAGGTCGCGCAGCAACCGCTCGCCAATCGTCTCTTCATGGCGTCCGGCATGCTCATCCTGCCGCGCCAGACAGCGTGCTTCCAGCGCCGCGTTCAGGGCATCGAAGCTCACCGCATGCGGCAGCGGCGTCATGAAGCGCCGCTGCGTATACTTCACCAGCCCCTCGACTTTCCCCTTGTCGTTACCTTTGCCAGGGCGGCCAAACCGGTCCCTGAACAGGTAGTGGCTGATCAACTCCGTGAAGGCGCGCGTCCGCGTCCGTTGGCCATCGCCAAGAATCCGCGCCACCGCCAGCTTCGTGTTGTCGTAGAGGATCGACAGCGGCACCCCGCCAAAGAAGGCAAAGGCCGACACGTGGCCGTCCAGAAACGCCTCCGTCGTCTCCGCCGGATAAGCCTTCACGAACGGGGCATCCGAGTGCGGCAGGTCCATGCAGAAGACGTGCATCACCGTCCGCACACCGCCGATGAAGCCGATGCACTGGCCAAAATCTACCTGCGCATGCCCTGGCGGATGAGACAGCGGCACGAATGCCTCGCGAAGCCGCAGCCGTGCCGGCCGGACGTAATCCTTCACCACCGTGTAGCCGCCCGTATAGCCGTGCTCGTCGCGCAGACGCTCAAATATCCGCCGCGCCGTGTGACGCTGCTTCACCGGCGCACCCCGATCAGCCTCCAGGATCGCGTCGATCACCGGAATGAAGGGCCCAAGCTTCGGCTTCGCAGCAGGCCGCTCGCGCCGGTATCCTGGAGACACAGAGAACCGGCAGATCTTCGCCACCGTCTCACGGTTCAGACCAAAAACACGCGCAGCCTCCCGCCGGCTCCGCCCCTCGACAAATACAAATTGCCGAACCGCCGCATAAACCTCCACCGAATACATCCCCCGTCGCCTCTCCCTCCATTCCGAAAGAGGCAACTCTACAAGTGGCCGGTTTTTGCCCCGCCACGCAGCAGCATTATGCCGCCGCTACATGGCCTACTTTTCCACCGCCGCGTACACTACTTAGCGATACCCAATTCAGGGTCCGGCAGGAAACGCCATTTCCTGAGCGGCCCGGCCATCACGTTGAGGTAATACATCTCGATGCCATACGGTGCCGCACAGGGATGATGGCCACGCGGGACCAGGACGACATCGCCGTCCGAGACCGCCATCGTCTGGTCGAGCGCGCGATCATCGGTGTAGACCCGCTGGACGCCGAAGCCCGACGCCGGGTTCAGGCGATGGTAGTAGGTTTCCTCGAGATAGGTGATGCGCGGATCATCGTCCTCGTCGTGCCGGTGGCTAGGATAGCTCGACCAGTGGCCGGCCGGCGTGAAGACCTCGGTAACCAGCAACGCATCGCAGTAGTCCTCGGCTTCCATCGCGATATTGTTGATGTGGCGCGTATTGGTGCCCTCGCCGCGGGCGGTCAGGACGATGCCCTCCGGCCCGATCCGCCGCGCCGCGTGCCCGCCCCTGCCCGGCGCCGAACAGACCGCGACGATGCAGTCCGTTTCGGCTACGAGCGCCCATTCCGCGCCGTTCGGCACATAGAGACTGTGCGGCGGGGATTTCTCGAAGACACTCATCCGCTCGCCAAGCACGCCCCAATCCCGCCCGGCAGCGCGGATCGACGCCTTCCCCTCGACCATCACGAGGATCACCTCGTTGCCGCCGGTCGCCTCCGCGGCGAACTCGCCGGCGCGCAGGCGGTAGAGCCCGAAGCCGACATGCCGCCAGCCGGCCGCGGCGGGGGTGATATCGTGCACCTTGCCGTGAGTGCCGAAGGGTTTGCGCAGCAGGTCGGGCATCCGGGAAATCCTGTTCTCGGGACGGTTCGGGTCAGTCGGCGACACGCTGGGCGGCCGCGTTGCGGCTGTAGCGCGCCCGCGCCTGTTCAAGTCGCTCGGGGCCGCCCGCCTGCGGTACGGCAACATCCCACCAGTGGCCGCCGGCGCCTGTGCCGGGAGCGGGATCGGTATCGATCACCAGGACAGTCGGGACGGCGCGGCCACGCGCCGCCGCGATGCCGGCCTCGAGCGCCGCGATATCCGTAACCTTCTCGGCGTGAGCCCCCATCGCGGCGGCATGGGCGACAAAATCGATCTCGGGCTGAACCTCGACATTGCAGTCCTCGTAGAGATTGTTGAAGGCGGCACCGCCGCATTCGGCCTGCAACCGGTTGATGCAGCCATAGCCGCGATTGTCGGTCAGCACGACGGTGAAGGGCACCCGCCGCATCACCGCGGTGGCGAGTTCCGAATTCGCCATCATGTAGGAACCGTCGCCGACGAAGCAGATCACCTCGCGGTCGGGCGCGGCCAGTTTGACGCCCATCGCGCCGGCGACTTCGTAACCCATGCAGGAATAGCCGTATTCCATGTGATAGCCGCCCGGCGACGCCTGCCAGAGCACCTGCAGCGCGCCGGGCATGGTGCCGGCCGCGCACATCACGATGCTCCGCTCGGTTGTCGCGCGCTGCACGGCGCCGATCACCTGCGCGTCGGTTGGCAGCGCGTTGCGATGGACCTCTGCGGGCGGCGCGGTGACGGCGGCGACTTTCGCATGCCAGGCGCGGCGGGCTTCCGCGTCGAAATCGGGCGCGCGGTGTTCCGTCAGCGCCAGCGACAGCGCGTCCAGCGTCGCCCGCGCATCGCCGACGATCCCTGTCGCGCCGTGCTTGTTCGCGTCGTAGCCGGCCAGGTTGATCGAGACGAGGCGCCGCGCCGGATTGGCAAACACCGTCCAGCTTCCCGTGGTGAAATCCTGGAAGCGGGTGCCGACGCCGAGAACCAGGTCGGCCTCGGCGCAGAGCCGGTTGGCGCAGTCCGAGCCGGTCACGCCGGGGGAGCCGAAATTCCGTTCGTCCTGCCAGGACACGGCGCCCTTGCCAGCCTGGGTCTCGACGAGGGGGATGTTGTGCTGGGCGGCAAAAGTGGCGAGGCGTTCCTCCGCGCCCGAGTGGATCACCCCGCCGCCGGCGACGATCACCGGCCGGCGCGCCGCGCGCAGCAGGGCAGCGACATCCGCGACTTCGCGCGGATCGGGTTCGGGGCGACGAATGCGCCAGGTCCGGGGGGCGAAGAAGGTTTCGGGATAGTCGTAGGCCTCGGCCTGCACGTCCTGGCAGAAAGCGAGGCAGACCGGGCCGCAATTCGCCGGATCGGTCATCACGCGCAACGCGCGCGGCAGGGCGGTGAGCAGGTGTTCTGGCCGTGCGATCCGGTCGAAATAGCGGCTGACCGGACGGAAGCAGTCATTGGCGCTGACAGTGCCGTCATCGAAATCCTCGATCTGCTGCAAGACCGGATCGGGGCGGCGGTTGGCGAAGACGTCGCCGGGAATGAAGAGGACGGGCAGGCGGTTGACATGGGCGAGCGCTGCCGCGGTGACCATGTTGGTCGCACCCGGCCCGATCGACGATGTAACAGCCATCGCCCGGCGGCGTGCCTTCGTCTTGGCATAGGCGATGGCGGCATGAGCCATGGTCTGCTCGTTCTGGCCGCGCCAGGTCGGCAGGCGATCACCGATGCCGTGCAGCGCCTCGCCCAGTCCCGCCACGTTGCCATGGCCGAAAATTGCCCAGACGCCCTCGATGAAGCGTTCACCCTCCTCGGTCATCTGCACGGCGAGCCAGCGCACCATGGCCTGCGCCGCCGTCAGCCTGATCGTGTTGCTCATGCCGCCTTCTCCCGTGCCTGGGTCCGCGCATCGTCCCAGATCGCGCAAAGCCGCGCGAAGCGGCGCGCCATCTCGGTCACCGCCGTGCCGTCATCCATCTCGCCCGTGAGCCAGGCGCGCGCCACTCCGGCAAAGATGGTGCGCCCTACAGCGAACCCCTTCACCAGGGAAAAGCCCGCCGCGACCGCGAAGCTCGCCGCGAGATCGGCTTCCGGCGCATCAAGGCCGAGTACCACGATGCCGCGCGTGTGGCGATCATGCGTCTCGATCGCGGTGCAGGCGGCCTCCCAGGCGGCCAGGCTCGCCATCGGTTCGAGCTTCCACCAGTCGGGATAGATCCCGGCGGCGTAGAAGCGGCGGATCAGCGCCGCGGTGGTGCCATCATTCACCGGGCCGACCTTGGAGGGAATGATTTCTAGGAGGAATTCCAGGTCATTGCGGCGCGCGGCCTCGAACAACCGCCGCACCGCCGCTTCCTGGGTTGCCCACATGGCCGCATCGTCGTCCGGGTGGCAGAAGCAGAGAACCTTGACGATGTTTTCCTTCGGCCACTCGGACAGGCCGCCGCAATCACTGCCGAGCGCGGGCTCGAAGGCGAGTGGGCGCGAGCCGGGCCACTCGCAGGGCCGACCGATCCACAGCCCCGAGCCGGAGGCCGCGTGCAGCGCGCGTCGGCCGATCCGTTCATCGCACAGGATGCCGTAGCCGTGCCGGCCGGCCTGCACCGAGAGCGCCGCTTCCAGGCAAAGCCGCTTGAAGGCACCGCCTTTCTGCGCCGTATAACCGTCCATCTCCTCGAACTGGGCGCGATGGTCGAAAGCAAAGATCCGGTAATCCGCGACGCCGTGCGGCCGGGTGGTCGACCAATGAAGCCGTTCAAGTTCGGCGTCATGTCGGAGAGCGGGTTCACGGACACCGCGCCGGAGAAAAAATGTCAGTTCCTCAAGCGAAGGATAAGATGGCGTACAGCCATGGCGCGAAACCGCGAAGGCGCCGCAGGCATTGGCGTATTCCAGAGCCTTCGGCCAGGTTTCGTCATCGAGCCACCCCTTCAGCAGGCCGGCGAAAAAGCCGTCGCCGGCGCCGAGAACATTGAACACCTCGATAGGAAAGCCAGGCCCGGTCTCGCCATCCTCAATCCTGGCCGGGATCGGACCTGCGAAGGCCACCGCCCCTCTCGCACCGCGCTTGCAGATCAGGGTCGCCCCGGTCAGCGCGCGCACCGCCCGTAACGCCGTCAGCGTGTCAGGCGAGCCGCCGGCGATATGGAACTCCTCCTCGGTGCCGACAATCAGGTCGAACAACTCCAGCGTCATCTGCAATTTCGCGGTTACCGCCTCGCTTTCGACATAGCGGCTCTCGCCCGCGCCATGCCCGGCCACCCCCCAGAGATTGGGGCGGTAGTCGATATCGAGGGCGGTTCGCGCGCCATGCGCCCGCGCGAGCCGCAGCGCCTTCAACACCGCAGCCTCGGTACGGGGATGACTGAGATGTGTCCCGGTTGCCAACACCGAGCGCGCCTCGGCGATGAGTCCCTCGTTGATATCGTCCTCGCAGAGGGCCATGTCCGCGCAGTTCTCACGGTAGAAGATCAGCGGAAACTGGTCTTCATCGCGGATGCCCAGCAGCACGAGGGCGGTCAGCCGCGCGGGATCGGTGACGACGCCGCGCACATCCACGCCCTCGCGGGACAGCTGTTCGCGGATGAAGCGGCCCATATGCTCGTCGCCGACCCTGGTGATCACCGCTGATCGCAGCCCCAGACGCGCCGCGCCGCAGGCGATGTTTGTCGGCGAACCGCCGATATATTTGTCGAAAGAACGCATATCCTCGAGCCGCCCGCCGACCTGGGCGCCATACAGATCGACCGAGGAGCGGCCGATCGTGATCACGTCGAGCGCCTTCATACGCCTACTCGCCGCAAGCCGGGTCGTTTCGCCATCGTTCAGGGTCTGCTGAGTTGCTGCCGGCACGATCAGGCGCCTTGTGGCTGGGGTCTGTTGAGTTCGTGCTGGAGTGCGTTGAGCCCGGCACCGCCAGCCATGTGGAACATAAGGTTTTCGAGGGTGAGGCCGTCGCGGGCAGCGTCGAGTTCGACCTCGCCGCGGGCGAGGATGATGAAATGGTCGCCGACCATGTAGGCGTGGTGCGGATTGTGGGTGATGAAGATGACGCCGGTACCGTGTTCGCGGGCGGCCTGGGCAATGTAGCGCAGCACGAGGCCGGACTGGGCGACGCCGAGGGCCGCGGTCGGCTCGTCGAGGATCAGCACCCGTGCGCCGAAATGGATCGCCCGCGCGATCGCCACCACCTGCCGCTGCCCGCCCGAGAGCGTGCCCACAGGCTGGTCGAGATCGGCGACATGGATGCCCATCCGGCGCAGTTCGCGGTCGGTGATCTCCCACATCGAGGCGATGTCGAGCCGGCGGAACGGACCACGCCCGATGGTCAGTTCGGACCCGAGAAAGAAGTTCCGCCAGATCGGCAGCAGCGGCACCAGCGCCAGCGTCTGGTAGACCGCCGAGATGCCGCGATCCAGCGCCTCGCGCGGGGAGCCGAACGTCACCGCCTCGCCATCCACCGCGTAGGTGCCCGTGCTGTGCTCGCGCAGCCCGGCGATGATGCTGATCAGCGTCGACTTGCCCGCACCGTTGTCGCCCAGCACGCAGGTGACCTCACCGCTGCGCACCGTCATGCTGACGCCGCGCAGCGCGCTGATATTGCCATAGCTCTTGCCGATATCGGTGAGCTGGATGATCGGCGCGGATCTCTCGCTCATCTCACTTCCCTCCGCTCGCCCGCAGACGCAGCCAGGTGTTGACCACCGTCGCCGTCAGCAGCGTCGCGCCGACGAAGAACATGAACCAGTCGGGATCCCAGTCGGCATAGATCACCCCTTCCGTCGTCATCCCGAAGATGAACGCCCCGAAGCCCGAGCCGATCGCCGAGCCATAGCCTCCGGTCATCAGGCAGCCGCCCACCACCGCCGCGGCGATGTAGAGCAGTTCGTTGCCGACACCGGCGCCGGACTGCACCTCGTTGTATTCGAACAGCATGTGCATGCCGAGAAACCAGGCGCTGAAGCCCACCAGCATGAACAGCACGATCTTCATCCGCCGCACCGGCACGCCCACGGCCCGCGCGCTCTCGTCGCTGCCGCCCACCGCGAAGATCCAGTTGCCGAACCGCGTGCGCAGCAGAACCCAGGTCGCCACCAGGATGAACAGGAACCAGTAGAGGATCGCGATGCTGACATCGACACCGCCGATCCGGAACGTCGAGGCAAAAATCGCATGCGCGGAGGCAAAGCCGGGCACATGGCTGATGTCCCCGGTCGCGACATTGCCGGTCACCAGCTTGGTGAGCGCGATGTTCAGCCCCTGCAGCATCAGGAAGGTCGACAACGTGACCAGGAAGCTGTGCAGCCGCGTGCGGATCAGAAGGTAGCCGTTCAGCGCGCCGATCGCCAGTGAAACCAGCAGCGCGAACACGATCCCTGCCCACATATTGCCAGCCACCTTCGTCGCGAACATCGACGCCGCCAGCGACGACGTCGTCACCGCGACACCCGCCGTCAGGTCGAACTCGCCGCCGATCATCAGCAGCGATACCGCAACCGCCGGGATCCCGATCGTCGCCGACTGGTAGAGCACCGTCGTGAACGCATCCACTTGTCGGAACGGCGGCGCCACCACGAAGAACAGAAGAAAGACCAGTATGGCCCCGCCCAGCGCGCCGGCCTCCGGTCGCTTTAGGGTCTTCCGCCAGAACGCCTGCTGAACCAGCTGCGGGTGCGCAGTGCGCGGCGCATCGTTCCCGGTCATCGTGCCATTGGTCATGATCGTCATCTCTCCTCCCGCTCGGCGCTTCGCACGGCCGGCGCCATCATCGGCGCCAGCCGGCGGGAAGCCTCAGGATCGGGCCAGGATCAGCGGGTGCCGCGCTCCGCGAACTTCGCGACCGCCGCTACGTTCTTCGAGGTCACGAAGGTTGGGCCGGTCAACACCGGCTTGCCGCCCCCGACCACGTCGCCATTCGTCTTGTAGAGCCAGAGGAAATCGACGGCCTCGTAGCCCTGCACGTAAGGCTGCTGATCCACCGCGAATTGCAGCTTGCCTTCCTGGATCAGGTGCACGGCCTGGGGATTGAGGTCGAAGGTTGCAACCTTCGCCTTGCTGTTAGCCATCTTCACAGCCTGGATCGCCGTCGGCGCAAACGGCGCACCCAGCGTCACCACATAGTCGATGTCACGATTCTGCTGCAGCTTCGCGACAATCCGCGACTGCGCGCCGGCCATATCGTAGCCGTCCACGTACAGCACCGACACCTTGCCCTTGAAGGTCTTCTTGATCCCGTCGCCGCGATCCTCAAGCTGGATCGCACCCTGCTGCTGGTCGACTACAAGCACATGCTTTGCACCCAGAGTGTTGAGGCGATCGCCCACCGCCTCACCCGCGATCGTCTCGTCCTCGCCAACATACATCAACATGCCGGCCTTCTTCCACTCACTCGTGCCCGCATTGAAGCCAACCACAGGTATTCCGGCCTTCTCCGCCTGCGCCAGCGCCGGATCCTCGGCATCCGGGAAGGCGAGCGTCGCCGCAATCCCGTCGACATGCTGTTGCGTCACATTCGTGATCAGCTGCGCCTCGCCCGAGGCGTTCGGGTTGTTCAGATAAACCAGCTTCACATGGTCCTTCTTCGCCGCCGCTTCCGCACCCTTGCGAATGATGTCCCAGAATGTGTCCCCGGGCTGCGCGTGCGTGATCATCGCAAACGTGTATTCCGGCGCCTTCGCCACCGCCGTCCCTGTCATCCCCGCCAGCGAAACACAGCCAAGCGCCACACCGCCCAGCAGACCTGCCAGCATACCCGTCCCGATCGTCCGCATCTTCATATCCTCCCTCTCACGCAGGCCGCACCATGCCAGACCCGCAAATATTTTTGCAAACTTATCAGGCATGCAAAAAATCACTCGGCCGCGCCCGCGTCAAGCAAATACTCACCAATCAATAAAAAAATTCCGTGAGCCACGCACGACGCGGCAAAGCACCTCAAGCTACCCCCTGAGCGACATGAGCAAAGCTGGCTCGGAGCGCCGCTTCCGGATCAGGATCATCATGCACCGAAGGCGCGAAGGGCTCGATGCTCACCGCGCCCGCATAGCCACCGGTCGCGAGGGCGCGGAGCTGACCGATATTGTTCAGACGATCCATCTCATCGACGAGCGCGCGGTGAGCATCCAGCATGTCGTTCACAGCCAAATCAGTTTCCCTGACGCCCGAGATATGGACAAGGCCAGTGAACTCCGGGAAGAATTCCCTCTCGCCGGCAAGGTGATGATGGAATGTGTCATGCACCAACTTGCAGACATCGCCGGCGCCGGCTTCCCTGATTGCCTCGATCGCTTCCCGTTTCGTCCGCAACGATGAGACAGGAAAGCCCAGCGGCTCGACCAGACCAGTAATGCCATGTTGGCGCAGGATCGGCACCAACTCGCGCAGGGCAGCGACCAGATCGCCATGCGGCACCGGCGTGCCATCGTTCAACGGGCACATGACGAGCGCCCGCGCACCACAGGCCTGCGCATAATCCGCAAGTGCAAGCGCGCGCGCAGGCACGTCCCCCGACCAGACATTGAAGGGGTAAAGCGCATTAATCGAAAGAATATCGACCCCGGATGCTACGGCCGCAGCCCTGACGGCGCCCGCCGGCATCGTGCCGACGACATCCGGAAGGTCGTTGCGGATCTCGATCGCCGGCATCCCGAGGCGGCGCGCAAGACCGAGGAAATCGGCAAGAGAAAGTTTCGGTGTTGCAATGTGATTGAGTGCGAAGCGCATGAGAAACCTCAGTTGTAAAGAGCAGGGCGCGCGGGCAGCGAAATCGGCACGATCGAACCCGGCTGGCTCTGCGCCTCTACACAGGCATCCGAGGAGACCGCGGCGACATATCCATCCCAGGCCGTCGGGCCGGATGCGGTTCCCCGCGCCGCCGCCTTGATGAAATCCTGCAACTCGAGATCGTAACTGTCGATGAATCGATCCTTCCAGTCGGTCATGATCGCGCTCTGCAACTTTGCATCCTTGCGCATCACGACCGCCATTGGGTCTGGCAGGCTGGCGAGACCTTCCTCACCCACAACCTGACACTGGATGTCATAGCCGTAGCGGCAGTTGACGAAGATCTCGACATCGATCCGGATGCCACTTTTGGTTTCCAGGAGGACGATCTGTGGATCCTCGACCCTCGCATGTGCATGCCGTGTCCGACGTGGAGAGATGACCTGCGCGGAGACGTAGTCATCGTCGAGAAGCCAGCGCAGGACATCAATTTCGTGGATCAGCGTGTCCTGGATCGCCATTGGCGTGATATACTGCTCCGGCACGGACGGATTGCGGTGCGCTGCATGCACCATCAGGGGCCGGCCGATCTCGTTCTCGACGACCGCCTTTAGCATGCGGTAGCCCGCATCGTAGCGGCGCATGAAGCCCACCTGCACGAGGCGGCGGCCGAAGGCGGTTTCGGCCTCGACGATACGCCCGGCGCCCGCCGCCGTGGTCGACAGTGGCTTCTCACAGAAGACCGGCTTGCCCGCCGCAATGGCGGCCAGGACGTATTGTTCATGGGTCGCGCCCCACGACGTTACCACCACGGCATCGACGCCAGCAGATGCAGCCAGTTCCTCGCCGGAGCCAACGACCTCAGCCTCGGGCGCAAGATCCGCCCGCGCGGTGCGGACGCTTTCGATATTGACATCCGACACGGCCGTCACTTTGGCGCCAGACAAGGTTTGGTTGATCCGCCGCATGTGGTCGCGCCCGATCGCGCCGGTCCCGATAACACCAATCCGTAGGGTCATTTCAGAGCTCCCGTTTCCAGAATTTGTCGATGTAGCGCTGCATTTCGGCGCGCATGAAGCGACCAGAGGCATCGGCCCGCTCCTCCCAGGCGAAGACGCAGGCGGTCATGATGCCGTCGAAATCAATTTCCGCGAGCGTGCCGAAGAACTCGTCCCATGGCACCTCTCCCTGACCGATATCGAGGTGCTGGTGCACCCGCGCAGCCGAACCGGGAGGGTTGACGATGTAGCGCAGGCCCGAACTGGCCCGGTGATTGAATGTATCGCCGACATGCACATGTGCCAGCACATCCGCGCATTCGCGCAGCATTGCCGCTGTATTGTCGCCAAAGTAGAAGGTGTGCGGCGCACAGTAAAGAAATCGCACCCGCGGCGAATTGACCGTGCGGATGATGTCCACTGCCGGCTGAAGGGTTTCCACCCAGTCCTCCGGATGCGGCTCGACATGAAGGTTGATACCCTCCCGCTCGAACACTGGCACAAGTTCCTCCATCGAACGCCACCAGGAGTCTTCACAGGCCTCGATCATCGAGCCGGTATGGCAACAATAGCAGGACCCCTTGTCGGGGTGTGGGCCACGGCCGAATTCCGAGTTCATCGTGTCGACTTCCAGTTCGAGGCAGATCTCGATGGCGCGCTTCCAGTGCCGCACCGCTGCCTTGCGCTCGTCGTCGTCATTCGACGCCCAGCGATACATCGGCAGCAGCGAGGCGATCCCCACACCGGCCTCTTTCAGCGCCCGCCTGAAGCCCCGCACCCGTTCCGGAAACACCCGCGGCGCCTTGAACCATTCCAGAAAATCTCCCCGCGGGGAAAGTTCGATCCAGTCGAAGCCGATTTCCTTCACTCTGAAGGGTAGTTCCTCCAGGCCAAGATGACGGTGCATGAACGGATCAAGTGCGATCTTCATCGTATGTCCTCCCTGCGGCAGCGCTTCGGCAAGTCCTGCCGCGCGGTCCGGCATCTCTTCTTACGCGCTCTGGAACGGGCACGCCGCGTGCGCTGTTGACGATTTTTCGTCAGCGGCGCACTCTCGCGCATGACTGGAGCCCAAGCTTCCCGCAAGACACGGCCGCGCGCCCGCCTTGCCGACATTGCGCGGGTGGCGGGTGTAAGCATTGCCACAGTGGACCGGGTCTTCAACGAGCGTGAGTCAGTTTCAGATGCCGCGCGCGAACGGGTGATCCAGGTCGCGCGCGAGATGGGTGTGCGCCGGGATCTGCCAGAAGCCTACAGGCCGATCACGCATCTTGACCTGATCCTGCCGCAGAACGACTCACCATTTTTCGTCCGCCTTCGGGCGGCTTTCCGCGACGGTATCGCCATGCTGGATCGTGGCATCGCCATGCACCGGCACATCCTTGCCGTGGAGGATACCGCAAGCTTCGTGCGCCTCATTTCCGAGACGTCGTACGCACGAAAAGGAATGATCCTCGCCGTCCCGGACCGACCGGAGATCCGTGCCGCGGTCCAATCCATCCAGGCCGCCGGCCAGAAGGTGGTAACGATCGTGACCGATCTGCCGGGTCTCGCCGGAGCTGATTATCTTGGCATTGATAATCGTCAGGCAGGCGCCACTGCCGCCCATCTTCTCGGGCGCAGCTGCCGGCAGAGTGGCCGGGTCGCCGTTCTCGGTGCCCATCACGACTGGGCTGGTCATGTCGAGCGCATGGGAGGCTTCCAGACGACGCTATCGCGCGATTTCCCCCACCTGCATTGCGAGATCATCGAAATGGATACGCGCGACGACCCTGATCGTTGTGCGCGTTCTCTGCGAGCGGCATTGTCGTTCGGGCCGCTTGTCGGCGTCTACAATACCGGCGCCGGCTCGATCGGCATCATGAATGCGCTGAAAGGGGCTATGCCGCGTCCATTCTGGATCGGACACGAGTTATCCGACGATCACATCATCTATCTCAAGGACGGCACAATGGATTACGCGATTGATCAGAATCCGCGTGGCCAGGCCCTAGGTAGCTTGCAGACCCTTCTTTACCGCTGCGGTCTGATCACCTCCACCCCGGCACTGTCGCATGCCGAACTGCGAATTTACACCCGGGAGAATCTGCCCGCCCGCAATTATGAGGAATCTAGTCAGTTGTCGTTGGACTAGGTGTTTAGTCCCGGAATTTGGTCGATTGGGGTGATGATGAACCCGTTTGGCTCTGACGTCCATCGTTTGCAGATGAATTCGTTTGGTATGAGACCCTTTAGGGTCTTGAGCCATTGGGCAAAGTTGTAGGCGTCGATCAAGTCGCGAAGGTGGCGGCGCAAAATATCATGTGACACTGCGCGTCATCGGCGAAGCCTACCGCTTCAGGCCTGGGACATCGACCACGCGCTCGCCGCAATCCACGCGCCGGGGCTTCCGTTCATCCTTGTCTGCGCGGGCTGCTTCGCGAAGGTTGGCCGGGTCACTTCGCTGTGGATGGGCGTGGAACGCAATCAGGCCTTGCTGCATTTTCAGTCGAAGATCGAGACTGCGCTGCGGCGGATCGTGCTGGCGCCGGAACACCGCCGCTACGCGCCTCACGTGACACTATTCAGTTCGCACTTTAGCGACAACCATGCGGTCTAGACTTTGGAGGTCGAATACTAACTCGGTGCCCGGCACCCGCGCCCTGACGAAAGTCGCCACCGTCAGAGCGGTGCCGCGGGTCCCGGAGACGAGTCGTAGGCACCCCAGACCGACTGGTCGAAGTTGACCATCGCCCCCGTCATCAATCCGGATTCGGCGCTGGAGAGGAAGGCAACCGCGCGCGCGACCTCGGTCGGGTCGATCAGCCGGCCGAAGGGTTGCTGCGCTGCGGCGTCGGCCAGCCAGTTCTCGCTGGCGCCGTGGAATTCGGTCTGAACCCGGTGTTCGCCATCGCTCGCCATCCAGCCGATATTCAGGCCGTTGACGCGGATTCGGTTGCGCAGGAGTGCATAGGCGGTGTTCTGCGTCAGGGTCGCCAGCGCGCCTTTCGAGGCGCAGTAGGCGGAAATGAAGGGCTGCCCAGCCTTCGCCGACATCGAGCAGATATTGACGATCGTGCCTTCGGTATTCTCTCGCCGCATGATCCGGATTGCATCCTGCATGAGAAAGAACGGTCCGCGGACGTTGACGGCGAACATGCGGTCAAACAGATCCGGGGAGGTATCGATGATGGTGCCGCGGTCGGTGATCGCAGCGGCGTTGACAAGGACATCGACCCGACCGAAAGCGGTGTCGGCCGCGGCGACGACCGCTCGGCAATCCTCGACCTGCCCGAGATCGGCTTGCACGAAGATTACCCGAGCGCCAGTGGCTTCAGATATTTCCCTTGCCCGCGCCTCACCCTTTTCACGCGAGCGGCCACAGGTGACCAACCCGGCGGCATCGCGCTCGGCGAATAGCCGGGCGATCGCCAAGCCAAGCCCTTGGGTGCCGCCGGAAACAATCGCGATTTTTCCCGACAATTGAGCCATCATCGGGTCTCCTGAATAGAATAGCCGGCGCGACGCAGCGCATCGGCGAGAGCGTCGTGGCCGATTTTCGCATAGCGCGCCGGCGGTGCCTTGGCCGGGTCTTGCTCGGCCTCGACGACGAACCAGCCTTCGTAACCGAAATCGGCAAGACGCTGGATGACCGGTCCGAAATCGATGGAGCCGTCGCCCGGCACGGTGAAGGCGCCAGCGAGGACCGCATCCAGAAAGGACTGCCGCGTACGGTCGAGCCCCGCGATCACTGGCTCTCGCACATCCTTAACGTGAACATGGCGGATTCGCCTGCCATGTTTCGTCAGCACGCGGAACATGTCGCCGCCGGCAAAGCGGAGATGCCCGGCATCGAAAAGCAGCCCGACGGCCTCGCCGGTATGGGCCATCAGCAGATTGATGTCGCGCTCGGTCTCGACCGCGGTGGCCATGTGATGGTGGAAGACGAGCGGAACGCCCTGTTCCGCACAGTATTCGGCAAAGCGAGTCAGGCGCCGCCCATAGGCGGGAAACGCATCCTCCGCTAACACACGGCGGCCGGCGAGCGGGGCGTTGCGGCGATTCTGCAGCGTGCCGGCCGTTTCGCCATAAACGAGACAGGAGGCACCGAGCTCTCGAAACAAGGCGAGTTGAGCGGCGGCCTGCTCACGCTCGGCTACGAGATCGTCGGGTGCGTCCAACACCGTTCCGGAATACCAGCCGCCGACGAGAGAAAGACCGAAAGCGCCCAGCTTTGCCCGCAGAGACGGAGCATCTCTTGGAAACTTGCCGCCATTTTCGACGCCAATGAAGCCGGCGGCACGACTCTCGGCGAGGCAGGTTTCGAGCGGCGTGTCGCCGCCGAGTTCCGGCAGGTCGTCATTGGTCCAGGCGATCGGGGCAATGGCCAGCTTGGCTTTCATTCAGAATCCTCCCATCCCGCGGCCTCGGCAAGCGACCTACGCGGCTTTAGAATTTTTATTGCCGATTATTTTATATTGCAAGCTTTATTGCAATAATGCCGCCGCCGGAAGCGTCAGGTTCCTTCAGCGCGCCGGCGGCGCGGGCCGGCGGCACCGCGGCTGCGATCCTTCTCGGTGACGGTGGGGATACGTGGCATTTCATCTCGGCCGCGCTGAAGGATCGCCGCACTCGCCACCGCAAGGCATTGTACGAGGCACATCGGCGCCGCGAGCGTGCGCGCGAACGAGTATTCATCCTCCGGAACCGTGAAGAGCGCCTTTGCATCCTTGGCGATCGGCGACAGCTGGCTATCGGTAATAGCAATGACGGGCGTTCCGCTCGCGGCCGCGCGCTCGGAAATCGCCACCACCTCCTGCGCATAATGCCGGAAGGCGATGGCGACGAGCACGTCGCCGCGCGTCATTGTTTCCGCCATTTCCTGCGCGAGGCCGCCCGCCGGATCGAGCAGGACAACGCGGCGGTGCAGCATGGTCAGCAGGTAGCGCAGCAGCAGGGCGATGGGTTCGGAGCGGAGCTGGCCGGCGATGTAGATCGTGTCGGCCCCGGTGATCAAGCGGGCCGCTGCGGTGAGGGTGTCCTCGGGAACGCGTTCGAGCAGGTCCTGTAGGGCGGCTATGTCGCGCACTACAAGATCGCGCAGGTAACCGAGATTGCCGGAGCGCGCATGGCGGGACAGTTCGCCATCCAGCGCCTTGACCCGCTCGCGGAACCCCGGCGCCGCCGTGGCAAGCCGGGTCTGAAACACGGCTTGCAATTCCTTGAACCCGGAATAGCCGAATTCCTGGGCGAAACGGACCAGGCTGGAAGCATGGGTGTCACATCGCAGCGCGATGACACTGATCGATTCGAGCGCGACGACATTGGGATTTTGTGTGACGAAACGGGCGATTTTCTGAAATCCCGAAGAAAGGTTGGGATATTGCGCGGTGATGAGATTGACGATGCCCTCATAGTTCTCCGGCAGTCCGCTGCCGGACGTCGACTTACCCCTGACCATTCACCCACTCTCCGCTTCACTGGTTTCGTTCGCGACCGGACACCGATGCCCGTATGGGAAGACAGAATCGGTTTGGAATTTTTGTTGCAGATTATATTTTTCGGCAATATGTTTTCTGTGTCACACCATGAACACAATCGGCACAACAAGACGAGGAACCGCCTTCCGATGATCCGATCGATCCGCACGTGCCCGCCGCCCATGGCGCCTTCGTCCTGCCTCCATAGTCAGGGCATGCAGTACGGCGACGCAGTCCGGTCAGCTGCCACTATAGCGTGCGGATGCGGCATCGCAAGAAACGTTGCGATGACCGGTAGCCGGCAATGATCCCGAACAATGTGTTGCGCACATGGCGCGCGGGCGGGGCTGCGATCAATGGCTGGCTATCAATCGGCTGTCCATTCACTGCCGAGATCATGGCGGCGCAGGGATACGACTCGATCACGATCGACCTCCAGCACGGGTTGGTCGGCTACGAGGTGGCGACAACGATGCTGCAGGCGATGCGGGCTAGCGGTGTAACGCCACTTGTGCGCGTTCCATGGCTTGATCCGACCTGGATCATGAAGGCGCTGGACGCCGGCGCCTATGGCGTGATCTGCCCGATGGTGAACACGCGCGAGGATGCCGAGCGGCTGGTGTCCTATGTCCGTTATCCACCCGTCGGGACGCGCAGCTTCGGCCCAACCAGGGCGAATTTCTCCGCCGGCGCCGATTACGGGCGCGAGGCCGATCGGGAGATGATCTGCCTGGCGATGATCGAGACCGCCGAGGCCTTCGCCAATCTCGCCGAGATTGTGGCAACGCCCGGGCTCGATGGCGTCTATATCGGGCCGGCCGACCTCACGCTTGGCCTGACCGGACGGCGCTTTCCGACCGGATTTGACCGGGTGGAACCGGAACTCGTCGAGGCGATCGGCACAATTCTGGACACGGCGCACCAGGCGGGCATCCGCGCCTGCCTGCACAATGGCTCGCCTGCCTATGCGGCGAAGGCGATCGGGTGGGGGTTCGATCTCGTCACCGTGTCGAACGATGTGCGGCTGCTGGCCGATGCCGCGCGCGCGAGCGTGGAGACGACACGGCGCCTCACCGCCGGCGCGGGAGAGTCCTGACATGCCGCATGTTCTTGTCGCCGGACGGATTCACGAGGCCGGGATCGATGCGCTGCGGGCGGCGGAGGGCATCACGCTGGACGTGGTCGATGAGGTTTCACTCGAGTCCTACGCGAAGCTGATCGTTCGGGCCGACGCAGTGCTGATTCGCACGCAACCGATGCCAGCGGAGGTGATTGCGACCGCACCTCAGCTACGCATCGTCTCTCGGCATGGGGTGGGGTATGATTCGGTCGATGTCCCGGCGCTGAACGCGCGCCGGATTCCGCTTTCCTTGGTTGGCGACGTCAATTCCCGCTCGGTGGCCGAACATGCGCTCATGATGATTCTCGCCCTCGCCCGCCGCCTGCCGGATTACGACCGGGCGACGCGGGCGGGCGAATGGCATCGCCGTGACAGCCGCGAGGCGGGAGACATCGCCGGCAAGAGCCTTCTGGTGATCGGCTTCGGCCGGATTGGTAGGATCGTGGCGAAGATGGCGCAGGCCTTCGAGATGCAGGTCATGGTGCGTGATCCGATGGCCGATCCGGCGGCAATCCGCGATGCCGGGGCCGTTCCGGCGGACGATCTGGGCGGGGCGCTGGCGGCAGCGGATTTCGTGTCGCTGCACATCCCGCGCGCGGGACAGGCCCCGGTAATCGGCGCGACCGAGCTCGCGCGGATGAAGCCTTCCGCCTTCCTGATCAACACGGCGCGGGGCGGGCTGGTGGATGACGCGGCACTCGATGAGGCGCTGCGCGCCGGCCGCCTCGCCGGCGCCGGGCTCGACGTGTTCACTGAGGAACCGCCACACCCGGGCCGGGGACTGCTCGACAACGAACGCGTGCTGCTGACGCCGCATGTGGCCGGACTGACGCAGGAATGCGCGATGCGGATGTCGCTCGCCGCAGCGCGCAACATTCTCGACCATTTCGCCGGGCGGCTCGACCCCGCGCTCGTCGTCAACCGCGCGGCGATCGGGTATGCGGCCGCGCCGGCCGGTGCATGAACCTGCCGCGCCGGCGCCGGCGCGGTCTCTCGAACCCGGGGCCGCGGCCCCAGAACCCGGAGTGTCTTCAATGTTGAGGGTTGCCGTTCTCGGCGCCGGCCGCATCGGCCGGATCCATGCCGCCAATGCCGCCGCCAACCGGCAGGCGAAGCTCGTTGCCATTGCCGATCCGTTCGGAAGCGCGGCGGAGGACCTCGCGCGGGAACTTGGCGGCGCCGCCTCGACCGATCCCGAAGCCGTGCTGGCGCGCGCAGATGTCGATGCCGTGGTGATCGGCACGCCGACCGACACGCATGTCGCGCTCATGCTCGCCGCGGTGCGCGCCGGCAAGGCCGTGCTGTGCGAGAAGCCGATCGATCTCGACATCGCCAAGGCGGATGCGGCGGTCGCCGAGGTCGAGCGGCTCGATGGACGGGTGATGCTGGCGTTCAACCGGCGCTTCGATCCGGCCTCGCAGGAACTGCGCCGCGCGATCGACGCCGGTGAAATCGGCGAGGTGCGGCAGGTGATCATCTCGAGCCGCGACCCGGCGCCGCCGCCGCGCGCCTATCTCGAACATTCCGGCGGGATTTTCCGGGACATGACGATCCATGATTTCGACATGGCGCGCTTCCTGCTCGGCGAGGAACCGGTGGAGGTGATGGCGACGGCGAGCCGGCTGATCGATCCGAACCTGGCGGAAATTGGCGACTTCGACACGGTGATGGTCAACCTGCGCACGGAGTCCCGCCGGCAGTGCCACATCAATTGCTGCCGCGCCGCCGTGTATGGCTATGACCAGCGCTTCGAGGTGTTCGGCTCGGCGGGGATGCTGATGAACGATAACCTGCGCCCGACCACGGTGCGGCGCTGGAGCAGTGCGGTGACCGACGCGCGCGAGCCGCTGCTGAACTTCTTTCTCGAACGCTATGCCGACGCCTATCGCACCGAGTTCGAGATGTTCCGCGCGGCAGTCGAAGCCGGCGCGCCGATGCCGGTGACCGCACGCGACGGCCGCCAGGCGCTGCGGCTTGCCGATTGCGCGCTGGAATCGGCGTTGACCGGCCGCGCGGTCCGGGTCTGAAGCCATGCGGGAAATCGGCATCGGTCTGATCGGCACCGGCTTCATGGGCAAGGCGCACGCAATAGCCTGGCGCGCCGCCGCCGGAATCCTGCCAGGTGCGCTACGTCCCGCCCTGCGCGTCGTCTGCGATGTCGATACAGGGGCAGCAGCCGCGGCGGCGGCGCAGTTCGGCTTCGCGCGGCATGAGAGCGACTGGCGGCGGGTGGTGGCTGCGCCGGATGTGGAGATCGTCTCAATCACCGCGCCGAACGCGTTCCACCGGGAGATGGCGCTGGAAGCGATCGCGGCGGGCAAGCATGTTCACTGCGAGAAGCCGATCGCGCCGGACGCGGCGACGGCGGAGGAGATGACGCGCGCCGCCGAGACCGCCGGCGTGGTGACCCAAGCCGGGTTCAATTACATCAAGAATCCACTGCTGAAACATGCACGGGCGATGATCGAGGCCGGGGAACTCGGCGAGATCACCGGGTTTCGCGGCATCCACGCCGAGGATTACATGGCCGACCCGGACCAGCCGCATAGCTGGCGCACCGATCCGTCCAACGGGGCCGGCGCGATCGCCGATATCGGCAGTCACATCATCGGCATGGCGCGCTACCTGCTCGGCCCGATCGCCGAAGTGAACGCAACACTTGAAACTGCGGTAAAGACGCGCCCTGTCGCACCGGGGGCAGCGGAGCGGCGGCCAGTTCTGGTGGACGATATCGCGCGGCTCACTCTGCGCTTCGCGCGCGGCTACGGTGGCTCGATCGAGGCAAACTGGGTGGCGACGGGGCGGAAGATGCAGCTCGGCTTCGAGATCAGCGGCTCGAAGGGGGGGCTGGTGTTTACCCAGGAGCGGCTGAACGAGCTGCTGTTCTGTCGCGCGGGGGGCGATTCGGCGCGGGCGGGTTTCACCCGGATCGAGACCGGGCCGGCTCACCCGCCTTACGGGCAGTTCTGCGTGGCGCCCGGGCATCAACTCGGCTTCAACGATCTCAAGACGATCGAAATGGCCGAGTTTCTCGATGCGATCGCCGGCGGCGCCCGACGGGGACCGGATTTCCGCGAGGCTTGGGAGGTGCAGAAAGTCGTCGATGCCGCCATCGAATCATCACGGACGGGAGGCTGGCGGGCGGTCAGCTGAACGAAGGCGGCCCGGGTCGGCGATCCGGGCCGCGCTGCGCCACGCCGAGGGCAGCGTCACGAGGTCGTCGGCAACACGAATTCGGCGTTGGCACACGGAGGCCAGTGGGCCTGCGGGGCCGTGGCCATCTTGAGCTTGATGTAAAAGCACGCGCTTCCGCGGCCGTGCACGTGGTGGTCGCCGCATAGCGAGACCTTCCAGCCGCCGAAGGAGTGGAACGCAATCGGCGTACCCGTGGCGTCAGTGAATAGTATCCAACTCCAACGTGGCGAGATGGTTTATGGCCCGGGTCATGATCTTGGCTCCAGACCTGAATTCGCGCTGAGGGCTGTCCAGGCATGGCGTCAGACCGACACCTTGAGACGCTGCGACGCGGCAGGGGCATCCAGGTTTCCCATCGCCGACCACTGAAGATCGCCTGCATAGCGCCAGGCCATGCGCCCAGCCTCATCGAGGGCGAACAGATGTAGCCAGCCGTTGTCAAACAGCGCCCGCACGTCAGCGTGCCGGCCAAGGATCTCCGACATCGCCTCACGCGGCGCCTCGATGCAGACCGACAGACGCAGCGGATCGTGCGCGTAACGCTCGCCGTCATGAACCGATTGCCAAGGCAGGCCGACGCGCAAGAGCCCGCCGTTACCCTCGACCACGCCGATCCCGCCGGTGACGTTGTGCAGGAGCTTGTTGCCGCCCCCGAACACGTCGGGCGCCACGGTCGAACCATAATATTGCAAGCTGATCCAACTCGCCACGACGACCGGAGCTGTCAAGATCAACTCAAGAACGCTGAAGCTCTTGTCCTGCTTCCAGTCGTAATCATGCAGGAAGGCCCGGCCTCCCAGGCTTTTGCCGGCAGTGCGCCGGCGCGGAGCGGCGATGAAGGCTTGGCATCCCGCGAGCGCCCATTCCGGCCGGGTCTCGGACCAGTCGCGGCCCCTCTTGGGAAGAGAGGCATCGCTTGCGGCGCGAGGCAAGCGGAGGGCGCGCTCGGTTCGCGCAATCTTGCCCGCCGATGTGAGCCAGAGTCTCGCCTGATCGAGGTCGCCCCTGTGGGCGGCGGAGGGATGATCATCGAGATAGAGGGTCACGTCGTCAGTCGTGGTATCGTGCAGGGCCGCCACGAAGTGCGTGTCGTCTGGAATCTCGATACCATTCCGCGAGAGTCCCCCTCTCACCTTCGCATCGTTCAGAAGCGACGCGAGCAGCCTGGCGTTGACCTCACCCGAATACCCGCCGCAGGCTCCGCAATGCAGCGCGCTGGCGTGAGGATTATTCACGACATTTGCGCCGTGACCCACGAACAGAACGAGCCGCGCGAAATCGCGCGTCAGGGACATCGCGCGAAGCACGGTCTCTGCAGTCTCAACCCGAGTCGCCAGGTCAGGAGCGGGATCGAGTCGAGGCGACGGGTCGCTTGGCGGCGGGGAGACTTGCAATCCCAACGCATCCGTCAGGAGCTTGCCCACATAAACGGGACCGGTCGCCTCGACGAAGGCGAAGGAGGAGACTGCGGCGAGCTTGAACCGGCCCCAGGCGCGTCTTGCGCGCGTCTTTACACGCGTGGACTGATCCTTCGCGTGGGCATCCAGGCCGCCAGAATACGACCTGAGTGCGGGATTGAGCAGAACAGGCAGCCGCCTTTCCTCGACGTCAGAAGCGAAGCGCCGGTGCGAGGTCGTCAGACCAAAAAAGCCCGCAAAGCCTATCGTCTGGATTCGGGGATCCATGCTCTCGAGCGCCCTGCGAAAGACCTCCGAGCGAACGTCGATGCAAAAGGCGGTCTGGAGCGCGGGCCGGTCATTGAGCGCGTGCGGTGAATGCTCCGCCAGCGTTTGGGCCAACGCGCGCTGGGCGGCATGTTCGGCAGCCGCCTGAAGGATGGCATCGATTGCAATATCGCGAGTCGGCTCAACAGGCGCCGCATGCGCCGTCCGGACGCCACGCCACGCGGCGGCGATCTCAGCATCATACTGCAGAAAGAGCGCTTCTTCCCAGATCAGCCGGATCGCGAGGAAGTCCGTGATCGTCTCGTCCGCGCCGCCCGCGAGCTCGGCCTGCCAAAGCTTGTAGCGGGCGTAGTGCGCCCATCCCCCAAGCGTCATGAGCATCTGATGGAAATAGGTTTCGGCCGCATCCGCAGGGAGGCCAAGCCGAGCAACGACCCGTTCGACTATCGCCAACGCGGTTTCTGGCGCCTCCGATACATTGAGGGCGAAGTCCCGAAGGCCGGCGATTTCGGGCGTGAGGTCGTGGGCGGCAACCGCCCTCCAGGCGGCGTAGGCGCGCTTCCCCTTCGGAGCAGCCCACAGCGCCTGTCCTTCGTCGAAATAGCCGGCGGCCCAGGCTCCGAAGCGTTCGGCGATGATACCCGGCCAATCGATGCCGGATGCGTACGCCGCGAGTTCGGCGATCGTCGGAAGGGCTTTCGGCGGCAGCGCTTCTGCGTTAGCTGCGGATTTGAGAGTCGATATATCGACTGAGAGCGAGCCGACCGGCGCGCTCGCTATCGCCGCCTCGAGATCAGCTTCGCTGATTACGCCCGCTGCGATCTTCTGAGCATACCAGCGCCGGGGCATGGTGACGCGAGCGCCAGCGACCCGAGCGAGCCGGGCGCCGACCTTGGCGAGTGGCTCCTCGGTTTGCCCCAGAAACGGATTGACCGCGACGCTCGACGCCAGAGGCCAGGCCGGCGGTATCGCCCGGGCGGCGCGATCCATGGCGATCGTCAATGCCTGAGGGTTGGGCCAGGATGAAGGAATTTTGTTGGTCATGGTCGTTCTTCCTGGTCGGTTAGGATGGGTTGCGCACAGACCAACCGCCGATTAGCCGGTCGAAGATCGCGTTGGCGTAGAACCCGTTCGAGAGATGCACTCGCAGCCCAGCGGCGGCGGGGTGATAGGCCCAGAGCGGAAACATGGCCTGCAAGACGGCAACGAGACCAAAGCTTGCGACCGTCAGTGCTATCAGCGCCCATTCCAGCGGACCGGGGTGCGGCGGCACCGGCAGGACATTCGCGGTGATCGAGATCGCCGACCACTGCAGAGCGAAGTAGCCGAATGAGGTCGCCACGGCATAGGCCACCGTGCGCTGGGTGAGCGCGCGGGGCGCCGCGTCAGCCAATCCTTGGGCCAGCATGTAAGCGACGCCGAAGATCAGAATCGCGCCGAGCGCGATCTCCTGAGGAGACTTGTGTTCGAAGCCGAAGCAAGCGCCGACGAAGACGTAGATGGCGAGCGCCGACAGAAAGGCACGCGCCACGGCGCCAGCCTTCGGGATGGCGACCGGGCCCGGCCTGCGGATTGCAGCCACACGCTCAACGGCACCGCCGGAAGCGAGGAATGAATGGGCCTTGTAGAGCGAATGCGCCACGATGTGCAGCAGCGCCAGGGGGAAGAGAGCCAGGCCGCACTCCAGGATCATGAATCCCATCTGGGCGACGGTAGACCAGGCGAGCGAAGTCTTGACCGCGGGCTGCGTCAGCATGACCAGACTGCCGAAGAGCGCGCTGAATCCGCCGATCACGACGAGCGCCGCGAGCATGCCCGGCGCCAGTAGCATGACCTCTGCAAAGCGGATCAACAAGAAGCCGCCGGCGTTGACGACACCGGCGTGGAGGAGCGCTGACACCGGCGTGGGCGTCTCCATGACTTCGGTAAGCCAGCCATGAACAGGAAACTGAGCCGACTTGAGCACGGCGGCGATCCCCAGAAGGCCCGCGGCGGCGATGGCTAGCCCTCCGCCCGAACCTGACCGCGCGGCCGCAAGGATAGCCCCTATGTCGAATGTTCCATACGCAGCGACCAGCAGGAAAGCGGCGCCCAGAAGCGCGGCATCGCCGAGTCGCGCTGTGATGAATTTCTTTCGCGCCGCGCGCTGCGCGGCAATCCGCTGCGGATAGAAGAGCAGAAGCCTGTGCAGGAAGAGGCTGGTGGCGATCCAGGCGATCACCAGTTGGAACAGGTTCCCGGCGGTGACCAGGAGCACCACAGATGCCAGCGTCAGGCAAAGCCAGCCGGTGAAAGCACCTTGGCGGGCCTCTCCGTCCAGGTAGGTCCGCGCATAACGGACGACGATCCAGCCGACGAACGTGACTAAAACCAGCATGGACGCACTGACTGCATCAACTCGGGTACAGAGACCGACGCCTCGAAGCCCGACGACGGGACTGTCACCCGCGCCCAAGAGTATCAGGCCGATCGCTGATGAGATCGCTGCAAGCAATGCGAGGAGCGAAGCGGCTTCAGCCAATGAGGGGGCCAGTTTGGGCCGACGACCACGATCGAGGAATCCGGTTGCTCCTGCGAGGAGCAACGGAACGGGCGCCGACATCGGCGCGAAAAATAGCTGCACGAAAATCCCCTTCAAAGGCAAAAACTGTTCGGGCAGGGTCGTACCCGATTATGAAATCCGGAAAAAATTCATTGTTTCTGCAAATTCATTCGCTTTAATAGAACGTTATGAGGGATCTGAACTACAATCACCTACGATACTTCTGGGCGGTGGCTCATGAGGGGAGCCTCACACGAGCAGCAGAGCTCATGAACCTGTCTCAATCGGCTCTTTCCGTTCAAATTCAGAAGCTCGAACATCAGATGGGGCATCCGCTTTTCGAGCGTGCGGGCAGAAAGCTCGTGCTGACGGAAGCCGGCCGGATCACGCTCGACTACGCCGACACGGTGTTCAAGACGGGTGACGAACTCATGAGCACCTTGCGCGGACAGCCCCTGGCCACCCGGCAGGTTCTTCGGGTCGGCGCGCTGACGACCCTGTCGCGGAATTTCCAACTTGAGTTCCTCCGACCGTTGGTCGGACGATCGGATGTCGAACTGATCGTTCGATCTGGAAACATCCGCGATCTGCTCGCCCAGTTGGAAGCCCACGCAGTCGATGTGGTTCTGGCAAACAGCGCTGCGCCGCGGGACGCGCGATCCTCGCTGCGTAATCATTTGCTCAACGAGCAGCCTGTCAGCCTGGTGGGCCGCCCGCGTCGAACCAGGCGCAAGTTCAGGTTTCCGGATGATCTAAAGTCGGAACCAATCCTCTTACCCAGCCTCGATAGCGATATACGTGTCGCGTTCGACCGCGTCCTCGAGTTGGCCGGGGTCAGACCCACGATCCTCGCCGAGGTCGATGACATGGCAATGCTACGCTTGCTGGCTCGCGAGCGAGAGGGCGTCACCCTTGTGCCGCCGATCGTCGTTCGTGACGAACTGGATGCCGGCGTCCTCGTTGAGCACTGCCGGATACCAGAGGTTACGGAGACGTTCTATGCAATCATTCAGAAGCGCCGCTTTCCCAATCGGCTTCTGGGCGAACTATTAGATGCCGGTTAGGTCGAAAGGGTCGCGACAGCCGCAACGCCTTTTCCTTTAAGGGCGTTTTTTTGACCTGTTTGAATCGATGGGTGATTCCCGCTGACGTAGAATTCTGTTGGGGTGGACGGCCCAACGGCATCCAATGTGCCAATATAGGGTCGAACAACGAACCTAATGAAAGGGCCGCCCAATGGAATTTAAGCGGATTTTTATAGACACGTCCAAGCATGTTTTTACGATCCATGGGGTCGATGACCAGGAGCGCCCGTTACTCCGGCGCGAGATCAGGCGGGCTCAGGTTGAACCGTTCTTCGTCAAATTGGCTCCGACGGAGGTGGTTCTTGAAGCTTGCGCAGGCTCGCACCACTGGGGGCGGGTGTTGGGCGGTATGGGCCACCGGGTCAGGTTGATCCCACCGCAATATGTGAAGCCCTTCGTGAAGCGGAGTAAAAATGATCGCAACGACGCAGAAGCGATCAGTGAGGCAGCATCCCGCCCGACCATGCGCACGGTTCCGGTCAAATCGGTGGATGAGCAAGCGGCAGCAATCATCGTGAAGCACCGGGAACTCTTGGTGAATCAACGAACCCAGGCGATCAACGCGTTGCGGGGGCACGCGGCGGAATTTGGCATCGTTGCCGCCAAGGGCTGCGCGAACGTCTCAGCATTGCTTGTTCTCCTGTCTGCCGAGGAAGCGATTCCAGCAATTGCAAAGGCGATGTTTGAGCAAATGGGTCAGCATGTGACGGATCTCGATGCAAAGATCGACGCACTGGAGAGACAGCTGCTCGAACAGCACAAGGCCAACGCGGTCAGCAAGCTCCTCGCCGCGATTCCCGGCGTTGGGGCAATCACCGCGATCACCATGGCGCTCAATGTGAACCCCGCGAATTTTGAGACCGGGCGGCATTTTGCAGCGTGGCTCGGGCTGACTCCGCGAGAGCATTCCACCGGCGGCAAGCATCGTATGGGAAAGATAAGTAAGGCAGGCAATGAGAGGTTGCGACAGTTGCTCGTGGTCGGGGCGATGGCGGTGATCCGCTTCGCTAAACCAGGCAGCAAATCAGCGACCGCTTGGCTGTTGCAATTGCTGGAGCGGAAGCCGCGCAAGGTCGCGGCGATCGCTCTGGCCAACAAGATGGCCCGGATCATCTGGGCCATGATGGCGCGTGGTGAAGCGTATCGGCGTCAGCCGGTAGCCGCCTGATCCGCGCGCCGGTGCCGAGGGTTTAGGGGCAAACAGGAGATGGTTATCGGTCGAACCGACGAGCAACAAAATCCGTCTGAATCTACGGCAGTTCCATGCCGCAATTTCTGTTTGGATGTTGCTCGCGGCACCCATCTGGGCCAGCGGTCAGACCACCGCGTCAAAGGCCGGACACATGACCGCATTCGAACCGATACCAAATTCTGCTTTAACGACTTGAACCCAACGGGCCGTCCACACATGATTCAGAGTCCGCGCTGATAAAGGATGTCGTCCTGGATGGGGCTGCCTCTCTCGATGGATTTGCGCGTGCGGCTTCTGGCTGCGGTTGATAATGGTTTGAGTTGCAAGGCGGTGACGGCGCAATTTGGCATTGCGCCTTCGCCGGCGCTAGCTTCGTAGGCACTTGCTCCGCTCTGTCGACCTTGTGGGTATCGACATATCCGCGCCGGAGTTCAGATTCGAGGCAAGACTAATCGCAGGTGCTGATGCCGAATCAGATACTATGGACCGGCTGGAAGCCGTGAGCTTATTCGATGAGGAGAACTAATCTTCGGGATTCCATGTAGAATTGGGGCTATTGGTGAGTCCGCGTCCCTATGAACGCCGCACCCAGCCCAAATTCGTCAAGGCGCATACTCAGACCCTCAAACCACCTCGATCCCAGGGTTCTTCGAAATGTCCGGGTGCGGCTGCTCCGGCGCGGCCGCGAGCAGGCAGTGCCACTGCCCTTCACCGACCCGCAGGCGGCTCGACGCTACTCTGCTCGCCCGGGCCGAGGCCTGCCGGGCGGAGTTGCTGTGCGGTGTCGCGGCGGTGCGGCTCGGCCTCGAACTCGGCGACGGGCGCAGGCTTGCGAGCGGCACGCTGTTGCTCGCGACCGGCACCCTTGCCCGCGCGTCGGCGGGCCTGCTACCGCTGGTACGGCTGGGTTGAATGCGCGCACGGCGAGAGGCGCTCCCGCGCCGGCGACGGAAACCCGTCGCCCGTGCGTTGAATGGGCCGGATGCCGACCGGATGGGCCGGTCGGCGCGGCAACCAGCGCAAGGCGGGCACCCGCGAGGACATGACAGACCCGGACGGGGACCCGGATGCGGACCTGCTGGCAAGGATCGGCATGGGCGAGGAGGCGGCGTTTCGGACGCTGATGGCGCACAAGCTGCCGCGCGTGCACGGGCTCGCGCTGCGGCTGCTGCGCGATTCGGCGCTGGCCGACGACGTGGCCCAGGAGGTGTTCCTGCGGGTCTGGCGGCAGGCGCGGGCTTGGCGGCCGGGGGCGGCGCGGTTTGATACCTGGCTGCACCGCGTCGCGCTCAATTTGTGCCTCGACCGGTTGCGGCGGCGGCGGGAAGTGGCCGTCGCCGAGCCGCCGGACCAGGTGGACCCGGCGCCGGGGGCGGATTTCATGCTCGCGCGCGACGCCGAGGCGCGGCGCGTGGAGCGCGCGGTTGCCGCCCTGCCGGCGCGCCAGCGCGAGGCGCTGGTGATGCAGGTGTATCAGGGATTGTCGAATATCGAGGCCGCGGCGGCGCTGGGCATCAGCGTCGAGGCGCTGGAAAGCCTGCTTGCCCGCGCCCGCCGCGCCCTGCGCCAACAGCTCGAGGATCTGCGACCATGACGCCCGAACGCTTCGCCGCCCTTGCCGCCGCCTATGGCGGCGCGATCGACCGCTGGCCCGCCGACGAGCGCGACGCCGCCCGCGCCTTTCGCGAGGCCGATCCGGCGGCGGCGGACGCCATTCTCGCGGCCGAGGCGGCGCTGGATGCGACGCTGGCGCGCTGGGCGGTGCCGGCGCCGGGGGCGGCGCTGGCCGGGCGGATCGCCCGCGATGCCGCGCGGCGGCGGGCCTTGTGGCGGCGCGGCCGGCTCTGGCTCGCCGGGCTCGGCCTCGCCGGTGCGCTGGCCAGCGGCGGGGCCATCGGCGCCGTGCTGGTCGCCCGCCTCGTGCCGGCGGGCGGGGCGGCTTGTTCGCAATCCCTCACCGTGCTCGGCGCGCCGGTGCCATCCTGCGGAAATGCCGCCAACTGGAGTGATACGCTGTGACCACCAGCCGCTTGCAGATCGGCCTCGTTGCCTCGCTGCTCGTCAATGCCCTCATGATCGGCGCCTTTGGCGGCGGGCTCGCGGTGCTGTCGCACCGGGGCGGCTGGCACAGGCCGCCGCATCGCCATCCCGGCCCGATCCAGACCGCCGGCCACGCCCTGAAGCCGGCGGACCGCGCCCGCTTCCGCGCCGCGATGCTCGCGGTGATCCGCGACAATCGCGACCTGATCCGCGACGCGCGGCTGCGCCGTCAGCAGGCGGGGGCGCTGTTCGTCCGCCCCGACTTCGACCGCGCCGCGATCGCGGCACTGCTGGCCAGGGCGCGGCGGGACCGCGCCGAGCTGCTGGCGAAGCTCGACAACGCGGCGCTGCGCTTCGCCGCCACCCTGCCGCCCGGCGAGCGGCGGAAACTGGCGCGCGGCCTCGCCGAACACGGCGAGCTGCAACGGCGGGGCGGCCGTTTTGCGCCCCCGCCAGGTGGGAATTTTGCTCCGCCGCCGCCGGGCGGGGATTCGGTGGCACCGAAGGGCTGAAGGTGGCGACGGATGTTCGGCACCCGCGCGTTGAACGGGATACATGCCCCACGCGGTCGACGCGCCACAGATCATTGAGGATCTCGCCCATGCTGTCTCGTACGCTCCGTTTTACGCCCACCCAGGATGCACGGCCGGGCCGGGCGGCGCGGATCGCGCGGCGGGCGGTGGCCGCGATCCTGCTCGCCGGGCTCGCCGGCGGGCTTGCGGGATGCGTGGTCTATCCCGCCGGGCCGCGCCATGGCTGGTGCTACTGGCACCCCTATCGGTGCCGCTGAGCGCGCCGATCCGGCATTGTTGCAACGCTCAAGGACAGGGCTGACGACATGACATACAAGTTCAGCACCATCGCTTTCCGGCGCCCGGCGCGGGCCGCGCTCGGGCTTGCGCTCGGCCTCGGCCTCGCCGCCGTGCCGCATGCCGCCCGCGCCTGGGGACACCCCTGGTGGGGGCCGCGTTTTGCCATCGGCATCGCCGTGCCGGCGCCCCTCTATCCGCCGCCCGTCTATGTCGCGCCGCCGCCGCGCGTCTGGGTGCCGGGGCATTACAACTGGCGCGGCAGGTGGATTCCCGGCCACTGGCGCTGGCGCTGAGCGGGCGGCGGCGATGACCCTCGCATCCGCACGGGCGGTGACACTCACGCCCGCACAGGCGATGATCCGGTTTGGCCTGGGCGGACGGCCAGACCAGAAGCCGCCGACCGATCCGCGCGCCTGGCTGCTCGGCCAGCTCGACGGGCCGGACCCCGCTCTGGCAACACCCTCCTTCGCCGGACTGCCGAGCGGGGCCGCCGCCCTCGCCGCCCTGCGCGACGACCGGATGACGCGCAAGCGGCTGGCGCGGCAGGGACTCTCGCTCAAGGATCATTTCAAGCCGCGCAGCCGGGAGATGTTCCGCGTCGATGCCGCCGCCCAGCTCGGCTGGGCGCTGCGCACCAACGCGCCGTTCCGCGAGCGGCTGGTGTGGTTCTGGGCGAATCATTTCACCGTGTCGATGCGCCAGGGCGGCACCGCGGCGCTGATCGGCCCGTTCCTGCGCGAGGCGATTCGCCCGCATGTCACCGGCCGGTTCACCGACATGGTGCTGGCGGTGGAGCGGCACCCGGCGATGCTGCTTTATCTCGGCAATGCCGGGTCGGTCGGGCCGGACAGCCGGGCCGGGGTGCGGCGGCATCGCGGGCTCAACGAGAATCTCGGCCGCGAGTGCATGGAGCTGCACACGGTGAGCCTGCGCGCGGGCTACAGCCAGCAGGACGTCATCGCCATGGCGAAGCTGCTCACCGGATGGTCGGTCGATCCGAGGGCGGAGCCGACCGGGTTCCGCTTCCGCCCCTTCGCCCATGAGCCGGGGCCGCAGACGCTGATGGGGCGCAGCTTTCCGCCGGGCGAGGCGGGGGGCATCGCGGCGCTGCGGTTCCTCTCGACCTATCACACCACCTGGACGGCGCTGGCGACCAAGCTGGTGCGGCATTTCGTCGCTGACCAGCCGCCGGCGGCGGCGGTTGCGCATGTCGCCGGCGTGCTGGCCGGCACCCAGGGCGATTTGCGGGCGGCCTCGGCGGCGCTGGTCGATCTGCCGCAGGCATGGAGTCCCGGGCGCAAGATCAAGACGCCGGTCGAGTATTTCCTCTCGGTCGGCCGCGCGCTCGGCGAGACCGAGGCGAAGGTGCCGGCGGCGCTGGGCATGCTGCGGCGGCTCGGCCAGCCGCTCTGGGCGGCGCCGTTGCCCGATGGATGGTCGGATCTCGGCGGCGACTGGAGCGGGCCGGATGCGGTGCTGGCGCGGATCGACTTCGCCTATACCATGGCCGGGCGCAGCCACGACCGCGCGCCCGCCGCCATCGCCACGGCCGCACTCGGCGCGCAGCTTCGCCCGGAAACGCTGGCGGCGGTGAGCACCGCCGGCTCGCCGCGCGAGGCGCTGGCGCTGCTGTTCGCCTCTCCCGAATTTCTCAGACGGTGACCGACATGAACCTCTCCCGCCGCGCGACGCTGCTGGGCCTCGCGACCGTCGCAACCCTGGGCCGGACCCGGCTCGCCCTCGCCGCCGCGCCGACCGAGGCGCGCTTCGTCGTCGTGCTGCTGCGCGGCGCGCTCGACGGGATGGAGGCCGTCATTCCCCATGGCGACCCCGATCTCGCGCGGCTGCGGCCGGGCCTCGTGCCGCAGGCGGCGTCGTGGCACGATCTCGGCGGGTTCTACGCGCTGCACCCGGCGCTGGCGCGGTTCCACACGCTCTATGCCGCGGGCGAGCTGCTGGCGGTGCACGCGATCGCCGGCCCGTATCGGACGCGCAGCCATTTCGAGGCGCAGGATCTGTTGCAGACCGGTGTCGAACAGATCGGCATGAATTCGGGCTGGCTCAACCGGCTGATCGGCGAGCTGCCGGCGGATGGCGATCCGGGCGGGATCGGGCTGGCGGCGGGGATCGGCACGCCGCTGATCCTGCGCGGGGCGGCTCCCGTGGGCGCCTATGCGCCGGTCGGCTTCGCGCAGCCGGATCAGGGCCTGTATGCGGCGATCGGCCGACTCAACGCGGGCGATCCGGTGTTCGGCCCGGCGATCGCCCGCGGGCTCGGCGCGCGGCGGTTCGACCGCACGGCCTTCGCCGCCGGGGCGGCACCAGCGATGGACGATGAGGAGATGATGTCGCCGGCGGGGCGTGCCCGCCCGGCCGATCGCTACGGGTTTCCCGAGCTTGCCGCCCGGGTGGGCACGCTGCTCGCCGCGGCACAGGGGCCGCGGATCGCCGCCTTCCAGCTCGAAGGGTGGGATACGCATGTCAACCAGATGCAGTTGCTGCCCGGCCCGCTCGGCGGCCTCGATCGCGGGGTGGCGGCGCTGAAAGCGGCACTGGGCGTGGCCTGGGCGAAGACCGCGGTGCTGGTGATCACCGAATTCGGCCGCACCGCGCGGATCAACGGCACGCGCGGGACCGATCATGGCACCGCGACGGTCGCGTTCCTTGCCGGCGGCGCGGTGCAGGGCGGGCGGGTGCTGGCGACCTGGCCGGGACTAAAGGACAGGCAGCTGTTCCAAAACCGCGACCTCGCGCCGACGGCGGATCTGCGCGCGCTAGCCAAGGGCGTGCTGGCGGCGCAGTTCGGGCTGGGGCCGCAGGCGCTCGCGCGGATTTTCCCCGAGAGTGCGGCGATTGCGCCGATGGGCGGGCTGCTGCGCGCCTGAGCGGTTCGTCTGGTCCGCCGCGTCTTGTCCGATCGGCGCGGGCGATTATTTCGGGCGGCATGGGAACGGGTGTTTCGGTTGTCTGGTTCAAGCGCGACCTGCGGCTTGCCGATCACGCGGCGCTGACGGCGGCTTCTGCTGCGGGCACCGTGCTGCCGCTGGTGATCGTCGAGCCGGAATACTGGCGGCTGCCGGATGTCTCGCACCGGCAATATGCGTTCCTTGCCGGCTGCATCGAGGATCTGGCGGCGGCGATCGCGGCGGCGGGCGGGCGGCTTCTGGTGTGCGTCGGCCCCGCGATCGAGGTGCTGGAGGCGCTGCGCCGGCGGCTCGGCGGGTTCGCCCTGTGGTCGCACGAGGAGACGGGCAATCGCTGGACCCATGCGCGGGACCGGGCGGTGCGGCGCTGGGCGCGGGCGCAGGGGGTGGCGTGGACCGAGCTGCGCCAGTTCGGCGTGATTCGTGGCCCGGCGCTGGATCGCGACCGCTGGGCGGCGCACTGGGACCGGATGATGGCGGCACCTTGGCTGCCGCAGCCACGCGGCATCGCCTGGGCGGCGCTGCCGGAGGGACTCGCTGCCGGAGGCGTGCCGGCGGCGGCGGCACTCGGCATCGCGCCGGACGGGTTGCGGCATGGCCAGGCGCCGGGGCGGGCGGCGGCTCTCGAAACGCTGGGCTCGTTCCTCGCCAGCAGGGGCGAGGATTATACTAGGGCGATGTCATCACCGGTGTCGGGCGAGGCGGCGTGCTCGCGGCTTTCGCCCTATCTCGCCTATGGCTGCGTCTCGATCCGCGAGGCGGCGCAGGCGGCCTGGCGGCGGCAGCGCGAGGTGCCGGCGGCCAGCCGCTGGGGGGCGGCGCTGCGCTCGTTCATCGCCCGGCTGCACTGGCATTGCCATTTCATCCAGAAGCTGGAGGCCGAGCCGGAGGCGGAGTGGCGGCCCTTTGCCCGGATCTACGAGGGGATGCGGCCGCCGGCCGATCCGGCGCGCCTCGCCGCCTGGGCGGAGGGGCGGACGGGGTATCCCTTCATCGATGCGGCGATGCGCTACCTCGCGGCGCATGGATGGATCAACTTCCGCATGCGGGCGATGCTGATGTCGTTCGCCAGCCATGACCTGTTCCTGCCCTGGCAGGAGAGCGGCTTGGTGCTGGCGCGGCTGTTCACCGATTACGAGCCGGGAATCCACTGGCCGCAATGCCAGATGCAGTCCGGCGAGACCGGGATCAACACGGTGCGGGTGTATTCGCCGGTCAAGCAGGGATTCGACCAGGACCCGGCGGGCCGGTTCATCCGGCTTCATGTACCGGAGCTGGCGGCGGTGGCGGGGGCGCTGGTGCATGAGCCCTGGCGGCTCGACGCGGCCGAGCGGGCGCGGCTCTGCCCGGAGTATCCGGCGCGGATTGTGATCCATGAGGAGGCGGCGCGGGCGGCGAAGGCGGCGCTGTTCGCGCGGCGGCAACTGGCCGAGGCGCAGCGCGAGGCGGATGCGGTGCAGCGCCGCCACGGCTCGCGTCGGGGACGGGCCCGGCAGCAGCGCGACACACGCTCCCGTGCAGCGCCGGGGCAGCTCGTGCTCGATCTCGACGGCGTCGCCGTGGCGCCAGATGTCGAAACGATGAAGGTTACTCGCACGGGGCTTGGGGACGGGGTTGGGGTTACGAAGCGCCGACCCTGACCGGAGAACGTCCATGAGAATGCGCGGATGACCGTTCGAGGTCGAAGCCCTTTTGGCGAAGCGGATTGTCGAAGGAGGCTGGCACGTAGCATCGGCGGCGCATGCAACGCCAACGCACGGCGTGGGGGTGATCCGGCGCGGAGCGACCCGGCGTCTCCGCGCCCTGTGCCGGCTGCTGCTGGCGATGGGGGACCGTGGGGCCTATTCGATCGAGCAGGACGTGGCGGGCACAAGATACGGGCGCCGGGAGATGTCGGACCCGGCGGACTTCGCGGTGACGTGCTGCGCCTTGCTGTGGATCTCATTCAGGAACGAACCGATCGGGGGACGCTATCCGAAGGCGGGCACGTTCTCGCGGTTCGTGGAAGAACTCCTGCACGAAGCGCTCGGAATCTTTCCCGGCATCGGAACTGCGGAGCGCCCTGCGCCGGTTCCACGGCGCGACAGTGACTGAACACACTTAACATCCGGGTCGGGGCGATGTTCCGCCCGCAGCACCAACCGTTGCGGAAGCCATCGCGCTCGTTGCCTCGTGGAGCGATCTCGCGAACGAACGTCGCCGGAGCATCATCTCCTCTCTGCGCGCACTCACCCGCATCGCCGGGACCGATCCGGCCCAGCTGCGCCTCTGCGCGGCGGAGCTGAACGACAGGGTGCTCTGCAAGCCACCCCAGCTGTTCGGCATCTCGGCGACCTCGATGGCAACCGTGCGGTCGAATACACGCTTCGCGATGCGCCGCCTCGGCCGGCTGGAGCCGCGAGCGCCCCTCGATGCCGACTGGAGATCACTTCGCGACGGCCTCCCGTCCCGGGCGGCAATCACCCTCACCCGCTTCATCGAGTTCCACAGCCGCGAGGGCATTCCGCCGTCCACGGTCTCGGATGCGAGCTTCGAGCGCTGCCAGGCCTGGATCCGTGCCGCGACCCTCTGCCGCAGCCCGTCCCGGCTGTTCGCCCAGATGCGCTATCAATGGAACAAGGCCGCACGTGAACAGCCCAATCTCGGGCTGCCGATCCTCGGCGCCGCACGCCAGCGGGTCCGGTGCACCGTCCCGCTCGAGACCATGCATCCCGACCTGCAGGCCGATATCGAGCGCATGCGGCGCCACCTCGGCTGTTCCGATCTCAATGATCTCGATGCCGATCACCTCCGCGGCGATCATGACGACGGTCTGGCCGGTCGGGCATCACCATCCCCGGCGCCACGGCGGGCGCTGCGCGCCATCACCATCGAGGAGCGCATGCGCCATGCCCGCCAGGCCGTCTGGGCGCTGGTGCAGACCGGCGTGCCGCTCGAGGAGATCCGCGGTATCCGCGACCTCGTCGTGCCGGTCGAGCGGGCCCGCCAAGCCATCCGCTTCATGCGCGACCGCGCCGGCAAGCAACGCTCGGCCCCGGCCGGCCATGTCGCCGAGATCCTCCGGCAGATCGCCAAATTCCATGTCGGCCTGCCCAAGGCAGAGGTCGAGCGCATCGCCGGATGGAAGAAGGCGGTGACGCCCGAATACAGCGAGATGACCGAGAAGAACCGGCGACGCCTCGAGCCGCTGCTGACGCCGGAGGCCGAGCAGAAAATTCTCGCACTGCCAGCAGTGCTGATGGAGGAGGCGGAGGCTTTGCTGCCCAGTTCCGGCGTGCTCGCGGTCAGTGCGGCCAAGCGCGCGCTGGTGCTGCATCTGGGTCTGTTCTACGCGTTCCGGGTCAGCAACCTGCTCGGCCTGCGCCGGGATCGCCACTTCATCGGGCCGGGCCATGGCAGCAGCGCGATCACCCGCTTCCTGATCCCGGCCGGGGAAGTGAAGAACCGCGTGACCATCGATCGCCCGGTTCTGCCCCTGACCAGCGACATGATCATCGCGTGGGAGCAAAAATTCCGCCCGCTGATCGCCGCAGCCGACAATCCCTACCTCTTCGCCGGCGTGAAGGGGCGGCCGATGACGCGGCAGGCGATGGGCAGTACGCTCGCGAGGATCGTCGCCGAGCGGGTGGGCTGCGAGATCAATTCCCATCTAGTCCGCCATCGCGCCGCGGTCGCCCATCTGAAGAGATATCCGGGGGATTTCGAGGTCATCCGCGTCCTGCTCGGCCACAAGACCGATCGGACGGCACGCAAATCCTATACCGGCCCCGAGAAGGACAGTGCGTTCGACCGCTTCGACCAGACCGTGCTCGAGCAGATGAGGACGCTCCGCCCGCGGAAATCCGGGCCCGACCGCAGGACGGATCGCCGCAGAGCGATGGGAGGGAGAGCGTGATGCGTGACCTTGGGGAACAGAAGCCGGCGTCGCGGGACGACGCCCGGCTTGCGCGGCGGCTTGCGCGCTATCTCGCCACCTGGCCGGCGATCGACCGGCAGCGATGGGAGCAGAACTGTGCGCCCGCCGATCCGCTCGACGATCCCGGATATGGCAGCACACTGCGCCTCGCCAGCCGGCTCAAGATCGCCAGGGGCTATACCTACTGGCTGCGGTTCCTCGACGAGGCCGGATGGCTCGACCCTGCAGCGCCACCCGGGGCCCGGATCTCCCATCCCCGCAGCGCCGCCTGGTTCCGTGCCCTGATGGCGCGCGGCAATGCGCCCTTCACCATCGCCGGCCGCTTCGCCGAACTGAACCTGGCGATCCGGGTTCTGGCACCCGAGGCCGACCGGACCTGCATCCTCCAGCCCAACGGCGCCTCGGTCCGTCAGCGCCTGTTCATGGACAAGCGTGAACTCCTCATCCCCGATACCCGCATCCTCTATGCCGAGGGGCTGCGCCTGATGGGGACGGCGGAGCAGTGCCGGACGCGGCGCAAGGCGCTGCTCCAGTTCCGCGACGGGCTGATCTTCGCGGTGCTGAGCGCCCGCGCCCGCCGCCTCCGCACCACGGCACAGACCATGGCAACGGACAATCTCCACAAAGTCGACGGCCGTTACCGGATCGATTACCGACCCGACCAGATCAAGACCGCACGGCGTGACAACGTTCTGCTCCCCGCTCGCCTGACGCCATTCATCGACCGCTATCTCGGCGAGATCCGCCCCGCCCTGCTGCGTGGCACGGATCATGGCGCGCTCTGGGTCGGCACGCTGGGCAAACCGCTCGCTGAGCCGGGGATCGAGAAGCTCGTCCGGGTTCGGTCCAAAGCCCTGCTCGGCGTCGCGATCGGGCCGCACCGGTTCCGCCACGCGCTCGGCACCACAGCACCCCTGGTCAATCGCACCGAGCCCGGCCTCGCCCGCGCCGTGCTCGACATCAGCGACGCGGTCGTGGCCGGGCACTACAACCGGGCCAATGCCATCATCGCCACCGAATTCTTCCAAGCCGAGATGCTCGCCGCGACCCAGGCGGCGAACGACCACGCGCGGCTGGAGAAGATCAGGCGGCGGAGGGAATGAATTGCTCGACATTTAGAGCAAATATCGCACGAATATTTCTATAACACATTGAAATACTTGTTTATATTCCCACATCTGGTGAGCAGACAGTCATCCTGGCGTCGCCGGGGAGAAACCACCTAAACGCTCCTCCGGCCCTGTCTGCGCCGGGATCCGATCCCAGCCACGCCATTCCCCAACCATATCATCAGGAGACCACCATGACCGATCCGGTCACACCGGGCACGGCACTCGTTGCCATGCCCGCCGATCCCGTGCGCCTGAACGCCGTCCGCGATCAGCTGGACACCCGTATTTACCCTTGCGGATTTAGCGGTTGGTTGGATCTGAATCTGGATACGGCGCTCTTGGCCGTTTGAAGGGCCTTATTTGACCGTCTGCGTGGGTCGCGGAGGCCGCGATCGGTGCCGCAATCCCGAGGTCTGGACGGATTCATCCCATGGCTTGGGCGCGTTCATGGAAGATGAGCCGGTCGAAATTGTAGGCGATATTGGCCAGGATGAGTTTCGCCTCGGCCCGCGCGATGCCGATGGTGCGGATGAACAGGCCGAACCTGTTCTTCTGGTGGGCGAAGACGTGTTCGACATGGGCACGGATCGACGATTTCGCGGCATTGGCCCGCGCGATATTGTGCGGCATCGGCTTGCCCGCCGGCTTGCGTCTGTGGATGCGGCTGACCAGCATCCTTGAAGCCAGCCATTTCTCATTCTTCTGCGAACGATAGGCACTGTCGGCCCAAACCTCCGAGGAAGTGTTGTCCGTCGTCACCAACCGCGGCAGCACCCGGCCATCCGCATGGGATGCGGATGTCACCGCACTCTCCCGGATGAAGCCGAAGCGTCGGTCGATCGCGATGTGGGATTTGTAGCCGAACACCGGCAGCGCAATCTGGGGCAGTGGCGTGCCGTCCGGCCGATACCGGATCTTGCCGCCGATCTTGAGCGTCCACCGCGCGTCCGTGTCTTTTTGCGCTGCCTTGTGGGGCTCGTCCGGCCAGATCTCACGCGCTGTCTTGCCGGCCTTGATCGCCTCCTTCTCTACGTCCGTGTTCCGCTGCTTCGGCGCCGGCACCAGCGACGCATCGACGATCTGGCCCGACATCGGGATGTAGCCCTTCTTCTGCAACTGCCAGTCGAACGCCTTCATCACCCGCTTCAGCGTGCCGGTCTCGGTCAGTTTGTTACGGAACAGCCGGATCGTGTTCTCATCCGGCGTCGGCCCGCCAAGATCAAAGCGCAGGAAGCGCATCCAGGACAGGCGGTCCCGGATCATGAACTCCATCCTGGCATCGCTCAGATTGTGCTGGGCCTGAAGGATCAGCGCCTTGAACATCGAAACAGGGTCGAAGGGCGGGCGGCCACCCCTGGCTCCGTCCCCGTAGCCCAGCCCGTCAATCAGCCAGCCACGGAAATGCTCGAAATCGACCGTCGCTTCCAGAACCTCCAGCGGGTCCCCGGTCTTGCTCAGACGCTCAAGATGCTCCGAAAGCCCGAACAGCGACCACGCCTCCATCCACACGCCTCCAATTCACGACCGCCTCAGTGAATCACGAATTCAACAACACTCACAGGGTTAATGCGGGTGTCCAGCTCAGCACGGATCTCGATACACTCGAGTTCGCGATGCACACGCTCGACGTCGTCGCCGCCATGCTCGGCGGCGACGGCGAGGACCCCGCCGATGCCATGGACACCGCAACCGCCGCCCGCATCCGCCGCGACAACATGAGCGCCATCCGCCATGCCTGCCGCCTCGTGGAAAACCGCGGCAACCGCGCCATCGCCAGCGGCAGGAACCTCCTCGCCCTCACCGATCCGAACTCATCCACATGACAACGCCCCCTCGTCCCAACTCAGGACGAGGGGGCTTTGTCGTTCTGCGAACATCACAAACGCGCTACGGACGCTCAGCGCCCATGTTGGTCATTCGCGGGGCTGGGTCCTATCCCCGAAAGCAGTCGTTCCGCCAAAAGCAGGAGGTAAGTATCTCTAATTTTGTCGTGTGTTAGGCGGGTTCTGCGGCAAAACACGCGACAAATGAATTCGAGGAAAAACAATGTGTTGTGGCTCGCCGACAGCCTGTCGCGAGTTTTACAAGTTATGCGACATGGGCTCGGCGCGGGCAAGAACGGCGAGAGGAGTAACCACTCCGCGTCAGTCACGTCACTTCCACAGCGCAGCCCAGTGCGGCTATGCTGCGCACGGGTGGTTGGCGTCCACATGGTGTCTCCGGCAAGGCTTCGAACACCTGCCCGAAATCACATCCGGCCCAACCATCCAACCGCTCATCAAAGCCGTTCCACTTCCATTCCGAAATGGCCTCTTATGTTTTCGTTACGTTTGTATTCACCAGATCACGAACCAGCGTGAAATCTGGTGCTTCTGGTCCCAGCCCAGGATTTGGCGCTCCCAAGGGAGGCTTTTGGGCTACGTAAGGACGCCAGGCTGAAAATAGAGAAAGTTGCAAAAAATGTGATTGTTTCCAATATTCATGTGGGTTTGGTGGCTGTGGGAGTATATTTTCTAGTCGTTTGGCATGCATCAAAGCCAACTTCAGAGGGTGAATACCTTTTGGAACGGTCAGCGGAGGAATAATTTGACCGGATCGGATCCCCTTGGCGGTGTCTTCCAAATCCGCGACGAACTTTATTTCATCCGGTGTCAGCGGATCTCCAAATAGATGAATATCCGCCACCAGATCGTCGATCTGCGCCGCGACAACCGGGAAATGCCGAGGCTTGAGCAAGCCAGGGCCTTGCAAGATACGCTTTAACTCCCCCAAGGCTTTGGCGATTTCCTTGGAGTCATCCACCTCGCAGGAACCAACGACGTAGCAAAGCGTGCCGATCCAGCTCTTATGCACGGGAACAGGCAAGCGCTGCGCGTCGATCTCCTGCTTGAGCCAGCGGAGCTGATAGACCACGCGGCCATGCGCGGTTTCGTTCGAGGCGGGGTAGTCCTTGAAGGCGTCGAGCAGGAACGCGATGCGCTCCATGGCATCTTCATATTCTTCTTCAATGCCAGGGCCGATGATCTCAGGCGTAATGGGGATCATGGAAATGTTCCTCTATTTACCAAAGCTGACCGCTGAAGGCGGCAATGAAACCTGAGAGCCGCCACCGGTCATGAGCAGCTTTCCTTCATCCACGCCACCCGCCCCATTATCAAGATTGAACAATTCCGAAGCGGAATTGATCTGTGACGTGACGCCTGTTGTTGGTGCCGTGACCTGCCCTTGGAATATTGTTTGGGCCATATTGTAACATGGTAAAGCTAGATATTGCTTGACCCCGGCGGCGTTCGTCACGTTCAGATTCTCATCGACATATCCCTGATTGATCAACTGATTCATGCCATTCTGGTCCAGAATATAGGGGCTGGGTGTATCAGGGTTGTAGCCAAGATTCTGAATTTTGTAGATATTATCGCCCGCGGAGTAATCGTTGGTGCCAAATTTGGAGCCGCTATTCAGAATTTGGTCGATCTTGTCGTCGTCCCACGCTGGATTTCCACTTGAGTCGAGTTGGCTCTGTAACTGATTGATGGCAGTACGCTGGTCAGCCGCAGGCGCGGTTGAATCATAAACGCTATCCGGTGTGAATTGATCGGCGCGCCGGGGATATGTAACGCCATCATTCCCGTTGTTGTAGCGTTGCATGATATCGTCGGTCGAGCCGCGCGCCGGATACGCAGCCAGAACCTGATGGCGTGGGGATTTGGGAGGTAGGGGTTCATCCTCTGCCTCTGGCGCCTTGGGTTTCACCTCATGCACGCGCCTGACGATTTCGCGGAGCAGGACGAGCAGGCCCAGCGAGACCAGCGCCGCCGCGGCCAGTTTGGCGGCGAGTTTGATCTCCTCACCCGTCGTGGCGTGGCCGGCCTTGATCACCGCCTCGACGAAATCTTTTCCGGCAATCAACCCCGCCCAACCGAACTGCCACCAGGCCAGCCCGGCGATCATGCCGTCCACGATCGCATCCGCCCCTGGCAGCGCCTGCACGACCGCGATCCCGCCGAAGAACAGCGCCATCACTGCAAAGTTCTGCGGTGTCAGGAACGCCCTGAATTCCGCCCGGCTGGCCTCTCCAAGACATTCCGGGATCGCCTCGAACATGGCGACCACCTTCTGCCCGCCGCTCCAGCCGGATACCGGGCCGCGGCCCGGCAGGACCCCACTGCCGGCATCGCCGCGGATCATGCTGCGATGCGGGTCTCTCGCGAAACGGAAGACCGCAAGCGCACCGTGGCGGACATCCTCCTGCAACTGCCGGATCAGGAGTGCCGGCGGAACCTCCTGACGTTCGTTGCGCCAGGCCGCGTAGAAGCGACGGATCGCCGCAAGATTGCCCGGATGACCGAAAAATGGCGTGGCGCCCTGGCGCATGGCGTCGAGCATCTGCTCGAATTCAAGCCGGCCGAGGGTATCCGACCCCTGATACGCCTGGAACCGGTGGACTTCCCTCGTCTCCGCCGAGGTGGGCAGGATGAGATAGACTGCGTGGAGGCTTCGCAATTCCAGATGGAGTGCTTGCGGATGGGGCATTGCCATCCACGGATGCGGTCCAGGTGATCCTGAAAGTGCATTTCCCATCCGCGCCACGATACAGCATCATTATTGGAATCAGAAAATGCGAAAATCAGGAATTTCGCACGAGCGTGGCGAACTTGGGGGGGGGTAGCAGCAGCGGGCAGCTGTAATTACAGCGGTCGGATAGGGGTTAAAGGGCTTATTGGAATGGCAAACTCGGCGAGGCTGGTTCCGGAACTGGTGGTTTCGGACTTGGAGGTGAGCCTGCGTTTTTGGTGCAATCTGATCGGCTTCTCCGTAGCATTCGACCGGCCGGAAACCGGCTTCGCATACCTGGACCTTGACGGTGCTCAGGTAATGCTTGAGCAGCGCAACACGGCAGACGACCAATGGGTGACGGGGCCGCTCGAAGCACCACTTGGTCGTGGCATCAATTTCCAGATCAAGACACCGACCCTCCGGCCGATCCTAGACCGACTGGCAAAAGCGGGATGTTCGCTATTCAAGGAGCCTGAGGAGGCGTGGTATCGAGCCAACACGGTTGAATTCGGCCAGCGACAGTTTCTGGTCATGGACCCGGATGGCTACCTGCTTCGTCTGATCGAAAACATTGGCCAACGTGCTTTCAATGATACCACCAAAATTTAGTATCTGCTTGTCGATGCGCCTGAATGACCTGCAAGTGTCAAAGCCCGGTCGTTTCCGGCTGGTGCGTAATTCACAAGTTATGCGACAATCGGTGACCTAGCTGGGGGAAAGCGGAACGGCTGCTTTAAACAAAGGCTTCTGAGATACCGGACAAACCAACCACTCCCGAGTTTGGCAGATGATAGATGGGTAGGGGCCATTTCCGCGAAATGCTAGCGTATATCTTAATAATATCTTACGGGAACACAGCCCCTGCTGTCTTGGCCGCACCCGCAGAGTCAGGATATAGCGATACATCCCAGATGCCATGTTCCAGGCGCAGCCGATCTCGGATTGTCGCTTTGAGTGTTTTTGGAATTAGGTATCGAGCGTGCGATTCAGGTTTGTTTAATAGTTGTTCTATTCGTTCAGCGTGATCTCGGTCGAATACCGATGTAAGAGAATAAAGACCGTCTTGGGCATTTTGTCGGCCAAAACCTGTCGGATAAGTCATACACACAAAAAATCTAGACCATTGCCCGGGCAAAATGCCGCCTTCTCAAATTCGTATTTCCATTCAGCCGTGTTTGACCACTGCGATACACCCTTCTTCATGTATTCGCTTTCATCGAATCCCCAAATCTCGCCATCTTCGTCATCATCACAGCAAACCGCAAAATATGCAGCCACAAAGGGTGAGCGCGACCAGTCAAGCAGACGAGTCCGCGCACCATGATGGCGCAGTATAGCGAGTGCGATAAGATCATCTGTAAGAGCGAGTATTTCCCCTGGGTGTGAGAAGAACCTGGCTGAAGCACGAAAGATGTCTATGCTCCTACACTCAAGGTTGATCTTCTCAGGACGGAATTTCCCGTTCATCGCATCACGGTCAATCGATGGTATCAGACAATTGTAACATTTTGACTGGCCTCGCGAATACCACTTATCCCCGCGCCACCTTATCAGAAGCTCGAATACTTCACCCTCTGTTGCCAATGTATGAGTTTTCCAGGCCATCTATGCACGATGCACTCGAAATCTGGAGCTTCGCAAGCCGCGATTAGGTGGAGTTGAATGTCTGATTTCGGGATCACGCGATCTGAAGTCTGGCGGCTGCCATGGTCGTTTTCACCGGGGCCAGGGTTGTCGCACAACTTAGGATTTATGCGACAAAGCATATTGTCGCGGTGGATCAGTTGAGATGGCGGCCTTGTCGGTACGCCATACCAAACCTGCCCGCCTGCTCCCGGCCCAACCCCCCGGGCCTTGCTCACCCGTGCAGACCGGGTGCCTCCTGGCCCGTGCGGGCCACGTATTCGGTATATCCGCCGTCATAGTCATGGATGCCTTCCCGGGTGAGCTCCAATACCCGGTTCGAGAGCCTGGCGAGGAAGTGGCGATCATGCGAGACGAACAACATGGTGCCCTCGTAGTTCGAGAGCGCGGTGATAAGCATCTCTTTCGTCGCGAGGTCGAGATGGTTGGTCGGCTCGTCAAGGACCAGGAAATTTGGCGGATCGTAGAGCATCAGGGCCATGACGAGCCGCGCCTTCTCCCCACCCGAGAGCTGGCGGCAGCGCTTTTCCACCTCGTCACCTGAGAACCCGAACGCCCCGGCGAGCGTACGCAGGCTACCCTGGCCCGCATGCGGGAAGGCAGCGTCGAGTGTTGCGAAGATTGTGGCGTCGCCGTCCAGCTGGTCCATGGCGTGCTGGGCGAAGTAACCCATCTTCACGCTGCCCCCCAGCGTCACCGTGCCGGTATCGGGTGAAGTGTTGCCGGTTACCAGCTTCAGCAGCGTGGATTTGCCCGCACCATTCACGCCGAGCACGCAGCAGCGCTCCTTGCGGCGGATCAGCAATTCGAGCCCGTCATAGATCACCTTGCTGCCATAGCGCTTGGAGACGCCACGTAGTTTGGCTACGTCATCACCCGAGCGCGGGGCTGGGCGGAACTCGAAGGCGATGGCCTGGCGCCGCTTGGGTGGCTCCACGCGGTCGATCTTGTCCAGTTTCTTCACTCGGCTCTGCACTTGCGCGGCGTGCGAGGCACGGGCCTTGAAACGCTCGATGAACGCGATCTCCTTGGCGAGCGTCGCCTGCTGGCGCTCGAACTGCGCCTGCTGGTGCCTCTCATTCAGGGCGCTCTGGCGGGCGTAGAACTCATAGTCGCCGGAGAAGCTGGTGAGATTGCCACCGTCGATCTCGATGACCTTGTTGATGATGCGGTTCATGAATTCGCGGTCGTGCGATGTCATCATCAGCGCGCCGTCGTAACCGGCGAGGAATTGCTCAAGCCAGATGAGGCTCTCCAGGTCCAGATGGTTGCTCGGCTCGTCCAGCAGCATCACGTCCGGGCGCATGAGCAGAATTCGCGCGAGTGCCACGCGCATCTTCCAGCCGCCAGAGAGCAGGCCCACGTCGCCGTCCATCATCTCCTGGCTGAAGCCGAGGCCGTCGAGCACCTCGCGCGCCTTGCCCTCCAGCGCGTAGCCGCCCAGCTCCTCGAAGCGCGCCCGGACCTCGCCATAGCGTTCCAGGATGGCGTCCAACTGGTCAGCCTTGTCGGGATCGGCCAGAGCGGCTTCCAGCTTTGCCAGCTCCTCGCCCACCTCGCTCACTGGCCCGGCACCTACGATCACCTCGGCCACGGCGCTGCGGTCCGCCATCTCGCCGACATCCTGGCTGAACAAGCCAATGCTGATGCCGCGATCGATGAGGATGTTGCCCTCGTCGGGAGGCTCCTGACCGCTGATCATGCGAAACAGCGTGGACTTCCCGGCACCATTGGGGCCAACAAGGCCAATCTTCTCACCCCGCTGCAAGGCAGCCGACGCCTCGACAAAAATCAGGCGGGTGCCGTTCTGCTTGCTGATATTATCCAGACGAATCATGGGTCCTCGGTAGCCGGAATTGTCGGGGGTTCTTAAAGCAACTCCCCGGAGCCGTGAACCGCAGGGGCATTGCCGAAGTGAACCCGGAGTTCGGGTTCATCCCGCCTGCCTCCGACGGCCCGGGGTCTTCCCTCTGTCATCAGCGCTGGCTCAATAGCGGAAGGGCAGTCTCCGGCGAATTCTCCGGAATCCGCATCCGGCCCATCCCGGACTGTGCCGACATGCTGTTCAAGCTCTTGCAAGGGCCGGTATCCGCTGTTCCGCCAGCCGCCGGGAGCGTTCGCTTGCGATTGTGGCCCGCCGGTTCCGCGTGGGATGGCTATATTTTGGATTTCACGGCGACGTTGGCGTGGTAGGTTTCGCTATTCCACAATGAGCTCTGGAGTCGTGTGATGGCTGTGCGAGTAGCCTTGTATGCGAGGTATTCGACTGACTTGCAGAGTGATGCATCGGTGGAGGACCAGCTGCGGATCTGCCGGACGCGGGCTGAGCGCGAGGGCTGGACGGTGGTGGAGAGCTACTCGGACCGAGCGATCTCGGGTGCGTCGATGCTCCGTCCCGGCATTCAGGCACTGATGGAGGACGCCGGCCGGCGCCGGTTCGACGTGGTGCTGGCCGAGGCAATGGACCGGCTTTCCCGCGACCAGGAGGATATAGCGGCCCTGTTCAAGCGCCTGCGCTTTGCCGGTGTTTCGATCGTGACGATCGCCGAGGGCGAGATCAACGAGATGCATATCGGCCTCAAGGGCACGATGAACGCGCTGGCCCTGAAGGATCTGGCCCAGAAGACGCATCGCGGGCTACTCGGCCGGGTCGAAGCGGGCTTGTCCGCCGGGGACGTGCCTATGGCTATGACGTGGTCCGCCGCACCGACCGCAAGGGCGAGACGATCCGCGGCGAACGGGCGATCAACGAGGCCGAAGCGGCGGTCATCCGCCGGATTTTCACGATGGCGGCAGAGGGCGCGAGCCCGATTGCCATTGCCAAGACTCTGAACGGCGCAAAAATCCCGGGACCCAACGGGCGTGCCTGGCAGGACACGACGATCCGGGGACATGCCGAGCGCGGCACCGGCATCCTGCGCAACGAACTCTATACCGGCGTCCAGGTCTGGAACCGGATGCACTACATAAAGGATCCGGCCACCGGCAAACGCGTCTCACGGATGAACCCAACAACGGAATGGGTGCGCGAGGAGGTTCCGCATCTGCGGATCATCGACCAGGACCTTTGGGATTGTGTGCAGGAGCGCCTGGCCGCGGTGCGTATCGCCTCGGGCGCGGACAAGATCGACCGCGCGGTCTTTCATGAGCGGCGCCGGGCGAAGCACGTACTCACGGGCAAGGTGTTCTGCGGCGGCTGCGGTGGCAGCTTCGGCGCCGTTGGCCAGGATTATCTCTCCTGCACCGCCGCGCGGAAGCAGGGCACATGCGACAACCGGCGCGGCATCCGGCGGAGCGAGCTCGAGATCCTGATCCTCGACGCACTGCGCCACCAGCTGATGCAGCCCGAGCACGTCGCCGAGTTCGTGACGGAATACACAGCCGAATACAACCGGCTCAATTCCGAACGCTCAGCCGCCCTCGCGTCGCATAAGCGCGAACTGGAGAGTGTCACCCGCAAACTGGACGGCCTGATCGATGCGATAGCAGAGGGGATGCGTGCACCGGGGCTGCAACAGAAGCTCGACACGCTGGAGGCGCGGAAGGTGGAACTGACCCGGCTGATCGAGACCGCCGGGATTTCGCTCCCGTTACTGCATCCGAACCTGGCGGAGACCTATCGCGAGCGGGTGACCGACCTTCACGCCGCCCTCACCCGCGAGGATGGCGGCACCGCGGCGCTGGAAGCGGTTCGCGCGCTGATCGAGCGCGTCGACGTGTCACCGCCTGACGGCGACGATCCCCGCTCTCTGCCGAAGATTGTGCTGACGGGTGCGATTGCGGCGATGGTCGGGCTGGCGTTGGAGCCTGGCTCCAGAACGTCAAAAGCCGCGCTGTGTGGCGCGGGTGTATCTGGTTTGTTCGCGAGTTCGGTAATGGTGGTTGCGGGGAACCGCAGCCATCATGACTTGCGCGGACTTCAGGGACTCGCGCGGGAGATCAAACTGGTCGCCGGCGAAGAATTTCAGCAGGACTTGCTTTTCCGGGCGGCAGCTTGATCCGTGGATGTTGAAGTGCCGACGCAAACCGAGGATGCAATCTCGGTTTGATTGCAAGTTTTTTCGCATTGACCCTAAATTGTAGGATGATTTTTCGTACTCGTATCGCCGGGTGTCTCGCCACGCTTCGAGCCGGACTGATTGACCGTCTCTGACAAGCCCACCGCTTTCTTCTTCCGGCTCCGGAAACCCCTATCGGTCGTGATGAACCGCTCGACGATCAAGGGCACGAGTTTCTCGACCAGTGGGGCATCCGCCAAACTGTCCTGGGCGGCGATCGCGGCGGCATAGTCGCGCAGCAGATTATCCTGCGCGGCGGTGAAGGTAATGGTCCGTTTTACCGGCCGGTCGTCTGGCAGCGCACCGATACGAAGTTTTGCCATTCTTTGCTCCCTCCCCCTTCGCTCTCACGACGCTGCGTAGGGCCGGAGTACGATATCGCGGTTGACCATCACGTCGAACGGAAACCCCGGCCGGACGGTCAAAGTCGGCTGCACGCCGAGGTCATGCGAGACGATCTGCTGGCCGGCCTGGTTGGTCGCCTGATCGCCGCTCTGGCCGAGCGAGATGATCAGATTGCCGGTACCGTGGCCGCCAACCACGTTGTTGGTCGCGAGCGCGCTGGAGACGCCGAGGAGCGATGACAGCGCGACGCCGCGCAGCAGCTTCCAGAAATGATAATCCACGCCGTCTCTGAGCCCCGCATAACCTTGCGGGTCGGCTGCGGGCAGATTGTCGAGCACGATCGAACTGCCATCCGGCATGATCAGCCGCGTCCAGATCAGCAGGACGCGCGATTGGCCGTAGGCGACGACGCTGTCATATTTGCCGATCAGCTTGGCGCCCTGCGGAACCAGGAGATAGTGACCGGTGACGCTGTCGTAGACGTCCTGCGTCACCTGGGCGATCACCGGGCCGGGCAGATCAGAATTCAGACCAGTGATCAGCGCGGCCGGAATGACGCTCCCGGCCATCAGCTCGTAGGGACTGATGGGTTTTTGCAGGCGGTCCGGCGAATAGACCGAGCGATCAACCGGGCTGTTCAGGAAGGCTTGTTTTTCTCCCTGCCCAGAATGGGTTTGTCTCGCGGCCAGTGTTGCACGCCGAGGATAGAATTGATCCGCTGGTCCACCGGGGGATGGATTTGCCGGTGCGCTGTTCGATACTGCTCCAGTCGAAGCGTCCTCACCGCCGGGGTTCGCGGTCATGGTGAAGAACACGCCGGCAAGGGCAGCCTGGTCATGGAGCCGGGCGGCTGCCTGTTCTGATGGATTGGTCGGCGCCGGCGCAAGATCGGGCGGCGCGGCCTGCCCGACCATCGGCGATCCGAGATCGCCTTGCAGCGGCGGTCCGAGCTGGGGAGTTTTTGGTGACGTGGGAGGCGGTTTCGGCCCGGTCAGGCCGGCATACCCTTTCGGCAAGCCATTCATTGCCTGGGCCGAGGGCCGGACATCGGTGTTGTAGAGCTGCTTGCCCGTGGTGATCTGAAGACTATGCAGCGCAAACGCCCACCATACGGCCCCGCCGATGCAAAGCGCGAGGCCGCCGGCCGCGATGACCAGTGTGCGGCGCGACAGCCGGGTCACGGCGCGCGGCGGCGCACGGATCGCAAACGACGCTGGATCGGCTTTTGGCGGCGGTGCCGAGGGGGGCACGGGCGCCTGGTTGTTCTCCGGGCCCGTCATCCGCTGCTGCCATCGGTGCGAGTGATCCGCACGATCTGCTGCGGCCCGGCGCCGAGGCGGAGCTCTGCTCCGGCGAACAGCCGATCGACGATCATCGTATTACCGCGCACCCGATAGTTGACGATCTCTGCCTTGCCGCCGGATGCGCCGAGGATGAACAGCGGCGGCATGTCGCCCTGGGCGATGCCGGGCGGGAACTGGATGTAGACCTTTGATCCGTCATCGAACACCTGCACGGGCCGCCACGGCGAGTGATCGCCGCTGATCCGGTACCGGAAATGTAAATCGGCAAGATCGACGTCACTCGCCGCGACGGTGCTGGCGTAATCGGTGGCGGCGGTGTTCTGCGCCTTGAGTGCCAGCAGATCATCCTGCGGGTAATTCCAGGACACCGCCGCCATGTAGGTCTGCTTCGTGGGATGGATCTCGAGGTGGTAGGCGCGCCGATTGGTCATGATGACGATGTTGTTCATCGGCAGATCGGCCGAGATCGGCTTGACTAGAACATGGACCTGCGTGGTCGGCCCGGACCCGCTGGTGGTATTGCCGATCTTCCATTGCACGGTATCGCCGGCGGCGATCGAGATCAGGCGCTCGCCGGGCTGCAGCGCGATATCGGTGACGTGCAGCGGTGAGGCGTAGATTTCATAGAGCGCGCCGGTCGACCAGGGGAACACCTGCATGGCGTTGATGTAGCCGTCGCGCGTCGGGTCGATCCGAGCGGCTTCATTGGCTGCAGCCACGCGCGCGACCGGGTTCGCTGGCTGCGCTGGTTGCCGATACGCCGTGGCCGGGGGGAGTTTCTTCAACTGACCCGGCAAGGGCAGCGGTTCCGGCAGCTTCACCACCCGAACGGGCGGCGGGGGCGGTGCAATCAGATGGGCCGGTTGCGGATCGTCATAGGCGATTTTTGGCACTTGCTGCGCGCAGGCGGAGAGCGCCAAGGCGCCGGCGACCGGGAGCAGGAGCAAAAATCTCATGGAGTGGATCCTTCGGTCTGGACGGTGTTGACCTCGCGGGCCCAGCTGATCGCGTCGATGTAGATGCCGAGCGGGTTTTGGCGCAGTGCGGCTTCGGTATGCGGGGTCTGGATCACCACGGTGAGGATGGCGGCCCAATGTTGGGCCGGCAAAGCGCTGCCATCCTGGTAGGGATGTTCCACCCAGGCGACGCGGAAGGAACTCGGACTTGCGCGGACGACGCTGGTGACATCGACGGTAATGGCGCGCTTGCCGATCCGTCCGAACGGATCGGCCTTGCGGGCATAGGCATCGAGCATTGGTTTGGCGTGACTGGTGATCTGCGCGTAGGCATCGAGCCAGGCCTTGCGGACAACGACAGGATCGACCGAAAGGCCACGCACCCGCTCGATGAACTGTGCCAGAAAGTAAGCGATCTCGGTGTCGGTTGGCTGTACCTCGGTCTGCGCCGGCGCGACCGCCTGCACGGCACCCAGGTGGTTCACTTCGACGACGAAGGGCGTGACCATGGCGCGCGAATGGGCGCGAATATCGTCGGCGGTGACAACGGCCGCCAAGGCGAGGGAGCCGAAGGCCATCATCCGCCAGTTGGCGGCTTGAACCCGAGCCGAGCCGATTCGCTGATCCCAGAGCTGCCCGGCACGCTGATAGGCTGTGGCCGGGGTTTCGGTCTCGGACATCCGCGCGGAGAATCGCCGCCATCTCATGTCCGGTCTCCTCGCAGATTGGGCCGCATCCCGCCGCCACCGGCTTCGCCCTCGCGGATAATTTGCTCCGCCGTCCGATAGGCTTGACGCCGCCGCAGATTTTCGGCCCAGGCTGGCGCGCCGGATCGAGCGGGAGTCCCCGTGGTCCCTGGGGGCACCGATGCGGATTCTGCACCGCCGCCCGAATCACCACCACCCGAACCACCAGCACCGGAGCCGCTGCCGCCGGTCGCCGCCCAACCGGCGCGCTGGCCGGCGGCAAAGCGATCGCGCAATCCCGACGTAGCGTTCAGGGCGATGCCGCGTAATCCGCTGCCAGCCGCACCGGCGGCACCACGGGCGACACCGCCGAGGCCGGCCGAGACGGAGCCGCCACCAGCGACGCTGCCCGCGGCGTAGGCACCGCTGGCACCGCCCGCGAGCGAGGTTCCGGCACCGACGCCGGAGGCCGCAGCGCGGGCCGCCGCGATCCCGCCCGTCCCGGCCAATGTGACAACACCGGCAGCGGCCCCGCCCGCTGCAGCAGTACTGCCAAGGCCAAGCTGCGGCGCGCCGGAGGTGATACCGGCCGCGAGGCGGTTCGCCGAGAAGGCGAGACCGGCGATGGTCATGGATGCCAGCAGGATGGTGAGCGCGTCCTGCAGCGACAGTACCGCCGACGGGTTGCTCGGCAGGATCTGACTGAACAACTGGGTGCCGATGCCGGTCACCACGGCAAACACCAGAACACGGACCCCAGAGGTGACGATCTGGCCGAGCACCGGCTCGGCGATGAAGGCGGTGCCGCGCCAGAGGGCGAAAGGAACGAGGATGAAGCCTTTGAGGGTCGTGAGCTTGAATTCGATAATGGCCAGGAACAGCAGGATCGCCAGCACGAAGAAGCCGAGCAGCGTGACGATCCAGGACAGACCCATGACCAGGATCTCGCCGAGGTTCCAGAAGATGTTCGGAAACCCGGCGAGGCGCTGGATTTGCGAGAGCAGGACATCGGCGCCTTGCACCCCGGCTTGGGCGAGCAGGCCGGGATGGAGGAATTGGGCATAGGTAAGGGACGATCCGGTTGCCTTCAGACCGAGCCCGGCAAAGCTGTTGAAGACGATCTCTGCCAGAAGCTGCCAGTTGTTCAGGATGAATGCAAAAAAGCCGACATACAGGACTTTCTTAGCGAAGGCTTGGATGACGTTGTCCTCGCCGAGAGCCCAGGCAAGCCCAGCCAGTGTCGCATCGATACCGATCAGAACAACGACCAGGAAGCCGACATCGGGCGAGATGAGCCCAAACCCAGAATTGATGTACTGACTGAAAACATTCAGAAAGTGGTCGATGATGGACGGATTACTACCCATGCGGCGCTCCAGCCGCTAGTGGTGAAATTGCATGTTCATGTTCAGATGGAACGAACTTGTTTGGGGTATTTTTGAAGAGATTGACCGGCTTCTGCGTATAGGTCGGGGTATGACCGAAGAACCGCTTGTTCTCGGCCTGCCACGCGGTGTGGCAGCGCGCATCGGTATTGGCCGCCATGCCGAGCTGCTTGCAGCGATCGAGTTCGGCGGTAAGCATTTTGGGGTTGGCGACGAGTTGATCGATCGTCGGGGCGTTCGCCCATGCCGGCGCAGACAGACTGGGCAGACCGACAACAACAAATGAAATAGCGACAAGGGTTTTGACGTTCATGGTGCTGATCCTCCGAACAGATTGACCGGAGCAAAAGTATAGCCGACGCCGTTGCCGTAGAAGCGTTGCCATTCGGCTTGCGCGGCCGATCGGACCTCGGCATTTTGCATGGCATTCGCGGCCTGGGCACGGGCATCCGCGGCGATCAGGTCCTGGGTCGCGGAAAGCTGGCGCGATTGCAGGGCGAGCAGCTGATTGCTGGACTGGATCGCCTGCAGCGCACCCACCGCGCCCTGGCTCGCGGTGACCAAGGATGAAAGATCGGCCTGATCGGCGGGGATCGCGGCGACGATCTGGCTTTGTACGTCCATCGTCTGTTGGAAGGTGTTGATCGAGGCCTGCCAGCGCGCATTGGCATCGGCCAGCAGGCTGGCCTGGGTGACATTGCCCTGGAATCCTGCCGATTGGTAGTTCGGATAGAGGGTGCGGAACTGTTGCTGCACCTGCTGGACGCTATAGGCAAGGCTTTGTGCCTGCCCCATCAGCTGGTTGATCTGCCCCATCGAGGATTGCAACTGGGACAGAACCGAGAACGGCAATGCGGTCAAATTACGCGCCTGATTCTCCAGCATGGAGATGCCTTGCTGGAGCTGGGCGATCTGGTTGTTGACCTCGTCCAGCGTCCGCGCGGCTGTCAGCACGTTCTGGGTCAGGTTCGAAAAATCGATTACCGGGATGGCGGCTTGCGTCGCGATCGGGACGGCGATCGCTAACACGGCGATCAACCCCATGCTGACGATCTTCTTCTGTCGGTGCCTAGACCGGGCGGGGCGATTCATGATGGGACCTCCATCGGGGGAGTGGTGCGCATGTTGGATTCGTGTTGCGCTTCGACATCATCGTCGAAAGGGAGATGCGGGTGCTGCAGGGGAGGCTCGACGCCGGCATCAAGCTGCAATCGATAACGAGTTTTTGCGCCGTCATTCGAATGATCCGAAGCCACGGCGTGTGAGGGTGGTAGAAGCTCCGCCGCCCAAGCGAGACCGCGCTCACGCAGCCAAGCCCTCGGAAAATCATCAGGTCCGTGGGTGGCCATTACCCGGTCGATCGCGGCGAGGTCTTCCGCCCGGCTGGCACCGCAGAACGCCAGCGCGATGTCGCCGAGGCCGAGTTCGAATAGCCGGCAACCGGCGGCCGACTGGAACCAGTATTCGCGTTTGGGGACCGCGCGCGCGATGGTCTCGATCTGCCGGTCATTGAGGCCGAGACGCGCATAGGCGTCCCGGCTCTCCGGTTCGATCGCGCGTGCATTTGGCAGGAAAATGCGCGACAGGCAGCTTTCGATCACCGCAGGGGCGACTGGCGAGCGGGTGACATCGGCGAGGCTCTGGGTCGAAAACAGCACCGAGGCATTCTTGCGCCGGAGCGTCTTGAGCCATTCACGCAGTTTTGGCGCAAAGACCGGATCATCCAGGGCGAACCACGCCTCGTCGACCGCGATCAGGGTCGGCCGGCCGTCGAGCCCGGCTTCAATCCGGTGAAATAGATAGGTCAGCACGGCGCGCGCCGCGTGTTTCGAGCCGAGCAGATCCTCGGTCTCGAAGGCGAGTACGTCGGTGGTGCCGATGCTCTCCTGCTCGGCATCGAGCAGCCGGCCGAACGGTCCGGCGATCGTATAGGGCTCCAGCGCCGCCTTGAGCCGGTTGGCCTGCAACAACGCGGCAAAACCCGATAGTGTGCGCTCCGGCCATGGCGCCGTCGCCAGCGAACCGAGCGCTGACCAGATGGCACCGCGAACCTCGGGCGTGAGTTCGATGCTCTCCTGGACGAACAGGGTGGCGATCCAGTCCGCTGCCCAGGCCCGCTCGGCGGCATCATCGATCCGCGCCAGCGGCTGGAAGGCGACGGCGTGATCATGCTGGTGCGAGACATCACCGCCAAGCGCGAGATCGTGGAATGCCCCGCCCATGCCAAGCACGGTCGCCTTGGAGGATCGTCCCTTGTCGAAGATCACCACGCGCGCGCCGGGATAGTGGCGGAACTGCAGCGCGATCAGCGCCAGAAGTACGCTCTTGCCGGCGCCGGTGGGGCCGACGATCAGCGTGTGCCCCACGTCCCCCTGGTGCAACACCAAGCGGAACGGCGTCGATCCGGCGGTATGGGCGATCAGCAGCGGCGGACCGTCGAGATGCGTGTTGCGCTCCGGTCCCGCCCAGACCGCCGAGAGCGGCAGCAGGTGGACGAGGTTGAGCGAGGAGACCAGCGGCTGGCGGATATTGGCGTAGCACTGGCCGGGCAGGCTGCCGAGCCAGGCTTCCACCGCGTTCAGGGTTTCTTCGACGGCGACGAAACCCTGCGCGCGCATCGCGCGACCGACCTGGCGGATCTTTTCGGCGACCGCTGCTTCGTCGGTATCCCAGACCGTCACCGTCGCGGTGAAATAGCCGAAGCTGACGGCATCGGAGCCGAGTTCCTGGAGCGCAATATCGGCGTCGAGCGACTGGTTCTCCGCGTCGGTATCGACGAGCCGTGTCTCCTGCTGCCAGATCACCTCGCGCAGCAGGGCGGCGATGCCTTTGCGCTTGGCCCACCAATGCCGGCGCTTGCGGCCAAGTTCCTTTTGCGCCTCGGGTTTTTCCAGAGGCAACCAGCGCGCGACCCAGCGGTATTCGATCGGCACGCGGTTGAGTTCGTCCAGCAATCCCGGCCAGGTCCGGTCTGGCAAGCCACGAAGCGTGATGGTGCGCAGATGGCAGCGCCCGAGCATCGGCGCGACGCCGGGCGTCAGATCGCAGTCGGGCAAAAGCCCATCGAGATAGAATGGCACCTCCGGCACGGCGACCGGATGATACCCATTGGTCGAGATCGTGGCATGGAGATAGGTCAATGTCTCGGCGTCATCGAGCCACGCGCAATCCGGCATGAGGGAGGCGAGCAGGTCGAGCACCCGGTCGGTCTCGGCGATGAAGCCGTCCAGAATGCCGCGCCAGTCGATATTGTTTGAATCGCCCTGCCATCTCCCGCCGCTTCGTGCGGCGGGTTGGCATTGGTGTTGGTGTTGGTGCTGGTTTTCATGTTGGCCGCGCATCTGCCCCTGGCGGCGGGGTTGGCGCTGATCCGGTTGATGGCCCCGCTCGTAGAGCAGGCGATTGGTTTGCTCGGCGCGTTCCGGTGGCGCGAGATAGCAGAACGTCAGATAATACCGGCTCTCGAAATGCGCCCCCTCCTCCTCGAAGCCGTGCCGGCGTTCCTCGTCGACCAGCCACGACACCGGATCGGGGAATGGGCTCGCCGGATAGCCCGGAGCGGCGGATCGTGCGGCCTCGACAAAGATCGCCCAGCCTTCACCGAGCCGCTTGAGCGCGTTATTTACCCGCGCGGTCACCGCGATCAATTCGGCTGCGGTGCTGGAATCGAGATCAGGACCGCGGAATTGCGCGGTACGCTGGAAGGCACCGTCCTTGTTCAGCACGAAGCCCGGACCGACCAGCCCCGCCCAAGGCAGAAAGTCGGCGAGTTCCCTGCGTCTGGTTTGATATTCCCGAAGGTCGAGCATCTCCCGTTCCGCTCCTGGTCAGGTGTCGAGATGATGCCGCGCGGCGCGCAGATGCCGCGCGAAGACCGGCCCGAATTGCGGGTCCTGGCGGGTCAGGAACAACGCTGCGGTATGGCCGATCAGATAGATCGCGATCCCCGCCAGCCAGAGCTGCAGTCCGAGTCCGATCGCCGCCGCCAGCGTGCCGATCGCGATCGCCATGCCGCGCGGGATGCCCGCGAGCAGGATCGGCTCGGTCAGGCTGCGATGCAGCGGCACCGACCAGCCGGGGATGTCTGCCGGGTTGCTCATCCGACCAACGCCCCGCCGGAGAAATTGAAGAAGGTCAGGAAGAAACTCGCAGCGGCGAAGGCGATCGACAGGCCGAAGACGATCTGGATCAGACGGCGCATGCCACCGGAGCTTTCGCCAAAGGCGAGACCAAGGCCGGTGCCGATAATGATCAGCACGGCGATGATTTTTGCCACCGGCCCCTCGATCGAATTCAGGATTTGTTGGAGCGGCTGCTCCCACGGCATATTTGATCCAGCCGCCAGGGCGGAGGCCGGCCACAACATCGCGCCGGCCAGAATGGCGATCAGGTTCGGCTGCCAAGGATGGACCGGGGTCGTCAAATGCTTGGAAGGTCCGGGCGTTTGGGGCGCCTTGAGTGCATCGGACGTTTTAAGTTTCTGGAGCGATTTGAGTGTCATGGATGGCTCCCGGGCTGGAGGAGAAAAACATTGGAATCTGGGGCCGACCCGATCTCGGCGAGAGCGTAGTCGCCGGCGGTCAGCGTCTTGGCGACCTGCCAGAGTCCAGCGAGGCGGCGGTGCCGGCCGCGGCCGTGCAGAACGGCGATCAGGTCGATGGTCTCGGCGATCAGCGGGCGCGGCACGTTGACCACCGTCTCCTGGATCAGCTGCTCCAGCCGGCGCAGCGCGCCGAGGGCAGAGCCCGCATGGATCGTACCGATCCCGCCGGGATGGCCGGTGCCCCAGGCCTTCAGCAGGTCGAGCGCCTCTGCTCCGCGGACTTCGCCGATCGGAATCCGATCGGGCCGCAGGCGCAGGCTGGAGCGGACCAGATCGGCGAGCGAACAGACGCCATCCTTGGTGCGGAGTGCAACAAGGTTCGGTGCTTCGACCTGGAGTTCACGGGTATCCTCGATCACCACGACGCGATCGCCGGTGTCGGTGACCTCCTTGAGCAGCGCATTGGCGAGCGTGGTCTTGCCGGTCGAGGTGCCCCCGGCGACCAGAATGTTCCAGCGTTCGGTGATGGCGGTGCGCAGCAGGGCTGCCTGACCCGGCAGCATGATCCCGGCCGCGGCGTAATCGTCCAGCGAGAACACCGCGATGGCGGGTTTGCGGATGGCGAACGTCGGGCCTGCCACGACCGGTGGCAGCAGACCCTCGAAGCGTTCGCCGGTCTCGGGCAGCTCAGCCGAGATGCGCGGGTTACGGGCATGGGCCTCGAGCCCGACATGATGGGCAACCAGGCGGATGATCCGTTCGCCATTGGCGGGCTGCATGATCAGGCCGGTATTGGCGAGGCCTGTGCCGAGCCGGTCCACCCAGAGCTTACCGTCCGGATTGAGCATCACCTCGACGATCTCCGGGTCTGCCAGCAGCGCCGCGATTGCCGGACCCAATGCTGTGCGCAGCATGCGCACCGAGCGGGTCAGCAGGACCCCTGCCCCGTCAGAGATCGACATGGCTACCCTCCGTCCCGGCCAAATCCTCACCGGCGCGTGCAAAGTCGGTCCCTGCGGCATTTGGAGCTGCGCTCCCTGCCCAGTTTGTCGTCATGCTGGTCGAAGGATCTGCCTGATCCGGATCGGGCATGTCGTATCGATCCGGATCTCTGGCGGTTGGAACAGCGTCAGCACTGTCGTATCGCTCTGGCCAGATCTCTCGGCTGATCTCGCGGACCAGGGAGTCACCGCGCTGCAGCCGTCTGCCAAGTGTCTCGATGAAACTCTGGTAGCGGCTGGCGCCGCGCGCCTTGGCGGCCTCCTGATGGTCGGGCGGGATCGGCGGCGAGGCCGATAGCCAGAACCGCACGAACTGGGCCTGCACCTCGATGGCGATGGCCAGATCGCGCTCGATCCGCTCCATCTGCCGCGACAGGCGATCGAGCCGACGGATGAAGGCGGCTTCGCGGCGATCCAGCGCGTCGGGCGAGAGGAACGCCATCACCGCCGCCTCGACCAATTGCGACCGATGGATGCCCTGGCGCAGCGCAAAGGTGGTGAGCTGGTCGGCTAGTTTGGGTTCGAAGTAGCAATTCAGTCGGCTCTTCATGATCTACATCCCCAGTCCCATGCCGTCGTCATGATCCATCGCGACGGCGCGCACGGCTTGGCGCTGCATCGCCGCGATTGTCCGCTGGCGCTGCGGCTCGTCGTCCGGATCATCTTCCGGGAAATCGAATTCATGAGCCGGCTCGCGCACCGGCACGATGGCCTCGTGCTCCGGGAGTTCCGGCTCCTGACGAATGCCGCCATTGGCCGGATCGGCAGGTGCTTCGTCTGCCTTGCTGAATTCGAAGCCGCGGGTTCCGATCGCGGCTATTCCGGTCCAGTCATCGCCGCGCGATGGCGGGCGATCACCATAGCCGTGTTCCGACAGCACTGGCGCAGGCAGCATCCGGTCCCGGAACGCTGGTTCCTCATAGTATCGCAGCTTCTTGGCCCGGATCGGCGGCAGGCCGGCGATCATGATGATCTCGTCGGTCGGCGGCAGCTGCATCACCTCGCCAGGCGTCAGCAGCGGTCGCGCCGTCTCCTGGCGACTGACCATCAGATGCGACAGCCATGGTGCCAGCCGATGGCCGGCGTAATTCTTCATGGCGCGGAGTTCGGTCGCGGTGCCGAGCGCGTCGGACACACGCTTGGCGGTCCGTTCGTCGTTGGTCGCGAAGCAGACCCGGACATGGCAATTATCCAGGATCGCGTCGTGCTCGCCATAGGCTTTCTGGATCTGGTTAAGCGACTGCGCGATCAGAAAGGCGCGAATGCCATAGCCAGCCATGAAGGCGAGCGTGGACTCGAAGAAGTCCAGCCTTCCCAATGCCGGGAATTCATCGAGCATCAAGAGCAACCGCGATGAATTTGCCCTGGCGGCGCGCCGCATGGGGTCGTCCAGCGTCTCGGTAAGACGCCGGCCGATCTGGTTGAGCACCAGGCGGATCAACGGCTTGGTGCGCGAGATATCCGAGGGTGGCACGACGAGATAGAGCGAGACCGGGCGTTCCACCGACGCCAGATCGGCGATTCGCCAATCGGAGTGGGAGGTGACCTTCGCCACCACCGGGTCGCGATAGAGACCGAGGAACGACATCGCCGTGCTGAGCACGCCGGAACGCTCGTTCTCCGATTTGTTCAGGAGTTCGCGTGCCGACTGCGCGATGACCGGATGCACGCCGCCCGCACCCAGATGCCGTGTGGTCATCATCGCGCGCAGCGTCCGCTCGATCGGCCGCGTCGGGTCGGAGAGGAAGGTGGCGACACCGGCCAGGGTCTTGTCCGGCTCGGCGTAGAGCACGTGCAGGATCGCGCCGACCAGCAGCGAGTGGCTGGTTTTCTCCCAATGGTTGCGCCGCTCCAGCGCGCCCTCGGGATCGACCAGCACATCGGCGATGTTCTGCACATCCCGCACCTCCGATTCGCCGCGGCGAACTTCGAGCAGCGGGTTGTAGGCGGCGGAGCGCGGGTTGGTCGGGTCGAACAACAGACAGTGGCTGAACTGGGCACGCCAGCCGGCGGTCAGGGTCCAGTTCTCGCCTTTGATGTCGTGGACGATCACGCTGCCGGTCCATGACAGCAATGTCGGCACGACTAGGCCGACGCCCTTGCCCGAACGGGTGGGGGCGAAGCACAGCACGTGCTCCGGCCCGTCGTGATGGAGCGTGTGCGCGCTCATCCGCCCGAGATGGACACCGGTGCCACGGAACAAGCCCGCTGTTTCGATATCGCGCTTATCCGCCCAGCGGGCGGAGCCGTAGGTGGTGACGTGGCGGGCGTGCCGCGCGCGGAGCACCGAAGCCGCAATCGCCAGCAGCGCCGCGCCAAGACCGCCAGCGGACGCGATCACCGCTCCCTTGGCAAAAACTCCGGGCGCATAGACATCAAAATGGTACCACCAGGCGAAGAACAGTTGCGGCTGGTAGAGCCTGGTAGATCCAAGGCGGAGCCAGGGCACCCCGAGCGCAGGCTGAAAGCCAAGCCGCCAGGCGGTCCACTCCGTCGCCACCCAACAGCCGAGCAGCACGATCGCCAGCGCTCCCAGCATCTGGCCCCAGAGAATTTTCGTTCCGCTCATCAACCCGCTCATGGATAAGAACGGGCATAGATAGAGAGCCAGAAAATCAGCCGCGCAACAGGAAAAACTCTTTGTCGTAAAAGATCGAAGAAATAGAAACGGACGGCGGCGTGCTTGATAACTACGTTATGTCACATGTTGGGGTCGCGCGAAGAATCCGCGGCCGGGGAGAATTCCCACACATCCCATGCTTATCGCGGCAGGGTTACTCGGACCGAGAGGCCGCCGCTGGAGCGGTTCGCGAGTTGGATCGTGCCACCATGCGCCTCGACAACGGCCAACGCGATGGCGAGACCGAGGCCACTGCCGCCGGTCTCTCGGCTGCGCGATTCCTCGATCCGGTAGAACGGCTCGAAGACCTTGGAAAGCTCGGCAGCGGGAATGCCCGGTCCATGATCATCGATCGTGACCGTCACCGTATGCCGATCGGACGCGATTGCCACATCCGCCGACCCACCATATTTGACGGCATTATCAAGCAGGTTAACAAACGCACGACGCAGCGCGACTGGCTGGCAGCTCATCGTGACCGGTGCGGCCGGTGCTATTGCCACGTTCAAACCGGCATCGGCCAGATCATCGACGATCGCAACCAGCAGTGCTGCCAGATCGATGCGCCGGAGCGGTTCGACTGCTGCGTCATCGCGGGCGAAAGCGAGTGTCGCTTCAATCATCTGGTTCATCGACGCGATGGCCGCCACCATGCGTTCGCGTTCCTCGACTTCCTGCACATCCTCAACGCGCAACTGCAGCAAGGTGAGCGGGGTGCGGAGATCGTGTGAGAGCGCCGCCAGCATGCGGGTGCGGCTTTCCACCAATTGCCGCAGACGGGCCTGCATCAAGTTGAACGCATGCGCCGCCTGGCGCGTCTCCGTACTGCCGATCTCGGCAAGTGGCGGTGCTGCAACATCGCGACCCAGCCGCTCGGCCGCCTCGGCCAGCGTCCTGAGTGGCGCGGTGACCCGCCGCACCGCCCATACGGAAGCCGGGACGACGATCATGCCCATCGCTACCAAAGCGATCAGGAATGGCCAGGAGAGCCCAAACCCGCTTGGGGGGAGCACAACGGCGAAAGTGACCCACGGTCCGCTGGGAAGCCTCACCGCCGCCCGCATGCGACGCCCAGCCATCATGCCCGGCATCCCTGAACGATCCATCATCGGCATGCCCCGCAACGATGGCTGGTGCATCATCGCCATCATGCCATGCGGCGCGGTCAGCGCCCGAAGCGACGCGGTTCCAACGGTGACGTGCAAGCTGTTCGTCAGGTTCGGCGGCAACTGGCGGGCCAGGAACGCGTGAATCGTCCGCGCCCCCGCGCCCGTTGCCCGAATCTTCGCCCAGGATGGGCGGTGGGTCGATAACGTGATCTGTAGCGTCTCGCCACTTGCCGCCCTGACGAGCCGGCCGCCCCAATCGGCCGGCACGTCATCGATCAGGCGCGCCAGATTAACGATCCGCTGGGTGGCCGCGAAGGCACCCATTTCGCGCACGACCGTCGCTTGGTTGAAGGCAAGGATCGAGATCCCGAGCAGGGCCGAGAACACCAGCCCGGCCAGCAGGATCAGTACGGTCTGGCCGAACAACGTGGCTGGAGCCAAACGGGGCATCCGCGACATCAATCGCCCCGCCGGAGCGGCTCGGCCGCGGGTGTGAACATGTAGCCGCTGCCCCAGATCGTCTTGATCAGTTGCGGCTCGGAGACGTCCCGCTCGATCTTGCGGCGCAACCGGCTGATTTGGGTATCGATGCTGCGATCGAGCGGGGCAGCATTGCGCCCACGCGCCAGATCGAGCAATTGTTCGCGGCTCAGGACACGCTGGGGCCGTTCGACCAACACCAGAAGCAGGTCGAACTCGCCGGAACTCAGGGGCACGCTTACACCGTCCTCGCCCAATAATTCCCGGCGTTCGACATCCAGCACCCAACGATCGAAGCGGTATCGCCCGGCTTGCCGCCCAGGCTCGCTGACAAACGGGGCGCGACGCAAGACCGCCCGGATCCGGGCGATCAGCTCACGGCTGCCAAACGGCTTCGGCAGATAGTCATCAGCGCCCATCTCTAAGCCGATGACCCGATCGACCTCTTCGCCCTTGGCCGTCAGCATGATGATCGGCACGCGGCTTTCCGTGCGCACCGAGCGACAGAGCGACAGCCCATCCTCGCCCGGCAGCATGAGGTCGAGCAGGATCAGGTCGATCCGGTTGTCGGCCAGCAGTTTGCGCATGGCGCGGCCGTCGGCCGCCAGACTGACCCGGAACCCTTCGCGTTGCAGCACCCGCTGCACCAGATCGCGAATTTCGCGATGGTCTTCGACGAGCAGGATATGTGGGGCTTCGTTCATGTTCGTGATCTAGCCGGGCACAGCAGAACATGCCTCAACAAATATGTGTCAGGTTGTGTCGGATGCCCGGCGTGGCAGGAATTGTCACAGCTTTGCCTCCCGCTGACAATCTTCGGTGACAAATGATCCGTATATTGCTTCTCGGCGGGCAAGGTTCTGCCGTTGCGGCAGACGGGGGATATCCGTTGGATCGCGACGAGCCCCTTTGCCTGCGCCAGGAAGAAGGAAAAATGCCATGAAGATTCTGTCCGCTATGCTGCTCTCGGTGGCTGTGGTCGCGACGGCGGTCCCGGCTCTGGCCGCAACCACGCCCCCGACACCGCCCGTGTCTGCATCCCAGTCCAACCGCGCCGGGACCATGCCGCGGTGGAATGGCATGTCGGGTGGCTGGATGATGGGAGGCAGGATGATGTCCTATCGGGGTGGCCAGAGCGGGATAATGGGTCCCATGATGGTCATGATGCGGATGATGACCACGGTGCGCGGAACCTCGAACCGGGCGGGTTCTATGCCGGGCTATTCGATGATGGGCAGACCGCCGGCCAGACCGGCCGGGACGCAGTCCCAGTCGCATTAACGACCCGAAATGGTGGTCAAACGCTGCGGAGAGTCCTCGACTGGCTTGACCACAGGTGGTCAGGCCAGTCCGAGGAGCCTGCAACGAACCATGGGAAAGTAAGACAATGATGGGCGCCGGCATGATGAATGGTTGGGGATGGGGCATGATGGGAGGTGCCAGCCTGGTTTGGCTCCTGATCGTGATCCTCGTCATTCTCGCAATCGTCGCGTTGGCTAAATACGTCTTTTCGGGACGACGCGACTGACCGCCGATGTCACTCTCTCGAATGCCGGTTGCACTGTGGTCCAAAGATACCAAGAGACCAAATCGCGAATCTCGTGATGGCCCCCACGATCAGGATATGCGGGACGTCGCTCATCTCCCTAATCGTTATGAATAAGCATGAAAATGCAGCCTTCTCTGCCTCACTGCAAGTCTTGCCGCGTCGTGCTTGCTTTCTCGACCGCGCCGGACGGAATCTCTGACCGGAAGAGCGCGACCGCCGCCAGGGCTGCGGCGGCCTCTACCGCGGCAAAAGCCCCAAGCGCAGGCCCGAAGCCGAGGCGGAGCACTTCGCCAAAAACGAGGCTTCCAAAACCGAAACCGGTAAACAAAAAGAACACGTTGAGGCCCATGGCCTGCCCCGGCCGCTTGCCGCCAAGCGACGTGACGATTCCGGCAAACAGCGGCTGTGTCATGTCGTAGCCGAGCGACAGGATCGTGACCGCGATCGCGGCGGCAAGTAGTGGCAGGCCGAGGATCAGTGCCGCCGTGGCGAGGGCACCAAGCCCAAGTCCGATCGGAAGGAGCCGGCCCCGGCCCAGCCGGTCCGCTGCTCGCCCGATCGCCGGACCGAACAGAAAGCCCGGAACGCCATAGCCCAGCAGCGCTAGGCCAATACCAATCGGGCCGAGGTTGTAGCGGCGCTCGAAGTAGACACCGAGCCAGGTGAACACGCCGGACTGGAACACGGAATTGAGCAAAACATAGCCGTAGGTGCGCCGTCCTCGTGGCGTACCGAGCAGATTCCGGTAGCCCCGGAACAGATCGCCCAAGGTCGCGGCCGCTTGGCACGGGCGTGCATCGATGAAACTGCGGTAGGGCAGCAGCAGAAGTAGGACGCCCGCGCCGACGATACCGACGAGGAGAAACAAGCCCCGCCAGCCGACATAAGGCTCCAGCACGGCACCGAAGGTCGAGCCGAACGCCATGCCGCCAGCCATGGCGCCGAACAGCCAGCCAAGCGGCCGACCTCTTTGCTCGTAGGGGAACATGCCACCGACCAGCACGAGTGCGAGCGGCACAACCCCACTCGCGCCGAGACCGGTCAGCACGCGCCATGCCGCCAGCGCCGCGACGGAATGCGCCGTCGCGGTCAGAACCGTGAGCACCGCGAAGGCGGCGAGCGAGGCGAAGATGAGAGAACGGATGCCGAGTCGGTCCGCGAGCAGACCGTAGGCCAACGTCGCGATCCCATAGGGAATCAGATAGGCGGGAACGATCAGACCGACGGCTTCTGGAGACACACCGAAGGCCGCGGAGAGCTGCGGGATGATCGGCGCCACCATGAACGCCTGAAAGAAGATGACGAAGGTTGCCAGCGCGAGCACCAGCAGGAGACGCTCGCGCTCGGTGCGGGCACCTGATTGGCCTTCTGCCGCCGCGCCCGCTAGCATCCCGTTCATACTATTCTCTTCACGCCGCGCTCAGCGTGACTGCGGTCTCCGCCGAATGTCCGACGCTCATGACCGCGTTGAAGAACAGGCGCGGCCGTCCCCAGAGCGAGTTGAGGAAAATCGCCGTGACGCTGACCGCCATCGCGACCATTGCCCAGACCGGGTAGATCATCCCGGTCGCCGCGACCGGGATGCCGATCACGTTGAACAGAAAGGCCAGGGAGATGTTCTGCAGCATCTTGCGGTAGCTGTTCCGGCTGATCATCCGGGCGACCGGAAGCGCGTCGATCCGATTGGAGAGGATGATGATGTCGGCGGCCTCGATGGCGATGTCGGTGCCGCCGCCCATCGCGATCCCGACATCCGCCTGCATCAGTGCCGGCGCATCGTTGATGCCGTCGCCCACCATCGCAACCCTGCTCCGGTCGGCCTGCAGGCGGCGCACGATTTCCGCCTTGCCGTCGGGCAGTATTCCCGCATGCACCTCGTCAATGCCGAGATCGCTGGCGACGCGGCGAGCCGCGCGCGCATTGTCGCCGGTGACCATGATCGGCACCATTCCCGCCTTGCGCAGCGCCTGGATCGCCCCGCTAGCCTCGGACCGGATGGTGTCGCCCAAAGCCAGGCAGCCGAGAGCACGCCCGTTGCGCGCCACCGCGATCACCGTCCGCCCGGCCTCTTCAAGCGAACGGATACGCTCGGCCAGCGCTGTCAGGTCAACGCCGCGCTCCGTCAGAAAGCGCGGATTGCCAACCAGCACGTCGTATCCTTCAATGCGCGCGACCACGCCCTTGCCGGGCATCGCCTCGAAGGAGTCAACCTCGGGCGGGACGGCGCCGCGCTCGAACGCCGCCTTGACCACCGCCTGCGCGAGCGGATGTTCCGAGGACGCCTCGGCAGCGGCGGTAAAAGCGAGAAGCTCGTCCGCCCCGATCCCATCGAGTGTCTCGACCTCGTGCAGGACAGGACGGCCCTCGGTGAGGGTACCAGTCTTGTCGAGGACGATCTTGCGGACCAGGCGGAAGCCTTGGAATGCCTCGCCGGTGCGCATCAGGATGCCCTGTTCGGCGGCCTCGCCGGCGCCGCGCACGATGGAGAGCGGCGCGGAGATGCCGACGGCGCACGGATAGCCCATGACCAGCACGCTCAAGCCGGCGAATACCGCCCGCTCCACATCAATGTGCCCAGTGCCGAGCCAGGAGCCGATGAGCCAGCCCACGAAGGCCGTCATCGCGACGAGCAGCACCGTCGGGGTATAGACGCGCAACACGCGGTCAACCAGGTGCAGCAGACCCGGCTTGAGTGCCCGCGAATCCTCGACCTCGCGGATGACCTTGTTCAGGAAGCTGGCCTCGCCGACCGCCGTGACCTGCACCAGCAGCGTGCCGGTGCCGTTGATCGAGCCGCCGATGACGGCGGCGCCTTCCGCTTTCTCGACCGGGATTGGTTCCCCGGTCACGAGGGATTGGTCAACACCGGAGCGACCGCTCACGACAACGCCGTCCACGGGCACGCGCTCGCCGGGGCGAACCCGCACCAGATCGCCAACTTTCACCTCCGCGAGCGGCACCTCGATTTCGATCTCACCCCGCAGGATGCGGGCCGTCTCCGGCTGCAGGTCGAGCAGCTTCTTCACCGCCTGCGAGCTGCGCGTCTTGACGATGAGCGACAGCCACTCCGAGAAGATGTGATAGGTCATGACCATCACCGAGACGGCGAAGAACGGCGCGGTCGGGTAACCCGGCTGCTTCAGCACGAGTCCGATGATGCCGCCGGCCATGCCCGCAAAAGCACCGATTTCGAGCAGCACATGCTGGTTGAGGATGCCGCGCCGCAGTGCCTGATACGCCATCACCAGGATGTGCTGACCGATGCCGAAGACCAGGACCAGGGCCAGCGCGGCGACAATCCAGGGCGTTGCTCCGACAACCCAACCAAGCTGCCGCGCGAGGAGCAGCGCGACCACCGCACCGGCCAGCACCGCAGTGCCAAAAACCGCCGTGGCGAGGCCGCGAGCGCGCAATACGAGGAAGACCAAACCAAACAGACTCGCGAACACGGCAACACTGAGCGTGATCGCGGCGGAAACGTTGGCCGGGTTCGCGATCAACGCGATCGCCAGCAGGCTGAACGCCGTCGCGGTGAGAAAGCGCCGCCCCTCGCGGACCAGGTCGCGCTCCTCGTCCTCGAAGGGGCGCAGCTTGCGCGGGTCCGAGACGGTATAGCCGATCTCGCGCAATATCTGGAGCAGTTGGTCAGGGCGCGCGACACCCGGATCGTATTCGACGAGAGCCTGCTCATGGGTGAGGCTGACCGACACCTTATCGACACCCGGCTGGCGCCCGAGCGCCTTCTCGATGGTTCCGGTGCAGAGCGAGCAGTGCAAGCCACCGATCCGGGCGCGGATCTTGCGCCGGTTGGGCCGGTTTGACGGTTCTTCGGTCCAGAACGCTTCAGTAGAAATTGTTTCTGACATTTTCTATCCTCTCATTCCCGGCATTGCCATTCCGGGCATCGGGTGGCGGATCGAGACGAACAATCCGAACCAGATCGACCAGAGGCCAACGGCAATCAGGACCAGCCCCGTGATGATCGGCATGCGGCGCGACAGGCCGCCCAGCCAATCGATCACCCGGCGCGCCGGCGCGAACAGAACAGCGACGACGAGCGGCAGCGACAGCGCCAGGCCGAACAGCGCGAGCGAAAGAAATCCCGCGGCGAGCGGCCTGCCGTCCGCACCACCCGCCGCGGCCGTGCCAAGCAGGGCAACGACAAGAGGCGCGGCGCAGGAAGGAATGTTAAAGCCGAACAGCACGCCCAGGCCGAGCGATCCACGCAGGTTCGACAGACGGGCGAGGCTGGGACCGAGCGCGACCATCAGACGTCCTGCCTGGCCAGTAAGAACAAGTAGGCCGAGAATGGCATAAAGGCTGCCCAGGGCGATCCAGACATCCTTCTGCATCCCCAGAAACTGGCTGCCCAGAAACGCCGCGAGCAGGCCGAACAAGCCGATCGTCCCGGCGCGGGACAAAGTGAACCCGATCGTCTCGACCAGCTTGCGTCGGGCACTTTTGCTTTCGAGAAATCCGACGAACACCAACGTAGTGCCCAGCGTGCAGGGTTCGACGAAACCCAGCAGACCGAGCCCGATCGGCAGCAGAACGGTCGTGACAGCGACATTCGACGTCATTGTCGGGCCGTGACCCGGTAGCCTGGGCGTTCGATGGTCGCTGCGAGACGATCTTCCGTGACGATTCCTGGATCATACAAAACGCGAGCCTCGCCGCTTGCGAACGAGACCGAAACCGCCTTCACGCCCGGCTCCTTGTCCAGCAATACCTTGATGGTGCTGGCGCACCCGTCGCAGCGCAGACCCTCGATCCTGAAAATCGTGTTCTTCATCGCGTGTTCTCTTTTTTATGCTTTGTGCAGGACGATTTTCTCGGGTTGGTGTGCTGGCGCCTCCCATTCTCGGCGCACCCGCCGGAGCGAGGCGTCAGGGCGTCCATGATCGAGCACGCCTGTAAGGCGCCTTGGCCAGGGCAGGCCGCAATCAGCCGCTCCAGCGCGGCGCCGATATCCTGGAGCCGCTGGATCTTCCGCCGCACGTCAGCAAGTTTCGTGGTGGCCTGCTCCCGGACTTCCGAGCAGTCGGCAGCGGGATCGGCCCGCAGGGCCAGCAGTTCGTGGATCTCGCGCAGCGAGAAGCCGAGCTCCTGGGCTTCCTTGATGAACCGGATGCGCCCGACCGTATCGGCGGAATAGCGCCGCGCGCCCGAACCGTCCGGCTTCGGCGGCTGTCGGACCAGATGCTGCCGCTCATAGAAGCGGATCGTCTCGACGCCGACGCCCGCCTCACGCGCGGCCATCCCAATGGTCAAATCTGCTCTCATCTTTCCACCTCGTGCCCACTATGGCATCCGTACCATAGTACGGAGTCAAGGGGGATCGGCAGACGTCGCTCGATGGACGATTCGAACGCGCAACCGCAATGCCCCGCTCCAGATGCGCGTGGCACAAATTGGCACAGTTTCCCGTCCCGCTGACAAATTCTGGTGACACATAGTCCCTATATCTTGCTTTCGGCGGCCAAAGCTCTGCCGCGGCAGCACACGGAGATTCTCCGTAGGATAGCACGTCTTTGCCAGATCGAAACTCGATGGAAGCACCATGACCGAAAACGCTCCCCGGCTCCAAGCATTCTTCGACGAAGCCACCCATACGGTGAGCTATCTCGTGGCCGACCCTGCCACCCGCCGTGCCGCGGTAATCGATCCCGTGCTCGATTACGACGCAGGGTCAGGCGAGGTAGACACGCGCCCCGTCGAGGCAATCCTGCGCGCCGCCGAGGCGGATGGGCTCGTCATCGAGCACGCGTTGGAAACCCACGCCCACGCCGATCATTTGTCGGGCGCTCCGTTCATCAAAATGCATACCGGCGCGCAGATCGGAATCGGCGAGCATATTCGTGATGTGCAGCGTATTTTCCGGCCGGTTTTCAATGCGACCGACGTGAAGGCCGATGGCGGCGATTTCGATTGCCTGTTTCGCGATGGTGAACGCTTCCGCATCGGCGGTCTGGAGGTGGAAGTGCTGCACGTTCCGGGCCACACGCCTGCCGATATCGCGTATAAAATCGGCGATGCGGTGTTCGTGGGCGACAGTCTGTTCATGCCCGATTACGGCACGGCGCGCGCCGATTTTCCTGGTGGTGACGCGCATCAGCTCTACCGTTCAATCCACCGCCTGCTCGCACTACCCCTGAAAACGCGGCTGTTCATGTGCCACGACTACAAGGCGCCTGGACGCGATCACTACGCCTGGGAGACCACGGTGGCCGAGCAGCGCGCCGGCAACAAGCACGTCCATGACGGCGTCACCGAAGACGAGTTCGTCGCGATGCGAGAAGCGCGTGACGCGACCCTCGCCGCTCCAGCGCTTTTGCTGCCGTCAATCCAGGTCAATATCCGCGCCGGTCGCTTTCCGCCCGCTGAGTCCAACGGCGTGCGCTACCTGCTCATCCCTGTGAAATCCAAGGGTGAAGCGGTTACGACTTTCTGACCGGTTCGGCCGATCTATGGCAGCGAAGGCTGCTTTAAATAAAAAGTTACTAACCTGCCGCTAGAAACTCGGTCGAAGCGGAAAAATCCAAAACTTGTACCGTTACCATTAAGGATGGATGCTATGAAACGTCGTACCGTTGCCGCTGGACTCGGCGGGCTTATTTCTGGCTGGCTCGCGCTTGTCGGGTTCGGTCGCAAAGAGGCTCTTGCCGACTCATCTGGAGACGCCACCGGAGGCATGATGGGTGGAATGATGTCCGGCAATGGCATGCAGGACATGATGTCGCGCGGCAACATGATGGGGCCGATGAAGCTCGGCATGCAACTGTTCGAACGCCATGCGGAAATCCAGCGCGCCACCGAATATCTGCCGAACGGCATCATCGATGCCACGGCTTCGAGCAACCCCAAAACCGCTGGCATCATCCAGGCGCATGTGATCGAAATGTATAATCGCATGGCGGCCAACCGGCCGTTCAATTACATGATGAGCCCCAGTGCCAGCACGATGTTGCAGAACGCCGATAAATATCAGCGCTCATACCGCCTGTTGCCGACCGGCATCGAAGTGACCGAGACCTCGGATGATCCGGAAATGGTCAAGGTGATCTACGCTCATGCCAAAGAGCTTGATCGTTTTGCCAAAGAGGGCATGCCCGCCATGATGCGCGGTATGATGGGTAACAGGATGTAGCGATCAGGGAGCGTCAGATTGTTGATAGGCAGGACGACGCAAAAGAAGGGATGGCCGAGAACACCGGCTTAATTTGGCTCGCGTCAGCAACAATAGTATTGGTGATTACCTGTGAATCGAATCAGCTCGCATCGCTCAGAAAGGAAGAAACCCATTACTAATCACAAGATCACTTCTGTCGCCATTTCGATTGCCATCGGCATGTGATCGGCGAATTAAGGCTTAAATCCGACTCGAGAGTCCAAGGTTCTGCGGGGGCTCCGGCTCAGGAGGCTAACCGGAATACCTCCATTTTATCGGGATCCTGTCGTTCGACGACGAATTTTGCGAAGTTGTTGCCTGAGGCGGCATTCATGAGAAATTCCGGCATGCTGTGGCGCAGGGCATTGGCCACGACCAACTCCGAGGGCGGGATGCCGGGCCCAGCCAGGAGCCGAAGGAGGCCCAGACGCGCTGCGGGAAGGCGACGGCCAGGTACTGAAGCAGCCCCTGGCAGACGACAGCCGCCTGGATGAAGACGTGGTAGGCATGCAGCTTGCGCCTGACGGCGTCGCGGTATTCGGGCGACGCGCGATGGAGGTGCTGGTTGCCGCTGCGGCGGCGCACCGGCTTCATGTCGGACATCCAGAAGTGGTAGCTGAACGAGCCGATCAGCCGCACCGCCTGCTTGAACGTATGCTCGATCTTGAAGCGCAGGCCGTAGAGACGAATGATCTCGATGGCCGCCAAGGACGTGTCGGTGCACATCAGGAGGCACGAGCCTCTGGTGGGATGGATCACCGCGACGAAACGCACGAGCCGGCCAGCCGGGCGCCACAGCAGGTCGCGGACCTTATATTGGATGACCACCTGGTGCTCGCCGTAGACGGGACTTTTGGCCTGTTGGCGGCCCTTGGACTCTTCCAGCAGCGACCTGAGCCTGACCTTGCGGCCATAGACCTTGGGCCTGCCCCTCTTTCGCGGGCCGGGCTGCTGATGGACGGTGTAGGCGACGGCGTTGGACTTCACCCGGGTGACCAAATGATTGTCCTGCTCGAGCAAGCCGGCGACGATCTTGCCCGCGGCGTAGTAGGCGTCGGCGACGAAGTAGCAGGGTTGAGCGATGGCGACGATGCCGAGCAGGGCGAGCATCTTGTCGAGCAAGGTGCGGCGGTCGCGATTGGACCACAGCACGCCCTCGTGGATTCGAACGGCGAGCGGCACGGCGAAGACGCTGGCGGCGGCGTGAACCAGCAGGCTGACGGCCTGGAGGGAGTGTCCCATGATGTATTCGGGCTTGGTGTTCGACTCGGACTGCTGATGCAGGAGTTTGACCCCCGGCATCTTGCGGCCGCGCTTCGGTACCTTGATGCCGTCGCCGACCACGACATACCGGCCGTTGATGCGCAGCGGCTGCGGGAACAGCCGCAGCACCGCCTGGGTCCACAGCGCGGTAAGACGGTCGAGCTTCACCGCGGGGCTGTGAAAGTGATCGACCAGCTTGTTGTAGAAGCGGGCGTCGAGCTTCAGCGCGCGCACCAGGCTGGTCACGCCGAGCAATTCGGTACGCACGGTGAAGCCTGCGACGGCGGTGGCGAACCAAAGGAAGGTGCGCAGGCGGGAGAACGCCGGGCGCAGCCGCCAGATCGCGTTCCACCAGGGTATCCACAGTGACATCGGGGCCGCCTCGCTGCTGTTGTTGATGAACAGTGTGCGTACCCCGGGAATCACTGTAACAATGTTGACTCTATCGTGAGTCTCGCCACAATGGCCGGCGATGCTATCCTGACCCCATGGGCAAGCGGCGCGCGAAACACCCGTTCGAGGATAACCCCGGCATCGACGGCTTTCTCGCATGGATGGACGCACCCGAGGGACAACAGTCGATCGAGGCATTGGATCTGGTGTTCGATGCATTGGAACATGCCGGCGTCGACGCCGGGCAGCGCAAGATCGTCTGGGCCGACGGAAAACGGCTATCGATCGAGCAGTCGGCGGAGCGTATTCACGCCGAGCATCCGGACGTGTCTCGCGACCTGATCGAAACTCACGTACTGGGTTGGCTGGAAAGCTGTGCGCCGGCAACCTACTCGGAACGCCAGATCGAGGAACTCGACCGGATCATCGAACCCTGGCTCGACGACTATGAGCGCACGTCACGAGCCGCCAGAAAGTAGCCGAGAACTCGGCACTCTCGAGATCCGACATCGGATGGAATATTCTCCGGAGCTATGGAGCTATCGATGAATCATGTGTATGTCTGGCCGCATTTCGATCCTATCCTGGTGAAATTCGGCCCGTTTGCCATTCATTATTATGCGCTTGCCTACATCACGGCGCTGGTCGTCGGCTGGCGGCTGATGCGCCGCCTGGTACGCGAAAAGCCGACGGTCGCGACTCATGAGCAGGTTGACGATTTTCTGTCATGGGCAACGCTGGGCGTCGTTCTCGGCGGACGGATCGGCTATATTCTGTTCTATCAGCCGGTCTATTTTCTCCACCATCTCGACCGCACTTACGCCGTATGGGACGGGGGAATGAGCTTTCATGGCGGGCTGATCGGCGTTGCGGTCGCGATCCTGATTTATTGCCACCGGCGGGGTCTCGATCCGTGGCAGTTCGCCGATCGGGTTGCCGTACCGGTGCCAATCGGGCTGTTTTTAGGTCGGATCGCCAATTTCATCAATGGCGAGTTATGGGGACGCCCAGCGCCCGCTTGGTTTCCGTTTCGCATGATCTACCCGCAATCCGGGTCTGACGTGCCGCGCTATCCGTCGGAACTGATCGAAGCGACTTTGGAAGGACTGGTTCTATTCATCGTACTTTATACGGTATCACGCAGCGAGCGGATACGCAGCCAACCCGGCTATCTCGCAGGGATATTCGTAATGGGCTACGGGATTGCGCGGACCACGGCGGAGTTTTTCCGCCAGCCAGACTGGTTTCTCGGCTACCTGATGTTCGGCTTGACTATGGGCCAATTGCTGTCGATTCCGATGATCGCGATCGGCGCGGTCATGATCTGGCGGGCGCGCCGTGCTGCCCGAACTCAGACAGCCCTAACAGCGTGATCCGGTCTGAAGGTCGCCGCCAGTCCAGATACAAGGCGAAGATTGGCCCCGCAGTGACGGTCATATCAATGTGAGGCACGGGCGGCATCATGGGGAATGTCCTTTAACGTTGTGCTCCGATCATCAGTAGTACCTGTGGATAGCGAATCAAAGCCACGGAGTAACGGGCAGGTTCTTACCGCGCAGGAATTCGGGGTTGAACAGTTTGGTCTGATAACGCGCGCCACCGTCGCATAGGATCGTGACCACTGTATGCCCGGAGCCAAGATCGCGGGCGATGCGAATCGCCGCGGCGACGTTGACCCCCGTCGATCCGCCAACCGAAAGCCCCTCGTGGATCATGAGATCGAAGACCTGTTCCAGTGCCTCCGCGTCGGGAATTTTCAACGCATCGTCGATCGGCGCGCCGTCCAGATTGGCGGTGACGCGCGACTGGCCAATTCCCTCGGTGATCGATGAACCGCTCGGCGTGAGATCGCCAGATTTCACCCACCCGTGCAGTCCGCTGCCCTCCGGGTCCGCCAGCACGATCCGCACCTCCTTGCGGCACGCCTTCAGGGCCATGCCGACACCGGCCAGCGTTCCGCCGGTGCCGCAGGAGCAGGTAAACGCGTCGACGCGGCCGCCGGTTTGCGCCCAGATTTCGGCGCCGGTGGTCAGACGATGACCTTCCCGGTTCGCGATGTTGTCGAACTGATTGGCCCAGAAACCGCCGATTTCCTCGGCGATCCGTCGCGAGACATGCACGTAATTGCCCGGATCGCGGTAGGGTTTCGCGGGCACCAGCCGGAGATCGGCACCGATCATCCGCAGGAAGTCGATCTTTTCCCTGCTCTGGGTCTCCGGCATCACGACGACCGACCGGTAGCCGCGCGCATTGGCGACGAGGGTCAGCCCGATTCCGGTGTTGCCGGCGGTCCCTTCGACGATGGTACCGCCCGGCCGCAGCGCGCCCGTCCGCTCCGCGTCCTCGATGATGGCGATGGCGGCACGGTCCTTCACCGAGCCGCCGGGATTCATGAATTCCGCCTTGCCAAGAATGTCGCAGCCGGTCGCGGCGGAAGCCCGCTTCAGCCGGATCAGCGGCGTGTTGCCGATCGCGCCGACCAGTCCGTCGGCGATCGTGGTCTCATTCACCGTATGCACTGCGTTCCTCTTGTTCGGTTGACGTGTTTTGAATCCAGTGTGTAGCAGTCCTAACCTGCGGGACGTTCGGGGGCGATGCCGGAGTAAGATATGTTCGAGCATGTGGGCACGCAAACAAATGTGGGGCTTCCAACGCAGGAAGGGTCAAGACCTGTTCCTTCCCCTGAAGAACCCGAGATTTCCCGCTGAGCTCCGTGCGGTGAGTTTAAGGCTTGACCTTCCTATTGTAGGAACCTGTAACCATGGATTTGCTACCGGTGATCAGATCCGGTGTCGATTCAGTTGAAAGATTCTTACGATGCTTGAAACGGCTCTGCCCAGCCGCCATCCCAGCCGCCGCCAAATGGATGTCCTCGATCTCGGCATTGAGGGCATGACCTGCGCCTCCTGCGTGGGGCGAGTCGAAAAGGCGATCCGCAGACTGCCGGGCGTTGCCACCGTGGCGGTCAATCTCGGCACTGAACGGGTGCGGGTAACGGGTGCGGACGTCGATGCGTCGACATTGATCGCTGCCATCGAAAAGGCGGGCTATGGTGCGCACGCGATCCCGGAGGGTGGCGATGCGGATGCGGAAGCAGCGAAACGGCAAGAGACGCAGCGCGAACTGATTCATGCCGGCATCGCCGCCGCGTTGACTGCACCACTTCTCGTTGCAATGATCCTCCACGTTGCAGGGGTGAGCATAGCACTTCCAGGCTGGGTGGAGCTTGTCCTTGCTACTCCGGTGCAGTTCTGGCTCGGCGCGCGATTCTACCGCGCAGGCTGGACGGCAGTGCGGGCTCATACCGGCAACATGGACCTGCTGGTCGCGCTTGGCACTTCAGCGGCTTATCTTCTCAGCCTCTACATGCTCCTGAGATCCTGGACTTATGGCGGCACGCCGACGCTCTATTTCGATTCGTCCGCGATCGTCATTACGCTTATTCTGTTCGGCAAGTGGCTGGAGGCTCGCGCCAAGCGGCAGACTGGCGCAGCTCTGCGAGCACTGTCCGCGCTACGGCCAGAGCGCGCGCGGCTGCGTGCCACCGACGGTTCAGAGCGGGAGGTGTCGATTGACAGGGTCGCCGTGGGGAATCTTGTAGTGGTATGGCCAGGCGAGCGGATTCCCGTCGATGGCCTGATCCGTGAGGGTGAGAGTTCGGCCGACGAATCGATGCTGACGGGGGAAAGCTTGCCGGTGACCAAGTGTGTGGGTCACAAGGTCACTGGCGGCGCAATCAATGGCGACGGTCTCTTGCTCATCGAAACCACGGCGGTAGGCGCCGAATCAACGCTCGCGCGCATCGTCCGATTGGTGGAGAATGCGCAGGCGGCCAAGGCGCCGATCCAGAAGCAGGTCGATCGGGTTGCCGCCGTTTTCGTACCGGTCGTGCTCGTTATCGCCTGGATCGCTTTTGTGGGGTGGTGGCTCGTCACCGGCGATATCGAGCAGGCAATCTTGAGCGCAGTTGCTGTCCTCGTCATTGCTTGCCCGTGTTCCCTTGGCCTCGCTACCCCGACCGCAGTCATGGCGGGAACCGGGGTTGCGGCCCGATACGGAATCTTGATCAAGGATGCCGAAACGCTGGAGGAAGCACACGGCATTGACACCGTGGCCTTCGATAAGACCGGCACCTTGACCGAAGGCAACCCATCTATAATCGCTCTCGAGCCCGCCGACGGGCTCAACGGCTTCGAATTGCTGCGTCTCGCCGCAGCCGTACAGCATGGCAGCGAACATCCTCTCGCCAAGGCCGTGCCCACAAGGGCGGAAGCCGAAGGTGTACGGGCGCCTACGGCAACCGCTGTAAAAGCTCTGCCGGGTCGCGGCATTACCGCCATGGTCGAGGGCCGCAACCTCGTGCTCGGAAGCAGCCGGTTGCTGTCCGAGCACGGCATCGATGCCGACGCACTTGCCGGGCGTGCCGAAGCCCTGCAACGTGAGGGTCGCACTGTGTCCTGGTTGCTTGATGTTAGCACAACGACCCCGCGCGTCCTTGGCCTGATCGGCTTCGGCGACGCGCTGAAGCCGACGGCGCATGACGCCGTCGGCTCTCTGCGTGCCATGGGCTTGCGCGTCATAATGCTGACCGGGGACAACCAGGGCAGCGCCGACGCCGCAGCCCGAATTCTCGGTATCGACGAGGCGATTGCCGAGATCCTGCCCGAGCACAAAACGGATGTCGTGAATGAACTCCGGCGTGCCGGCCGCAAGGTTGCGATGGTCGGAGATGGCGTCAACGATGCACCGGCGCTTGCCGCCGCCCACGTCGGCATCGCCATGTCGACCGGCTCCGACGTCGCTATCCACACGGCGGGGATCACGCTGATGCGCGGCGATCCGGCCCTGGTGGCGGCCGCGCTTGATATATCACGCGCGACTTTCAGCAAGATTCGTCAGGGACTGTTCTGGGCATTCATCTACAATGTCGTTGGTCTTCCGCTTGCGGCGCTCGGTTATCTCAGCCCGGTGGTTGCTGGCGCCGCCATGGCGTTTTCGAGCGTCAGCGTCGTATCAAATGCGCTCCTGCTGCGCCGCTGGCACCCGAGAGGCAGCACGGTTTCGCGAATCACCGGTGCCTCGGCCCTCCCGCGAGGCCGTCTGATCGAGAAAGCAGCAGAATGACCTCTATGACGATCGGCGACGCCGCGAAAGCCTCCGGCGTTCCTGCCAAAATGATCCGTTACTACGAAAGCATCGGTCTTATCCCGAAAGCCGTTCGAAACGATAGTGGCTATCGCTACTACGCGATTACCGATGTCCACACGCTCCGCTTCATTCGCCGTGGCCGCGATCTCGGATTTTCGATCGACGCTATCATGCGGCTACTGGCCCTCTGGCGAGACCACCACCGTGCGAGTGCCGACGTCAAGCGGATTGCTCTCGACCACGCCGCCGCGTTGCGGAGCAAAATCGCGGATCTCGAGGCCATGCTAGGTCCGATTGAATATCTGGCCGATCATTGCCAAGGCGACCATCGGCCAGATTGTCCGATCATGGATGACCTCGCGGATCACGTCGCGCGCTCCGAGCATGAGGCACGAGAAACACGCCCCCGCCACACCAAAACCACCCAACGGCGCGGCGTTTCCACGTGACGCGTCAAGGATCAGCGTGGTTCTCCGCTTTTCCCGCCGTTTATCGGAGCGGGTACTCGATAGGGTGCGTCAATAGAACTTTAATGACAAAGCACGACTTTCGCGAATCGGTGGTGACTGCCGCGACGATGGGAGCCTGCCCGATGAAGAACCGGAAACGTTTAATCATCCTTGGGAGATTGCCATGATTAGCCCGTTATCCCGTCGGACCCTGCCGACCCGTTCGGCAACGGTCTGAGGCGGTTTCATGGCGACATCACAAATCTCCCGCCGATTGATGCTCGGTATTCCGCTCGCCACCGTGGCGGTGGGCGGGATCGGGTTCTACGCGCTCTTGGAACGGATGCGCACCGGCACTTACAACCCGCAGGCGTTCAACAATCCGCTGGTCGGTCACAAAGTGCCTCCTTTCACTCTGCCGGGGGTCGATGGCAACAAAGGGTTCGACCAGGCTGCGCTGGTTGCCCAGAAGCGCCCGGTGCTGGTCAATTTCTTTGCGTCCTGGTGCGTCGCCTGTAAGGCGGAGGCGCCGTATCTCGTCGGCATCGCGAAATCGGGGCTGGATATCTGGGGCATCGCCTACCAGGACAAACCGAAACCGCTCGCACTGTATCTCGCAGAATACGGCAACCCGTATCGGCGGATTGCGTCCGATCTGAGCGGACGGGTCGCGATCAACTGGGGGGTCTATGGCGTGCCGGAAAGTTTCCTGGTCACTCCTGGTGGCATGGTGCGCTGGCATACTGCCGGGCCTCTGTTCCCAGAGATCATCGAAAATCAGCTTAAACCCGCCTTGCGCCTCTTGTCGTAAGTGCCGCGCCATGATGGGTAATGCCATGAAGAAAACGGCTCGGCCATGAAGCCGGTCTCGCGACGATCATTATTCGGCTTGGTAGGTATGCCGGCTGTCGGCTGGATGACGCCGAGTGCGCAGGCCGCCCAGAGCGCGCTACCTCCAGCGTTCTACAGCTACGATGGTCAGTACACTCAAATTGTCCCGGAACGGCCGGTGCCGACCAAGCCGATCGTGACCACCGGCGGCAGTACCATCGACTTCCAGCGCCTGCGCGGCAGCGTCGTTCTCGTCAATTTCTGGGCAACCTGGTGTGTACCCTGCGTCTATGAGCTACGGGATTCACGGATTTGACTGAGCTGCGATGAAGAAGCCTGTGGCCATAGAAGCGAAGCGTGCCCACCCTGCGCGCATGGTCTTTGGTCCTGGCGGCTTGTAGTAGCAATTCCAGCCGCCGAGGCGGGCGATGATCCAGGCGAGCCATGCGAGGGATCGGGGTGGATGGGGGTTTTTCTGTCGCGGCGTCTTGCCTTCGAGAGTGGGGGCAATGGCATCGGCGGCCGGGAGTAATCCGGGATCGATGACATCGGTTGCCGGCCGGTTGCTGCCGTCGCGGGCATCGACGAGTTGTACGGTGCGGGTCGCAGCGGCGAGGCCGATCAGGGCCAGCTTGAACAGCCGTCCGGCATCTTGCATCTGGGTTTCTTCAAGCCTGAGACCGTCACTTTTCAAAGACCGGAACACTTCCTCGATTCTCCATCTCAGCCGGTAGAGGCGTACGATTTCGGCGGCACCGTCTGCGTCGATGGTCTCGATCGTGGTCAGCAGGCGCCACAAGAGCGGGACGCTTTCGCCATTCCCGTCAACCTCGCGCGCCTCGACCATGGTCAGGGACAGATGCTCTGGCCCTTCCGTGTCGCTGGCATGGCGCGGCCTGCGGATCGTCACTGTTCCAGCCCGCAGCGCCACGGTTGCGATCCGTGCGGCGACGCCGGTGCGCGAGGGGGCGACACGAACCGAGGTCCGGGTCAGTTCGGGCCAGGCTGCCGGGGCGGTGAACAGGCGGCGACCGTCATCCAGAACACGATCCTGGGCGGCACGGACGATCAGGTCGACCGATGCCGGACGCCTGGCAAAGCCCGCATAGATGTCACTCTCGCGGTCGGCCACGACCACGACCGAGGCGGCACCGCTCAGACGCCCGGCGGCGCGCGCAGCACCGTCCAGCCACCGCATGCTCTCCTTGTCTTCCAGCGCCCGCTCGCGTGCAGGGGTCGCATCGAACTCATCCGAACGGGTCCAGATCTTCGCGTCCACCAGGCCGAGCACCGCCTCCGTCTCACTGTCGATGGCGATCACCGGATGCAGGAAAAATCCCGCCGATACCCCATCACCGGCCGGTCCAAGCCCACGGCGACGCGCCTCACGGCCGGAAAAATTGATCTCCGTCGTGTCCTGCGCGGCCACAATCCGACGCCCCCGGCAGGCAGCGGCCGTGCGATCCGCCAGCGTCTCCACCATCTCCGCACACGTGACCGACGGGGCTGACAGGAAGCGATGGATCGCAATCTCCCGCGCTCGTGTGCCACCAAGCTTGCGGATGACCAGAGACCCGGTCTCCACCACCCGTTCAACCAGCGTGCTGCCCATCGCCGCACGTCGCGCATCTCCGAAGTAACCCAAATCTCCAGCACGTAACGCCACCATCTTCTCCATCAGCCTCAAAATCATGGAGAATCAGGCGCAAGCTACCTGCGCAAGTAAAATCCGTGAATGCCGTAGGTCTATGAGATGCCGTTGCTGGATCGGCTACAAGCGAAACTGAAAGGGACGAAGGCCACGATCCTGCCGATTGCAGTCGATGACGGTGGCAAGGCCAATGTGGAAGCCTTCTACAAACAGCACGATCTGACTCATCTGAAGGTGATCGTCGACCCCGACCAACAGGTTGGTTATTTCTATGCCGCCAATCCGGGACGTGGGATTTTCCCGCTCTATGCTCTACCGATCACTTATGTCATCGATCCGGGCGGTTTGATTGTCGGATATATACCGGGTGCGGCGCCTTGGGATTCTCCGAGTGCAATGACTTTGATCTCTTATTTGGCGTCGCACTAACAAGCTTCGACAGAATGCTTCGACGTTGCTTTGGTCTGCTTTGTTGGGTCGATGCAGGATTTTCCAGGATTTTCCGGGAGTCCGGGACGGAGTCATCCCGCCGCGAGCAGTTCTGGTCACCTGATAAAGCTGTAGATCCAAGGACTTATTTCCCGTGTTCGTAACTGGGGCAAAACTCCGGGCAATTTTGTTTCAAGCTTGGGGGGCGCGAGCTCTGAGTAGATCCGGCAGGTAGGGAACGGCGGCCTGATCGGGGACGTGGAGACGATCGCCGAGGTAATCCCAGAACGAGCAGCCGAGCTTGGCGGCGGTGCGCATGAGGCCGAGAAAGGCGTCGCGGCAGTCGCGGCCGAGGGTCACCTGGGTGCCACCGCTGATCTTGCGCCTTGTGACGTGCAGGCGGATGTCGCGCTCGGAGCCGTTGGTATGGAGCGGGATCTCCGGGCGGTCGAGCACGGCCAGCAGTTCCGCCTTGTTGGCGTGCAGGCGCGCAAGCAGGCGGTCGAGGGTGGCGAAGCCGGTGCGCCTTCGGAAGATGCGATCGAAGCGGGCGCGCAGCTCGCTTCGTCGCCGCGGACTGGGATCGGCACAGTAGGCCTTGAGGTCGCTGTAGTACCACCAGATCAAATTGCGGATATGCGCCTGCGCGGCTCTATGCCAGTCGGTGAAGGTGTCGAGCCTGTGCACCAGCCGCTCAGCATGCACCCAGCACAGCGCGTGTCTGCCGACCACGAACTGGCCGGCATCGTCGCTGACGATAACGGTGTCGTGCAGGAACCCATGGGCCCGGACGCTGCCCCAGAGCGCGCCTTCGGTGGCGATCCGGACCGGGTCGGGATGGATCTTGAGCGCGCTGATGCCGAGCCGGTCCAGATGCGCCTGCCAGGCTCCACGATCGGTGAACGCCTTCTCCGTGGCGTCGGCGAGAGCGCGGATCACCGGGCCGGCGAGCGCGCGCCCGCGCATGTAATCAAGCGCCATGTCGTTGACGACATAATCGGTGTACCCGGCGCGCAGCAGGTCGAGGAAGTTCAGCCGGCTCTTGCTCTCCCTCGTGCCGAACCAAGCGAAATCGTCATTGCCGATATGGGTACAGAACCCGTTCAGGCCGGCATGCCGCGCGCCGGTGTCGTCCACAGTCACCCAGGCCGCCGTCGCAAGCCCCGCCCGCAGGACGTCGCGGTTCTCCGCAAGGAAACCGTCCTGCCCCTCGATCAGCAGCCGCATCACCTGCCGCTTCGAAATCGCCACCCCAAAGGCCCGCAACTGCGCGGTCAACCGCTCCACCGTCACCTGGCCCTGGTGATGCAGCATCAGTGCGAAACGTCGTAGTTCCGCGCCGAAATGGCCCACCACCCCCGCCGGCAGCGGCGCGAGGATCGTCCATCCCTCCGGCGTCACCCAGCGTTCCCGCCGGTAGTGGATCGCTCGCGCCCGCAGAACCAGATCCTGAACCAGAAAACTCTCATACCCCTTGAAGCGCGAGCCCGCCGGTGCATCCGCTGCGATGGTCCGTTCCTCGATGTCGATCCGGGGCGTGAATTTGCCGCGCCCTTGGTCCCGTCGCCCTTGCGGCGATGTCCCGCGCTCCATCCCGCTCGGCCGGCTCGGCGGCTTGATGTCGGGAGGGCCCTTCAGCCCCTTCAGACGCGCGATCTCCTCGCGCAACGCCGCAATCTGACGCTTCTGCTCCGCGTTCTCCGCCAGCAGCTGAAGCACCAGATGCTTCAGCTCACTCGCAGGCAGATCGTCAAAGTCGGACGGCTCGGTCACCCGAAGTTTGAATCAGCCAGAACCGTGACCGTGCAAGCAAAAAATCATCCCCCGCCCAGGATTTTGCCCCGGTTACCCGTGTTCTGGCCCAAGGAGAAGCCATAGCCCGGCCAGGAAGCCCACGACATAAGCGCTCACGCCCGCGATGCCAAAATTCCAGCGGGGCGCCAAAATCACTATACCCATCGAGATGGCCATCAGAACCAAACCGGATCCGGCGCGACGGCCACGCGCAAGCGGGATGATACCGATCAGTCCCCCGAGGCCAAGCGCAAGAACGAATAGGTGGGTCAGAAGACCGGCCAGTTGGAACGAGTTCAACATCTATCGAGGAGCGGTTTCGATGGCTGAGATCACGGCTTATCAGACTGCGGTGACTTGGACGTCAATCTGACCTCGTGAGCAGACGGGCCATTAAGCGTCCTTGCTCTCATTTGACTAAAAGCCGCAGCGTCGGCTTGGTGGTTCGTCATGTGATCGTAAACGACGGCAGCGATCATGGTGCCGATCAACATGAAACCGACAAATCCGACCAATCCGAAAGCGAGGTTGCGGTTATTCCGCCGCTTCCCGACGTGGAATTCGCTGCCGCGCACCGGCTTGGCGCCGACAAGGGCGATGCGGCGACCGGCGGTGCGGTCTTCGTGGCTGGCAATTCGGTAGAGCGCGATCAGGGCACCGAGTGCGATCATTGTCGAACCGTCGATCCACATGGTCAGACCGCCGAAGCGCTCGTCGCCCAGCGCCGAAATATGCCAGAAAGGCGCCATACGCCCGTAGGCATCGTAGAGGACGACGGATTTGGCGCTGAGATAGAAACCGAACAGAATGAAGTTCATCTCGGCTACAAAGCACATCAGTATGCGAGCGAGCAGCGGCGCGCCGAGTGGGACTGACCGCGGATCAAGAAGACGGAAGAAAAAGATCAAGCCGCTTGCGAAGAGCGTGACGTGCCAGAGATCGTGGATCAACGGGACGCGCAACGAGGCATCGTGAATCCGCGGGATCATCCAGAAATCACTGGTTCCGACGAACACAAGGCTCGCCGGAATCGGCTGGCTGATTGTGGCGAAGGTGCGATGGAACGCGCCATTACCCATGATGCCGGGCACAAGTTTATGGCGTAGCCACCCCGGCATACCGCGCAACAGGGCCGCTTGCGGGGCTGCCAGCATCAGAAGCATGGGTGCGATCATATCGAGCGTCATGTGCTCGACTTGGTGGATGGTAAGGAATTGATCGGAAAAACCTTCGATCGGCGATTGTAGAACCAGGAACAGCAACAGTATCGCCGCTACGAAGAAAGCGTCCCGCGCTCCGATCGCTTGTCCGCTCCGGCGCCGACCGCGCACGTACCAGACCACGACATAGACCATCGGAATGATAATAATCGGCGTAAACTGCCATACGAGCCAAGGTGTCGCTGCGAGCGCCGCCGCTCCATCCGGCAAGTAGGAGTCGATGACCTCCAATGTTACCCAGCCAAGGAGGGTAACGGCGAGCCAAATGAAGATTACCGGTCGGTTGCGAGTCATCGTGATCTTTCCACCACGTCAATCCCACGTTTTGCCAGGGACCGGATTACGCCCTCGCCTTCGCGATTTTTGCCGTGCTCCGTACCCGAGGTTACGATATCCGTTGCCCGGAAAGCAGCCATCCCCAATGGACGGCCACCGGCCAGCCGGTCGACGCTTGAGTGACAAGGCGTCAAGACAGGCGATGCGCTAGTGAGAACGTTACTCAACGAGTTTGCTAACCGGTCATATTCATTTTCGCGATGTCCATGGCGGGCGGAAGTTCCATCAGAATGCCTGCGAGCACGACGACGGTGAGGCCGATCGCTGTTTCGATCGCAATGGATTTGTATAGAAAATCCTTGGCGCGCTGACCGCGCAACGTCGTAAGGCGGGACGTCTGCCATCGGTTCATCGCTGCGATCGCCAAGAGGATCAGGAATAATGCAAGTTTTCCGCCCGCGACCAATCCATAGGCCGTGCCGGTCAAGGCGGGGATGCTGCCGATCAGATACCAGCCCTGAATCGCCGCCGTCACGGCGATGGTGATCACGCAGGCGATGCCCAGGCGGGAAAACCACGTCGCCGCGCGAAAGGCCGCTTCGGGCGTGACGGCTTTGACGACGATGAGAAGGGAAACCAGGCCGCCGAGCCACAGTCCCGCGGCGAGCAGATGCAGGATCAGGGTCGCGAGCAGCAGATGTCCCTCCGCCCCGCCCATGGCGGCACCGTGCCCAAGCCCGGCCTGCAACGCGACGGCGACGGCGGCAAAGCTTCCGGCCAACAGGACGCGACGGTTACTCTGTCCGTGGCCGAATACCAACACGGCACCAGCCATCAAGATCATCCGGATAATGAGAAGGTGACCAAAGTTCGTGTCGCGCAGCAACGGCAGAATGGCATCAAAACCAGAGGTGATCTGGTTTGATCCCGAGGCATAGATGGCTTCGCAGAGGAGCCAGATCAAACCAGCGATGACCGCCACAGCGAAACTTGCACGTAGAAACTTGACGATTGCGTTCTGAGCGTTGCGTGCGGCCGATGATTTGTCACGCTGCAAGCCGGCCTGAGCAAATAGGCGATAACCTGCGGTGGTGCCGAGAATGGCGAGCGAAGCCGCGACATGAATGCCGCGGGCGGCACCTCGAACGAGCAGATCGGTGGAGACGCTCACGGCGTCACTTGAAAACTGTAACGTCCATGCGTTCGATGCCCGTCGGATGCGAGCGCATGCCAAAGAACAGTATAGCGCCCGGCTCGATTTGATCGACGCAGATGGATGACCAGTGTCTTGGGGTCGTTGCGTTCTAACGTCGCCTCGCCGTGACTGACTTGTTTGCCATTCGGTCCTTGGACCACGATACCGCTGAAATGCCGGTTGACGGTCTCGGTGAAGTTGATTGAGACCTCGCCGGGAAGCAGTTTCAGCACAGCACCCGACGGTGGCGTTTCGTGAGCAGGATAGGCATGGGCCATTGCCAATACCGGTACCGCAAGAAGAGCCGCGACGACGGGAGCTGACTTCAGGGATTTTCTCATATTACCTCGCTTTGCATATTGCCTTGACTTCCAGGATGGCTGGCGATGACCTCATCGGATCACCGGCACATCCTCGAAGGTGTGGTGCGGCGCGGGGGACGGCACGGTCCATTCCAGCGTCGTCGCACCCTCGCCCCAGTAATTGTCGGCCAGAGCCTGCTTGCCGGTGAAAATACGGAACAGCACGTAGAAAAAGATCAGCGTGCTGATCCCGGAGATGATCGTTCCCACCGACGAGACGTAGTTCCAGCCTGCGAACGCGGTCGGGTAGTCGGGGTAGCGGCGCGGCATCCCGGCGAGGCCGAGGAAATGCTGCGGGAAGAAGGTCAGGTTCACGCCGATGAAGAAGGTCCAGAAATGCAGCTTGCCGGCCCATTCGGGATATTGCCGGCCGTACATCTTGCCGATCCAGTAATAGAACCCGGCGAAGATCGCGAATACCGACCCCATCGACAGCACGTAGTGGAAATGCGCGATGATGAAATAGGTGTTGTGCAATTCGGTATCGAGCCCGGCATTGGCGATCACCACGCCGGTCGCACCGCCGACCACGAACATGAAAATCATGCCGATCGCCCAGAGCATCGGCGTCTTCAGCTCGATCGACCCGCCCCACATCGTCGCGATCCAGGAAAACACTTTTACCCCGGTCGGCACCGCGATGACGAGCGTTGCCGCCTCGAAATACACTTTCGAGTCCACCGAAATGCCCGAGACGAACATGTGATGCGCCCAGACCACGAAGCCGACGAAGCCGATCGCGACCATCGCATAGACCATGCCGAGATAGCCGAAGATCGGCTTTTTCGAGAAGGTCGAGACCACGTGGCTGACAATGCCGAACGCCGGCAGAATCATGATGTAGACCTCGGGGTGGCCGAAGAACCAGAACAGATGCTGGAACAGCACCGGATCGCCGCCGCCGCCCGGCTCGAAGAACGAGGTGCCGAAATTGCGGTCCATGATCAGCATGGTGATCGCGCCCGCGAGCACCGGAATCGCCAGCAGCAGCAGGAACGCGGTCACCAGGATGCCCCAGACGAACAGCGGCATCTTGTGCATCGTCATGCCGGGGGCGCGCATGTTCAGGATGGTCGCGATGAAGTTGATCGCGCCGAGCAGCGAGGAAATCCCGGCCAGATGCAGCGAGAACAGGGTGAAATCGACCGCCGGCCCAGGCTGGTAGGTGATGTCGGACAGCGGCGGATACAGCGTCCAGCCGATCCCCGAACCCGCGCCCACCATCAGGCCGAGATTGACGAAAATGAAGCCCATGAACAGGAACCAGAAGCTCATGTTGTTGAGCCGCGGGAACGCCATGTCCGGCGCGCCGATCATCATGGGCACGAACCAGTTGCCGAACCCGCCGATCAGCGCCGGCATCACCATGAAGAAGATCATCAGCAGCCCGTGCGCGGTGACGATCGCGTTCCAGGTCTGGCCCGAGGTGATCAGCGTGTTGTTCGGATGCATCAACTGCATCCGCATGATTTCCGACAGCACCCCGCCTTCGATCCCGGCGATGATCGCCCAGGTGATGTAGAGCGTGCCGATATCCTTGTGGTTCGTGCTCATCAGCCAGCGGCGGACGAACCCCGGATAATGGGCGTCATGCGCATGGGCGGCGTGGGCGTGATCGTCCGAGGCGGCGGTGGACATGGTCATGGTCTCCTGATGATCGCCGGCACCGTCATTGCGATGCGGCTATCGGCGCCGCGCTGGCGAGCGCGACACCCGGATGCGAGAGCGAGGCGGCCTTGGCGGCTGCTTCCGCCAGCACTTCATATTTATGCACCTTCGGCACGTTGCCTTGCGCCGCGTCCTTCTTGGCCTCGACGAGCCAGGCCTGGAACTGCTTCATCGGCAGGGCGACGATCTCGATCGGCATGTTATCATGGTTCAAGCCGCAAATCTGGTTGCATTCGCCATAATAAACCCCCGGCGCGTCGATTTGCGTCCATTGGCGCCAGTACTGACCGGGAATCGCATAGCGCTGCACGCCGAGCGAGGGGACGAAGAAACTGTGTATTACGTCCTTGCTGGTGATCTGGAACACCACTTTCTTGCCGGCCGGCAGCACCAGCGGATGGTTGACGGAAAGCTGGCGGATCTCGCCCGGTTTCAACTGGTTCGGCGGAATCACATAGGAGGTGAAATCGACTCCCTTGGCACCGAGATAGTCGTATTCCCAGAACCATTGATGGCCGATCACCCGCACCGTCATGTAGCGGTGCTTATAGTTGGATTGCTGATAGATCATGTTGAGCGAGGGCACGAAAATCACGATCAGCAGCAGCGCGGGCACCACCGTCCACAGCACCTCGATCACCGTATTGTGCGTGGTGGTGGTCGGCACCGGGTGCCGGGACGCGTGGAACCGCACCATCACGATGCCGAGCAGCACGCCGACCAGCGCGACCACGGCGAACATGATCCACAGCACGAACTGCATCATCCAGTCGATCGCCTTCGCGTTCGGACTTGAAGGCGGCTGGAACCACCACTCCCACGGGCGCGGCGCATGGATCGGAAACCCGGCAGCATTTTTTACGAATTCCGCCGCCGCGGCGTCCCGGAAGGACAGCATCAAAGCAATCGAGATAAATCCGCCTATCCAACCTATCATGCGCTTCGTCACTGTACTCATCGCTATGATCCGGGTCCCTACCATCGGGGATCCTCGATGGATTGTGTGAAGAGCTATACGGCCCCACAAAAATTAGGCATATGTGGGGCCGGTTTGGCGTCATGTCGGCGCGATCACTGCCGATGCGGTAGTCTGGGTTGGGCGACCATGCGAAGATAGGGCCGCAGGGTTCTCCAGCCCTCCGGGAAGCGGGTCTTTGCGTCATCGTCGGAGAGGCTTGGGAGGATGATGACCTCATCGCCATCATTCCAGTTCACCGGCGTCGCCACCTTGTGCGCATCGGTGAGTTGCAGGCTGTCGATGACCCGGATGATTTCGTCGAAGTTTCGGCCGGTGCTGGGCGGATAGGTGATGATGAGCCGAACCTTTTTGTTGGGATCGATGATGAACACGCTGCGCACCGTGACCGTGGGGTCGGCTTCCGGGTGGATCATGCCGTAGAGATGGGAGACCTTGCGATCGGCATCGGCCAGAAGCGGAAAATTGAGTGATTGACCTTGGGTTTCCTTGATGTCGTCTTCCCAGCCCTTATGGCTGTCGGCAGGATCGACCGAAAGCCCGATCGGCTTGGCGTGTCGTTTGTCCCATTCGGGCTTCAACCGCGCGACTTCGGCAAGTTCGGTGGTGCAGACCGGTGTATAATCCTTCGGGTGGCTGAACAGCACACCCCAGGAGTCGCCGAGCCATTGGTGGAATTTGATCGTGCCTTGGGTGCTGACTTGCTCGAAGTCGGGTGCGATCTGACCAAGTTGGATACTCATGCGCGTATTCCTTTCATTTTGATTTGACTGAATGAAGCTGATTTCAAGTGACATTCTGACTTTGACGGTGGGCGATCGACGGGACAGCGGACGACGGCATCGAGTCACCCCGGCGGACTGTGCCATCACCATTCTGGATCGCTGCGTCGATGGCTGGTGCGGCGTTCGATTTCGATTTGTTCATGCCCATCATGCAGAGCCCGAGGCCGCACATGACAAGACAGGGCAGCAGCGACAGGATGATCGGCGCCAAACCGGCGGCAACCAGCCAGCCCCAGCCGCCAACGGCAAGACCACCGCCGGCGATGACAACAAGGCCGACGACGATCGCAATCCGTCCGGTCAAGAAGCGCCGCCAGCCGGATCGGCGCGTAGTGCCGGTGTTATCGCAACATGCATTCATGGTTGAAAACTCCTTGGTTCAGGTGGGTGATTTCGACGAGATCACATGGGTCAGGAATCTGACCATGCGCGGGCTGTCCCAGACGGCGGTGCCGGATCGGAGACCGATCGCCTCGCCATCCGAGTTGATCAGAAAGCTGACCGGAATTTCCTGAAGATTGAGGATTTCCATGGCGCTGCCGCTCGGATCGAGAAAAATGCCAAGATGCTGGATCTTGAATCGGGTGTAGAATTCCTTGACCGGAGCCAATCCGCCGGTATCGATCGACACGGGAACGATCTGGAAGTGCGGACCGCCGAGTTTGGCCTGTAGCCGATCCAGCGTGGCCATCTCCTTTTGGCAGGGGATGTACCAGGTCGCCCAGATGCTGAGCAGCACGAACTTGCCGTGAAAGGATGCCAGCGAGATGTGCTGACCGGCTTCATCCAGGAACCTGAGTGCCGGAAATGTTTTTGGTGCAAAAAGCTGGAGTGGCGGATGTGCGGGGACCGCGGCGGATGCCGAGCCAGACGTCACGATCGCATCGCCGGTCACCAGAAGGGACAGTCCGAGCAATTCACGCCGCGAGGCGGGCAATCGAGACCAAATCCCGTCTTCTGGCCGACACGCAGTCCTGGTGTTCCGTCTTTGGTTATTCATGGGAAAGCCCGGCTATCTGATGGGTCATAAATCTGACCACCGAAGGACTGTCCCAGACCACGGCGCCGGTTTCGCGGCCGATCTGCCTGCCGTTCGGGTCGATCAGAAAACTGGTCGGGACACCCTCTAGATTGAGGACCTGCATGGCGCTGCCGCTCGGGTCGAGAAAGATGCCGAGATGTTTGATCTTGATCTCGGCATAGAATTTCCTGACCGCTTTCAGCCCACCGGAATCGATCGAGACCGGCACCACTTCGAAATGCGGACCGCCAAGTCGGGCTTGGAGCCGGTCCAAAGTCGGCATTTCCTTGCGGCAGGGGATGCACCAGGTCGCCCAGATGTTGAGGAGTAAAAGTTTGCCGTGGAAATCGGCGAGCGTGAGGGGATGACCGGATGCGTCGGAGAATTTGAATGTCGGCAACGGCTTTGGTGTGGTGATATAAAGCGGCGGGGCGTTCGGGATGGCGGCTGCCCCGGATCGCGGCAGGCCAAGCGCCGCGCCGGAAGCTGCGAGGGCAAGAAAATCACGCCGTGAGGATGGCGACAGGGTCATTGGGCGATCGCCTTTTTCATGATGTGGACGAGTTGCGGTACCGTGATGGACACCGGGAACAGATTCTCGAACTTTCCGTTCGGCGCCATCAAATAAATGAAGGTTGAATGACTGATCAGGCTCTGGCCGGAGGCTTCGTGATCGGTCGTGTTGAAATAGGCGTCGTATTCGCGGGCGACCTTGGCGATCTCCGGTACCGGCCCGGTGAGACCGATGATCTTGTTGCTGAACTTGGGCAGATATGTCCTAAGCACCGCCGGCGTATCATGGGTGGGATCGACGGTGATAAAGACGGGAGCAACATGTTTGGCGAGCTTCCCCAGCGCGTTCATCATGATCGCCATTTTTTCGAGTGTCAGAGGGCAGTCGTCCGGGCAGCGCGAGTAACCAAAATAGACCAGCATCCAGCGCCCGCGAAAACTTGCCGGTGTCATCGCCTGGCCGAACTGGTTTGTCAGGGTGAACGGGCCGCCGATCGGCGCGCCGGGAGAGATCGCCGAGTCGGTGGTGGTTGCCAGCCGGCCATGCGGCCTGCTCCAGCCGAGCAGATGCGCCAGAGTCTCGAGCGTATTGTGTTCCGTCACCCCGATAATGCCGGGATCGATGGCGATGGCGGTCAGTGCCGCACCGAGGCCAATCGCCCCGCCGATCGCGATCCGCCGCCCGATCCGGTGACCACGCCGGGGCTGATAATCTGAATATTCGCTCCGGTCGGTCATACGGGATGGGCCTTGCCTTCATAGAGATAATTATGCGTCCGCGGACCCGGCATCCGGTCATGCGACAGGCGCTCCATGTGAAACCCGGCCTCCATAATCAACGCGTCGATCTTGCGGTTGATATGGCAGCCGCCGGCGATCAGTCCCCAGGGGCGATCGAGCCGATCCTGCCAGCGCGCAATGCCGGGTTCCGGCGCGCGGCCATGCTCGATGAACAGAAGCGTGCCGCCAGGCTTGAGCACCCGCCGCGCCTCGCGCAGCGCCTGCACCGCGTTCGGGATGGTGCAGAGCGTCCAGGTGGTGACGACACTATCAATGCTTGCAGTGTCGATCGGCAAAGTCTCCGCCGAAGCCTCGATCAGTTCGACTGGCACGATGGCGCTCGTGACACGATCCTGCGCCATGCCCAACAAGGCGGACGAAGGATCGACGCCGGTGACCGATGTCACACCGGCGCCATAAAGCGGCAGGTTGAGGCCGGAGCCGACGCCGAATTCCAACACGCGTCCCTGTGCCGCGCCGATGACGCGCGTGCGGAATGGCACCAGCGCCTGCTGCCGCATCATAAAATTCAGAACATGAGGAAGAATCCTTCGGTCGTAGAAATTCATCGTGCGGCCTCCGTACGGGGTGGTGGTCCGGCCGCGCGCCGGAATGCCTGCATGACGACGCCCGGTGTCAGCAGAGACGGCAGCATGATGCCGGATGGTGCGCCGGGGCCGTAGACCACGTCGAGCGGCACTCCATACCGTCCGAAGCTGCGCAAATAGGCGGTGATCGGCGCACTGGGGCGGGTCCAGTCGGCGCGCATCGCGACCACGCCGGGCGCGCGCAACTGCCGCGCCACCGGGTTACGGTCCAACACCGTGAGCGCATTGACCTTGCAGATCAGGCACCATGCGGCGGTGACATCAACGAAGACAATCTTGTTTTCGCCAATCAACGTGACGATGCGGGCCTGGTCGAATGTCTGCCAGATCGTGTTGTCGGCGCGTTGTCTGGTGGGTGCCAAGCTGGCCGGGGTGACCGACGGTTCGATAATGGCAAGGGCGACGGCAGCAATCACCGCGAAGGCTCCGATGCGGCGCAATCGGCCCTGGCTATTCCCGAGACGATGACGCCAGAACAGCAGCGCAAGCATGACGAGAATTGTAGCGCCGATGACCAGTGCGGCCATGGGCGAGACGACCGCTTCGATGATCCAGACCAGCCAGATCGCCGTGCCCAGCAGGGCAAAACCGAGAAGAACGCGGAGCACAACCATCCAGCGCCCGGGCTTTGGCATCCAGCGCACCAGGCCGGGGAAAGCCGCGACCAGCAGGTAGGGCAGCGCCATGCCGATCCCGAGGGCTGCGAAAATGCCCAGAATGACCAGTGGCGCGCGAGCGAGCGCGAAACCGACCGCGACGCCGATAAAAGGTGCGGTGCAGGATGTGGCAAGAAGCGTCGCAAAGACGCCGGTCAGAAACGCTGCGGTTCTGGCACTGGCTTCGCTGCCCATGGTCGCGGTTCGTGCCGCAAGCCCGGGGAGCGGGATCGGCAGCCACTCCCACAGGCTTGCGGCGAACAGCGTGGTGATCGCCGCCATCGCGCCGAGAAACCAGGGTTGCTGGAACTGGATGCCCCAGCCGATTGTGGCACCCACCGCCTTCAACACGATGATAATGAAGGCGAGAGCCGCGTAGGAAACAATGATCCCCAGCGCGGTTGCCAGTAGCGTGATCCGTAAATCCCGCCGCGCGCCGCCCGATGCTCCGGCGAAGCTCATGAGTTTGAGCGACAGGACCGGGAGCGTGCAAGGCATCACGTTCAGGATCAGACCGCCGAGCAGCGCGATCGCGAGGATCAGCATGATGCTCACACCGGTGCCATGTGCGGGCACGGGGCCGAACACCGGGGTTGCCGAAAACGCCGCCGCACCCAATCCGTTTTCCAGCGTGAATCGCAGTTTTCTTCCGGCGATGGCGGCCGCTTTTTCGCCCTTGAGGGTCACACTCAGCACGCCGCGCCGATGTCCGGTATCGAGCCAGATTTTTGGGGCACCCGGCGTTGCGGTCGAAAAATGGTTCTGGATGAACAGATCGGGGCGCGACAGGCGGGCGCCATGCGCATCGACAACAAGGGACAATATCGTCGTATTCTTGTGTCCAGGCGATTTGGACACCACCACTTGCAACAGGCTCAACCCCGCTTGAGCCAGCGTGCCTGGCACGCGTGTCCAGGCCTTGGCGATCAGGGGCGCTTGCGGTCCGGGGCTCGCGAGGCCCGCAGGCAGGGGAAGCACAAGCTTGGCGGTGTAGGGGATGCAGATCGTCTTGCACGCCGAATAATGCACGAGCGCGTGCAGAACCATCGGCGCGCCGGGGTGTTTCGGCACGATCGATAGCGGCAGGACAACGCCGTGCTCGTAGCCCTGGGTAACCAGGCCATAGAGCAGATAGCGGTGCGGTGCAGGCCAGTACATTTTGGTCGATTTGACGTTGGTCGATCCCGCCCAGTCGATCGAGGGCGGAATGCCCGCGGCACCCGGATTGCGCCAATAGGCGTGCCAGCCACGCTCGAGCCTGATCTGCAAACCTGCGTCGATCTGCGGTGCGTTGCCCACAGCCTCGGTCGCGGTGATCAACCGCGCCGCCGCGTGCCGGTTGCCGACCCATTGGGTGCTTGCGGCTAAAGCAGATGTTATCGAAAACACCCCCAGCATGAATGTCAGGATGAGTATCAGAATGGCGGCAAGACGCGGCTGCGACCGGATGATCATCGGCAGGTCTCGACGGACAATGCGCAAGGGCGGCGATACGCGAACCAAAGCGCCACTCCCGGCACGACGACCCATTGCAGGAAAGGCGATAGACCGGTGCCGAGCACCGGCAGAACCGGCATCGCCGGGCTATAGGCCCACGCGCCGCGCACCACGACGTTGAGCCACTCGCTGAACATTGTATAGGCGACACCGCTCGTGAGCGTGACGAGAACGGCACGCCCGCCATTTGCAAACGGCCATTGCCGCCCGGCCGCAATGATCCCGAACAGCATCGTGACGGAGCCGATCAGCAGATCGCCGATCCAGCAATGCAGCACGGCAAAAGCAAGATAGGCGAAGCGTGCCGTCCGCCAGATCGTGTAAAACGGCAGTTGCATCGTTTCCCAGACAAGATTGCCGATCGCCATGGTGACGAAATACCGGCGCAGCACGGTGCGGCCAGCCACGGTGGTCAACTGCGTTGGCAACCCTAACATCGCGAGACGGCAATTGATGCGCATGTCGTTTGTCCAGAAGGTAGACGGCCCGGTGACGCGGAGAGCAGCGCGTCCCCGGGCGCCGATCCGTTACGACTTTTTCGGGGCGGCTTTGCCCATCATGGTGCCATGATGAGCGCCCATCGTGCCATGACCCATGTTGTCGGCCATCTTGTTCATCACGCGGGTGCAGGCGTTCATCATCGCCATCATGCCCATCATGCCAGCCATACCACCGCCCGCCATGCCGGCACCGGTCTTGCCCTTACCGGTCATCTTGCCCCCCGACATCATGCCGCCGCTGTTCGTGGTTTTGGCCTGTGGCGCGGGTGTGGTCGCGGCATTGGCGATCATCGGCGCGGCGAAGACCGCGACGGACATTGTGGCCGCGATGAGTGAAGTCCTGAATTTCAGCATTTGTGAGTTCTTTCTGTGATTGCCGAGCACAATGCTCAATTGACGGTTGCGAACACGACCGGTTTCGGCGTGCCGACCAGATAGACCGCGATCGGCTCGGCTTTCATGCCTGCCATCGCCGGCATTCCCGGCAGACCGACCGGCATTCCCGGAATCGCCAGCCCTTTGGCCGAGGACGGTTCGGCCAGGAATTTCTTGATGAGCGGGGCCGGAATGTGGCCTTCGAAGACATGGCCGGCGAGCTTGGTCAAATGACAACCGACCAGCGACTTAGGAACGCCGGCTGCCAAAGTGACCTGCTCGAGATTGGGTGTTGGAATCACCGTCACCTTGAAGCCGTTCTTGTCGAGATATTTGGCATAGGCTTCGCAGCACGAGCAGGACGGATCCTTGTAGAGCGTTGCCTTGATCGGCGCGGCGGCAAGCGCCGAGACCGGCGCCAAGGCGGCCAAGGCTACGGTGGCATTGAGCAGGGTGCGTCGGTTCATCGGTTTGACTTTCATCTTTGGTTTGAGGGTCATGCCACGCGGATCACCGTCATCAGCCCGTTCGCCTGGTGCTCGATGACGTGACAATGGAACATCCAGTCGCCCGGATTGGTGGCGGCGAAGGCGATTTCGACCGTATCCTTCGGGCGCAGGATCACGGTGTCGCGCAGGTGCGGATAAGGCTCTTTCACACCGTTGCGCGACAGCACCGAGAAACTGTAGCCGTGCAGATGCATCGGGTGCCAGAACGCGGTGTGGTTCACCAGCGTCAGCAGCGCGGTCCGGCCGAGCGGAATCGTGAAGATCGGCGCCATGCCGTCACTCGTCCGGCTGCCGTCCTTGATACCCCAGATGGGAGCGGGCTTGCCGTCGGCTGTCATGCCCATGCCGCCCATCATGCCGCCAACGATATCCAGATGGTGGCGGATCGGGTTGCTGAGATCGGGCTTGGGCACTGGATTTGGCGGCAGGATGATCGGCTGTGCCGGCAAGGAGCGCCGGCGCGGTTGCTGCTTCGTGTAAGCCAGCGTCACCAGCCGATAGGTCGCATGCCGGCCGTAGAAATCGTCGATGACGGGATAATCGCGGCCGGGCTGGCCGGTCGTATCGAGCTGCAGATCGACCCGCTGGGCCGGTGCAATGATGACCTGTCCGTTGGCGGGCTGGAAAGGATGACAAGGCTGACCGTCGAGCGCGATCACCGTGACCCGATGCCCCGTGAACCGCAGTGCCATGAACCGGGCGAGGCAGGCATTGACCATTCGGATGCGGAGCCGTTCCCCGGCACGCAGCTTGATCGGTCCGGGGACGACACCGTTGATGGTCACTACGCTGCCGATCCGCCCACTCATCGCCGCTTCCATCGGCGTGTCGAAACCCGGCACGAACTGATCGTTCGGCTCGAACGCCCAGTCCTGGAGCACCCAGAGCAATTCGCGGTCGAACGGTGGCGGTTCCGGCTCTTTGACGATCAAGGCCCCGGCCATGCCGCGACCCATCTGGTGCGCCGTATGTTCGTGCGGGTGATACCAGAAGGTGCCGGCATCGGGTGGGGTAAACGCGTAGTGGAAATCGGCACCCGGCCGGATTGGCTTCTGGGTCAGGAACGGCACGCCGTCCATATCGTTCGGCAGCCGGATGCCGTGCCAGTGCACCGTGGTGCCCTGGTCGAGGCCGTTGGTCACTGTGGATTGGAATGGGACGGCCTGGTGCATGGTCACCACCGGGCCGGACACCGTTCCGTTATAGGCGAGAACATCGGTTTTGGGGCGGTTTGCACCCAGGATCGCGGCCTTGGCAGGAGCTGGCCGCAGATCGGCGGTGATGGCACGGCTGGTTGCCGCGTCGGCAGGCGCCGCCCAGGGTAGCACGGCAGCCGAGGCGGCAGCGCCGCCCAGCTTCAGCAGAGTCCGTCGTCGCACGACGGACGGATATTCGATCGTCATAAAATCTGATCCCACGCAGACCGTGGATCGGGCATTTGGCAGGCCGGATCACGGTCAGGTTGGGCGCGTCAGCGCCCGAACAAAGCGGCTACGCAAACCACCGGAGATTTGCGCACACAACCAATGCTAGCCGCCGGTCCGGGAAAACCGGAAGGCGGTCAGCTCAGCGCGAGGGATCGAGGTGGCGGCGCGTCCGGTATGGGACGCAGACCGAGATGGGATGACGCGGCTAGCGGGTGATACGTCGTCAACACAGTGTCGATGAGCGCGACAGCGCTTGCCCCGCTTATCGGTAATGCCACCGCACTGGTGCAGGTCGGGGCGATGCAGCGCGCGCCCATGGGACGATGGTGCGCCTGGCCCGGACTGTGATGACCCGAGCAATCATGACCAATGCAGACAGGTGCCGTCGCGACCGCCTGTGTCATCGGCATCGCGCGCGCGAACGCCGGCACGCTCGTGGCGAGCACGAGAGCAAGGGCGATCAGGAAGTGTGTCATGGTTCGGAACACGGATTATGCATATGTCTCGCGCGACAGTCTGGCAAGGGGGAGAACTTGGCGGCGTGACCTGCAGGTAGAACCACGACACCTCACGATCACAGGAAATCGGTGAAATTTGCGTGTTCGACCATCAAGGTGCCGGCAAGTAGGATCACGCCGAGCATCAGGATCAGCGGTGTAACGGCATAGGTCTTGACCGAAAACTGAAAATGGCCGCGCGCGGCGAGCCGTCGCATCTCGCATCCCCAAGAAACCGCCCCAAAGGCCAGCAGAATTATCGATCCCCACAACCACCAACGCTCATAGGGACCGACGAGCAATTGCAGGTGCAGCGTCCACGCGCCGGCAAGGCCGGTGCCGGCCAGCATGATCGGCAGCGCGCAGCACGCCGCACAGCCGAACGATGAGACCAGACCCGTGAGGCTCAGCGTCGGGGACCATCGGCGCGTCATTCGGGAAACCCGTAATTGCAATAGAGAATGTACCTCGGTTTGGTTTGAGTCGGATGACCGTTGGGTGCCATTTCACGGATTATACCAGATCGAGAGAAATGTTTCAGATTTTGGTGGCTGTCGGGATTTGTACTTGCGATGTGGCGATCGACGCCTTCGCTTCCGCCGGATCGGGAAGGCCGGCGCGCGCGGCAATAATTAAAATCGCGACACTGAACAGCACCAGCACCACCGACAGGGCAGCATCCGACAGCGCGCCGGTTCCTGCGGTTAGGTTCTTCGGCCCCAAATTAGCCAGCGCCCATAGCCCCGCGAAATATGGCGCGATCCACCACGCGCCCGCGATTTCCAGATGCCCGAACCCGCCATACATCACGCGCTGTGTAATCGCGTAAAGCGCCGCGACGATCAGCACGTACAGCATGATCACGTTGGCAGTGTGCGCGCCGGTCCACACGATGATGAAATTGGCCACGATGAACGCTAATCCCGCGACCGGTATTGCGAGCGGCAGTTGGAACGGGCGCGGATAGCGCGCGACCGGCATGGTGCGGCGCAGCGTGATCAACGAAACCGAGGCCATGCCGTAGGACAGCAGGGCTGCCGCCGATACCACCTTGATGATCGCCCGCCAGGACGGCAAAGGCAGCAGAAAAATCACCCCGATCGCAAAAGCGGCAAGCACACCGACGATCGGCACACCGGCGCCCGAAAGCCGGGCGAATGGTCCGCGAACCAGGCCCTCGCGGCCGGCGGCGTAGAACAGGCGCGGTGTCGAGGTATAAGCGATGATGCCGGTGCCGGCCGGTGACACGGCGGAGTCGATATACAGCAGAACTGCCAGCCAGCTCATGCCCATCAAGGTCGCGAGGCCCGCGAACGGGCCGGACAGGCCGGTGAAATGCAGTTTGCCCCAGCCCTGCGCCAGCGCGTGCGGCGACAAGGCGCCGATGAAGACGGTCTGCAACGCCGCGTAGAGCAGACAGCCGATCACCACCGAGCCGATGATCGCGATCGGCAGATCGCGCTTCGGATGGCGGGATTCGCCCGCGAGCTCGACCGCCTGACGAAACCCAGTATAGGCGTAGATCACGCCAGAGGTGGCGACGGCCGAAAAAATGCCCGCGACCCCGTGCGGGGCAAAACCGTGCGCGGTGAAATTTCTGGGGTGAAAGCGTGCGAGCAGAAGGGCGATGGCGGTCAGCGCCGGAATTGCCAGTTTCCAAATCGTGACGATCCCGTTGATCCGCAGAACCAGCCTTATCGCCAGCGTGTTGATCAGGGCGAACATCGCCAGCAGAGCGACCGCGGCCAGAAAACCCGACTGGCTCAGCACGCCGCCCGGCGACACCAAGCCGTGATAATAATTGTTCGCATAGGTGACCACGGCCGTGGCTTCGGCCGGCGCCGAGGTCAGGTAGCCCAACAGCACCACCCAACTCATCACGGTGGCGAGCAGCTTGCCGTGACTGAGCTTGGGCAGCGCGATCACCGCGCCCGCACGCGGAAATGCGGTGGTGAGTTCGGCATAAACGAACGCGAGCAGCAGGATGGCGAACCCGCCGATCGCCCAGGCGATCAGCGATGCCGGCCCGGCCGATTTCGCGGCATTCAACGGGCCGAACAACCAGCCTGAGCCCACGATGCCGCCCAGACTGGCGAGGATCAGACCAAGGACACCCGCGTCACGCTTAAGACCACCACTCATGCAGCCGCGTGGGCCATGGTCTTCGTTGCTATGTCAAGGTCGAGCATCAGTTCCGATAATCTGATCCGCCACTCCGACGGCGGACCCAGGGAGGTGGACGAGGTGGCGCATGTATCGATGATGCATAAACCGGTGCCTGCCAGCAAGGGCGGCAACACGCTGCACGCCCGTGCGGCTCAGCATCGGAGCCCATCGGCGGTTCATTTTACTGGCCTGCACTCGCAATAGAGAACGCGCCTCGCGTTGCCCTGAAGCCCCCAGGCCATCAGCACGATGGCTGCTGCATAAAATTCGAGCTCATGCGTGGCAATGAAGCCTTGCAACGGCGTGGCGGCAGCGCCGACCGCCGGCAGGCTTGCCGCGATCGCGGCGATCGTGATCGGCAGAATCGGCGAGCAGCACAGCAACGGCGCAATCAGGGCGACGATCGAGCCCGACGCACTGCCGACGACACCGCCGCCTGAGCCCATGCGCCAGCCATAGACGCCGAGCGGTAGGGTCAGCGCCAGCAGGCCAGCCATCACGATCGCCAGGAACACGTCCTGGACGGTCAGAAACGGCAGCGCAACCAGACCGACGGCGCCCCCGGTTTCGCTTGCCGGCAGCAGCATGAGGTAGAAAGTGAGCAGGACGATAAAACTGATCGCCGCCCACATGCGATAGCCGGGGTGCCCAAACACCAGCCGCAACGCCCGGGGTATGACCATCGATCGGGCGCGGATAACCGCAGTCGCACTCATTTTGAATCCGACGCAATGAAATGCTCGATCTTTCCGAATGTCACCGAAGGTGCCGAGGACGTGGCGACGATCTGGTTCTGGGCGTCGATCAGCTGATAGATGTCCACGTAATGGTGTGGATCATACGCGGCTGCCAGTTCTTTTGTCGCATCGCCGAACACGAAATGCGGGTCTTTGAGCAACGTGGGCGCGACCTGTGCGGCAAATTTTTCGATCGTGATCCCCGGATAACCGCCGTTCTTGTAGTCGCGCAGCACAATGATCTTCAGGTTCGACCGGTCGATCAGTGCTTGATGATGCGCGAATGCTTTCAGACCTGCTTTGCAACTGCCGCACCAGGTCGCGACTTCCCAAATGATCAGCTTCTGACCGTGATAGGTCGCCAGTCTCACCAGATGCCCCCCCGACCGGAACGACGCGTCCGGAGCTGTCTTGGCCGATGTGACCGGCGGATTCTCAGGTGCCATCATCGGGGAAGGCGTCGCATGTGCGTAGGCCGGAACCAGAGCGGCGGCGGCAAACGCCAGGACAAAAATTGTAGATTTCGGGGTGAGATGACGTAAGCGTTTCATGGCGTTGGTTGCCTTCGGGTTGATGGTGGTCATCCGGCGCAGCAGGAGAGTTTGGCGACATCCTTCTGGAATCCCAGCGACGCGAGCTTCAGCCCCTCGACCGTGGTCAGATACGGGAACAATGTATCCGCCAGATCGGTGACCGTGAGGTCATGCTTGATCGCGAGCACGGCGGTCTGGATGCTGTCGGCGCTCTCGGGTGCCAGAATATGCGCGCCGAGCAGCCGCAGGCTGCCCGCCTCGGCGACGAGTTTGATCAGCCCACGTGTATCACGTGCCGCGAGCGCGCGTGGTACCTGGACAAGATCAAGCCTGACGGTGCGGATATCCTGGCCCTGACGGCGTGCTTCGGTCTCGGTAAGGCCGACGCTGGCAACCTGCGGATCGGTGAACACCACCTCGGGCATCGCCCGCGAGTCGTACCGGAGGATGTCACCATTCAGGGCATTCTCGGTCGCGAGCTTCGCGCCATAGGCTGCCATGTAGACATACTGGTCCCGCCCGGTAACATCGCCCGCCGCATAGATTCCGGGCCGGTTGGTGGCGAGATGCTCATCGGTCGTGATCGCGCCGTTCCGATCGAGCGCGATTCCGGCGGTGCCTAGACCCATACCGCTTGTGTTCGCGCGCCGCCCGGTGGCGATCAGAACTTGTTCAGCTTCGATGGTCTGGGCGGTTTCACCCGCCAAGAGGTCGAGTGCGACACCTGCTTCCGTCTGTCTGATTTGCCGATATGTTACGCCGCATTCGATCGTGACGCCCTCGTCACGCAAATAGCCGGCAAGTGCATCACTGATCTCCGGCTCAAATCCCGGCAACAAGCGCGAGCGGCAGACGATGGTGACGGCAACGCCAAACCGTGCGAACATCTGACCCAGTTCACAGCCGATCACCCCGCCGCCGATGATCAGGAGGGATTTGGGCAAACGGTCCAGCGCGAGCGCTGTGGTGCTGGTGAGATAGGGAACCTCGTCCATTCCGGGAATCGCGGGCACGGCGGCCGAGGCGCCGGTGGCGATCACCACACGATCGGCTGGGAAAATTGCACCGCCCGCCTCAATCCCCGCATCGGTAAACCGCGCGCGGCCCTGAACATAGCGGATGGTCTCGTATTCCGGGAGCAGCGCCTGGTATTTGGCCCCGCGCAGATCGGCGACGAGCTGGTCCTTCTGTGCCATCAGGGCCGACCAATCATTGATCCGCGCAGCACCCGCGATGCCGGCGAAGCGGCTGGAAGATTTGGCATGATGCAACGCCTCGGCCGCGCGGATCAGGGTTTTCGACGGCACGCAACCGATATTCACGCAGGTGCCACCGATCGTGCCATGACCGATCAAGGCCACGTTCGCGCCGAGTTCGCTCGCCCGGATCGCGGCGGAAAACCCCGCCGATCCAGCACCGATCACCACCAGATCGGGGGTCGTGGCGCGGGAGGATGCGCAGCAATCATGTGTCGTCACAGCGTCCATGCCGTTGGTCCTTGTGGTGAGATCTGGATGGGCCTAGGCGACGATGTATGGGATCTGTAGTAGGTTCAGGTGCAAGCGAAAAAAATGCCCGCGCGCTCACAAAGGTGCGAGACGCGTTGGAACCGATGATCCTGATTGGCGCGCTAGCCACGCAAACGCGGTGCAATATCGAGACGATCCGGTTCTACGAGAAGATTGGCGTGTTGCCAAAACCGGCGCGCACCGAGGGCGGCCATCGAATGTATGGCCCCGCCCACGTCAAGCGCCTCAGCTTCATCCGCCGCGCGCGTGAACTCGGCTTCACGCTCGACGAGGTGCGCGCTTTGCTGCGCCTGGCAGACGAGCGCGATCGCCCCTGCGGCGAGGTAAAATTGGTCGCCGAGGCTCATCTCGCGGAAGTGCGGATCAAAATCACCGATCTGCGCGCCATGCAAAAGGCGCTGACCACTTTGGTCACGCAATGCGACGCCGGCGACGGAACCGATTGTGCGCTCCTCGAAGCCCTATTACGTCAGCGAACCTGATGGCGTAAAGCCGGTCGCGCTTTCTATGCATAGATGCAACCGAGCCCTGAAATTAATCGATTTGACTGATCTACCCGACCGCATGCTGGGCACCTTGACGATGAGCCAGATGACCCAGACTGGGCAGCTTCGGGTCGGAGAGGGCTGATCGCCATCAAAGGCCCAATCCACGGTCCCGACCGAGCTGCCAGGAAATCCCGCCCTCGGTGACGAGTCCGACAACGTCTCGGCCAAGACTACGCTCGATGACCGGCCGCCAAGGCACGAGGAGGAACTCCTTGGCGTTTTCGATCAGCGCATAGCGGCCCGAAGCAAGCTGCACCGTCTCGCGATAGATGCCGCGGATCGTCTCGCCTCGCGTCGCCAACCGGAACGGCTGGTCCCGCGTTGTGGCAATCTCCGCGCCAACTCGCGCCAACTCTCGGCCTTCGAGCGTTGCCAACAAATCTCGCCGGTAGAACACCCTTCCCTTCCCGTCCCGGCGCGCATCGCCGTGCGCAATGTGATGTTGCCGGCGTTGCTCCAGCGCCGTTTCAATTTCCGCGCCGAAGCCGGCCATGGTAACCGGCAGGCGGTCCCTGCCGATGAGTTGGCGATCCAGCCAGACGGCACCGTCGCTGGCGATCTGCGCCTCAAGGTCAAGCGTCGATAACACGCGCAGGCTGCCGCCTGGCGATCGTCCGGCATCATGGAGAGTGGCACTTTGTTCGAACCCGGTTGGAATGCGCCAATGATCGGCATCCACCCGCTCGACAAGTCCCGCGCGCCGCAGCGCTTCCAGCCGGCGGATATGCGCCTCAACATAGGCGTCTGGATCGACGATCCCCCGATCCGCGCGCACTACTGCGAAGTGATCTGCGGTCCGATATATGCCGTCGTTCTCTCTCGCGAGGTGCGCGATATTTTGATCGGCCGCGCGCGGTTCGCGACCTGCGGCGCCAACCTCGAGGATGGCGCCGATCGGTGTGGTCTCGATGATCATCACTCCAGTCGGAAGCTCGATATAATGGGTGCGGCCGTCGATACCGTCGATGATCAGATGAACGCGATCACCCAATTCGTCGGCACCAAGCCCACGACCAAGAAGGCGGCCGGTGATCGGGGTTTCGATCGCCTCATCCTTGCCATGAATGACGATCTGTTCCGCACCGCGCTGAACCTTTTGGCTCGCCATCGCGCGATGCATGGTTTTGATAATGTCGCCCTGCTCATTGAGCTGGCGGAGGGTCTGCTCCATCTGAGGCTTCAGCAACCAGCGGCCAGTATCGATCTCCTGGGCAAGACCAAGCCGTTGCAGCACTTGCAATCGCGCTATCCGGAGGTGTCGATCAGAATCGGCATGACGATTATTTCCGGTGGCTCGCGTGTCGACGATACCGTCCGCCATCTGGCCGGCTTCCCGCAGCAGGGCACGGTCGATCCGGGTCAGTTTTTCCCGATCGATTTCGCGAGAGAGTTTCTGCTGCCGCTCGAGCATGGTTTCTGGACCAAGTTCGATTGTCGCAAGTTCCGACGCGCGTTCGCGGATGCCGTGCGCGAGATAGGCTCCGGCGATTATCAGGTTCTCGCCCAGTTCATCGACGCCGCGGATTACGATGTGCGTATGTGGATGGCCAGTGTTGAAGTGATCGACGGCAACCCAGTCGAGCTTTGTCGCAAGATCCTGCTCAACCTGATGCATCAGGTCGCGCGTGAAGGATCGGAGATCCGATAGCTGCGGTCCATCCTCGGGCGCCACGATCAGCCGGAACTGGCGCGGATCTCCCTCTGCCCGATCCAGAAAGGCAGAACCATCGGCGCGATCGGACGTCGCCGAGTAGAGGCGGCCCCAAGCACCATCGCGGGTCACGCCATCGCGCTGGAGATAGCGAAGATGCACCGCGGCGGCGCGGCTGCCGGCGCGCATCGGGACGTAGCGCGCCTTGACCACGACCCTGCGGGCACCTGGTCTGATGTTCGACCAACCATGGGGGGATGCTGCCCGTCCGCGCGTGAAAGTGGCGCCACGGCCGCGCTTCGCGGGAAGGCTGGCAATATGACGACCGGCGTCCGTTGATGGAGCTGCAGTTGATCGGGTGAGCGATCCCGCGCGGGAGATCGCGCGTTTGATTTGCGCCGATGCCAGAGCCCGGCGGTCATCTCGGCTACGCTTCCGTCCAAACCGGGGGCGAAGGGGTAAATCATCTTCATTGTGAGCCATTGCCTGATCATGCCGATGACCTCGGAAATCGAGAAGGTGCCTCGATAGCACGGCAGAATCTGAGGCGAGAACACCCGAATCGCCAAGATGGCCGTACTCTCCCGCGAACATTTGGCACGGTGCGTAGTCTCGATAACCCAATGTGCAGACACGAAAATCGCAGCGGTCAGGGCCGTGTGGTGCCATGCACCTTTATCTTGCCCTCCGTTAAACTGCAAAATCTCTTCTGAATCCCGGGAACTTTGTCAGTCGCCGATTCTTGCCAAATGACGTTTCTGATGCGCTCGGTCACTATTTCAGCCGTCAGAGCGCGCCATATTGCTGGCCCCGCTTAAACAATAGTCGGTGCGCAAAGTCGATGCAAAGAACACGCAGTCTGCCGGCGCAAATGCGGGCAATTTTGCCGCTTTCATGGTGTCGCAGCAAACGATTCTTGCTGTCTGACCGAGTCAACTCTTGCCACGAACAGACCACTATCGGCGCTTGGTGCAGGATGTAGGATCGTCCGCAAATCAGTCGCGGATTGGTAGCTGAATATCGAAACCGGCGCGCGACTTTCGCTGATCTGCGGCGTCTCCATCGATGCATTGATCTCCTGCGCGACTGCCGCAAGATAGCGCTGCGTTTGCGCCGGTAGTGCGCGATCGGTGAGCAGCGCTCGCTCAAGCCGAGCCGGACCAGCGTTATAGGCCGCCAGGAACCACGGCGCGCCAAATCGATCGAACATCTCGCGGAGATACGCCGTGCCGGCCATGATGTTGTTGCGCGGCGCATAGGGATTGGCGCCGAGATCGTAGCGGGCGCGCAGTGCGGCGTAGGTCTGTGGCATCACCTGCATCAGGCCCATGGCGCCCGCAGATGATCGGATTGGCTGGCCGTCCAGCATCAAATGACCGCCACTTTCGACGCGCATCACGGCTGTGATCCAACGTTCCGGCACACCAAATCGACGCGATGCAGCCGCGATGTCGGGCTGCCAAACGGCGCTACTGGCGCGGCTATGGCCGACCACGCTTGCCCTCGGGATCTGGCAATGGGGCGATCCATGGAGCGGGATGAACAGCGCTGCTTTGGCAGCAAGACCGCACGTCGCGACCAAGGTTACGAGGCCCATGGTTCGCATCTCCAGGTGATGAAAATGTCCGATGACGCCGCAGGGAAAAGCGCTGCCAGCGTGCTCGCCGCGGTCAAGGGTAAAGCGCGCCCGGGCGCGCCGCCTGAACCGCGCCGCCCTTGACCTTCGCTGTGCGTGCCGGCGATGCGGAAATCAGCCGGGACGGCAGGATGACCGTCCCTTGGCCAAACAACAGGATGGTTGGGAAAGGATGCTTGCCGGTCATGGCAGATGGCTTCCGGGCGTCCAGAGCGGGATCACCCGGCCAATGATGCTGCTGATCGGCGTCGGCCCGAAATAGCGTCCGTCGAGCGATGTCGGCACGTTGGGGATCAGCACGAAGATGGAATCGGAGCGGAGCGGTCCGCAGCCGCTCCAGGCAACAAGTTTGCGCCCACGCCCGTCGCGTTTGAGCGCCTCGGCGACGTGGCGGCCGTCGATCGAGACCTGTCCGCCGCGCTCACAAACGATTTGCCCAGCGATGGCGGCGACGCGCTTGAGCAGCGGCACGCCAAGCGGCAGATAATCGCGCTTCGCGAACAGAATCGCGCTTCGCCGGTCCGGCCAGAACAACACATAGTCACCGACCCGCAAGTGATCGCGGCTCGATCTGGGCAGCACATGCCACAGACCGATCGGTGTGCTGGCTGTGGCATTCCAGACGATCAGCGGTCGCCCGTGCAGCGAGGATGCTGCCATCAAGCTCAGGCCGGTAATGATAACGAACAAGAGTCTGGGCATCGAATTTAAGCGGCGCGTCATGATACGCCCATCCGGCGGCAGCGCTGCCAGGCTCGGTGTTGATCGTCCTGATACGGCCGCGGCGCCGCGTCGCAGGTCGGTCGGTTGTGGGCATGCCGCCAATAATGCGGCGCGATGTCCGCCGGATCGAAGCCGACGGTCTCGATCACCCCGATCGTGGCGAACACATGCTGAACGCGCGACCAACCCGACTGGCGGAGCAAAATCTCGCCGCCGGAATCGACGCCAGAGACGGTCGAGCATGGCTCGGCAGGCGTGCAGGCGCGGAGGATATCGACAAGCGACACAACCGTTCCGAAGTCATTTAGCCACCAGCGGAACGAAGCAAACTCCGCACCGAGGGCGAACCAGTTCAGACGTCGGCGCCGATCAAGAATCTGCTCACGCACATCATGACCAAAGCGCAGCCAGTGCTCAACACAACGACGGATTAACACCAGCATCACGCTGTTCAGAGGTTCGTGCTGGCTCATCGCCGTTGCCTCCCATCGTCCGGTGGAAGGTGGGATCTGAACTCGTCCAACAACGCGGCACAGACGCGGTCAAGGTGGCGCTGCCCTCCCCACAGCCTGCTCCTCAATGCCGCTTGCTTGAAGCGCGCTCGGCGGCGCGATGGTGGAGCTGAGCGGGTCGACCAATCCCGGTCATCTGGGACGATCCGAACGCCGATTTTTGGCCCTCGGCCGCCTACTATAACAAGGTAAGACTCAGTACTAGATTCAGTAAGAAAGTAGGGGCGTGAAAATCGCCGGCAACTGGTTGATTTACTTTGCCGATTTTTTCTGGCGTCCGTTTGATAGGCCGCGCAATTACGTTTGATCGGCCGTGGACCGTCGGGTGATAGGCCGTGGTCGTTCACACTGGGTCCCCCCGGTTTGGGAACAAAAACCCCGGGTTATCCCCAGGCACCAATATGGCACTGTGGATGGGCACGGCATATCGACCGATCCGCACCGCCTCTTTGCCACGGTGCCAGACCGGGTCGAGCCGATACGTCAGCAGCCGCCCGGAGCGCGCCAGTCTGCGCAAGGCTGCGACAAAGTCGCCGTGCCGTGCGGCGCTTCCGGAACGGGCGTGCAACAGGTCGAACGAAACGACCCAGCCTGTGGATTGTTGGGCGGCGTGCTTGCGCGCGAGCAGCCAGAGCCATCGCTGGATGCCTCCCGTCAGACCGAAATAGTCCGGATCGATGGACAAGACTCGGCGCTGTCGCACCGACATGAGCAACCATTCCGGGAGGGTCAGCAGGACGCCCGCCGGCGTCGTTTCCCAGGCTTCGATCCAGCGGAACCGGACTGATGCGTTTTCAGTGGCGCCGAGCGTGGTCTCGACTTGGGTGCCCGCCAGACGGCCGATGGCGGCGGCCAGCCTGACATACTGGCTGCGGCCAGTATCACGCCCCAGGAAGCCCAGAATGCGGCTTGCCTGCGCAATCAGCCGGGTCGAGATGGTCAGCCGCTCATCCTGCGCCTGAACGAGCTGTGCGATGGCCCAGATCAGGATGTCGGCATCCCAGATCGTCGCGATGGCGGTGGCACCCGCCACCGGTGCGACGTGAACGGAATGCTTCTTCCCCTGATAGAGGATCGGTGCTTTCCGTGGCGTCTTGGCGAGGCTGAACCAGGGCCAGTTCATCAGATCGACCGGAATCCGCGGACGGGCGTGTTCGAGGATCGCCGGCAAGGGTTGATCACCGCTCATCAGGTCACAAGCCTGGCCGGACGTCCTGGTCCGCGGGCGACGCGGGTGCCTGGATCAGAGGTCGATTGCCGAGCGCCGGATTCGGCCCAGTCCTGCAGGTCAGCCAATCGATAGACAACCCGGCCGCCGATCTTACGATAGGCCGGCCCGCTGCCGAAGCTGCGGTGTTTCTCCAGCGTTCGGCCGGAAAGTCCGAGAAACCGTGCCGCCTCTGGTGTGCGCAGGTAGCGCGGCGGAAGATTCGGCAGAGCGTCCTGGTGCATGGTGGCGATCTCCATCGGGCGGCCGGCAACCGGCTCGCATCGCCACGCAGGATCGGCGTTCTGGGGCGCATTGCTCAGGGCCGTTTTTGGGGGGAGGCCAAAATCGGCCGGTAGGCCCCGGGTGACTCGGCAGCGTCGGGGATTAAAGCACGCTACATTGACATCCCGGGAGGCGGCGGCTTCACTCCGCGCCATGACGTATCGTCAGCTCAACGCAGCGCAGCTTCGCGTCACGATTACGGATATCGAACCGCCAATCTGGCGGCAGCTGATCGTGCCGCTGACGTGGGATCTCGGGATGCTGCATCTGGTCATCCAGGCGGCGTTCAACTGGTGGAACAGCCATCTGCACGAGTTCCAGATTGGCGGTCTGTCCTACGGCGATCCTGATGTCATCAATGAATTCGGATCGGAGGAACACCGGGCCTTCAGCGAAAACGAGGTCCGTCTTTGCGATTTCCGTCGCGAGCCGGGGTTGATGTTTATCTACAACTATGATTTCGGCGACAATTGGAACCACTTGGTAGAGATCGAGGATTTTCTGGCATTCGACTTGGTTCCACGATTTGCGACCTGCATCGCCGGAGCGCGCGCTCGTCCACCCGAGGATGTTGGTGGGGTGTCGGGTTATGAAAATTTTCTCGCGGTGATGGCCGATCCGACCCATGAGGATCATCGATCCACCAAGACTTGGGCCGGTGGCTATTTCGATCCAGAATGGTTTGATCTCGCGTTGGTCGATAATGATGTAAAGAAAGCGCTCAAACAGAATGTTCGCAGGCGCCTTCACCAGCCAAAACCGAAACGACCATAACCAAGAATAATACGATCGCCCGATCCCAGTTTCCAGAGTATGCCGATCTCCAATCCCGCGGTCAGCCGACGAACGACAGGACTATTGGAGGCGTTGAACACTCAATTCGGGGAATGTCTGTTGCTTGCCTATCCGGTTGTTACCCACACCCACTAAATGTAGGGTGTGTCCATTCCCCGGAATAAAGCTCGTCAAAGGTTGGTGCGGCTGCCCTACCCGCGATTCCGAGCAGCGAGCGGAACGCGTTGAAGGGATAGAGGCGCCGGTTGAACCGAAACGTGAATTCATTGAGGTAGGCTTGTAGATGTTTGGCGCTGACCCCGTGATGGATGCCGTTGATCCAGGTCTTCAGGTTGGTAAAGACCAAGTGGACGATCGGCAGGAATTCTTCTGCCACCTCCGGGTCGCCGCATTCGGCGATTGCATGGTGGTCGAACCCGCGCCTTCCGAGACCGGCATAGCCGCTCCAGTCGTCGGTAACGATCAGCGATCCGGGAGCAACGGCGTTTTCGACGAATCCGCAGAGCGAATTGGCGCTACGGTCGGGGACAACAGCGAGACGAACGCGTCCCGCGTAGCGACCGTCTTTCCGATTGTCGAGCTTGGTTCCCGGTTTCCGGTGGCGCACCTCCACGGCACAGGCGACGAGAACCTTGTGATGGACACCCCGTCCATCGCCTCGGGTTCGTCCTCCAACCCACGTTTCATCCACTTCGACGTGTTCTTGCGGCGTGTCGCCAATCTTGTCGCGCTCGGGGCGCACCATCCCGGCGCGCAGCTTATGAAGGATGCCGAAGGCGGTCTCGTAGCGCGACAGGCCGAGTTGCCGCTGAAATTGGACGGCCGACATTCCGGGCGTCTGGCTGGCGATCAAGTAAGCCGCCCAGAACCAAGTCGACAGCGGCGTGTGACTGCGTTCCATAACGGTCCCAGCCATCAGGCTTACGTCTTTGCGACAGGCCCGGCAGCGCAGAACGCCCGGGCGCGCCTCGAAACGGAACGGCTCGCCAACGACGCCGCACCTTGGGCAGGCGAACCCTCCATTCCAGCGGGCGCTTTCGAGATAGGCGGCACAGGCCGCGTCGTTCGGGAAAATACGCTGGAATTCCGGCAGAGACTGCGGGAACGGCAGGTCTTCACGGGCCAGGACATCCATGCCCAACACTAGATCTAGTAGGTATGGGAGTCAACCGGATAGGCAAGGTCTGTTGAAAGTGAATGCGTTGGCTTGACAGCGGCGCCCATCTGTCAATGAGTTGAGATATCGGGCTTGGATTGGTGGGGAGATTGACGATGGCAGACCGTTGGGTAGCGGGATCGATTGCGGCGGTACGCGGTGTAGGATGGTCGCGCAAGCCACGGTTGCATCATTTGGCCGAGGCTGCACAAGGTAAGTTTCATTACACGATCGGGCCATATTCCGAACCGGTGATGACCGTAGCACCAGGCGACCGTATCCGCATCGAAACCCGCGATGCGTTCGAGGGGGCGATCCGCACCGAGCGGGACAAGCCGAGCAAGCGATTGCGGATGCCGTTCGTCAATCCGCAGAACGGTCCGATCATGATCGAAGGGGCGGAACCGGGCGATGCACTCGCCGTGCATATCGAAAGCATGAAGCCACGCGGCGATAATCCGCGCGGCACCTGCTGCATGATCCCGTATTTCGGCGCGCTGAGCGGTACCGCGTTGACCGCGAGCCTCGCACCGCCGCTGCCCGAAATCACCCGCAAGATCCATGTCGATGAGAAGGAGGTGCGCTGGAGCGCGCGGGTGGTGTTGCCCTACAGCCCGCATATCGGCACGCTCAGCACCTCGCCCGAAATCGATAGTATCAATTCACTGACCCCCGGCCCGCATGGCGGCAATATGGATCTGCCGGATATGGGGCCGGGCAGCATCCCCTATCTGCCGGTTCGCTCGTCTGGGGCACGGTTGTTCATCGGCGATGCGCACGCCTGCCAGGGCGATGGCGAGGTGTGCGGGACGGCGGTTGAATATGCCTCCGAGACCACGATCCGAGTTGATCTGATCAAGGGGTGGGCTTTGGAATGGCCCAGGCTGGAGCGGGAGGATTTCATCATGACGATCGGCAGCGCCCGCCCCCTCGAGGATGCGACGCGGATCGCTTATCGCGACCTGGTGTTATGGATGGGGGCGGAATACGGTTTCGACCGGTGGGACGCCTACATGATGCTGAGCCAGTGCGGCCGGGTGCGGCTCGGCAATTTTGTCGACCCTAATTACACGGTGGGGGCTGGGATTTCGAAGAAATATCTGGCGGCAGAGGAGAAATAATATGGATCTGGGATTGCGCGGCAAGCGGGCACTGGTTACCGGCGGGACGAAGGGAATTGGGCGATCGGTCGCCGAGCATTTCGCGTCCGAGGGTGCGGATATCGCGATCTGCGCGCGCAATACGGCGGAGGTTGCCGAGGCGGTGTCGGCGCTGGCGGCGAAGGGCGGGCGTGCGACCGGCCGCGCGGTGGATGTGGCAGATGGGCCAGCGCTCACCACCTGGGTGCGCGATGTTGCCGCCGAGTTCGGCGGGTTGGATATCGTGGTCTCCAACGTCTCGGCACTCGCGATCGGGCAGGATGAGGCCTCGTGGCGGGCGGAATTCGAGACCGACATGATGGGCGCCGTGCGGGCGGTGGGTGCGGCGATGCCGTTTCTTGAAGTCTCCGATGCCGCCTCGATCGTGGTGATCTCGTCGGTCTCTGGCCGCGAGGTGGATTTTGCTGCCGGGCCCTATGGCGCGTTCAAGGCGGCGCTGATCCATTACGCCAAGGGGTTGTCGTTTCAGTTGGCGGTGAAGGGCATAAGGGTCAACGCGCTCTCGCCGGGCAACACCTATTTTCCGGGCGGCGTGTGGGAAAAGATCGAGCACGGCAATCCGACTTTATATCAGCAGGCGCTGGCGCTCAACCCGACCGGGCGGATGGGCACACCCGAGGAGATGGCGCGCGCCGTGGTGTTTCTTGCCAGCCCGGCAGCGAGTTTCATCACCGGAACCAATCTGGTGGTCGATGGTGCGCTGACCCGGGGCGTACAATTCTGACATTGTTGAAGGGAAATTTACCACCAACGACGCAATCTCGTGACCTTGGCATCGCTCGGTGTTTTTGGCGGGGATGTCAGATTGGGCGCGGCGGTTTCAGCAGCCTGAACGCGGCGCCATCGCGCCAGCGCCGAGCGGTCGCAACCAGGGTGCGAACCCGGCTGCGGGCGCCGCTGTCTTCCCAGGCGGACGGCGGCTCGCCGAGCACAGCCCGGTGGATGTCCCGCTCACTGACCCCCGATGCGGCAAGGTCGAGCGCCCAAGCCATGTAGGCGATCTTCAGCCCGCGCGGATGCCGTTTCGGGCATGGAATGCCGGGGCGAGCTGAGGCGCGCGGCCGCGACGCAAATTGCCAGAATGACCGCGCCGCTTCCAGGCGTTCTGCATGCCAAGCATCCCAGTAGATGATCGGCGTTAGTGGCGCGCTCGGTGGCGGTGGGTCGAGAGACTGGAAAATCAGATGATGTCGAATTCCGACATTCGGAGCGACAATCAGATGATAGCCATCCGGTGTCGCCCGACTAATGTGACGCGCACCCCAACGGTCCGGCTCGAACCGGACCAGGGTTCGGTTGGTCGCTTCATCGTCACCAACGGTGACATAAACAATGCGGGCAGTAGCCTCTGCACGCCAGAACAGCATTGCACGGTCACCAATGGTGTCTGGATTTTCGAGGAAATCGCAACCTCCATCGTTTGCAGAGCGACGGTGATGCTTCCGGTTGCGGATGGTGTTCGAACGTTACTGCTGCGACGTAATCGTCTCGATACGCTGCGCTGCGTCGAACCAACTCCCAGACCAGACCGTCCGGTGACAAGGTCTCGATATAGCCATACCGCGCGGCGAGGCGCTCTCGCGTGAAGGGCCGCATCTCGCTCCTCCGATGCGACAGCACTTCTGCCGCGTCTTCAGAGATGGAATCGGGTTAAGCCAGAGACTTGGCAACTCCGTCGCGGCAGTTTTACCGTTCAACTTTTTGTGTTCGAACAGGCACGTCGCCGCGCGATGCGAAAACATTTGTGGTTAAGCGCCACCCTCGACGTGTTTGGCCTGGAGCAATTGCCGCCAGCCGGAATTCGTCATCCATCTGGCCCGTGCCAGATGGGTCTCGTAAGCGCGGCGTGCGCGCGCTGGCTCCTTGGCCGGATCGATCAGCAGCGCCTCACGGGCGACATCTTCCCAAGGTACATTGTCGTGCTCGGCATCCAACAATATCAGATAATGAATGGCGTGGATTTCATCGTATGGCGTGAGCTGATCAGAGATGGGTGCTTCGTCCGCAATCGGCGCATCGAAACAAGGTCTACGCATGACAAAAAGTCTCCCCGATATCAGCGGGTAGCCGCGTCCGGATCGAGTAAATCCATCGGGCTGACTCCCAATGCAGAAGCCAACTGATCGATCGTGTCCACCGTGGCTGCATGCTCTTCACGCTCAATCATGCCAACATAGTTCCTGTTCAATTTTGCGCGGTGCGCAAGTTCTTCCTGGCTGATGCCTCGTTCAGCGCGCACGCGGCGCATATTACGAGCCAATATCTCCCTGAGTGACATGCTCAGGAAGCGGCCCGACCACGCCGCTGCACGCCACCCAATATATTAGGTATTCGGGACCGGGAACGCCAGTTCGTTGCGTCGGCTTGGTAGCGATTTCCACCGGGAAGGTTTTATGTCACCCAATCTCTGAACACGCGAAACGCCCCGCCCGAGCCGGGCGGGGCGTCGTGGCGGCTGGCCTCAGCGGGACCAGATCAGGCTGTAGCTGCCCTCCGTCTCGGCCTCGACCAGGCTCGCGTAGATCGGCTGCGGGAAGCTCGGGTCGTCGAGTTTGACCGAGAGGTATTCGCGCCCGGTCTCCTTGGCCTTGCGGCTCCAGGCGGCGCCGAGTTCAACATTGCCGGCTGCGAAAACCCTGAAATCGGGGGCCTTGTCGGTGCCGTTTTCGGCAGGAACCAGCCGCGCCTTGGCGTTGATGCTGAGTGTGCGGACAGTGCCGGTGTAGCCGGTCGCGTCCTTGGTGAAGTTGCCGATGATCGCCATGGTAAATCTCCTTCTCTTGGGTTGTCGAGGCCACCCCATGCGGCCTCGATGGCGGTCCTGGAGCCGGGAGGCGATCGACCCGCACCGCTCGCGGCCGTAGCGCAGCGGAGGATGGTGCTGCGAGAGTTTCTTGTCTCGCGAGGAATGCCGCGGCTTGGCTCGGCAGGGGAAGAAAGTCGCAGCAGCGCCGTTGCGGGCAGGCGATTGCCTTTCGGCTAGATCCGCCCATTACGAGGCCGAACGGGTGGCAACGCGCCAAGCCTCAAGGAGATGGTGGCGAATCCGGTCGGCAACAATCAAGGTGCCACGATGGCACGGCACTGCCGGATCATTTTGTGCCATGACAGGCAGACTATTCCACCCGAAAGCGGAGGCAACGCGGTTGGAGGAGGTTTGCGGATCGACAGGATCGATGCTTCGCTTGGCCGCGAGGCCAACTATTCGAGGTGCAAGAGATCGATTGCGTGATCCTGATAGGAGATGCAGGCGGTTACGTGCGCGCGTCGCTATGGCCGAGCAGGGCTTTGCGATCGGAACGGGTTGGTTACGCGCAGCCGGCCATCGATCACGAGCCTGTCCTGGATTCGTCTCGCGAGAGCATATCGCGATCGACGTGGCACAGCGACCCATGAAGACGGAACCCAGCAGGGGGATGTCTACATCGATCGTGGCCGGAAGCAGATGAATATTATTCCCTTACACGAATGTATTGGTCGGCCGGAAGCTCGTTGTCGCGATAACGCTGGCCAGACCACCGGACAATTTGCGTATTCCCACCCGCGTTCCCTTGTACCAGGGGTTTGTACTCATCGGGTCAGTGTAGGGCGAGGTGAGGCTGTTGGACGTGCCGAGCCAATGGTACATCAGCGCGAACACCATCCCTGGCGGCACCGCGTCGGTCTCATAGACGGCGAAGGTCTCGTTACCTTGATCGTTATGGATCATCACGATGTCACCGTTGGTGACGCCAAGCTTTTTCACGTCCGCCGGGTTGATCTGCACGAAAGGCAGCAGGGTCGTTTCGGTTTTCTCCGGCACATGGCGCATATGATAGCTGGTCTGCCAGAGCGGCTGGCTGCGGCCCATGGTGAACCAGAACGGGTATTTGGTTCGGTCCGATTTCAGGTAGCCAGCGACCACCGTGGCCGAGGCGTGGTCATCCCAAGGCCGTGTGCCGTACCAGCTGAACTTTCCGTCCTTCGTCATGAAATAGAATGTCGAATAGAGCCGCTTGGTGCCGACCAACGCGCCGGTGTTCGGGTCAGTGCGGACCGGCGTCTGGATGCCTTTCTGACCGACTTTGCGCAGATAGGCGTAGTCAACGCCTTTGAAGCTCTCGGGATCGAGCGTGCTGGCCCTTGATGCCGGAACCTTGGTGTCCATGCCGGCGTAAAGGTCGTCCTGGATCGATTTGACGACATCGGCGCCGTGTTTCCAATCCATCCCGGCAAACCGCTTGGCGATGTCTGCCTTGCCGTCGGCCTGGTAAAGCGCTTCGAGTTTCTGGCCGACCAGGCCGTGGATTTCCCAGTCCGGCTTGGCATCGCCGGGCGGGTCCATGAAACGGTCATCGAGCCGCATCAGCCGGTCACCGCAATTGAGCGAGATGTTCTCCGCCTCGCCCCATTGCGCCGCCGGTAGGATCAGATGGGCGTCGCGCGCGCTCTCGATCATGTAGATATTCTGCACGGTGATGAACAAACCGTTGGTCTTATCGAGCCCTTCCAGAATGCGTGCGGCGAGATGCTCCATCGAGGCCGGCTCGCCATCGCCCTGCTTCTGCGCGGACAGATAATCGGTCAGCGTCTGTGCCCGCTCGCCGATCCTCTTGCGGAAATAGGCGTTGTTCTGAGCGGCAAGATACGGGTTGCAGCCGGTCAGCCAGAAAATCTTGCCTTTGCCGTCCTGCACGTATTTATCGACATCCGGCGGTGGTTTCGGGCCGGGATAATCCGGCCGCGCGTAGCCTTCCTGATGCCCTCCGACTCGTCCGGTGCCGGTGCCGGGTCGGCCGATATTGAAGCTGAGCGCGCCGAGTTGGGCGATGGCGGCAACGGCGTCGTACTGACGGTAATTCCAGATGACGCCCTTCTCGTACAGGATCAGGCTGCGCCGCCAGTGACCGCCCGGCTTGGGCTGCGCGATCCAGGTTGCAGCTTCCTCGATCTGTGCAGCGGGAACGCCGGTAATCTTCTGCGCGCGTGCCATGAAGTCCTTGTAGGGCATATCAAGTTCGAGGGATTTTTTCTTGTAATCCTCGAACGTGGTCATGTCGGTATGCTGATTGAGAAAATCCTTGTTGTAGTATTTCTTTTCCCACACGGCACGGGCGACGGCGTTCATCAGCATATAGTCGGTGCCGAGATTGGGCCGCAGGTGAAGCACCTTGGCACCGGTCTCACGCGCCGCATTGACCGTCGCGGAAATCCGCGGATCGACGATCACCATGCGCGCGGGTGCCGCCGGCTCGCCACTGGTATAGTGCTTCTTCTTCTCGTCCTTGGTGGCACCTTGCAGGTTCGGCATCATGTGGGCGACGAAGAATACCGTCGCGGTATCGTAAGCGTTTGAGCCCCACAACATGATGGTATCGGCGAGGCGCGCATCCTCGTAACAATAATTCAGCTCATGCACGCCGCGATCGCGGGTGCCCCAGGTTTCCGAGCTGTAGCCAGGCCGGTTATGGATGCCGACATGCTTCATCTGTAGCCCGGTGAACAGCAGCCGGCCAGTGCCGTAGGTGTTCTCCATGCCGCCGCCGCCACCGCCATGGTCGTAGATTTTCGAGCAGAGCGCGTCCGCACCATGTTTGTCGGCGACTCCCTTGATCACGCGCGCCTGCAACTCGATCGCGGCGTCCCACGGGATCGCGTTGAATTCGTTGCCGTTGCGCAGCAACGGGTAATGCAGCCGCGCCTGGGTCGGCCGGCTGTCGGACCAGGTGGTTTTGGCGTTGACCGCGCCGCGGCTCGAATGGTTGCCCATAGGATTGATCGGCGAGTCGTGCGCCGGCACGATCGCGACGTGGTAGGTTCTGCCGTCGCGTTTGCGAATCGTCGAATGCATCGATTCAGTGTAGGAAAATCCGACGAGCGGGGGCTGCGGGCTGGAGAAGTCGACCCCGAACGCGTTATCGCTTGCCTTGAGCCCGCCGGCGAGACCATCCGGCCAGACATAGACCTTGTAGCCGCAGCCGACCGTGCAATACTGGCAGGCGGTATTATAGGCTTCCGCATTGCTGGGCGGCAGCGGAATTGATTCCTCACGGCGATACAAGGCCATTGTCGTATCCCTTGGATTTTTGGAGTTTCTCGTTCAGGCAGCGTCGCTGGTACGGCCCCAGATCAGGCCGGACATCCGCTCGGCGTGGATATCGCCCGCACTGTCGATCCTGAGTTCGATCTGCGGCAGATAATCTGACGCCAATCCCTGATAGGGGACGCCGTTCCGTGCCGGGTCGAACATCGAGAGATGGCACGGGCACACGAACCGGCCGTCCTTGAAAGCCACGGGGCACCCCATATGCGTGCAGATGCCGGAGAAGGCGACGACATCGCCCGATGAACCTGCACCTTCGTAGGCCGGCTCGGAGAGCTTCAACAACCAGGCGGGTGATGCAGCGTCGGGGTAATGAAATGACACCGGCTTGCCGGGGCTGAGCTGATTGATGTTGCCGGCCTTGACTGATGGCCAGTGCTTGCCGTCCGCCATCACCATGCCGGCCTTGGCAAGCATTGGATTGGCAACAGCGCCCGCCACAGCAGATGTCCGTATGAAGCCTCGTCGTGACACTTTCACTGGCATGCCTCCCTTGTTCTTTGATATTACGACTTTTATAGAATCATGATCTACAAACCGTCAAGAAAATTTTATAATTCAAACGGCACGATTGGCTTGACGCAGTTGGGCCGGCGGCTCTAGGTCAGTGACCTTACGATAATTATGGAAATAACGATGCCTTGGACCCCTAAAAAAGATCCTGCCTGGATGGTTGCAGCCCTGTCCGCTCTCGCCCATGAGCACCGGCTGGCGGCGTATCGACTCCTTGTCGAGGCCGGTCCCGCGGGTATTGCGGCGGGAGACATCGCCGAAAAGCTCGGCCTGGTTCCGTCCTCGTTCACCTTCCATGTCCAGGCACTGCGCAATGCCGGACTGATCAGCCAGCGGCGCGCCAGCCGGCACGTCATCTATGCCGCCGACTTTACAGCGATGAACACGCTGGTAGGATTTCTCGTCGAGAACTGCTGCGGTCAGGGGATATCCATCTGCGGCCCGGCCTGCGATCCCGCACGCCCCTCGGCGAAGCAGAAAGCGATACGCGCGAAGGCAGAATCGGCGTGACCAACCAGCCACTCAACGTGCTGTTTCTCTGCACCGGTAATTCCGCCCGCAGCATATTGGCCGAGAAGCTGGTCGAGCGCTGGGGTATGGGCAAATTTCGCGGCTTTTCCGCCGGCAGCCATCCGAAAGGCGAAGTCCATACAGGCGCGCTGGCCATGCTTGAGGAAGCCGGTCTACCGATCGAAGGACTTCGCTCGAAATCCTGGGACGAATTCGCGCAGCCGGGCGCCCCGGTGATGGATTTCGTGTTCACCGTCTGCGATGATGCAGCCGGCGAAACGTGCCCGGTTTGGCCGGGACAACCGATGACGGCGCATTGGGGCGTACCCGATCCAGCTTCCGTGACCGGAACCGATCTCGAACGCATGACGGCATTCCGGACCGCCTTCCGGATGCTGGAAACCCGTATCAAACTCTTCGCCAGCCTGCCCTTCGCCAAACTGGAGCAGGCGTCGCTCCAACGCCGCGTGCAGGAAATCGGCCGGATCGGGCCGAACGAAGGCGAAGGCTCGGCGGCATGAGCGTGATCATCTACCATAATCCCGATTGCGGCACCTCGCGCAACGTGCTCGCTCTGATCCGCAACGCCGGCATCGAACCGATGATCATCGAATATCTGAAAACCCCGCCGTCGCGCGAAACCTTGATCGACCTGATCGGCAGGATGGGTGTGCTGGTGCGCAGCGTGCTGCGGGAAAAAGATACACCCTACGCCCAACTCGGACTTGCCAACCCGGCCTTGCCCGACGCCGCACTGCTCGACGCGATGATGGCGCACCCGATCCTGATCAACCGGCCGATCGTGGTCACGCCGTTGGGCGTAAAACTCTGTCGCCCGTCCGAGACCGTGCTCGACATCCTGCCCGCGCCGCAACGGGCTGGCTTCGCCAAGGAAGACGGTGAAGCCGTGGTCGATTCCGCCGGTCGGCGCATCCGCTAACCCTCCATTTTCGAGGCTCCCCATGCTTGCTCTTGCGGTGTTCGTCGCAACCCTTGTGTTCGTCATCGGGCAGCCGCGCGGGCTCGGCATCGGCTGGAGCGCCATGGCCGGCGCCGTCGTCGATCTCGCCCTGGGGGTGATTCACTGGCGCAATATCCCGACGGTCTGGCATATCGTCTGGAACGCGACCTTCACCTTCGTCGCCCTGATCATCATTTCGCTCCTGCTCGACGAGGCCGGATTTTTCCGCTGGGCCGCCCTGCATGTCGCGCGCTGGGGGCGTGGACGCGGGAGGGTTCTGCTCCCGCTGATCGTGCTGCTCGGCTTTGCCATCGCGGCGTTCTTCGCCAATGACGGCGCCGCACTGCTGCTGACGCCGATCGTGGTGGCGATTCTCACGAGCCTTGAATTTCCGCCTGCCGCTGCACTCGCCTTCATCATCGCGACCGGCTTTGTCGCCGATACCACCAGCCTGCCGCTGGTGATTTCCAATCTGGTCAACATCGTCAGCGCCAATTATTTCAGGATCGGCTTCACCCGGTATGCCGTGGTGATGGTGCCGGTCGATCTGGTTTCGCTGGGCGCGACGCTCGCCGTGATCGGCCTCATGTATCGCCGGGCGGCGAACCGGCGCTATGCCATCGAAGCACTGGAAGCGCCTTCGTCGGCCATCCACGATCCTCTGGTTTTCCGCGCGGCCTGGCCGGTGCTCGCGGTGCTGCTCGCGGCGTATTTCATCACCGCGCCGCTCGGCGTGCCGGTCTCGTTCGTCACCATCGCCGGTGCCGTCGTGCTGCTCACCATCGCCGGACGCTGGTTTGCCGGCGGATCGGGGAGGGTCATCGAAATCCGCCGGGTTCTGCGCGGCGCGCCCTGGCAGATCGTGATTTTCAGCCTGGGTATGTATCTCGTCGTCTATGGGCTGCGCAACGCGGGCCTGACCAATTACATTGCCGATGCACTCCGGGCTTTCGCCGCCCACGGCATCTGGGCGGCGTCGCTCGGCACCGGCATCCTGGCGGCCGTGCTGTCCTCGATCATGAACAATATGCCGAGCGTGTTGGTCGGCGCGCTCGCGATCGGTCAATTGGGGCATCTGTCACCGGGCATCCACGATGCGATGGTCTATGCCAATGTGATCGGCTGCGATCTCGGCCCGAAATTCACCCCGATCGGCAGTCTCGCCACACTGCTCTGGCTGCACGTGCTGAGCCAGAAGGGAACGCGGATCACCTGGGGCCAGTATATGCGGATCGGGCTGGTCATCACACCGCCGGTGCTTCTCGCCACACTCGCGGCCCTTGCGCTCTGGCTACCAGTTGTGGGAGCGGTGGGCCATGGATGACGGCGAATTTCCCGCCTTGCACCGCGATTTGTTGCTCTTACCCGATCCGGAGCGTCTCGAACCCGTCGCCCGCGCAACCCACAAGCCTCGCGTGCTGCTTCTGTATGGATCGCTGCGTGAACGTTCCTATTCGCGTTTCGCGACCGAGGAAGCCGCCCGGCTGCTCGATCTGATGGGCGCCGAAACCCGGATCTACGATCCGCGCGACCTGCCGGTCGCCAACAGCGTACCGGTCGATCATCCGAAGGTGCAGGAACTTCGCGCCTTCTCACTCTGGTCCGAAGCGCAGGTCTGGTGCAGTCCCGAGGTGCACGGCGCGATTACCGGGGTGATGAAAAACCAGATCGACTGGATTCCCCTGGCCGAAGGTGCCGTGCGCCCCACCCAGGGCCGGGTGCTTGCGGTGATGCAGGTTTCTGGCGGATCGCAGAGCTTCAACGCGGTGAACACGCTGCGTTTGCTCGGCCGCTGGATGCGCATGGTGGTGATTCCGAACCAGTCCAGCGTCGCCCGCGCCTATGAACAGTTCGACGAAGCCGGCCGCATGCTGCCTTCGGCCTATTACGACCGGGTGGTCGACGTGATGGAGGAGTTGCTCCGGTTCACGCTTCTGCTGCGCGATCGCAGCGCCTATCTGGTCGATCGTTACAGCGAGCGCAAAGCCGCCGCACCGCACCCGGTCGATCGGCTATAAATTCGAAGGTTCAGCAACTTCGTCCTGCGATGACGGCCAAACTCCTGTCGGCGGCGACCGCAGGACTTGCTTCTCATTGAGAGCGGGCGGCGCTTCACCTATTTCGCAGGCGGAACCTCAGCCGCCTCCGCCGTCTCCGAACCGCCACACTGGAATGCCGAGGACGCGCGCCTTGTCGGCGAGGTTCTCGCAGATGCCGGAGCCGGGGAAGACGATCACCCCGATCGGCATCACCTCCAGCATCCGGTCATTGCGCTTGAATGGTGCGGCCTTGTTATGCCGGGCCCATTCGGGCTTGAAGGCGATCTGAGTGACCTTGCGGTGATCGGCCCAGCAGGCGGCGATGCGTTCTGCGCCCCGCGGGCTGCCGCCGTGCAGCAGGACCATGTCGGCGTGCTTGCGATGCACACGATCGAGAGCGGCCCAGATGCGGTCGTGATCGTTGCAATCGACCCCGCCGGTGAAGGCGATGCGGGGTCCGGCCGGAAGAAGAATTTCGGTCTCGGCGCGGCGTTTGGCTGCGATGAAGTCCCGGCTGTCGATCATCGCGGCGGTCAGGGTGCGGTGGTTGACCATCGATCCGGCGCGCGGGCGCCAGGTTGATCCGGTGTGGCGCTCGAAGAGGTTGGCTGCGGCGTCGCGGAGGAATTCGAAGGCGTTGCGTCGCTCGATTAGAGTCAGCCCCTCGGCGAGCAGGCGTTCCAGCTCGACCGAGCGGATTTCCGAGCCATCCTGGTTTTGCTGGCTACGGCGTTGATGGTCCTCATTGGTGTCGAGGGCGCGTTGCACGCGGTCAGCCGTCCGGTGGAACAGATTGACCTGCGACCAGAGCAGATCGGCGAGGTCGGGTTCGAGACGCGTGTCGGTAAAACTGGTGACCAACGCGTCGAAAATATCGGCAAGTGCGCCTTCGAGTTGGCAGGCTTCGGGCAATGGGCGCGGGTCCGGTTCGTCCTGGAAGGGTCGATGTCCGTAAAGCTGCAATTCGTCGAGAAGCCGGGCGGTCGGCGATGCAGCGTGAGCTGGCTCGTGTTCGTCGTGCTGGGGAAGCGGATTGGTCGCCATGATCGGTGTCCTTGTTCGGGTGGCCGCGCCCATCGCGGCCTTCACGGCGATGCTTTGGCCGGGGGCGGGCCGGGGCTGCACCGCCTTCGACCGAAGCGCAGCGGAGGACGGCGGGCGGCGGCTATTTTGCCTCGCGATGCAAAGCGGCCGATGTGAGATGTTGCGTCTCGTTGGCGCCGATGCCGGGCCGCGGCGGAAAATAGTCGCCGGCCGCCGTTGCAGCTCCGGCCCGGCTCTGGCCCGATCGCCGCTCTCAGAAGGCCGAGGGCACGGCCCACTCCCGGACGCAGGACAGGCGGCACTGGCGACCAGCTCCTGGCACGGCAATGATCAGCCTATTCACGCTGAAGGCCCGGTTCCGGAGTCAACCGATGCAAAGCGCGCGGCATCCTCCGGGGCAAGCTGGGCCCATAGCCGTGCCCGCAGAGCGTCTGCGCCGAACCGGCGCAGGTCGGCGTTAAAGTCGTTGGTCACCGGCCAGAGAATCCGCACCTCGATCCCGGCCGATCTGGCCCGGTCGCGCAGTCGGATCGCCGCATGACGGCCCGCCTTGTCATTGTCGCGCGCGATATAGAGGCGACGAACCGTGAATGGCAGAACCAGGGCGGCAAGATGATTGGCCGATAGGCACGCGACCATCGGCAGTTTGGGCAGAACGCATCGGAGCGACAGCATCGTCTCAATGCCTTCGCCGGCCGCCATGACATCGTTCGCCATACCGAACCGGACGCCGTGACCAAGAAGATGGCCCATCGCGCGTCGTGGGGTTACGACCGGCGCCTTGCCAAAGCCGGTGGGATCGAGCCAGGTGCGGTGCGCGCCGGTGAGCTTGCCGTCGAGATCGGTGACGGCGGCGATCAACGCCGGCCAAATCTCGGCTGGTGCTTCGGCGTGTGGCCGATAGTAGCAGCTTGGGTGGAAGCGAACGGCGTCGATTCCATGGAAAGCCGTGATGCCACGCCGGCGCAGATACGTCTCGGCGATGGTACCGGCAATCGGCTGCGCCATGGCAAACAGCCGGCGTGCCGCGTCGGCTGATCCCCGCGTTGCTCGGGATGACACGTGCCCGAAGGGTCGATCAGCAGGGTTATCGCGCGGCAGGCTCAGGAATGATCGCGCCTCGTCGAGCACGTCGCGGAACCGATCGAGGCCACGGTTCAAGGCGATGAGGTCAAGCAGATCGCCATGCTGAGACGTGGATCCGTCGGTCCAATTGCCGGCGGCACCCTTGCCGCGTTCTGGTCCGGTCAGGCGGACGAACAGGCTGCGGCCCGGCGTGTTGGCGACGTCGCCCACCAGCCAATAGCGACCCTCGCGATGGCGATTGGAAAGATAGTAGCGGCAGACCGTCTCGGCGTTGCGCGCAAGGCGGCGCGCCAGTTCGGATGCTGACATCGACATGGTCCTGGCATTCAAAACGAAAGGGACCCGTCACAATCGACGGGTCCCTCGGTGGCTGGCTAGGCGCTTGGGCTTATTCGGCGGCGATCACGTGGTCGTCCGCCGGGATCATCACGGTGTCGGATCCGATCTCCACCGGATCGACGGACGTTTCCATGTCCCCAACCGACGAAGGTTCAACTGCCATCGTGGTGGTGGCAATCACCTCGGTGGTTTCGGTAATCTGCTCCACGATCATAGCAGGCATTTGCCAGCCGGGCGCGCGCAGCGGCTCCGGCAACCAGCCCGTTCCGGCCAGAAGCTCTTCCGCCCGAACCGCCATCTCGCCCTTCTTCAGGTGGTCGATCGACTGTGCGAGGGCATCGCCCCTCACCTCCCGCACCGCTTCCAGGATACGCGCCTTGGTCACTCGGCCAAGGAAGTTATCGACGGTGGGTTCCCAGCCTCCGGTCGCGACCATGTCGAGTGACACCGCGTCCGCCAGCCGGTCGGCGTGTGCGATCGCCTTGGGCCGGCGGCTCCAGGCCTCATTTACCGCATTGACGGTCAGTGACACGCAATGGGCGAACAGCGCCTCGCGGCTGTCGGTATCGAAAGCCAGCAGCGCGTCCCACAACGTGCCGGCGTCCTCCGGCAGTTGCTCGGCCCAGCTGCGGTGCCGCGCATCGACCCGAGCCGCTAAGGGCGTGTCGGTCAGCCCTGGCGCATGATTGCCGAACATCACGCTCTTCGGCTCGATCTCCAGGCAGGAATCAGAACCGTAGCGATAGAAAAGCTTGAGGCAGAGGACGTGTAGCAAAGCAAGGAAGGCTGTTGCCGGATCGGCGCCGAGCACGTCACGCAGCGCGAGCGTGCGATAGGCGGTGAGTTCGGTCAGCAATCTGTCCGGGATGGGACGAATACCCTCGTCTTCCTCCGGCGCTTCGAGTTGTGATGTGGCACCGTCACCCCTTGGCGCCGCATGCGCCGCATCGGAATGCGGTCCATGTTGAGAGCCCGCCCCTTCATCGTCGTCGGCCTCTTGCCGGGTGTCGCCAGATGAGAAGCTGTCGCCGTCAGGATCGGACAGCTCCGGCTCGGCGACCGGCGGCTCGTCCTCAGCACGAACATAACCGCGCTCGACACGCAACCGCCCGGACCCGTCGATGCTGACAAAGGCACCGGCACGCGCGATATCGGCTGCATCGTAGATCACCGGGCGTGCCTCGATCGCGATCAGCGCGGTCTCGATTTCGTTCAAGCGCCGCTCGACCGCTTCCGGCAATTCGTCTTGATTCGCATGGGCTTCCTCGAGCTGTTCGGCTTCGGCCCGCAATGCCTCGATCTTTGCACCTTCTGCCTCGGTCAGGGGCGGCTGCTCACCAGCAATCAGCCGCAGCCCGTAGGTATGGCCATACGGGAAGTCGATCGCGACCTCGACCCACTTCCAGCCCTCAGCACGGATCACGGTCGCATCGTGCTCCAACGTCTCGCAGGCCACGCGCTGCAGCAACCCGGCATCCTGCAACCAGCCGCCTTCGTCCGGCTGGAACAGATCCCGCATGACCGCACCCCCCGCGGCAGCGTAGGCGGCACCGGCATATTGCGCCCGCTTATCGGAACTGCGCACCGCACCCTCTGTCAGCAGCCGGCGGATCTGATACGGCTCCTTGTTATAGGAGCGCTGGATCGCCTCCCAGACCTGCTCCTGGCGTTCGTGATCGGGGCTGACGGTGAAGGCCATCAACTGGTCGAGCGTCATGCCGTCCTCCGCATAGACATCGAGCAGTTTGGGCGAGACGGCGGCAAGCCGCAGCCGCTGCTTCACCACTGTGACCGCGACGAAAAACGCCGCCGCGATCTCCTCCTCGCTCAGCCCCTTCTCCCGCAGGGTGAGGAAGGCGCGGAACTGATCGAGCGGGTGCAGCGGCGCGCGCTGGACGTTCTCGGCGAGGCTGTCCTCCTCGGCCGTGCCCTCGGTACGCACCACGCACGGAATGGGCGCGGTACGGCCAAGCCGCTTCTGCTTGACCAGCAATTCCAGCGCCCGAAAGCGACGCCCGCCGGCCGGGATCTCGAACATGCCGGTCTCCGCGCCATCGGCGTCGAGCACCGGCCGCACGGTCAGGCTCTGCAGCAGGCTGCGCCGGGCGATATCCAGAGCCAGCTCCTCGATCGATACGCCTGCTTTGATCCGCCGGACATTGGCCTGGCTGAGCACCAGCTGGTTGAAGGGGATGTCGCGCGACGCGCTGAGGGTGATCTTCTGAACGGTTTTAGCCATGTCGATAACTCCGCGACGGGCGGCTGGAAGCCACTCTCCCAACCTATCGCACCGTCACGAATCTTCGGTCCGCCCTCTCCCTCGATGACGGCCTCAAACCCCGCGATCACCACCGTGATCCTCCGCCGGTCCATCCGGGAGATTGAACACTTCGGCACCGGCGGCACGATAGGCGGCGGCAATCACGCCCAACGGCGCGTAGCTGAACGCACCGTGCGGCGGCGGATCGGGCGGTATGCCGACAGCAATCATCGGTCCATGCAGCGCCAGCCGTACCACGGCGGCGAAATCGAGCCTGCGGCTATCGATCACAGTTAACCCCGCTTCGATACAGGCGGCCTTGATCGGCTCGGCATCATAGCCGGAGAGCCGGGCGCCATCGTCGTACCAGAGGATAAACCCACCCCGGCCGATCGAAAGATGACCACCCTCGGTCGCCAGTGCCCGGGCGATCAGGTCGTCGTAGCGGTGATCGTCAGAATTGTTTGATCCGGCTTGCATGATCTGTCTCCATGACGGAGCCACCGGGAGCCACTCTCCCTGATCTGTCGACCCGTCACGGAACGCCGACCGCACTCTGGCTCTCCCGACGGCGGGTGGTGGGAGAGCCGGTCGGGCGAACCCGGCTGACCGCGGTCTTGATCGCACCGGCCTCCCCCGACGTCCTCCCGTCCTGTCACATTGTGGCCGAGATCAAACCAATCCGGGCGTTGCGTCCGGGCCAGGGATATGACAGACTATCCCACGAGGAGAATCGACAATGTCGCACACAGTTGTTGGAAAATGGGGAAAGAACCTTGCCATTCGCGTCCCCATGGACGTCGCGCGTATGGCGGGCCTGACCGACGGCGAAAAGGTGGAGATTGAAACGCTGGACGGCGACATCGTCGTCCACCGGCGGGCGGCGCATGCTCAGGCGCGCCAGGACGCGGAGAGCGCGGCTGAGGAAATCATCGCCGAGAGCCGCCGCCATTCCCTCGGTGGCGTTTCCATTCGGGACTTGCTGGACGATGGACGGCGTGGATGAGTCTTGTGCTCGACGCGTCCATGACCATCGCCTGGCTGTTCGACGATGAGCGGACCCAAGCTGCTCATGCGGTGATGCGCCGTGTGGTCGCCGAGGGCGCGATCGTGCCTTCGCTGTGGCGGCTCGAGGTTGCCAATGTGTTGCGCAATGCGGTCAGGCGCGGCCGTTGCGACGAAGCCTATGCCGGCCGGTCGCTGACGCGGCTTGGACGCCTCGCAATCAAGAGCGACGAGGAAACCGACAGCCATGCCTGGGGTGCGACGCGAACCCTGTCGCGGGAGGAAAATCTGACGCTTTACGACGCCGCCTATCTCGAACTGGCCGTCCGCAAAAGCGCGCCGCTGGCGTCCTGCGATGCCGCACTGCTGGCGGCGGCGGCACGCCGGAAGGTCAACGTGCTCACCGCCTGATGCTTGCGGCGTCCGCGTTCGGCTATCGTCTACGAACCGGCCGAATGTTCGCCGTTGTTGACGGAAAGGTTGTGCGTTTCATCCGCAGTGCCGGTCTCGATCTCGGCAAGGCAATCTTCGAGGAAGTCGTTCGTCGATTGACCTTTGATGCCATCGGCGGTGATAAATATCGCCATGCCGCCCCATCCGTCCGGCCGCATCCGGCTACAGGTGAAGGCCGAGACCGCCGTGATATAACGAAGCGTGAGCGAGCGCTTCACGATGCTTTTGAACAGAAACTTCCACGATGTCATGCTGAGATCCAGCTCGATCTCGTCCTCGTCCGTGGATGCTTCTGAAAGTTGCTCCGCGATGTAGGCATTTGCGTCGCTGTCGGCCGCTTTGGACGCGGCCAGAGCGGTTTTGAGTTCAGAACGGTTTATCCAGATCATGTCGGCCGGACATTCATCGGCATAGAAATACAATCCGTCGCCATCGGGTTCGGCACTGAAGATATGGGAGAGCAGAAGACGTTCCAGCGGCGTCATGTCCACGTCCGGAATCGTCGGCTGAATGACGGTAGGCGTGTGATAGTTGGCCATGTTCTTATCTCCAGAAATGCAAAAAGTCCAGTACGGGCCAGGCTTTTTGAATGGGGTTGGATGGGAAATGGAAACGGGTGCGGGACGGCCGAAGCTGCCCCGCGAGGCGAGGATCATTCCGCCACAGTGACGCCGGGTCTGAATCGTCCTGGTTAGTCAACGATGCCTCGACGCCATCGTCAGCGGCCAGAAAGCGCGGGCCGCAGGAATGAAGTCAGAAAGCATGAAAATGCCAGAGCAGACAGTCGTAGAACCAGGATGCGGCTTCTCGGCTTCACGTCAATCAGGCGGCACGCTCCAGCAAAATCTTGGCCTTGCCCTCAAGCTCCAGCCTTGTGTCCTGATTCGGCTTGGAGCGGGCGAGCGCGGTGATGCCCTGCACGAAATCAAACACGCTCTCGGGAGGTCGGCCTTCTTCGTCGAGAACCGTGGCGATGACCTTCGCCGTCTCCGTCTTGCTGAAGCCGTACTTGCGGAGGAAGGCGTCTCGATCCTCATCTTTTCGGGCAATGATCGCTTCGTGTGCGGCCCGAATGCCGGCGACGAAAGGCGCCGGGGAAGAGGTAGCGAAGCGTTCCAGCGCGGGTGCAGCTTGATGGGCGAACCGGTGGGCGGCAAATTTACTATGCCGGATGCTGATCTCCTCGAAGCCTTCCACGCCCCACAAATTGCGATTCATGCACACCGCGCGGAGATAGAACGAGGCGATGCCGAGCGTCTTCGAGCCGACCTCGCTGTTCCAGCAATAGAAGCCTCGGAAGTAGAGATCCGGATCGCCATTCGGCAGGCGGCCGGCCTCGATCGGGTTGGTGTCGTCCACCAGAAACAGGAACACGTCGCGGTCGCTGGCATACAGGGTGGTGGTGTCCTTGGTCACCTCGACGTAGGGGTTATGGGTCATGCTCGACCAATCGAGCAGACCTGGCACTTTCCAGCGCGTATCGCCGGTGCCGTCGCCGGCAATCCGCATGACGGCTGAAATCAGCTCATGATCCCAGATGCGGCCATAATCCGGCCCGGTGACGGCGCGCAACTCAACCCGGCCATCCTCCACCTCCAAAGTCTTGATCATCTCCGCCCGGTGCGAGAGCAGCCCATGCTGCATGTTGATGCCGGCCAGCGGCGCCGGCAGCTGACGCAGATATCCAGCGGGCGCCCCCACCAGGCTGCACATCTGGCCGAACGACCAATGGGTTGGTGCGACCGGCTCGTCGCGGCCGGGCACGATCAAGGACATCCGCTCGGCATCGTCGCGGCTCGCCTCGACACGCAGGTTTCGGGTCTCGACGGTGCGCGCGGTGGCGCGGTCCGCCCGCGCGCGAACAGCACCGTAGAGGGCGCTCAGCGAGAGGTAACGCTCGTCGTCAGGCCGGGAAAACCACTCGGATGACACCCGGCCGATGCGCTCGCCACGCGAGATATCGACCTTATAGGCACCCGTCACACTCGAGAGGGGAGTCTTGCCGATGGCCGGGCTGGGCGCGCTACTACGGCTCTGGGGAACAACACTTTGGTTCATGGGACTTCTCCGCGACAGGCCGGCCAAGAGCCTCTCTCTCAGCCTACATGCCCGTCGCGGAAAACCGCTCGGCACTCTCCCTCTCAAAACCTGGCCACGCCGTCGTTTGCGCGACGAAACCCGCCGTCTGGGCAAACCTGCGTATCGCCGACCCTGAAGCCATCTCAACTCGACGCCGCGACTCATGGGTCACCGCCAAGATCTTGCCCTCCAATCTCCTCATGCGCGCGCTGGCCGGCGCGCGCGCAAGTATTTGCCGCAAATATTTCGATAAAAGCACCAATCGTCAGCATTCGCGCGATGGACAGCATCAGCATCTCCCCCGCGTCCCATGGCCACCCTACTGAGTAGAATGTTGATTTCGCGTAGCAGTGCGGTTTGACAGCAATGGAAGCCAAGATCGTTCCCCTACCAATACCTGACGGGTCGCCACACGACGGGCTGCGCTTTACGCCAGATGGCACGGGGCTGGACCCACGGCTGGTCGCGATGGTGCGATTACTCGCTAGACAGGCGGCCGATGCGTATTATGATGAGACGACGGCGCCGATAGAGGATCATCTGTCGCGGCGCTGAGAAGGAGGCTCATGCCGAAGGTCGCCTTGTATGCCCGCTATTCGTCGGAGAACCAGCGCGATACCTCGATCGAGGACCAGTTGCGGCTGTGCCGGTTGCACGCCGAAAAGCAGAGCTGGACGATCGTCGATAGCTACACCGATCGGGCGATCTCTGGCGCATCCCTGCTTCGGCCGGGCATCCAGGAACTGATCCAGGACGCGACGCGCGGCCGGTTCGAGATCGTCCTTGCCGAGGCGATGGACCGGCTTTCACGCGATCAGGAAGATATCGCCGGTCTGTTCAAGCGCATGCAGTTCGGCGGCGTGCGCATCGTCACCCTTTCGGAGGGCGATGTCACTCACTTGCATATCGGCCTGAAGGGCACGATGAACGCCCTGTTCCTCAAGGATTTGGCCGACAAAGTGCGGCGCGGCCTGCGTGGCCGGGTCGAGCACGGCAAGTCCGGCGGTGGCAATGCCTACGGCTACGACGTGGTCAAGAAGTTCGCTGCTAATGGCGACCCGGTACGGGGCGATCGGACGATCAACGAGGCTGAATCCTCGATAATCCGCCGCATATTCGAGGACTATGCCGGCGGCAAATCGCCCAAGCGCATCGCGACGGAGTTGAACCGGGACCGGATCAAAGCGCCCAGTGGCGGCGACTGGGGTTTCAGCACGATCAACGGCAACCTCAAGCGCGGCAATGGCATCCTCAACAACGAAATGTATATCGGCCGGCTGGTCTGGAACCGGCAGCGGTTCATCAAGGATCCTGATACCGGCAAGCGGGTCTCGCGGATGAACCCGCAATCGGAATGGATCACCCTGGACGTGCCCGAACTACGGATTATCGACCAGGATTTATGGGACCAAGCCAAGGCACGGCAGCGCTCGGTCAAGGCTGACCGTGAGACCGGCGATTCCAACCGTCTGCATGAACGCCAGCGGGGCAAGTACCTGCTCACCGGCCTCACCAAATGCGGCAGCTGTGGCGGCGGCTATTCGATGGTATCGGCCGATCTCGTCGGCTGCTCGACGGCGCGCAACAAGGGCACGTGCGACAATCGGCTGAACATTCGGCGCAACCAGCTCGAAGCCCGAGTACTGACGGCGCTGAAAGACCATCTGATGAACCCGGAGCTATTTGCCGTGTTCTGCGACGAGTTCACTCGACGTATGAATGAACGGAGGATAGAGGCGAGCACAAACATCAACGCTGCACAATCAGAAATCCCGCGGATCGAGCGAGATCTTGAGCGATTGGTAGATCGCTTCCTGAAGGATGATGGTGCCGCTGACGCTCTGCACGCCCGAATGAAACAACTTGAAGGGCGCAAGCGGGAGCTACAGGAATTTCTTGCTTCTGCCGAGACACCACCGCCTGTGCTGCACCCGAGCATGGCCGTGATTTACCGCGAGCGAGTTGCGGCACTTCATGAGGCTCTCCAGCAAGACGAAACCCGAGCGCAGGCGGCCGAGGTCATCCGTTCACTGGTGTCCGAGATCGTGTTGACGCCGGCGGGCGGATTACTCGAGATCGACGTTGGGGGCGATCTGGCAGGCATTCTGACGATTGCGGCGGCTGGAAAACAGCAAAAGAGCCCGTCCCTTGCGGGTACGGGCTCTGATGGATCGCAAGTCATGATGGTTGCGGGGACAGGATTTGAACCTGTGACCTTCAGGTTATGAGCCTGACGAGCTACCGGGCTGCTCCACCCCGCGGTGGATGAGGTTACGATAGGCTGGAGGACCTGGCGGCGACCTACTCTCCCGTGCCTTGAGGCACAGTACCATGGGCGCTGGGGATTTTCACGGCCGAGTTCGGGATGGGATCGGGTGCAGGCTCCCCGCAATGGCCACCAGGTCGTCCAGCCTATCGTTGTTTCTGGGCTGGTGTGGATTTGGCGTGTTGTGTGAGTTGTGTTGGTGTTTGTGCATGGTGGGGGTGGTTGAGATATTCAAGTTCTATCGGGTGATTAGTACCGGTTAGCTGAGCGCGTTACCGCGCTTATACACCCGGCCTATCAACGTGATGGTCTGTCACGACCCTCGGGGAGACCTAGTTTTGAGGTGGGTTTCCCGCTTAGATGCTTTCAGCGGTTATCCCGTCCATACTTAGCTACTCGGCTGTGCCACTGGCGTGACAACCGATGCACCAGAGGTATGTTCATCCCGGTCCTCTCGTACTAGGGACAAATCCTCTCAAGTCTCCAACACCCACGGCAGATAGGGACCGAACTGTCTCACGACGTTCTAAACCCAGCTCACGTACCACTTTAATCGGCGAACAGCCGAACCCTTGGGACCTGCTCCAGCCCCAGGATGTGATGAGCCGACATCGAGGTGCCAAACCTCCCCGTCGATGTGGACTCTTGGGGGAGATCAGCCTGTTATCCCTAGAGTACCTTTTATCCGTTGAGCGATGGCCCTTCCACGTGGAACCACCGGATCACTATGGCCGACTTTCGTCTCTGCTCGAGCTGTCGCTCTCGCAGTCAGGCGGGCTTATGCCATTGCACTCAACAGCCGATGTCCGACCGGCTTGAGCCCACCATCGCGCGCCTCCGTTACTCTTTAGGAGGCGACCGCCCCAGTCAAACTGCCCACCATGCAGGGTCCCGGACCGGGATAACCGGCCGCGGTTAGACATCAAAAGCGCGCAGGGCGGTATTTCAAGGTTGGCTCCACCGAAGCTAGCGCCCCGGTTTCAATGCCTCCCGCCTATCCTACACAGCACTCTTCTGATGCCACTGCAAAGCTGCAGTAAAGGTTCATAGGGTCTTTCCGTCTGACCGCGGGTACCCCGCATCTTCACGGGGAATTCAATTTCGCTGAGCCGATGCTGGAGACAGTGGGGAAGTCGTTACGCCATTCGTGCAGGTCGGAACTTACCCGACAAGGAATTTCGCTACCTTAGGACCGTTATAGTTACGGCCGCCGTTTACCGGGGCTTCAATTCAAGGCTTGCACCTCTCCTCTTAACCTTCCGGCACCGGGCAGGCGTCAGACCCTATACGTCGTCTCTCGACTTCGCAGAGCCCTGTGTTTTTACTAAACAGTCGCTACCCCCTCTTTTGTGCCACCCGCACATGGTTGCCCACATACGGGTCTCGCTTATCCCGAAGTTACGCGAGTAATTTGCCTAGTTCCTTCAACATCGTTCTCTCAAGCGCCTTGGTATACTCTACCAGTCCACCTGTGTCGGTTTAGGGTACGGTCTATACGCTGGAGCTATTTCCCGGAATGCTCAAAAAGCCTGCCCAATCCGATAAGGACAGACAACATCTCGCATTCGTCACTTCCAGCAGGCGGAGGAATATTCACCCCCTTCCCATCGACTACGGCTTTCGCCCTCGCCTTAGGGGCCGGCTCACCCTGCGCGGATTAACCTTGCGCAGGAACCCTTGGACTTTCGGCGACAGAGTTTCTCACTCTGTTTGTCGCTACTCATGTCAGCATTCGCACTTCCGATACCTCCAGGAGGGGTCACCCCATCTCCCTTCACAGGCCTACGGAACGCTCCGCTACCGCGCATGTTTCCATGCACCCACAGCTTCGGTATGTGGCTTTAGCCCCGTTACATTTTCGGCGCAGGATTTCTATTAGACCAGTGAGCTATTACGCTTTCTTTAAAGGATGGCTGCTTCTAAGCCAACCTCCTGGTTGTTTTGGAATTCCCACATCCTTTCCCACTTAGCCACAATTTGGGGACCTTAGCTGGTGGTCTGGGCTGTTTCCCTCTCGACGATGGACCTTAGCACCCACCGTCTGTCTGCCGTGCAAGACACTTCGGTATTCGGAGTTTGGTTAGGTTTGGTAAGGCTTTGGGCCCCCCTAGCCCATCCAGTGCTCTACCCCCGAAGGCATACACACGACGATCTACCTCAATAGATTTCGCGGAGAACCAGCTATCTCCGAGTTTGATTGGCCTTTCACCCCTAGCCACAGCTCATCCCCGACTTTTTCAACAGGCGTGGGTTCGGCCCTCCAGTGCGTGTTACCGCACCTTCAGCCTGGCCATGGCTAGATCACTCGGTTTCGGGTCTTCT